>CASFTV010000092.1 GCA_949297765.1 uncultured bacterium | reverse complement strand
CAAATTCCCGGACTGCAGTTCCCCGATTGACGAGCCTGCAATGCACGCTTGCATCTTTTTCGCCGGAAAGAAGAAGTGTCCCTGAAAAACGGTCAAACGTTTTTTCCGGCAAATGGTAGAGCAGGTTCTGTTCAGCAGACAACCCGAATGAAAGTCCGGAGTGAAAAACTGCTTCCGGAAAGGTCAGCTGCTGTTTTTGACCGTCGGGGGTATAATAACAGTCAGTTTCCAGCGTACGGAAACGATACGCGCCATACCCTCCGACCGGGAACTCGTATGGTTCAAGTTCAGCCAGAGGTATATACGGAGAAGCTTCTGTTTTTCCCGTTGCCAGTTCCGACACCGTTTTCAGAACATCCGCACAAAGCTGGACGGCGTTTCGGTACATGGATAAACAGGAGGCCGTATTTTCACTTTTCCCGTTCCAGTGCGCAAGCAGAATCTCCATACAGCTCCTGCGGGCCGCGCGCGCCGTTCGGCAGTAATGGGCATAGAGCCGCAGAGCCGCTTCCGGGACGCTGGTGCCGAGCATACGGGGCGCAGCTGAAAAAAACGGAAAGTCCGAACAATCCAGCCGGGCCAGAACTTCCGCCGGAGAAAAATCACCGATTCTCAGACGGTCAAAGAAAAACAGATCACTCCCTCCGGGGCCCTCCAGCGCATGAATGCCAAAACAGGCGTCCTGCAGGACATGCAGCAGAACTCCGAGGTATTTCATCGCCTCCTCCTCTTTGCCGTCGCCAAGCTGAGTCGCACTCTGCCGCAGAAGATGAAGAAATCCGGGAAGCGCAAAGTCATAATTCCCGTTCCGGAAAGCACGGGCGCGGCGGATGTGTCCGGCGCAATCGACGGTATGGACGGTATGGTAGCGGTACAGTTCGGCATAAGACACATCCGGCAGATAATGGAACCATTCTCCGGAGGGAAGACGGCAATACCGTGCGAACTCTTCCGGAGCATTGAATGCCTGGTCCGGATAAAGACAGAATTCCTCCGCCAGCAGATCGCGCGGACCGGGTATTTCCGGGACCAGTTTCAAGGCATTTGCAGTCATCTTGCGATGCTGGGCTGTTGCCGGCATGTTTTACTCCTCTCCTCTGTCAAAGATCACCCGTCCAAACCGTTTGACCGGGAAATCCGGATCGGGCGCAGCGTCGGGCTCCAGAGGTCGAAACGGTTCCAGACTCCGCCGTAGCGCATAATTTGCAGACGCAATTTTTCCCGCCCGGAAAGCGGAAGACGGAATATGGCAAGGAATGTTCCATCGTCACGTTCATTCCGCACGCGGTACTCCTGCCAGAATGTCCATCGTTTATTGACATTGGGCGCGTAATTTTTCTGTACGGCATCTGAATCTCCGGCCGTAAATATGCGGAATTCATCTTCCGGGGACGCATTCGGCATTTCCAGCCGGAAAAGCAGCTCACTGCCGCGGCGGAGCATCTGCACGGTCGCTGTCTTTTCGGGGGGACCTCCCCATTGACGTTCCACCAGGGATACCACGGGCTGCTCCTTCCAGTCGGACTCCTCCGGCTCCTCTGAAATACTTCTGCAGTAATATTCCGGAATCTGATCGGCATATTGATGGAAGCGCGCGGATTCCTGAAAAAAACGGGAGTAGATCCGGTCTCTCCAGAAAACAATCCTCCGATGTTCCGGAGAGCCGGGCTCACATTGAGCAGCCGCCTGATTGAGCAGAAGTTTTAATTCCCGCACTCGGTCTTCATCGTAGCGGACACAATGAATGAAAGCGATCTCATCCATTGTTTCGGGCGACCAGGGAATTCCTTCCCAGCGGGAGATGATCAGATCGTGGAATCTGCGCATCGTATCCGCCGCCGGCCCGAAAGAGTTCCTGATGTAATCCCCCAACAGTTCATCAACGCTGTATTCCGGATTCCATAAGAGACGGCTTTGCAGCCAGACCATCGGATAGGTGGAAAATGCGTTCAAACGCCCCTCTTCACCCGACCGGTTCAGGCGGGAATTCAAGCCGTTGATGAAACAGCTGTCAGTTACGTCCCTTGTTGCCAACAGCCAGCGTTTGAAAATATTGGGGTACATAAATTCCGAAACGCTCTGTTTTGTTGTTCAGCAACTTTGACCACGCATGCACCTTTTCCAGCTCCTGGTTGAAGAGATCCGGGTCTGAAGCGTAGTGTACAATTTTTGTGACGTAGGTAACGTCGACATTATCGGGAATCCGCATTCCCTCCGGAGGAGCCTGATAATGCTGGTAGGCCAAAGTTGCCAGACGGCGATCCGGCCAGATTGCCCGGATCGCTTCCGCATAACGTGCGACAAAGCGAAATGCCCACCCGGAGGCCTGTTTTTCAAACGGAAGCGCGGGGGTGTACTGCCGCCGGCATACGGAACATTGACAGCTGTTTTCCGGAGTCATGCCGTCGTTGAACGCAAAATACACCTCCTTTCCCAGAGGGGGACACGGCC
>CASFTV010000091.1 GCA_949297765.1 uncultured bacterium | reverse complement strand
GCTCGAAAGACGCGGATCCCTCATCACCGCATCCGCCAGATCCTCCGCCTTCCTCCCCTCCGCCGCTCCCGAAAGAACCGCCCATGTATTCACATGCTGGCTGTACCAGGGGCGGCCGGGCACATCCGTATAAAGTCCCGTCTCCTCCGAATAACAGTGCCGGTTCACCGCAGACAGAACTCGCGACCGACGCTGAATATACTCCGATTCATCTTCCCCCGCCGCTCCCGAAAACTCCCCGGCAAGGCGGCAGCTCTCCGCATAAAGCAGATTCAGAAGCGTTTCCGGCAGCTCTTCCCCCCGGCTGCTCCGTCCTCCCGGCCAGCCGGAAACCCAGTCGCTGACATTCCATCCCTCTACCGGGCCGATCAAGCCCGATTCCTGCCGGTGCCTCTCAAAAAAATTCAGAACATCCCGAATCCCATCCCAGTGCGCCCGGACAACCTCCGGATCCTGGAAAAACTCCACGTAATCGCCGATCATCTGAATCCAGAACAGACTGAAGCCGGGAATCTGCTGACGGAAATTCGCAGGATAGCGTGACATCGTCAGACCCGACGCGATCCGCGATTCATCAAACTGACGGATCGCCTGCCGTCCGAGTCGCCCGTCGCCACTGCCGATATACGAAATCAGCGCCTGGATCCGCGTGTCTCCCGCGTACTGCATCTGCTCCCAGTACGGACAGTCCTCGTAGTGCTCGTGCGCACAGCAGCGCGCCGTATGCCACGCCGTCTCAAAAATCCTCTCCAGCGCCGGATCCTCCGGCGAATGAAACTCCGCCCGCCGTTTCAGCGGATAGGCAAGAAATTCAAACGAAAGTTCGATTTCCACTTTCTCCGTCAGTTCGAACTGCAGTTCCACATAGCGCCCCGACCGGTACCAGAACGGTTGAAATTCGCTCTTCCCTCCGAAAAAACAGATCCGGTCCCCATAGCCGTTTCTGCCGATTTCTCCCTCCGAAACGGGTCCGCGATCCCCGCTTTTTCTCCCCGCGACAAACAGCGCCTCCGCATACGCCATGCGGCAGCTCCCCGAGCCTCCTGTCGCACGAAAACGGGGCAGGTGCGTATAATAACGCCCGAGATCCAGAAGAAGAGTATGCGTCCCGGCCGGAATTTCTCCTTTCAGATTCCCTTCCGAAGTGAGATGAACTGTTCCCGCCGGATTCCTTTCCAGAATCGAGGCAATCCGAATCGGAATGGATTCCATCGGCGGAATCGTGCTTTCCTGCAGCTTCCATCGGCTCGGCGGATCCGTTTTGCAGAGCGCGGAAAAACAGGGAAAACCGACAATTTCCGGCGTTTCCCACGTGGAATCATCAAAGAAGAGCTCTTTCCAGTTCACACATTCATTTCCGCCGAGATACTTCTCCATCGGTGGAATCGGGGTCGGGGTTTCGCGGTCCCAGGCCTCCTTCCACGAAAGGGTCCGTCGGAAGGGGTCACTGCGGCAGACCCACTTTTCTCCGGTTGAAAGATTCTCTTCTCCGCACTCTCCGAGCAGAAGAAAAGCAGGAGAAAAATGAATTTCACTCCACGGCATCTGCACTCCGTCGCTCCAGAAAAGGACCTCGGCGCGCCGACCGCAAGTTCATGGAGTTCATACCGGTAGTGTTCCAGATCGCCGCGGACCGGCCCCCGGCCGAGAAATTCCCCGTCGAGATACAGATTGTAGCGGCTGTCCGCACTGACCAGCAGACGCAGACGCGACGGCGTTTCCCGATAAAATCTCCTTCGGAACAACGAATAATCCGCTTTCCCTCCGGGCACCCGGCACCAGGTCCCGCTCAGCGTTCGAAGATCGTTCATCATCTCTTCCCTCTTTCCAGCTGTTTCTTTCTTTCTTTCATTATACATGATTTTCAGAAAGAAATCCTTGAAAAAATCACCAAATAATAGTATTTTATCACCAAAATGAATCTTTTCGACAAGGAGACGCAAAATGCCCGTTTACACGCCCCGAGACCGGGTGGACGACATCCTGTTCGATATGACCCACCATATCCTGCGAAGCAATGTTGACGAACACGGTCACAGCTGCATCGAAATCGTCCTGGTCGTTTCCGGAACCGCCGTTCAGCTTCTCGAGTCGGAACGCT
>CASFTV010000090.1 GCA_949297765.1 uncultured bacterium | reverse complement strand
AAGGGAGCATCGCGACCGATTATGCCGGATTGGGACTTGACTGCACAGGGGTTCCGGATATTCCATTCCCATTTTTTACATAAAGTGCAGAAGAACCACAAAAAAGGATTTTCAGGTATAATTGTTTAAAGAATAAAAATCAATTTTAAAAACAAAAAATCAATTTAAAAGGAGAAGAGAGCTTTTATGGAACTTTCGATCTTTACAGATGAAACGGGTCTTGATCTTGAAAAGGCGATTCCGCTGATCCGGAACTGGGGACTGAAGAACGTGGACCTGCGGAGCCTGATTTTTCAGAGACCGCTGGAGAAACTGACCGATGAACAGCTGGAGGACGTGAAGAAACTGTTGGACGCCAACGGGTTGAAGGTAACCTGCCTGCAGTCGTCACTCGGGAAGGTGCATCTTCCGGGAAAGGAGCGTCTGGCGGAGGAGATGGAAAAGCTGGACCGGATCATCCGTGCATCGGAGATTCTCGACTGCCGTCTGGTCCGGTCGTTTTTCTTCTGGCAGCCGCCGAACGGCCAGGAGAAGGAAGGGATCGGTGAACTTGCGGTCCGTCCGGATGTTCTTGCCCGGGTGATGGAGCTGTTTCTCCCGTTTGCGGAAAAAGCAAAGAAGGCGGGATTGATTTTCGCTTTTGAAAACTGCGGCTGCACAAAAGAGGAATGCTTCCGGATGATCGACGCGCTGGACATTCCCGGATGGGGCTTCGCATGGGATCCGAAAAACAGCTGGATGCACGACAAGGCGGAACGGGAGAAAGATCTGGACTCCTATCTGAAAAAGATGGCGGAGCGGACCAACTGCGTCCATGTGAAATCGACGGGAACCATCTGGTTTGCCGGGCAGTTCGATCCGATCCCCTATGAGAAGATCTTCAAGGACCTGGAGGAGAAGGGGTTCAACGGTCCGGTCAGTCTGGAGACCCACAACTTCAATCCGGACCTGACAAATGCGGAAGCGTGTGCGCAGGTTCTGGAAGTGGTCCGGAAGGCATGGCCTTCCGCAGCGGCGGGCGCCCAGCAGGAGAGCTGTTCCCTGAATGCGGCAAAAGTGACACGCGAATATGCAGATCATCCGGTCCGGTTCGGCGTTGTCGGACTGGGAATGGGACACAACCGGGCAACGGAAATGACTCAAACCCCCGGAATCCGTCTGATCCAGGTCTGCGATCTGCGGGAGGACCGCTGCAAACGGACCTCGGAAGCGCTCCAGGTTCCCACCACCCGGGAATTTGACGATCTTCTGAAGAATCCGGAGATCGAAGCGATTATGGTGATGAATGAGACCGGACGCCATGCGGAACTGGCGCTCCGGGCACTGGAAGCGGGGAAGCATGTTCTCCTGACCAAGCCGATGGAAATGAGTCTGGAACGGTGCGATGAAATGATCGCCTCCGCGAAGGAGAAGAATCTTCTTCTCGGGATGGATCACTGCCGGAGACTGCGTCCTTCGGTGCAGTCGCTGAAGACGGCGGCGGAAAACGGATATTTCGGACGGATGCTGAGCGCGTCTGTGACACTGAAGATCAATCGGACGATGGAGTATTTCCGTGAAAACGGCGGCTGGCGCGGCACCCGGGCGCTGGACGGCGGAGTCCTGAGCAATCAGACCATTCATCATCTGGATGAACTGCTCTACCTCTTCGGGATGCCGGAAGCGGTCCGGTGCGACGCCTGGACACAAACCCATGACATCGAAATGGAGGACCTCGGACTCGCCCTCTGGAAATACGCGGATGGAACAATTGTAAACATTTGTGCAACAACGAGTTATCCTCAAGCGAGCTGGTATTATCAGATGGAACTGCATGGAACGGAGGGCGCATACATCCATCGGGAGGGCGGAGCGGAAAAATCGCCGGTCACGCTGTATTTCAAAAACAATGCCTGGACAGAAAAAGCGGTTCTTCTGCACTTTATGTAAAAAATGGGAATGGAATATCCGGAACCCCTGTGCAGTCAAGTCCCAATCCGGCATAATCGGTCGCGATGCTCCCTTT
>CASFTV010000089.1 GCA_949297765.1 uncultured bacterium | reverse complement strand
ATCGTTTTTTGCCTTTAAAAGATATACACCGGTACTGTGCCTCATACTATGTGGATGGAGATTTTTCTTTTTTAATGACATATTATCTGAAGATGCCAGTTGCACAAATCAGAGACTCCCCCGCATAAATGTCCGTTTTCTCCCTATCCCGGAATACCGCTGAATCCGGCTGCCGTCTCACGACATCTCCATTTGCTTTTTGTCTGACTGATGTTAGATTATCTTATGATTTTCAATAAAAACGGAAAGGCATACGAATGAAAAAAATTCTCTGCGGAGCGCTTTCGCTCCTTACGGCAACGGTGTTCGCGGTCTGGCAGGATGACCATTTGCCGGAAATCTTTGCTCTTAATGCGGAAAAGCTCCAGCCCGTCACCCTCGCGCAGGACTGGACGTTCCGCGAAGGAATGCCCGAAGAGGGCTGGCAGAACGCCCGTGCGGAAGGCAAAACGTTCCGTCTCAAAGACAGCAAAATCGACCTCGACACCGTCGCGGGAAAAACCGGAGACCTGAAAAGTCATGCTGTGCTCTATTGCACCATCACCTCTCCCGCTGACGGCATTGCGGAAATCGGAATCGGCTGTGACTGGTACTTTGAAGCTTACGTCAACGGCACGCTCTGCGCCAGCACCATGAAGGACGGCAACGGCGACAGCTCCTACCAGCCCTCCAACCACCCGTTCTTCATTCCCGTGAAGCGGGGCGAAAACCTGCTCGCAATCCACACCGGACGCGGCTCCTACACCTGGAGTTTCGCATGCGCCAAAGTTCCGTTCCGGCTTCCCGATGTTCCGGAAATCGCGGTAGGCCCCTGGCTCGACAATCCCGGTCCCGGGCGCATGACGGTCCGCTTCACCTCTCTCGGCAACTGCGGAGCGGGCGTGGAATACCGCACGAAAGGCACGGAACCGTGGCAGACCGCCTGGGATGCCGTGGAAGAGCTGATTCAGCGCCGCAGTTTCCATACCGTCGAACTCGAAAACCTCACACCCGGCGCGCAGTATGAATACCGCATTGTCATGCTGGATCCCGCGAAACCGAAAAACCTTGTCTATCCGCGAAAAGGTGAAATTTACACTTTCACCGCTCCGGATGAGAAAAAAGAGCGCTTCAGTTTTCTCTTCACCGCCGATCTGCAGTTCGTTCCGGAAAAACAGAATGAAATTTTCTCCGCTCTGCTGAAAGCCGGCGGCGTGGAAACCTGCGATTTCGTTCTCCTCGGCGGTGACATCGGCAGCAGTTTCTCCATAGATTCTCTGCTGAACACCGTTTGGAAACTGAATGCGGAAAACGGAGGCTCCGCGCGTCCGCTCATTTGGATCCGCGGCAACCATGAGTTTCTCGGCGACACAGAACGTTACATCGAATGCTGCGGCACTCCGGAGGGCAAAACCTACGGCTTTTTCCGGTTCGGCAGCACAGCGTTTCTGCGTCTTGACAGCTACGCGCTCGGGAACTGGAAATCGGAACGCGCGGAATACACGCTTCCCGCCGCCTTCGCTGCAAAACAGCAGGCGTTTGTGAAACAGGTTATGGATTCTCCCGCATGGAAGAATGCAAAACACCGGATTGTCATTGCGCATTCCGCCCCGTTCTCCATCGGCGGATTTGAAGAAAGCATCACGCGCATGACCGCTTCCATGATCGCTCCGTATTACCGCGGCCGCAAGTCCGACGCCCCCGTCGCCCTGATGCTCACCGGACACACGCACGCCTACACCCGCACGATTCCGGGCACGACGCAGGCCGCCGCACTGGTTCCGCCGCAGACGAAGGCTCCGAGCGACGGGAAGAACTATCCGTTCCCGGTCGTCGCCGGACTCGGGCCCGAAGCGGAAACCCCGTTTGCCGCCTCGGTCTTCCGAGTCGACGTCACCCCGGAGAAACTGACCGTTCAGTCCTTCCGTCCGGACGGCACATGTCTGGAAAAATTTGAAATCATGAATGACGGTCGGGTGAAAGAGCTCCTCTCCCTGCCGCATTTCGATACAGTAAAGAAGTAACCGTTTCCGCTCAATCCGAAGCCCTTCCGCCCGGGAGGGCTTTCTCCCCGCAGAAGCTTGACAAACGGAAAATCCGCTGTATGGTTTCAATAAAACAAGCAGCTGGACGATGAAAGAACTGACAAGCT
>CASFTV010000088.1 GCA_949297765.1 uncultured bacterium | reverse complement strand
GCCGCCCAAATGAAGTTGTCGGTGATGAAGGTCATGTGTTTGGGCTTTCCATCGACTTCGACGATTGCCTCGATCAGACGCAGAGTTTCAGGATACCAGCCGGAAGTGCGCTGTCCGTTCAGACTGATGACAACATCTCGAAGAATATTGAGCTTGGGTGCGCTGTGCTGTCCCACAACATCATACTTCATATTGTCCTTGGCACGGGTGATCCAGAAAACGCCGCGTTGGGAAAGCCGCCAGAGGTGTTTGAAGTCGACATACGCCTTGTGGGACTGGACTTACCACGCCTACCGCGAATGGCCGGGCTGGAGCGCCGAGCACTCCGCCGACCCCACCGACATGAAACGGCACAAAACGACGCCGCGCAAAGAAATGCTGATCCGCTATTTGCAACGCAACCGCGCGGATTGATCGCAATTCTCCCGGTACTCAGAAGGAGAGGTTCCCCAGAAACGGCGAAAACACCGGGAAAAGTAGAGTGGATCACGGAATCCCGTCATCTCCGCAATTTCCTTGCAGGAATAGGGATAGAATCGCAGAAGCCGGGCCGCCTTGTTCTGTCGCAGCGTGTTCAGATACTGCATCGGGGAGGAGTGAAAGTACTTTCGGAACAGCGACCTGAAATGCGGAGCGGTAATTCCGAAGTGCGCGGCAATGCTCTCTGCCGTAAGCTCTTCTTGGAGATGGGACGATAAATACCGTTCCATCTCCAGAAGCCTTTCGGGAATCGAAACGAAATTGAGCTTGCACCAGCGGTGAAGATCGTACAGAAACAACTGCAGAAGATTCTGCTGAAAAAAGAGATCCGTCGCATCCCTTCGGAACTCATCCTGAAGAATCCCGAGATATCTGGCGAAAATGGCATCGGCGCTGATGCAGAACGGCCGACCGACCGGAAGCGGATAATTCTTTTGAAACTGAGACATTTCAGGAAAATCCACGATCAGCCAGGAGTGCGTCCACTCCCGCCCGGCATTTCCGTAATGGTGGGAAGCTCCGGCCGGCCAGACCATCAGTGAGTTCTCCGCGACGTCCGCACGGACATCCTCCAGCACCACTGTCGCCGGATCATGGAAGAAGATCAGCAGCCACGGCCAGGGATAACCCGCTTTGTCCCCGTTGCAAACCATCCCCCGCGGCATGGTTTCGCGGTAGGCGAAGCCGCGGATCTGAAAATTCCGGCCGACCGCCGGACCCCACGGCGTATGATTGTCGTAAAAGGAGATATGCGGCTCGATCATCGTTTCATCCATGTCATTTATCGAATCTTACATGCGGGGAACATTGACATTCCATGCGAAATAGAATATAATTGAAAAAAAGCACAATGCAAATGGAGAATCTTATGGCGGAACGGAAATATTCGGTCTTTCTCGGCAATGTCGGTTCCTGCTCAGACCGTTACTGCGCGTCATACGGGAAAAGCTATTCCGTGGAGGAGCTGTTCCGGCGCGCCGGCACCGTTCCGCGCCTGCGGGGCGTCGATCTGGTTCTGACGCCGGAGCTGCTGGACGCCTTCGACATTGTAAAATCCATGTTGAAGGCATCGGGGCTCGCGGCGGTGTCCCTCGCGGTCGATCATTTCACGCAATCGAAGTGGAAGCAGGGGAGTTTCTCCGCACCCGACCCGGCGGTCCGGCGCGACGCCGTCGCCGACACCGTGCGGGCGATGGACCTTGCCGTCGAACTCGGCTGCGACCTGGTCACCATCTGGCCCGGGCAGGACGGCTACGATTACCTCTTTCAGGCCGATTACGAGCGGGAACGCACCCGGTTCGCCGACGGCGTCCGCGAGGCCTGCCGCCACCGGAAGGACATCCGCATCGCGCTCGAATACAAGGCGAAGGAACCGCGCGCCCGGTGTTACCTGGGCAACACCGCCGCGGCGCTCCTGACGGTTCAGGAGGTCGGGGAGCCCAACTGTGGCGTTGCGCTCGATTTCGGCCACGTCCTGCTCGGGTACGAAAGCCCGGCGGAGGCGGTTGCACTCCTCCACAAATACGGCAACCGGCTCTTTCATGTCCACATCAACGACACCTACCGCCTCTGGGACGACGACATGATCGTCGGCACCGTCCATACGCTCGAATATCTCGAATTCTTCCACTGGCTCCGCCGAACCGGTTACGAGGGCT
>CASFTV010000087.1 GCA_949297765.1 uncultured bacterium | reverse complement strand
TGGTTCTCGCCGGAATCCGGATTGGTCGATCTGAAGACCTGCGATAGTCTGAAGTGGTTCGAGAGCGACTGCCGCCGCTACGGATACATCTTCCAGCTGGCGTTTTACCGGGCCGTCATCCGAATTGTGACCGGCGTCACCGTCCCCATTCACATCATCGCCGTGGAAAAGAACGAGCCTTTCGCCACCGGCGTGTGGCAGCTCACCGGTGAAGTCCTCGATCTGGCCGAGCGGATCAACGAAGCCGCGCTGGAACGCTACAAGAACTGCCAGCACACCGGCATTTGGCCCACCGGCTACGAAGACATCCGCATTATCGACTCCCTCTGAACACATAACAACACTCAAATATAAGGAAAAAGCATCATGAACAAGATCTATGGAGAAATCGCCGTCGTCACCCCCGAAGAAGCCCAGACCATCCTCAACACCCGCAACACGGTCAACCGCCCCATCGACAAGCGGCAGGTCGCCCGTTATGCCGCCTCCATGAAGGCGGGAGCGTGGCGGATCAACGGCGAATGCCTGGTCTTCGCTCCGGACGGGACGCTGCTCGACGGGCAGAACCGCCTCGCGGCCGTGGTGAAGGCCGGGGTTTCCGTGGCCTTCTGCGTGTGGTACAATGTTCCGGAAGACGCCCGTTCCTCGATGGACAGCGGCAAAAAGCGCACCGCCGCCGATGTGCTTCACTTCAAGGGCTACCGCAACGCCAACATCATGGCTCCCATCGTCCGCATGGCATATGTCTACGATATGCTCGACCGAAAGATGAATCTCTCCGGAAAGGCGCACGAGGTCAACACCGACATCATCGAGCGTTATGCGGAGTATCTGAATCCCGACGTCGCGGAATCCACGGCCATCGCCGCATGCTGCCGGTATTACCTGAAGCCGTCCGTTGTCGGCTTCTGCCATCTGATCTTCTCCCGGAAGAACAAGGCTCTCGCGGACGAGTTCATCCAGCAGCTGAGAAACGGAGAGCATCTCACGGAAGGACATCCCGTCCTGACGCTGTTCAACAAACTGATCGGCGCATACAGAAACGGGAAGAGTGATTTGTCCGCCCGCCAGCAGATCGCGCTCTACATCAAGGCATGGAATGCCTACGTCGCCGACCAGCTTCTGCCCGAACTCAGCTGGAACTCCAAAACCGAAGCCTTCCCGGTGGTGGCATAATGGAAAAAAAATACCTGCTCATGCACATCCTCGATGTGCATACCGCCGCCCCGTTCAAGGACCTGTTCACGATCAAGCCCTCGGTTCTGGCGGACATCACCGACTCCATGAAGAAAAAAGGGTATGACGAAGCGTTCCCGCTCATTCTCTGGGCGGGCCACGGCGGGGTTCTGGTGGACGGGCATACCCGACTCCAGGCCGCCAAGGATGCGGGGGTGCTGGACGTGGCGGTCGTCATGCACGATTTCGCCGATGAGCTGGAGGCCTTGGAATACGCCATCGCCTGTCAGAGCCATCGCAGAAATCTCACGAACGGGGAAATGCTCGCCTGCCTCGCGGCACTGGATGAACGGAAAAAAGTCGGACGTCCCGAAAAAACTACTTCAAATGAAGTAATTTCCGGCAGGACTTCCAAAAAGACGGCGGAATTGCTCGGCACATCCCCGACAAAAGTGGAAAAACTGCGGACGATCAATTCCCATGCCACGCCGGAAATCAGGGAGTCTCTGACCAAGGGGGACATTTCCGTCAACCGGGCATACAACGAGACGATGCGTCATCGCCGCGCCGATGAAAATCACATCCGGGAAGTCGCGCCCGAAGATGCGAAAAAGGAGAGGCTGAAGGCGCTTGAGGAAAGCATCATCAAAATGGTCTCCATAAGGATTGAGCGGGAAATCCGCGAATACCCGGAAATCCGGTATGGAGAACAGGAGCGCCGGGAGCTGATTGCGAGATGTGTTTCCGGAATAACCGCCGCGATGGGAAATCTGCCCCTGGAAGCAGCAGAAAACACGACACGATAAGGAGAAACATACTATGGGAATGCTTGAAACAATCCAGTCCGGCCGCGAGAACCGGCCGCCGCGCATCATGATCTACGGAAGGTGGGGAAAGCACAGCCTCTTGACGCAAAAATTCTGACTCCACATGGTTTCGTTTCCATGGGATCGTTGAAAATCGGAGACAAGGTCATCGGAGCCGACGGGAAAGCGCATTCTGTTCTTGCGATCTACCCGCAGGGTAAGAAAGAAGTTTTCAAAGTCACGTTTCGCGATGGTTCTGAAACGGAATGCTGCGATTCCCATCTGTGGTTTACTCAGACCAGAACTGAACGGGATCATAAATTGCCGGGCGCGGTCAGGGATCTGCATACTATTCGCACTACACTTCGCTACGGAACTCATTTCAATCATGCTGTTCCGCGAGTTGCACCGGTAGAATTCGAATCAGATCATGATCTGCCGGTTTCTCCCTGGCTGCTCGGTATTTATCTTGCGGAAGGCAGCTGCGGCGCATCGGCAAGCATCAGCAACCCGGAATCGGATATTTTGGAGCGGATTGCTGAAAGCGTTCCAGAATCCGATACAACAACCCCCGCGAGAAATGCGATCAGGATTCGAAAGCGTCAGATCGGTTCTGCCCCGAGCGAATTCAAAAAAGGACTCCTTGCGCTGGGTCTGGCAGACAAGGTCAGCGATACAAAATTCATTCCGGAATGTTATCTGTTTGCATCAGTCGATGACCGGCTCGAACTGTTACGAGGTCTCTGCGATGGCGACGGATATGTCGGTAACCCAGGCTCCATTGAAATTTGCACGGCAAGCGAACAAATGGCGAAAGACATCATATTTCTGATCCGTTCTCTCGGAGGTTCCGCGATCATGAAAAAACGGAAGGGGCGTTATCGAAAAGGTACGGTCGTCCGTGAGGTCAAGGTTTCCCACCGGATCTACGGAACTTTCACCAACGGGATTGTCCCCGTCGCTTCCGCAAAACAGACCGCGAAATGGAAATTCCCGGAATGGATGATGCGACATACAATCCGCAAGGTCGTAAGCGTCGGCGAAAAAGAGTGTCAGTGTATCGTCATTGATGCGTTGGATTCCCTCTATATAACGGACGATTTCATTGTCACACACAACAGCACGTTTGGAGCATCCGCGCCGGGAGCGATCTTCATCCAGAC
>CASFTV010000086.1 GCA_949297765.1 uncultured bacterium | reverse complement strand
TTCGGGACATTAACTGGTGAATTACGTAAGTTAGTCGCCTATCTGAAGGAGAAAAAGGTGACGGCAGTAGCCATGGAAGCAACAGGAATCTATTGGATTTGCAGCTCCTGATCTTTTCGATTAAGTGGGCTAATTTTATAGATCACTTTTTCATTATATCACATTCCCGGAAAATTGTCAAGAGTGTAAAAAGCAAAAAGCATGATTTTTCTTCTGCGGGACGGAAAACGAACCGCTCCGGATTCCAATACTTCACGAAAAAGATAAAGGGGGAAGCCGCCTCCAAACGGAGGGAGTCCCGACTGGAAGCGGTGGGGAAAAGCAGCTCCCGGCTGAGATTCACTCAGAGATGGCGTGCCGCGGCAAAGCAGAGCGTCCAGTCCTGATCGTTCGCCCAGTCGTCATACCGCCTCCCATAGACCGTTCCGAGCGGGAAGAAGGGTTTTTCCTCTCCCTGTTTGGAATTGAAAATCCGAATCCGGTACGGCATCAGGAAGCCGGCGGAAGCAAAGCCGTCCGGAGCGTAGACACAGAGGGCATTGCGGAGAATGGCCCGTCCGAATGCCGTCAGCGCCGGATCGTTCAGGACCTCGCCGCAGAGCAGGAACATCTCGCCGGTACAGGAGGAAAGCCACTGCGGCATGGTGTCTCCATAGGTTTTCATCTTTCCGAACCAGTAGAGATCCCAGTAGCGGACTCCCTGTCCGAAACAGTGGAAATCCGGCTGCTCTCCTCCGAAAGCCTCGACGCTGCGGAGAAAGACGGGGAGAATTTCCAAATATCGGCGATCGCCCGAAAGCTGGAACGCCTGACAGAGACTGATGACCTTCAGAGCGAACTGCGCCTGCGTATAAGATACCTCTTCCGAATACATGGAAGTCCCTCGCTGAAGGACGGCATCCGCATGCTGGAGCGCAGCTTTCCGCAGGGCATTTGCACTCTCATAATAACCATTTTTTTCCAGCGCCCGAACAAGGCGGACATCTTCAATGCAGGGGGAATCCTGAGCGGTTTTTTCAACGATCCTGTAATAAGATCCCATAATTCCGGCAGCCGTCAGCAACGCCTCGGGCTCCGCCATCGCCTCCGCGTATTCCAGATAGAAGAATGCCATCCACGGATAGTCGTAGGCACGGACACGCGATGCATGGCACGGACCATCGTAAACCGTCATTGTGGAAAGATCCAGAAGTTCTCGTTCCAGATAAGCCCGAAACGCCTGAAGAGCTCCTTTGAGTTTCGGAGTCGGCCTGCGCTGCATTTCCAGAGCGAGAATGCACCCCATGGAAAGACGCTCCCGGGCGGCATTGGAATCGCGGAACGCCTCGTCGCAGAACATGCGTCCGGTTGTCCGGTCGTAAATCAGACAGGCACCGTCCAGATGGCTTCCCGGACGGTGATACTGCTGTTTTTCTGCGATAAACGCCGCTCGTCTCCGCAGAATGGTCTCCGAATCCTCCAGCACATTGACGCGGATCCAGGTGGAACATTCCCCCGCTGTAAAACGGATTGTCCGCTCACCGGGAGAGGAGAAACAGCACTCCCAGTCCGCCGAGCACCCGTTTTTCCGATAGCGGACCGCCCCCTCCCCGCCGGAGTGAATCCGCAGAGTTTCCCAGGGATACGCCGTTTTCAATACGCCGCGCACCACTTCTCCGGGCAGGACGGTCAACGAATCCGCACGCACAAAGATGCGCTGTCCGCGCTGCGCCAGGAGCTCCCGGTCCGGACGCGAGGTCCCGAACGACCAGAGAAAACGGAACGTCAGAGTTTCCCCGGGTTCCAAAATCCGCTCCTCCGGATGAAGAAGGAATTCTCCGCGGTAATGGGAGCCGTTCCGGGTTCGTGACGCATCATAGTCGATGGAGTAGTCGGCCAGGGAACCTTCCGCGAGAATTCCCGTCAGAGCCGGTTCATCTCCGGCGGGCTTTTCCGAATGGATCCAGGAGTTCTCTCCTCCGCACCAGATGTGGGAGACGCAGACATCCCTCAGCAGCTCCGGCCGTGGAGCAAGATGACAGTTGAACGGATAGTGAAATGCAAAATTCTCCCGTGTCAAAAAAAACTCCAGATCTCCCCGGTTGACAATCCGGTAAATTTCCTCATAGAACGCCCCGTCCACACGCTTTTCCACGATCATGTTCAAATTCCGCGAGCCATCCACAGCGGTTACGACAACGGAATCCTCGCGCCATTGAATATCGCGGACCCGGAAACCGTCCACCCGTCCCCATCCGGATTCGGGAGCGACCCAGTTGGTCCGGAGCGGATCCGCGATTCTGCATACGGAAACCGTTTCACCATTGCCGGAATGGACGATGACGGAAATCTGTTCGGAAGTCAGGCAAAAATTTTCCATGGAACCCTCTCTGCCGTTTTTGGGAGAATACCATATCCCCTCCTTCAGGAAATACAAATAGAAAATTTATCCTCTTTATCTGAAAAAATTAAAAATCGGCATAATAATATAAATTTTTCACTGCCGTCCCATACATCTTTGAAATTGTCATTTTTGTCCTCCTGTTTGAGCTTGCGTTGATTGTTTTTTAAAATTACCCATTTCCGGTTTTTC
>CASFTV010000085.1 GCA_949297765.1 uncultured bacterium | reverse complement strand
CCGGGCGTGGACCCGCAAACTGATCGTTCCGCTGGAGGATCTGCGTTCGGAAGCGGACTCCCGGATTCATGCGCTTCCGGCGCCGGATCTCGAAATCGGGGTGCTGGCGGCCGAACATGACGGCGCCGTCCGTTATCCCTACACGTTCCTGCCGACCGAAAAGGACCGTCTGGTTCTTCCCTCCTCCCACACACTGATTCTTCTGCGCCGGGATGCCGCGCGGGCCGTGGAGCGCTTTCTGCGGACCGGAACCTTCCGCGGAGACTCCCGCGCTTCCGGAGCTCCTGTCACAACGCCGTCATGACAAGGCCCGCGACAATCAGAGCAACTCCGGCAAGTTTCGGTTTCGCCGGGGATTCCTTCAGCAGAACAATTCCGGCAAACACCCCGAGCGGAAGACTCATCTGCCGGAATGCCTGAATGTAGCTCACATTGGAAACGTGCCGCATTGCAAGAAGAATCAGCGCATACGCCGTGGAACTGCAGAGCCCCGTGAGAACCGGATACGGCGACCGCAGAAACAGCCGTTTGAATTCCCTGTGTTCCATCGGAACCGCCAGCACATAGCCTCCCAGCACAAGGGCAATGCCGGATTCAATGAAAAACAGGTAGATCAGCGATTTCCGGAGCGCGCTCTCCCCGGGCAGCGTCTGAAGAATTGCGCTTGCCTGACTGTCCAGAATCGTGTAGCCGGTCGTGCCGGCTGCAATCATCAGGAGAAAGAAAAACGCTTTTCCCGTGTACGTCCTCCAGTGGAAGTCGCGCATGGTTCGCAGAGGAAGGAGAAGACATCCGCATGACATGATCCCCATCCCCGCAATCGCGATCCCCGACGGCCGGTTTCCCAGCCCCAGAAGAATCGTCACGGCCGCGATCATCAGCACCGGAAGCGCACGGCCCAGCGGATAGGCCAGCGAGATGTCAGCAACCCGGTACGCATGCGCAAGTCCGAGGCAGTATACGGCTTCGCAGGCAATGCTGCACGCAAGAAGAACCCAGAAACGGACCGGCAGAGAGGAAAAGGAAAGTTCCGTCGAAAGGAAAAATCCGAGCCAGAGCAGCGCCGCCGTCGTGGAGGAGAGAAGATAAAACGCTCCCGACGGATTCGTCTTCTTGCTCAGAAAGTTCCAGATCGCATGCAGAAAGACCGAAAGAAAGACCAGTAGAAACGCCGTCAGAGTCATGACCGTGCAAACGCCTTTTCCCGAAACGCCGCAACCCGGCACCCCAGATCCGTCAGCGCCCGTGCCGCCTCCTCCCTTCCGGCGAGCGTTTCCAGCATCAGCGATCCTTCCACGGCGCAGAGCTCCCCGTGCTTCGGAAAATACTCCTGCAGAAGAAACGAAAGATATTTCACCAGCCGGAACTCCCCGTAGACATGCGGAACTTGTCCGTTGATCCGCTCCACGGCCGCACACCGTCCGCCGCGGATGGCGGCCAGCAGATCCTCCAGCGCATCCGACTCGGAAAGCACAAGAGTGAAGTACCAGTCCGCCAGTTTCTCGCGGTCGGTTCCATGCGAATCGCTCAACCCCACAACCGGCATGGTCCGTCCCTTGGCCCGTTCGTCTCCATAGCGGGCAATCTGGCAGGTGTTCGACCGCCACTGCGATTCGTAGAAGCCGCCCAGAAGTTCAAAGGCGTCGAATCCGCCGCGGCGGAAGATGGCGTCGGTCAGCGCTTCGCAGATCTCATATTTTCTCGTCTGCCAGTAGGGGTGGCAGAAGACCGACAGTCCTCCCGCCTTCCGGATCTCCCGGAACACCCATTCACTGGCGGCTACGGGGAAGGGGTCCAGTCCCTGCGGAAGCTCCTCCGGAGGAATGGAGCGCAGAATCTCCTCCGTCTCCCGGCGGTAGCGCTCCTCGTCGGAGGCGGCCTTCTCATTGATGCTGTATCCGCCCCCGAAATGAATGATATGTACCGGATTGCCCGGAGAGTGCACCTCTTCGCCGGGAAACAGACGAAAACCGCTGTTCCATCTCTTCCAGCAGTCAATTGCCCGCAGAGAGGGCCGGTAGCGGTGATGATCCGTGATCGCCAGAAAATCAAACCCCATCTGACGGTAGCGCGCGGCAACGTATTCCGGGCTTTCGGCTCCGTCCGAGCAGACGGAATGCACATGAAAATCCCCTTTGAACGGACGTAGATGGTAAAGATCCGGCCGGACCGAATAAATCTGGATGCGGACCCCTTTCTTATCCTTCTCCACCCACTCCTCCGATTCGCGGAAAGCCGGAAGATCAAAGAGATCCAGAAGAATGCAGTGCTCCTGCTCGCCCGCGAAGTACGCCCGGATAAACAGCGACTCCCCCTCCCGGCGGACGGTGATTTTCACGCGCTCCCCGTTGTTCTCCTGAGTCGACGTTCCGTCCGGAAAGTATCCTCCCACGGGGAACAGACGAACCTGAATCCGATCTTCCGGCGGCAGCGCGGCATGCGAATACAGCGGGGTGATGCGAATCGTCGACTCCTGATCCGCCGGGACAACCAGA
Source organism: uncultured bacterium (assembly GCA_949297765.1). Lineage (GTDB taxonomy): Bacteria > Verrucomicrobiota > Lentisphaeria > Victivallales > UBA1829 > UBA1829. Next base: position 104 of record CASFTV010000085.1, on the reverse strand, counting down.
GGGGTCACTTCCAAATAATTCCGGAACTCTTTCATAAAAGACATCCTTTTCCTTGTTTTGCGAAAAATGTCGCTTTTTTTTTCATGATCCGGATGTAAGTTATC
>CASFTV010000084.1 GCA_949297765.1 uncultured bacterium | reverse complement strand
GTCTGGTATGAAACGGTTCCGTCTGTTGAATTTCATAGTTTCCGCCTTTCGTTGGTTTGTGTTGTTTCCAGTCTGAGTTTTGCCGGAGATGAACATGTCTCCGGCGTTTGAAATTTCCGTTCTCACAGTTTCAATGGCTCCTCTCCTTTATTTTATGGTTGCAAAACGTTTTGTTCCGGATCCGGAAGCCTCGGCGGAACGGACCGCGAAATCGCCGCGCAGTGTTGCCATCGTGTGGCAGCCGGCGATTTCAACGTCGATCAGCGCGGCGTTCAGCTTCGGATCGGCATGAATCAGAACACGCAGAACAAACGGCGCATCAATTCCGAAAAGATTCTCCTTCGCATAGTTGCATCCGCAGTACGCCGTGTACGGAAGCGAAGAATAATTTGAAATTTCCGGTGTCATCTGCTCGCGGAAGGTCGGGACTTCCGGCGGGCATCCGGCGGAACTCCACTGGGCGCGCGCCTTCGCCGGGTCGATCCGGAACTCGCAGCCTTCGCCCTCTCCCGTGAAGCGGATTGCAAATGCCCCCTTCGCCGGATCGATCCGGAACTCAAGGAGCGTATCGCCCGCGGCGGCGACCGGCGTCTTCTCCGAGAAATTCTCCGCAGCGCCGAACTCCGGAAGCGACTCCGCAACCCAGCGTTTTCCGACATTGCCGTTGCCGAGCGGAACCATTTCGCGGAGCATGAGACAGCTTCCCCAGCCGATGCCGTTCATCCAGCCGCCTTCGATCATGCGCCCGTCCCGCCATGCGGAATACATCGGAACGGAACTGCCGTCGTAGGGATCGCGTCCCTCCTTGACGAAATCGATCCATTCCGCATCGCCCTTGCGGCGTCCGAAGAACGCGGAGAACCCGACTGCGAAATACTCCCAGCCGTCCAGCTCGAAACAGGTCGGACAATCCAGGCAGTTCCGGGCGAAACTTTCCATGCCGTGCGGCGGGAATCCGCGCTGAACCAGCGTCCAGTCTCCCGGATGATCCGATTCCCAGACGCCGTCCTGAATCAGATGAAGGCGTCCGTCCGGCTGAACGAAGATACTCGGATTTTCCAGATAATGAATCAGGCGGTCGGCGCGGGTGAAATGAACGCCGTCTTCGCTCGCCGTGTAGCTTGCGCCGCTCGGAAGAAGGGTTCCGATTTCGCCGTAGCGGAATTCGCCCGTGCGCCCGGTGTCCGCGAGATTGCGGAAGAAAAGATGCTTCACCGTCTGCGGGTACGGAACCTGACGGTCCGTATGCCAGCCGAACGAGAGATGCAGCTTGCCGTCGAAGACAAACGCGTTGCCCGTGCCGACCGTCTGCCACTGGGAGTCGATTTCGACGACGGGCCCGTGGTCGATCCAGTCGCGCAGGTTTTCGCTGCTCAGATGCCAGAACTCATGCGCGCCGCGTCTGACGCGGGAACCGTGATGGCGGCGGTCCATGAGATAGAAGATGTGGAAGCGTCCGCGGAACTGCGCGACGACCACGTCGCCGACCCAGGTATTGAAACCGAACGGGGTGTAGAACTGAATCGAAGCATCCCGGCGAACCTCTTTCTCCGAAAAGCTCACGCCGGAGAGATCGTTGGTCATGCGGTAATTCGCGAGCGCGGGCGAAGAGATGCCGAAGCAGACATGGCGGCCCTCGTAACAATGGAAGGAACGGCCGAGCGGGAAATCGCGGTCCATGACAATTCCGTCGCAGAGAATCTGAAAACAGACACCGTCGTAAAGGACCGCGAACTCGTGCTCCGTTTCCGGGTCGCCTGCGAGGGAGATCGGGAAACCTATGCGGTAACGCTCTCCGGGTGCGCCGTTCTCCATGCGCAGATCCGCTTCCAGCACGCGGCAGGAGCCGTCCGGAGCGGTGCAGGAGAGATAATTCAGCACACGGCGATTGAGATGTTTTTCGTCATCCCCGCAGTGCGCTTTATCGGCGATCCGGAGCGCGAAGCCGGAAGCGTGACTCACAAGAGCGCCGGAGAGCTCCGCCGGTTTTGCACGGAAGCAGAAGAGAAACACCGGGTCGAAGACCTCGTTTCCCCAGTTGCGGGAATCCCATTTCACCTTGCTGAAATCGTAATGCCGAACCTTCTGAATAATCATAAAATATCTCCTTGTTTCCGGAGATAATATAACACCATGCAAACGGCTTTGCTATCGAAAACGGGGATTTTTTATAAGATTCGGGGACATTTTTTCTTGAAAAAGCGGAGTTTGCGGGATATTTTTCTTCAAAACAGGAGGTTTTTATGCAGGAATGCAGACTGATGGACGAGTCGCCCCAGATTCTCTACCGGAACTACCGGAATCTGAAACTGGACATTGCGACGGAGAGCGGGAATTTTGAATTCAACTGCGAGTTCGTGTGCCCCTCGCACAGCTCGTTCCGGGAAACGGAGGAATACTATCATCCGGATCCGCCCATTTCACGCCTGTTCGTCATCGAAACGGGGTGCGCTGAAGTCACGATGGACGGAGTCTGCACAAGACTTGAAAAAGGGGATATTGCGTTTCTTCCCGCGGGACATCCCTTTCAGGCGGTCTATCATCCGGGTCTCATCTGCAAGGCGGAGCATGTGCACCTGCACGACGGGCTCGGTTTTGCGCTCGGACCGGAGCTGCCGGGAATGCGGAAAACCAGGAAACCGGAACTGTTCGCCGCGCTCATCGCGGCATTTCACACGCAGCCCGATTTTGCGGCGCATCCGCTGATCGTTTCGGCGATTCTGCTTCTTGCGGAACCGCTGTTCCGGCGCGCGGCGGAACGGCTCAATGTCCCGCCTTTCTACCGGAAACTCATGACCGAACTCAACCGCCGTCCGCCCGCCGCATTGCGCCTGAATGAACTGGCCCGTGAATTCGGGCTCACCCGTTCCGCTCTCGGGAAAGGGTTCCGGCGGCATTTCGGACTTGCTTTCAAAGAATATCAGAAGACGCTGCTGCTGACCAAGTCGCGGAGACTGCTCCTGAACCGCGAGCTCAGCATCTCGCAAGCGGCGAATGAACTGGGATTTGAACAGGTGTTCTACTTTTTCGAGTTCTTCCGCCGCGCCTCCGGTCTCACTCCGATGGAGTTCCGCAGACGGAGCGGAAAACTCTGATTTCAGCGAATCCGCAGAATTCCGGAACTCGCTTTCGGCAAATCAAG
>CASFTV010000083.1 GCA_949297765.1 uncultured bacterium | reverse complement strand
GAAAAAATCGACGATTCCAACCGGAAAATTCTCGAAAAGGGAAGCAAAATCACATTCAAATAGTTGACGGTCGGACGATTTCCGGAAAGGAGATCAACAAATGGAAATCGTCTGCGAACAGCTGGCAAAAGACAACTCAATCACCGGCACAAGCACAGGAACATCGAGCGCGGAACTGCGATTCCTTGTCTGCGGGACAAACGACATCGAAGAAGGCCTTGCGGCAGTCAGAAGCAAGGCGCCGAAAAGCTATGCCGGATGTCCGCTCTCCGGAATCACATTCGACAAACAGGATTCCCTTTACGCGATCTATTACCGCGTCTCCTACGCGTCGTCGGGCGTATCCGGAACCGTATCCGGGGCGGAGAATGTCTCCTACACCTTCAGCACAACGGGAATGAACGTCAGGCTCCTGAAACCGATCAGACGGTTCGACGCAAAAGCATTCGTGGATGATCCGGAATACGCCGATCTGTCAAAGTTTTCCGGAATCGGATGGGACCCGCAGTCTGAACAGTATGAAGGCGTTGAAATACAGTCCGGCGTCATGCAGGAAAGCTATACAAAGCAGATGTCTTTCCGCGAATTCACTACAAGTTACAAGCGTCTGATCGGAAGCATGTTATACACGGTCAACAGCAAACCGTTCAAAGGCTGGAAGCCGGGGGAAGCGCTTTTCGCAGACGCGAATCTGGCGGGGAACATTTCCGGCGCGGATGAAGATGTCCTCCCCATTACATTTTCCTTCCTGATCTCGCCTCAGCTCGACGATTTCAAAATCAATGACAATCCGAATATAACAGTATCGAAACGAGGCTGGACTTACCTCTGGTATATCTACGACAAAAAGCCGGACGAGGCAAGCGGACACCCTGTCCCCAAAATGCTTGCCGCCTTCCTTGACCAGACATACCGGGAAACCGATTTCGGAGCTCTGAAAATATGAAAAACGCAAATTTCCAGGATGTAACGGCAGGTTCGGAATTCACGCCGTCGGCGGAACGTCACAACGCGCTGAACCGTCTGCTCCGCGATCACAACCGGATGCAAGGCGCGGTTCCAGGGGAAACCTCAAGGCGGAATTCCGGAACAATCACCGTGTTCAACGGAAGCGGAAACACTCTGGTGCGCGGGAGTGTTCTTGTCATGGACGGCGTGTTCAACTGCTCTGCGGACGGAGCGCTCCCGGATGGAATCCCTGTCCCGCGCGTCCGGGAAGCAAATTCAACGGAAGACGCAGGACGTGCGCTCTGCATCGCATTCAGCCGGATCGAACCGGGACAATACGGACAGGCGGTTGTCTCCGGCGCGGCATTCGCCTTTGCGGACATCTCCGATGAAACACATTCCTTTGCCGCCGTTGATTATGAGGCGGGAGCCCTCCGGAGCGCAAAGGAATCCGGATTCCCGATTCTGTGGAAAGCGGAACCGGCAGGAAGCGGGATTGCATGCGCAGTGTTTCTCTCCGGCGGGTCGGGAAACACTTTCGTTTATGATGGCCCGTTCGCAGTGTCGGCAACTTATGACGAAGAAGGAAACACGAAACTGCATGTCAATTCAGGGTGGGCGCTTGTCAATGGAAAATTCTTCCCTGTCGCTGAAAAAAAGTCGCTCACTCCGCAAGGAGGTTTTCTCTGCGTTCACGCGGATGTGGATCCGGAGTCCGCATCCATCCCGGAGCCTGAAATCGTGTTTGCGGAGCCTGACGTGAACAATTACCCGATTGCGGAAGTTTCGGAAACGGATGGAGGAGCATTTGCGATCAGGCAGTTTTACTCCCAGGTCGCCGTGTTTCAGATTGTCAAGCCGTGTCCGCTCGCGGAGTTCTGAGGTGGGACATGGCGGATGAAGAGGAATTTTACAGGGACGAGCATCCGCATGAGGGGGAGCCGGGCTCCGGAGGTCCGGGAACTTCCGGAGATGGCGGAGGATGGGATTTTTCATGGGGCTCCGGCGGCGGTGGAGGCTCCGGCGGAACTTCCGGAGGTTCATGGAGCTGGAATTGGGGGTGGGGAGGAGAAACGGAGATGCCCCCGCAAGAGGAACCGGAAGCCGAATGGGGAAAAGAGGAGGTCCTTCCGGATGCTCCCGTTCTGAAAACTTCAAAGTCCGGGTATCTCCTGAGCGATCATGCGGGAATCCTGTTTTCCGGCAATCTGCAATGTCATTTTGATCCGCCTCTTGTAATCCGGATTGCGGACGGTGACGAGGCGGCAAAGCATATTGACTGCGTCCTTGCGAAACTCTCCGATCCATTCCGGACATTCACGCTTGAAGTCCCGCGGGAGGAAGACCGCCGCGAACAGGACAAGGGGGCAAACGTCCTGTATGGCTCTTTCTCCTGGGCGCGGCCCGGAAAATTCAACCTTCTCATGCGCTGGCAGGGCGGACATTACGACTATTCAATCCTGCACGACATGAAAATTGAAGTTTACGGAATCTCCCTCGGATGGGTGACAGTTCCCCTTTCCGCGTGGCGGGAGATTGCTTCCGTTGAAATCACGGAGAAATACTTGGTTTACGTCAATCACTTGAAAGGAAGACTATCATAAGGATTTCAACATGCAGATCATTCGAACAATATTGAAGTTATCCGGCGGAACGGCAAGCGTGGTTGACGACTACGGGAAAAACCTGCAGGCCCCTGAAATCAAGGTGGGAATCGCGGCAGTTCTCGAACTCGACCTCCGGACCGGGGATCCCGAATCGGAAGACAATCCGGTATTGAGTCCGTATCCATTCGGCGAGCTCTCCGGCTCCGGAGCATTCTATATCGCGATGGACTCGGATTATGACCGGGAAACCGATCCGAAGATGCTGCGCTTCGACGGGATTTCCCTGACACAGACGGAAGACGGGAAAACAATTTTCCGCGCGCCGATTCCGAACACCGCAACTCCGGGAATTCTGGATGCCGTTGACACGGCGGAAAGCATTCCGGTCAATGTGGAATTTGCGGGATACGAAGGAGACAACCCTGCGCAGGCGGTTTTTGCATGGTCTTTCCCGATGACGGTTAGAAACCGCTCCCGGAGGATGTTGCGGAAGATCCCGAGTATCTGAATACGGCTCAGGTCAAGGCGGAAATACAAAATCAGCTGGAAAAGGCTCTGGAAAATATCGAGCTGGAACCGGGTCCGCAGGGCGTCGGGATCTCCTCGATCACAAAGACGGCGACTTCCGGGAATGTCGACACATACACGATTGCGCTTTCAAACGGAAGCAGCTCAACCTTCACCGTGACGAACGGGGCGACGATAACAGCGATCACAAAAACTGCGATACACCGTCACAATGTCCGACGGGAGCACATCGACATTCAGCGTCCGCAACGGAAACGGAATCGCGGCAATCACCAAAAGTGCAAGCTCCGGAAACATCGACACCTACACGATCACGTTTACAGACGAAAGCACTTTTTCCTTCAATGTCGTGAACGGAGAAAAGGGCGATCCCGGCGACGACCTCAGGATCGACGCGACCGGCGAACTCACCGAGCTTGAAATTTACGCAAACGAACCGCGTGGCTTCACCTTCGCCGCTTCCGTCATTCAGGAAGACGCACGATGCACAAAACTCTATGTCTATGTGAAGAAAAGCGACACATACAACGACTGGTGCACCCCTATCGTTATCGCATGGTATTCCAGGGACGGCGAGGACGGTGCGAATGCCGCCGCGGTTCCTCCTCTGGAATTCAAAAAACCGGAGAATGACAAGAATTATCTCTATTTTGAACTGGAAGACCTTCCGGCGGTCACCATTGCCGCCGTCTGCGTAGACACGGCGGAAGGAGAATACCGCCTTCCATACAACACCTCTCTCGGAATCGAAAAAATCATCAAAAAAAACACGACGACATACGTGTATTTCGGTTCCCTTGTCCCGGAATATGAGACAGGAAGAATTTATTTCGCGCAGGGACTCGGAACACCTACCCTGCACCAGTCCTGGCAGCTTCAGGGACATGAAGGAACCGAAGCTGATTTTCTGCGCTGGCTTCAGGGGAAATCATATCGAATCGAGGTGACACAGGACGATCTTGATGAAAACAACGTCGTTGCGCTGGAGGAAACGAACTGTTCTCCTCTTGCGGTAATCGACGAGGAAGGACGGCAATGGAACATTCCGTCCGGGAGCTGCGCGTATTCAGGAAGCAAAGTCACGGTGAACTTCTCGGAAATCATGGCGGAACGGACCCTTGAGAGAATTCCCGGGATCTGGAAAATCGTATTGTCCGGCGGAAAAGGGGACACCGGGAAGGCCGCCTCGATCGAATCCGTGAGCGTGGATTACGACCGCAGAATCAGCGTCCCGGAGGTATCGAACCTTGGAACGGCAAATGCGGCAAAACTGCGCTTTCTCTTTCCTTACCCGTCAGCCCTTACAGATCCGGTGCTCTCGCGGCTCTCAATTGACGAGACCGGAAGACTATGCCTTGACGGGAAACCCGTGTGCAATTCGGGCGGAATATTCGGAACGGAAGAATATACGATACGGTCGGAAACAGGAATGCAACTCACCTTTGAACTCGATACAAAGACCGGAGACGGATCTGAACTTGTGTTTTCCATTGCAGAGGGCACGCTCCCGGACCACCCTGAACGGGAACACTCTTTCCGGAATCCCGGAAACAGAAGGAAATTCCAATGTGAAAATCCGCGCGGAAAGCGGCTCTCTTTCCATGGTGATCTCGGTGAATTTCATCATCAGCGCGCCGGAAATTCCGAAAAAAATCTATTACGGATGTATCAATGACGGGACGACGTATAAAGTGTCGCAGATTACGGCGGAGATGCTGGAAGGCGATACTGTGACGGAGGCGGACGCCGGCGCGATCACTGCGACACTTGCGCAGACAATGGGCGGCGTGCTGTTCGTCCTTGTGCCCGCGGATTCCGGGCTTGTTGTAAAGAAGGATGACGGCGTCGGCGGAAAAGTCCCGTTCGACGAGGACATCGGCGCGGCCGGGACAGGCGCA
>CASFTV010000082.1 GCA_949297765.1 uncultured bacterium | reverse complement strand
GATGGTTTCATGGATGCTCCTTGTTTTTTTGCTGAAATATAAGTTGCATCCAGAACCATCATCTTTCAACTTTTTCTTTTCCTATGGGATGGCTGTGGAAATTTTCCGCATTCCCGGTCCGGCGAGAGCTTTTTCCCGCGGCGGAAGAAAAAAGAGACCGGTTCCCGGAAACTTGGACGCCGATCTCAACACACACATCCTCCGCCCCGCCGGTTACAGGACGGTCAGGATCAGACCGCAGACAATCAGGCCAACCCCCGTCAGCTTCGCGGCGGAACATTTCTCGCGCAGGAAAAACATTCCGAGCAGCACTCCGACCGGAAGACTCATCTGCCGGAACGCCTGGACAAAACAGACGTTCGTCACAAAACCCATCGCAATCAGGATCAGCAGATACGCAAGCGCCGCGCCGATTCCGGCAAAATACGGATGCGGATGACAAAACAACTCCCTCGTCACTCTCGCCCGCTCGTGCGGAACGGCAAAGACATACCCGGAAAGGGTCAGCAGCAGAACCGATTCCCTCAAACTCGAATATGCGGCGGCGCCATGCCAGCGCGCGACATCCTCGTTCGCCAGCAGAAGCCCCACGCCCTCGCTGTCGAAAACCGTGTAGCCAGTCGTTCCGGCCGCCGCGACGAGAATGCCGAGCAACGCCCGGTTCCAATAATTCTTCCAGTGCAAATCGGAAAAATTCTTCATCGGCATCAGCACACAGCCGGACATGATGATCAGCATTCCGAACAGTTCCAGCGGAGACGGCTTCGCTCCGATTCCGAGAAGAAGCGTCGCAAACGCCGTCATGATCACCGGAAGCGCCCGCGCAAGCGGATACGCCAGCGAGACATCCGCGAGACGATATGCGCGGGAGAGCCCGATATCACAGATCATCCCGCTCAGCCCGCCGCCGAGCAGCATCAGCCAGAAACGGGAAGGCAGACGCGTCAGGTCAATCCCGGATGTCAGCGCAAACGGCAGAGTCGTGCAGAGGCACGACGCCGAAACCACCATGTAAAATGCGGGAACCGGACGTGCGCTCTTGCAGATGAAGTGCCAGAGCGCATGAAGAATCACCGATGCAAGAATCAGGGTGAATGCCGTCAGCGTCATGTTTCAACCTCAGCGCATCCCGCGCGCTTCAAGAAGACGCAGCATCAGCTCCGGATCGTTGGAGGTGATGCTGTCCGCGCCCATCTCAATCATCCTGTCGAGCAGCTCTTCCGTGTTGATCGTCCAGGCGTCGACCAGCACATTCTGCGAATGGAACCAGTCGGTCAGCTCTTTGGACATGGTTTCATAGTAAATGCCGACGCGGAACATGCCCTTGAAAAATTCGGGTTTCCAAAGCATCGACTCGTTCGGATCGCCGTGCTGAAGCAGTTCCGGATAAAGTTTTTTCATCTCCGTCAGCACATTCCAGTGGAAGCTGACCAGGCAGAACTGATCCATCAGATTGCGGCGTTTCAGTTCCGCCATCGCAAGCTTTGCGCACTCGACATCCGGGCGCTTCACCTCGACCAGCTGGAAGAGTCCCGGCTTCTTGCGCGCGACGAGATCCAGAACTTCGGAGAAGAGCGGAATCTTCTCGCCGGCGAACTCCGGGCTTTTCCACGACCCGAAATCCAGCTTGCGGAGCTCGTCGAACGTCATCTCCTCGACAACGCCGTGTCCGTTGCTGCAGCGGCTGACTTCATCGTCGTGCGTGACGACCAGCTTGCCGTCGCGGGTCAGATGCAGATCGTATTCGATCGCATCCACGCCGAGTTCAATTGCCTTTTCGAAAGAGATCAGTGTGTTTTCCGGATACTTCGCCGGAAAACCGCGATGCCCGTTCACAATCATTTTACGCATAAAGCCTCCTTGTTAAGGTTTGCTTTAAAGTATCATTCGGAATATAAAAAGCAACCGGAATGCAGCTGTTTTTCATCAAAATATTCATTCCGTTCACTTTTTATGACCGAACAATCATCTTTCTTCTTGCATTTCTTTTCATTCGTGCTATTTTGCATGAGAGGAGGATTTCAAAGATGAAAAACGATTACGACCGGCAGATACTTTCCTATCTCAACGACCATGAGATGCTCACGACGGAAGCGGCGATGGAGTTTCTCCCGCTGAGCGAAGTTTCCGTCCGCCGCATCTTCAACCGGCTCGCGGAGCTGAATCTGGTGCGGCGCGTGCGCGGCGGCGTCCGCCAGCCTGTGCGGGAACAGAACATCCGCATCCCGTATTTTCTGCGCGGCCAATGGTTCGCTGCGGAAAAACAGCGGCTTGCGAAACGCGCGGCGGAACTTGTGAAACCGGATATGGCGGTCGCGATCCACGGCGGTTCGACGACTTCATTTCTCGGGATGTATCTGGATCACGGAACGCTGATCGTGAACTCGCTTTCCATCTGCCGGATTCTCGCGGACCGCTTTCCGTCCGGAGGCGGCCCCGACGTCATTCTCGCCGGAGGAAGCGTCGATCTGCACAGCGACATCATCACCGGTCCCGAGGCGGAACGCAGTTTCACGCGCTACCGCACCGACCTTGCGTTCATTTCCGCCTGTGCGCTTGACGACCGCGGGCTCCTCGATGTGGATTCCCCCTCCGCAAGCATGATTTTCCGGATTGCGGAGAACACCGACAAGCTCATTTTCATCGCCGACCACAGCAAATTCCGCAGGAAAGCCTATGCGCGCGGCCCCGCCTGGGAGGATATCGACGTACTCATCACCGATTTTGACCCGGAGAATCACGAGCGGCTGAAGGAGATCCGCGCACGCGGCGTCGAAGTCATTATCGTGCCGAATGCGGAGTAAAGCAGAATTCAGAAAAGCGGAGTTTATGAAACGTGCGGTCCCGTGCTTCCGCGGACGTTCAGTTTGCCGGGAACAATGATACGCGATTTCGTCTCTTTTCCGTTCATCGCATGATCAAGCTCGAGAAGGGCGGAAGAGACAAGACGCGCATAATCATACTCCAGCGTTGTCAGCGGAGGATTCTGGAACGCGGAGACTCCGCGAGATTCGTAGGTTACCAGAGAGACATCTTCCGGGACCCGTCTGCCGCACTTGCGGATGGCGTCGAGCAGAATCGGCGACTCGTCGCTGAGAACCACGAGGAATGCGGTGTACCCTTCCGCGATCAGAGAGCGGAGCTGGGCGATTTTCTCCTCCAGAGTTCCTCCGAAACAGCTCCGGACGGTGTCGCGGATTCCGTGTTCTTCCGCGATTCGGCACAACTCGTCGAAACCGCGCGCGAGCTCCTCTCCGGTTGACCAGGGACTGCAGCCGCGTATGCGGGCGATGCGGGTGTGTCCGAGCGCAATCAGATGCTCCATCGCCGCACGGACTTCACCGTCCTGGAGACACATATTTGAGGTAAACTGAATAGATTTTTGCGCTGACTTCCATATACCGTTCCATCCGGGGAACGGCAACCACATAGTCAAGTTCCAACGCAGGATTTGCTTGCAGTTCCGGAGCATTGGCAGACTTGCCCGAAAATTGCCTTCCGGGGGCTCTGTGGCGGCGTTCAGCGTTGACTGCCCGTACTCGTTGGATGACCTCAAACAACCGCGCTCTGCCGGGGATTCCGTGGGCTTTCAGCGAAGGGGAAACGGCAAGGCAGATCGTCTTTTCTGTCCGGCTCTCATCGGCAACGACAAGATTGGTG
>CASFTV010000081.1 GCA_949297765.1 uncultured bacterium | reverse complement strand
CCTGGATCCGGAAACCTGTCCGAACCGCTGTTATGGAATCGAACTGGCACAGCGCGGTTTTGCAACCTGTTCTCTTGACCTTTTCGGCTTCGGGGAGTGGGAGGTCAGGGGGCGGAAGAGTGCTGAACTGCAGAAAGAGTTTTACCGGGATTTTCCCAACTGGTCGTTGGATGGAGTTCAGGTGCGTCTTCACCGCATGGCGATCGACTGGTTGACGACCCTTCCCGACTACTGTTTTGGAACTTTTGGCGCCATCGGGAATTCCCTTGGCGGACGGGTATCCGTATATCTGGCTGCGTTTGAGGAGCGCTTGACCGCGGCGGTGGTGTCCTGCGGGATCAGCCCCAATTTGACCAACGTTTATCGAAATTATCCGGGCGGGGCGCAGCCCGAGCTCAGTCCCCGGCTCAATGCCGCAATGGTTTCGTGCGGGAAACCGCCCTGGGAATATCAGGAGCTTCTGGCTCTTGCCGCTCCGCGGGCTCTCTGCGTGGTGGAACCATTCAACGATCCGTATAATCCCCTGCCGTTTGCGGGGATGGAATGCTTTGACCGGGCGCGGCGGCTCTGGGAGCTGGCCGGGGTTCCGGAACGGGCGGCAATCCTGTATCACGGCATGGGACATGATGTTCCGCCTGCGATCCGACATTTCGCATACGAATTTCTTGAAGCGCACCTGGTTTCCAGCCGGGAGCGGAAAGAAACGGCTTTTCGAAAGTGAGTATGTTGCGTTTTCTCCGGAAGAGGGCATTCCCGCTTCAGAGTTGTTCCCCGCGGACGGAGGCGCTTCCGCCGGGAGGGGAAGTCCGTCGAAGGCCGGCGAGATGGAACCGGGCCACTATTCGCAGCTGTCCGTCTCTTCCGGCTCCGGCAGCAGTTTGAGCTGGACCTTGTCCACCCGCCGACCGTCGACCGCCTCCACCTTGAGTTCAATTCCGGCCTCGGGGAGCGTAATGGTCGCCCCCGGCGTCGGAATTGCATTCAGGCGGCCGAAGATCAGGCCGCCGATGGTGTCATACTCCTCCTCTTCGTTGGGAAGCGGACGGTCGATCAGTCGCGAAACTTCGTCGATTCGCATCGAACCGTCAATTCTCCACAGTTTTTCCCCGATCTCCTCCGCCTCTTCGCTGTAGTCGTCGTATTCGTCGTAGAGGCTGCCGACGATCTCTTCGAGCAGATCCTCCAAAGTCACGATGCCGGAGGTTCCGCTGAATTCGTCCAGAATGATCGCCATGCCCAGCTTCTTGCTTTGAAGATCCCGGAACAACCGGTTGGCGCGCATGGTTTCCGGCGCGAAATAGACCGGTTTCAGCAACCCTTTGATATCGGGCGCGGCGTTGCCGTTGAGCTTGGCGGTGAAATAATCGCGGAAGTGGAGCAGCCCGACGATCTTGTCGATATCGCCCTGATAGACCGGGACCCGGGAAAATCCGCACTCCATGAGGGTCTTCTCCACCTCATCCGGAGTTGCGTCAAGATTGAGGGAAACCACCTCGGTACGGTGGGTCATCACTTCGCCCGCAGTGGTGTTGTTGAATTCAAACACATTCTCAATCATCCGCTTTTCGTCGCTTTCAATGGCCCCGTTTTCCTCTCCGATGTCGACCATCATGCGGATCTCCTCCTCGGTCACCTCCTGTTCGCTGGAGGGCTGGATTCCGAAGAGTTTCAGGAAGAAATTGACGGAAGCGTTCAACACCCAGACGAACGGGGCGGTGATTTTCGCCAGAAAGTCGATCGGACCGGCGACATGAAGGGCAATCCCCTCCGCGTACCGCAGACCGAGCTGTTTCGGGAGCAGTTCTCCGAATACCAGGGAGACGTAGGAGAGCAGGACGGTAATTGCCAGCACCACCAGCGCATCGAGTGTGGCGTGGCTGAGCAGGGTGAAGCCATGCTGTTCCAGCCAGAGGGTTACCGGATCGGAAAAGCTCTCCGCTGCGAACGCGCTGGCCATGAAGCCGGCAAACGTGACACCTACCTGGACTGTCGCCAGAAAACGTCCGGAATTCTCAACCAGTGCCGCGAGCCGCCGGCCGCGGCTGCCGCCTTCGCTGCCGAGCCGCCGTACCGTGGCCGGCTTGAGCGAGATCAATGCAACTTCCGACGAGGCGAAAAATGCATTCAGAGCGATCAGAAAAAGCAGAAACAACAACTGGAGAATCAATAAACCGCCGTCTTCCAAAGCCAATCCTTTTTGTTCGTGTTGTGCCTTCCGCATCCGCTTTCGGACGCCCGGGACAGGCAATTCCTATTAATATAATTCTGCTTTAGTGATTTGCAAATGTTCCCGAGCAAATACTTCCACGGTGGGAGACGCGGGCTTCGTCCCGGATCGTTCGGCTTTCCCAGTTCCGGAGCAAATTATGAAATCCGGGAGAGAAAGGCACGGAGAATCCCGCGCAAAGTGAAGTCTTCCGGCGCCGTCCGAATCCCGAGGGCTTCGGCGAAGAACGGGGCATCCCCCCCGGTGGCGACGATCGTCGGCCTTCGCGCTTTTCCGCAGGCGGGAAGCGAGGCGGAGAGCAGCTCCCGCATCAGACCGACTGCGCCGCGATCCACTCCGAAACGGATCGTTTCAACCGTGTTGCTGCCGGGGTGTTCCGGCAGTTGGGTGGAAAATGGAATTTCGGGAAGTTGCGCCGTACCGGCCGCGAGACTGCGGCGCATCATGGCGCGTCCGGGAGCGATCGCTCCACCGCGAAAAACGCCGTCCGCATCGACGATCTCCAGCGTCAGCGCGGTTCCGCAGTCCGCCGAGATGCCGGGAAGCGGAAACAGTTCCGCCAGGGCAAGGGCGTTGGCCACCCGGTCGGCGCCGAGGGTCGAGGCGTCCACCTGGGTGAAATCGACTCCGGCACGTTGGTTGTATGCCGAGAGGTACCAGATGTCGGTGTCCGCAAAGCGCTTGCGAATTGCGGGAACCACTGTGGCGGCGGCGATCGGCATTCCCGCCGGCAGCAGTTCCGGCTTCAGTTCCGCAGTCGGAATTCGCGGCAGCAATTCGATGGCGTTGCCGTTCCAGACGCCGGGTTGTGCGAAGGTGTTGCCGATGTTGATCAGGAGAAGTTCCATATTCCGTTCCGGATTTTACAGAAAATGGCGCAGTTCGGGGCGGAGACCGACTGCTTTGAGCAATTCCTTGATCCGCTGCGCCTGGTTTGCCGCGCAGACCAGCGTCACATCGCGGGTCTGCACAATGACCAGGTTGTCGACGCCGATTGCGGCGATCAGGTGGTCGGGGCTGCCTGAAACCACCAGGTTGCGGGAATCCACCGCGGCGAAGAGTCCATCGGCGACATTGCCGTCGGCATCGGTTGCGAAATGGTTCCGCAGCGACGTCCAGCTCCCTACGTCGTCCCAGTCGAACCGGCTCTCCGCCACTGCGATGAACCGGGCGTGTTCCATGACCGCGTAATCAATCGAAATTTTAGGTTGATTCCGGAAGAGTTCCGGAAGTTCCTGCTCAAAAGTTCCGGCTGCAATCGTTTCGCCGATCTGGGTGCAGAACCGTTCCAGTCCGGGCGCCTGGCGGCGGAATTCCGCCCGCAGCGCCCCGACCTGCCAGAGAAAGATTCCGCTGTTCCAGCGGTAGTCTCCGGAGGCGAGGAAACGTTCGGCGGTCTCCCGGTCCGGTTTCTCTCGGAAACCGAGGCTCTGGAAGAAACGGGTCCCGTTCGAAGCCTCTTCCAGCGCTTCTCCGCACTGGATGTAACCATATCCGGTTGCCGGAGAGGTGGGCGGAATGCCGATCGTGAACAGCCATTCGGCGTGTTTCCTGGCCAGTTCCGCAGCATCCTCCAGCACTGCCGAAAGTTCTCTGGTGTGCTTGATCACATGGTCGGCCGGGAGCATCATCATGACCGCGCCGTCGCCGCCGCGCGAACCGACCAGCGCCGCGGCCAGAGCGGCACAGGGCCCGGTGTCGCGACCGACCGGTTCTCCGACGATGTTCCCCACCGGGAGATCCGGCAGCAGGGTCCGGACGATATCGACATATTCCGCATTGGTTAATACCAGAATCCGTTCCGGAGGACAGACCGGGAAGAGCCGGCGCACAGTCTCCTCGATCATGGTCGATTTGCCCAGCAGCTGCAGAAATTGTTTGGGATGGCTGCTGCGGCTTCGCGGCCAGAACCGTTCCCCGCGCCCCCCCGCCATCACAACAGCGTAACAATTTTGATCCATGGAATTTTCCCGTCAACTTCCTGTTAACCCGGTTCCTCCCGGCCCCCTCACAACAGCGTAACAATTTTGATCCATGGAATTTTCCCGTCAACTTCCTGTTAACCCGGTTCCTCCCGGCCCCCGTGCCCGGAGAAAGCGACGGCCGGACCCGTCGGAGTCCGGCCGGCCTGAAAAGCGGGAGAAATCAGCCTCCCATGCCCTCGATCAGCTTGACCAGCGGCAGGAAGAGTGCGATCACGATGGTACCGACGACCACGGCCAGGCCGACGATCATCAATGGTTCGATCATGCTGGTCAGAGCGCTCACGGCGTTGTCGACCTCTTCGTCGTAGGTGTTGGCAACCTTGTCGAGCATTTCCGGCAGCTTACCGGTCTCTTCGCCCACCTCCACCATACTGATCACCATTTCCGGGAAGATCTTGGTCGCGCTGAGCGGCGCGGCGATGCCTTCGCCCTCCTTGACCGCGTCGTGCACTTTCTGAATCGCAGTGGAGACCACCTCATTGCCCGCGGTTTCCCGGACAATCGCCAGCGCGGAGAGCACCGGTACGCCCGAAGCCATCAGCGTGCCGAGCGTACGTCCAAACCGGGAGATCGCCGTCTTGGCGATGATCGGTCCGAAAAGGGGCATATTGTACTTGCACCAGTCCACCCCCCATTTGCCGATCGGAATCATGACGGTGATTTTGTAGAGCACAATCACCGCGACGATTCCAATGACGAATTTCCACCACTCCGTCATCAGGGAGTTGCTGAAGTTCATTACGAAGAGCGTGATGGCCGGCATCGGCGTTTCGGGACCGAGCAGGTCCTTGAAGATTGTCTGGAATTTCGGGACGATGAAGACCATCAAACCGATAATCGCGAGGATGGCGATGCTCAGCACCACGCACGGATAAATCATCGCGGACTTGACCTTGCCGGAAATCCGGGCCGCTTTTTGTGCGTATAGTGGAAATTGCGCGAGACGCCGCCGCGAACGGCGCTCTGCGGCTGTTCATGCGGCTGGGCTGCGTCATCGTGAATTTACGAGAGACAGCACCTCTTCAGCTTCCGGCATCACGCAGAGCGCTCCGCGGCGCGTCGTGACGATGGCGGCCGCGGCGTTTGCGAAGGTGAGCAGTTCCGTAAGGCGCGCTTCGTTTAATCCGTCCAGGCCGTATTTCAGGGCGAAATGAACTGCGCAGCCGCCGAAGGTGTCTCCCGCGCCGGTCGTGTCTACTGTGCCGGGCATACGGAATGGAGGGGCGAATATGGACGTCCCGCGATAAAAGGCGCGGCTCCCATCCGGCCCCATTGTGGCGAGCACGAGGGGGATATTCCATCGTGACAAAAGAATTTCGACGCCGCGGCAAATATCTTTCTCGTCTGTCATAAATTCTATTTCGTCGTTAGATATTTTTAAGAC
>CASFTV010000080.1 GCA_949297765.1 uncultured bacterium | reverse complement strand
TTCCAGAAAGAATGAAAAAACACGAACACCCAACCAATAGGCTCGAAAAAATGTCGAATTTTTTCGGGGGTGGCAACTTTTCGAAACTAAATCTTTACGACGGCTGCAAAAAAATGACGGCGCTTCTCCTGCTGTCTGCATTTCTTCCTGTTTTCGGCGATTCGCAACTGCGCATCACATCGGAAAAACCGATCCCCGTCCGCCGGGAACTTCTGGGCGTCAACCAGCTCGGTTATGGTGACGGCTACGGACTGGTGGATCCGCGTACACATAAGGTTGTTCCGGAACTTGTCCAGCTGCTGAAGGAATCCGGATTTGCTTCACAGCGTTATCCCGGCGGCTGCGGTGCAACACATACGTTCAACTGGAAGGTCGCCGCAGGACTGGAAGGACGCAAGCCGGTGCTCGGGCTGATGGAATTCCTGAATCTCTGTGAAGCGACTTCGATGATGCCGATTCTTTCCATTTCCGGTTTCCGCGGTTCTCCGGAGGAGGCCGCCGAGCTGGTCGAATTCCTGAATTCACCTGCCGATGATGCGCATCCGTGGGCGAAACGCCGCGCGGAGCTCGGACATCCCGCGCCCTACAAAGTCAGGTATTTTGAATACGGAAACGAGTGCTACCACGGCAACTTCTATGTCAAGCCGAAACAGTGGATCTCTCCGGAAAAGTACGGAATGGATTATCTTGCTTTCCAGAAGGCTATGAAGGCGGTCGATCCGGAAATCAAGCTCGGCGTTGTCCTGAACGAACCTGGCGAATTCAATCAGCGGGCATGGGATCTTCCAGTTCTCAAAGTCATCGGGAAACGCTTTGATTTTCTTACGCCGCACCAGTACACCCCCGTCCGGACTTACGATCCCGCGGGTTATCATGGCGTGTTTCTGGAGCAGCGGAATCATTTCCGCCAGACCATCAAGAGCTGCCGCGCGTACGCCGCCGATGCGGGCGTCAAAGAGCTCAAACTTGCCAATACGGAATTCAATTCCGATGTCAAATCGCATCGGAATCTGACCAGCGCGCTTCTGAATGCGGAATGGCTGCGAATGTTCTGCTACACGCCGGAATTCTTCACGGCGCATTACTGGCAGTTCGTCAACGAGGGCTGGGGAATGGTCGGCGGACGCAAGGCTCCGTATGTGAAGCGCCCGAACTATTTGGCAATGCAGCTGTTCGGCCGCTATCTGCTCGATGAACTCCTGACTCCGGAAATTACGGGCGACAATCTTCAGAACCGTTATGCGGAAGCCCGGAAACTGTCAAAGGCGGAACTGGAAAAGAACATCCTGCCTGTGCAGGCGTGGAAGTGTCTCACCGTCACGAATGCAAAAATCACGGAGCATCCGGACGGAGTGCTTGAAGTGGAATTCATGGACGATAAGACTCCGGACAATTTCTTCCATGCGGAAAAGTCCATTCCGCGGATTTCGCCGAATTGCGGCTACCGCATTACGGGCGAAGTGAAAGCGGAAGGAATGGTATTGAGCCGGGGCGTCGCTTTGGAACTCTGTGATGCGCGCGGTTGGGAGACAACCCGTTCCGCCGCCGGAACTCCCGGAACGCTTTCCGCAGACTGGAAAACCGTCTCGGCGGATTACATCCCGCGTTTCGATGCGGAAAATCTGACGGTCAAGGCGCGCCGTCAGGGAACGGGCAAGGGAAAAATGTTTTTCCGGAATGTGAAAGTTACCCGTTTTGTTCCGGAACTTCGCGCAACCGATGCAACCGTTTCGCGCTCAGCGGACGGAAAACGGCTTGCCGCCGTTGTGATCAACCGTTCGTTTGCGCCGGAAACAATGCTGTTTCAGATTCCCGGTTTTCAGGCGGTCAAAGCCGAAAAGCTGACCGGTCCCGGACCGCAGGCGGACAACGAGTCCAGACCGGATACGGTCAAGGTCGTTTCCGCAGCGTTTGAAAATACGCCGGAAGGGTGCCGTATCACTCTTCCGCCTTTGTCGCTGACCGGAATCGCATTGGAACGAAAATGAGGTAATATGAACTGTAACGCACTTGCAGGCACACATGATCTTTCGCTCCCCGAATGGGGAC
This sequence comes from uncultured bacterium, assembly GCA_949297765.1. Lineage (GTDB taxonomy): Bacteria > Verrucomicrobiota > Lentisphaeria > Victivallales > UBA1829 > UBA1829. The sequence goes on along the minus strand of CASFTV010000080.1, from coordinate 2,585 downwards.
CGTACGGGAAACGGTTCTTCGGAATCTCGCACATCGCCGACCACAGACGCGGAACACGGTTTGACTTCACCGTCATTCCCGCGATCTATCGCAGACAGCTTGCCGTGCCGGACGCCCTCCGCCCCGCGGGATATCTCCCGTGGAGCGTTTCGCCCGATTTAAAAAACTACTGCTACCGTCAGCAGCTCGAATGGAAAGACCGCATCTACTGCGACGTTTCATTCGCGGAAATCGACGCCCATTCCCGCCTCATCGCCTGCGAGTGCGTCAATCATTCGGAACTCAATACCGATTTCGCGCTTCACTTCCTCTCCTCCCTCGTGCCGGACGGGAAGCCGCTGAATTGCAATGCGCCGTACGCGAAACCGCACCTTCTCTCCGGAAACGGAACTCGTCTTCGACTGTCTGAAGCCCGGAGAAGTGCGCATGGACGGTGTGGTTGACGGCTCCGCGTATCGTCTGAAGCCCGGGGAAAAAGCGGAGATTTCCCTTTCCGCGCACGGGACGCTCTGGCTTCGCGCGGCGGGGTGGCAGAGCTACGGACGCAACAAGCTGGACACCGATGTGCTCGATTTCCACAACTACACCTCGCTGTACGGGGCGTGGACCGGAATGCCGGATGTGTTCCGGAAGATTCAAACGGGACTGGAAGAGATTTACGGATCCGATTTTCCGCAGGCGTCGGATGTTTTTGTATCCTCCCCGCACGTACCCGATCCGGTGGCGGTGCGCTACGCCTTCCGCAAGAATCCGCAGGGAGCGAATCTCTACAACCGGGAGGGACTTCCCGCATCGCCGTTCCGAACCGATTCGTGGGAGTAGAACGCCATTCTGTCACAAACGCACGAAACTGTACATGGACAACACGACCTTATGAATGAAGCATTTCTTTCCTCTCTGAATTCCGCATGGGAGCAAATGACCCGTTTTCTGTTTTGCGAGCAGAGTCATCTGATCTACGACGCACTATCCTCGTTGGATGAACACCGTTTTGATTTTCTTCCGCTTCCGGAGGAGATCCGGCGCGGATTCCCGAACAACAAAGGCTACTCGACCGGCATGGAAGACAGCATGATCAATGCCGGCATGGCGATGGACATCTGCATACTGCGCGCGGAACTGTTTCCGGAAACGCGTGGAGAATGCGCGGAATTTGCCGGGAAAGTTCTGAAAGGCATGGAGCTGTGCGCAACGGTGCATGGACGGAACGGTTATATCGTCCGCAGTGTCTCCCATCGCGACGGGAAGAGCTGCTATCCCTGCTCCTCACGGGATCAGATGACCTTCTGGGTCTGGGGGCTCTGGCGGTATTTCCAGTCCGATTTTGCCACCCGGGCGGAACGGGAGAAAATTGCAGAACTGATGGCCATGCTTGCCGAACGGGGAGAAAAAGAGGTTGTTCCGGAAAACAACTGGAGCTTTCTGACTCTGGATGGAGTTCCGGATCGTCTCAATCAGATGGATCATGTTCAAATTCATGAAGTTCTGCGGCTTCCGATGTTTTACCGGACCGCGTTTGCGCTGACCGGGGACCGGCACTGGGAACGCTGTTACGACCGTCTTCTGCCCCGCGCGCTCTCGGAAGCGGGAGGATCGAAACCGTGGTGGAATCATTTTGAACTTTCGCAGTTTCTTCTGAGTCTCTCCCTGTGCGAGGAACTGGATCCCCGCCCGGAGTTTGTCCGGATCACACGGGTCATTGCGGAAATTGCACAGCAACACCTTGAAAAGGAAGCACTTCCACATCTTGAACAGTGGAAGGACACCTGGTCGATTCCGGCGATCTGCTGGAAGGATTCCAAGAGGATTGTTCTGATGAAACAGGAGGACGGAAGCGTAATCGGCAGAGATGGACGTCTGGATCTCCGGACACGTCAGGATCCCGGATTTGCGGAACGGCTGGATCTTGTCCGGATTCCCGGCAATCTGATGACCGGGATTCTTCTTGCGCCGGAATATCCGGTCGAATCCGCTCTTCTGGAGCGTTTTGCAGAGGATTTCCTTCTTCCGGACTATTCCGGGATCTATTCCTGTGCAACGGTCAACATGCTCTATGCGGCACTTCTTCTGCTTCGGGAGATCCGGCAGAGGAATGGAACGCTTCCAAAGCAGAAGCACTTGTAAAACAAAGATTTATGGAACGAACCTCCAATCCGACCATTCCTGACCGAGATTCCGGAATGCATGAACGGCGCCGTCGGCACGGGCGGTAAACTCCTCGTTTCCATGCTGTCCGGAACCGATACAGTCGGCATGACTCCTGCTCAGTTTATCCACCCGGCCGTCGACGATTCCGACGGCGGAAGTCAGATAGGATTCGGTACTGAGTTTCCCGCAGAAACTCAGCTTTGCTGAGCCATACAGACGGGAAAGACGCGCTGCCAGATTCTGTGTGGGCGAAACCAGAGAATTGCTGACCCACCAGACACTTCGACTCTGATCCGCCCAGCTGGCAAGATACCCCGCGGTAATTCCGTAAGAATGGTGAGGTAATTTCAAAATAAAAAATTAAAATCACTTGAAAAAAGTCAGCTGAAAGTTCATTTTACGCCAGACCAAAGGAGTAACATGAACAATCAACTGAG
>CASFTV010000079.1 GCA_949297765.1 uncultured bacterium | reverse complement strand
TCCGCGGAAGGCCTGACGGACAAAGGCGACGGCCTGCATTTTTCCGCCTCTTCGGCCCGCGAGTTCGGAAGACGTTATTTTGAAGAGTATCTTCGAATGATGGCTCAGCACTGAATTGAGATGGGAGTTCTTTTCCCGGAAGGAGCAAAATATGGAATCGTTTGATTCAGCCAGGAAACGTCTGGAAAAACAGTATGAACATGTTGTCTACGATCCGGAAAGCGGGCTGGACGAGGAAGGGATCCGAAAGCTTTTCGAAGCGCATTGCAGAGAAAATCCACATGAGAAGCATATTCTGAGCAAGGCATTTCTTCTTCATCTGGTCTGTACGAAAGCGCGGATTGCGCCGGAGCCCGACAACTTTTTTGCCGGAAAAGTGGATCCCTGCGTGAATCTGTTTCAGAAGCTGCGCTGGAAGTGGCTCGACGAAGTCTGGGAAAAGGAGTTTTCCGACCATTCCGTGCCGCAGAATCAGAAAATGTCCGTTGTCGATATGAATCATTCGATCGGCTACATGATCGACACCAGCCATACATCTCCCGACTGGCCGGCGATTCTGAAGCTCGGATTCCCCGGACTGCGCGATCGTGCCGCGCAGGGAAACACGCCTCTGCACCGTGCCGCGGAGATGGTTTATGATGGAGCCATTGAACTTTGCCGCCGTCTGGGAAACGCCTCCGGAAATGAGGCGCTTCTGGCGCTTGCGGAGCGTCCGCCGCAGACTCTCCGGGAGGCTTTCCAGCTGGCGTATCTGTTTCATGATCTTCAGGAGATTGAGGGGGAGGAGGTCCGCACCATGGGCTGGTTCGACCGCCTTTACATCGACTTCTACCGCGGCGATCTCAAGGCCGGACGCCTGACCAGGGAATCGGCAAAGGAGCTGATTAAATATTTCTGGATCGCTTTTTATGCGAAATGGCAGGGAACGCGTTTTGGAAAAAACTTCTGTTTCGGACCGGAAATCAATGAGCTTTCGTATCTCGGAATGGAAGTGTATCATGAAATGAATACAGTTGATCCGAAACTTTCCGTACGGGTCACAGCGGATACGCCGCTCGACTTTCTGGAGCTTGCCGCAAAAAATATTCGAGACGGTCGCAACGGGATTGTTTTCTTAAATGACAAGATCGTGATTCAGGGCCTTGTTAAACACGGGCGTTCCCGGGAAGATGCGGAAAATTTCATTCCCATCGGCTGTTACGAGCCTGCGGTGCTGGGGAAAGAGATCTCCACTTCCGGAGCGACTCATGTCTATCTGCCGGCGATTGTGCTTCAGGTGTTGAGAAGCGGAAAGGAGTATTCTTCGTTCGAGGCGTTCAAACAAGCGTATTTTGAGACCATGAAAGAGGATGTTCTTCTTTTGCAGCAACAGCAGTGCCGCTGCGAGAAACTCTGGCCGGAAGTGAATCCATCGCCATTTCTTTCCGGATCGTTCAAGCGCTGCATGGAAACGGGACGTGATGTGTCTCAGGGTGGAGTGGAATACAATTCCACAGGATGTGTCATCAGCTTTTTTGCGGAGGCGGTGGATTCACTGGCGGCGGTGGAATATCTTGTTTACCGGCAGAAACTCTGTACGCTTCCGGAACTGCGCGAAGCGCTTGCCGCCGACTGGAACGGCTGGGAGCCGCTTCGGATGTCCGCCCGGAACCGCGCTCCGAAATGGGGCAACAACGATGAGCGCGCCGATCAGATCGGGCGTGAAATTGCCGAATTTGTTTCTCCTCTGGTAAACGGTCAGGAGAATGCGCGCGGCGGCCATCTTTTTGCCTCTCTTTACGGACAGCTTGTCGTGGAGCGCGGCAAACAGATCGGCGCTCTTCCTGACGGGCGGAAGGCCGGGACTCCCGTTTCCAAAAACATGGATGCCTGCATCCCGATGGATAAGAACGGGATTACATCGCTGATGAATTCCGTTTTGAAACTGGATTACACTGCGTTTCCGTGCGGGACCTGTCTTGATTTGATGCTTCATCCGAGCGCGGTGCATGGAGAGGAGGGGATTGCCGTTCTGGTCGCGATCATCCGGTCCTTTATCGCGCGGGGAGGAAGCGGACTTCAGTTTAATATTTTTGATTCCGAGACGCTCCGGGATGCACAGCGGCACCCGGAAAAGTATACCAATCTTCAGGTGCGCGTCTGCGGCTGGAACGTCCGGTTCACGGATCTGAAGCCCGAGGAGCAGAATACCTTTATCGCGCAGGCGGAGGGAATCGCATGAGCAGGGAAGGTGCGATTGTTGATTTGAAACGGTTTGCCGTGCATGACGGACCGGGAATTCGGACGACTCTTTTTCTGAAAGGCTGTCCGCTGTCCTGTCTCTGGTGCCACAATCCGGAGAGTATCCGCAGGGGGGCCGAACTTGGGCTTCTGAAAAACAAATGTGTGCTGTGCGGCGAATGTGCAAAGGTCTGTCCGGAGAGCTGCCATTCTTTTTCGGACGGGACGCATCGGATTGATCGTTCGAAGTGCATTGCCTGCGGGAAATGTGTTTCTGCTTGTCTGTATGATGCTCTGATTCTGTATGGACGCCGTCTTTCCGCGGAGGAGGCCGCACGTCTAATTCTGGAGGATCGCATTTTTTACGAGTATTCGAACGGGGGTGCGACCGTTTCTGGTGGAGAGCCTCTGCTTCAGACGGAGTTCTGTGCGGAATTGTTCCGGCTCCTGAAAACGGAAGGCGTTCACTGTGCGGTCGATACCTGCGGCAATGTCCCATGGAGTGCATTCGAGCGGATGCTTCCGCTGACAGATCTGTTTCTATACGATTTCAAGGAAATTGATTCTGAAAAACACAAGGCGTTTACGGGTGCTCCGAACGAGCGGATTCTGGAAAATCTGAAACGGCTTTCCGGATGTGGTGTCCCGATTGAGATCCGGATGCCGCTGGTACCGGAATATAACATGAGTGATTCGGATCTTGCCGGAGCCGGAGAGTTTCTTGCCGGACTTGGAAACATTACGGCGGTCCGGATGCTGGCGTATCATTCGCTGGCACATTCGAAATACGAGTCGGTCGGGCATACGGATACCATGCCGGATGTCCCTGCGCCTTCTGCGGAAATGATGGAGCGTGCCGAACGGATTCTTTCCGGATTCGGACTCCGAACGATCAATACGGCAAAAGAGAATTCAGAAAAGGAAAGGAAATAAAATCAAATGGAAGAATCAGAACGTTATCGGAAAGGATGGAAGCGGCTGCAGGAGATGAACAACAGCAGTCCGATCGGCTCGAAACTCTGTGAGATTGCTCCGGATCTGAACACGTACATCAAGGAGTTTGCTTTCGGGGATGTGCATTCGCGTCCGGGACTTGGAAAACGGGAGCGGGAACTGGTGATTCTCTCCTCTCTTGCGACACAGGGATATGCGCAGGAGGAGTTGAGATCGCACATCAACATGGCATTGAATGTCGGCATTTCGAAGGAGGAGATTTTGGAGGTGTTTATTCAGCTTGCTGTTTACGCGGGATTTCCGGTTGCCGTCAATGCTGTTTTTCTTGCAAAAGAGGTCTTTGACAAGCGTGCACAGCCATCGGCATGAAAAAGAATCAGATTCTTTCCGGATGTGATACTTCCGTAATCGCATCCGGATGGAAGATTTCAGCTTACAGTGACAGCTTCGGGGCTGCCGTTCCGGATGCAGATGTCTTTTTCAGGAACAAACGGAAGATCAAAATGATTGTTCACAATGCGGACATCCGCGGTTTTTTCCAGCAGGAAAAGATACCGGTTCCGATGGAATGGCGGAAAATCGTGATTACGGCGGATGGTATTGTCCGAGAACGTCAGATGTTCCGTTGATTTCGCATAAAGGATCTGCGCATCAAAGATCTCGAAGACATTTCCCGTAATGGTAATGTTCGAATGGAAGAACTGTTTCTGTCCGTTCAGGTCCGGAATTTCCGGATCAATGGAAATGACCGCTTCGGTAAACTGGTACATGGCGGTGAGAGCGTTCAGAAACCGGTTGTTCCGGATGATGATCTCCTGACAGGCGCCGGTTTCGAACCAGCCGTTGCAGTCGCCGCAGAGCAGAATTGCGGAGCCGTGGGTATGATCGAAGAAGTTGTTTTCACAGATGACACGTTTCGGCGTGCTGAACAATGCTCCGCGCGCCCGGTTGTTGCGGACGATATTGTTTCGGAAGAGCACTTCGGGAGTCCAGGAGAGATTTTCGATTCCATACGGTTCCTGCGGGACGAGGGCGGGAATATCGCGGTCGAAAACGATCTCGAATTCTCTGGCGCCGACTTCGGTTTCAGCGTCGGTCGGTCGAATGGATGCGATATGCGCGTGTTCCTTCCCGTATTCCATGGTGCGCGAGCGGATGAAGCGGACTTCATCCCCGGGTTCTCCCCAGTCGAATCCCCAGCTTTCATTGTGCATATAGGAGGCGCGGATCGTCCGGCGGTTCCGCTGTTCCAGAACGCGGAGATAGGTTCCGTGGATATTGATGGCGTCATCCGCCATGCCTTCGTAGAGACCGTTTTCGGAAACGATCCGTCCTTTGCAGCCGGAGAAGTGAGTGGCGTCGGCCTGCGTGGTGAAGAGACGGGGATCATTTTCTCCGCGCCGCCGGACGGAGAAACCGTTGAGCGTGATATCTTCCGTCATCTGGGCAAGAAGGCCCATACCGAATGCGTAGTGAACCGCGACCTGCTCGATTCCGGTCCGGTCCGCATGATGGAGAAAGATCCCGGGGGTGGGACGCAGAATCGGACGCAGCACCATCCGGCATCCTGGTTTGAGTCCGGGATTCCATCCGGCAAGGCGCAGTTTCCCGGGAGAGATTTCGCTGATTTTTTCCGGCTGGAACGGAAGATCCGCCTTGTTCCAGCAGAGCCTGCCGTTTTCTTCAAACGGCATCACTTGTTCCATGAGGAGAGGCGGATTGTTTTCATGGAGGAAATAGAGTTTGTTTCCCTCTTCGATGCGGAAGTCTTCCCGCGGGAAGACTTCACAGATGAGATCGTTCCGGGATTCATCGACTTCCCGAATG
>CASFTV010000078.1 GCA_949297765.1 uncultured bacterium | reverse complement strand
ATTATGAAGAGGGGAATGCCGTCGGGCGGTCATCATAGCCCGACGGCATTCATCTTTTTGGTAAATTCCCACTCAAAAAAATCCCTCTTCCTCCTCACCGTGGGGCTCGCTCCTATGAAACTGAATTTATGGGTAATAATCCCATGATCCAATCTCCTTATGTTGCATCTATGACGATAAACATCCCCGCAGAATGAATCCCGGCGATACGCTTTATCTCAAAGCCAACATTCCCCACCGAGCCTCTCTCGCCCCCGGATGCAGCTATGCAAAAGGACTGGTCATCTATTCGGAACCGTCCGATCCTTCCATCAACTGAAAACCGATCTTCTCCCCATAAAAAAATCCCGCTCCCGAAAAAACGGAAGCGGGTTCTCCATCGGATGATCCCGGAGGAAACAAGCCGTCACTTTTTCGACCGGAAGGCTCCGGCAAGTTCCTCCTCCGAAAAGACAACGACCTCCATCCCTTCCGCATACTGATACAGCGCCGCACGATAGATCGCCTGCGCCACGTTGACCAGATAGCCGAACAGCACCAGCGCCACCAGCAGAGCGGCCGCCATGATCGCCACCAGAATCCAGCAGACTGCGGAATTCGCCAGTACCCCAAGCACACCCCCGGCAATCACAAGCAGGAAGAAAAGAAAGACCGCAACTCCGCTGATCATATTGATTCCGACGAAACCGATCAGCGACTCACCCCATGTCCGCTTGATCGCCGTCGCCGAATATTTCAGAGCCTGGAACGGATTGTTCAAATCCCGGTTGCAGACAATCGCCGGAATCGCAAAGCAGGACGCCACCGCCCAGACAACCCCCAGCAGTTTGATCACAATCGCTCCAATGATCCCGGCCCGGCGCTCCAGCATGCTGAGAATCAACCCCACCGTGGATGCCAGAAGCGACCAGAGAAAAATCGCCTTGAAACGGGAAAATGCTTTGCGGATTCCCCGGGTCACTTCCACGGAATCCCCATTCAAACCGCGGAAAATCTCACTGAAAAACGCAGCCATGCAAAGATTGGAGACCAGCATCGTCACAAGATACAAAACAAAGAAGACCGCAAGCTCCAGAATTCCCGATCCGCCGGTGCTTTCCGCCGCTTCCGGATCTCCTGTCAGAAGCGCCCAAGTCAGCAGGCCCGTAATGATAAGCGCAATCAGAACGATCATTGCAAAGGCGGAAATCAACGGAAAAATCAGCAGTTTCTTTTCCGCCATAATCAAGTCAAGCGCCTTGAGAAAAATGCTCCAGCTGCGTCTGAATTTTTCCATCTTCTCATCTCCTCTTTTTGATGATGTTGTTCCCGCGAAAAGCTCCTGGCATCATTATATCACGGATTTATGCGGAAACAAGAGGACAATACGATTTTTTTGTAAAATCCCTGCCTCCGGTAAAACTCATGTCCGTTTCCGGAACTCCCGCGGCGATACACCGAAATGATCCCGGAACTGGCGGTTGAAATTCGAAAGACTGTTGTAGCCGCACTGTAATGCAATCTCCAGAATGGAACGATCCGAATTTTTCAACATCGCCGAAGCCACGTTCAAACGAATCCGCATCAGATACGGCATGGCGGCGCATCCCATTGCCTTGTGAAAGAGTTTCCGGAAATTCGATTCGCTGGCAAAACAGAGTTTCGCAAGACCGGGCACGTCGATTTCTTCATTATAGTGTGCATCAATATAGTCAAGCGCCGGCATGACGCGTTCAATGTCACGGTAATCCCGGACGGTATCCGCGGATTCATTCGCATCGTAATAGCGGTTGAGAAAGAGCATCAGCTGCCACGTCAGGCTCCGGATCATGGAACGGTATCCTTTCGGGCGATCCCGGATCTCGAAGAGGATATTCCGGATGCACTCCGTGATTTCCGGATGCTCCGTACCGTCGATGATGTTCTTGAACGAAGCTCCGCAGTACTGCGACAGCTTCAGGCAGTCGGAATAGCTTCCGACGTTGTCGGCGAGCAGACGGATCGGGTCCAGAAACAGAAATCCCCAGCTGGTCGTCCCGCCCGGACTCCCCTTCGCAATATGCACCTCGTGCGTGTTGATGACAACAGCATCCCCTTTTTTGAACGGAAAGATCTTTCCGCCGACAATGAAAATTCCCGTTCCGTCAAAACAGTATCCGATCTCGAAAAGGTCATGAATATGCGGGGCGATATCCGGATGCTCCGTACGGGTATTGAAGTCCGGCTGCGACACGGGAAACTCCGGATCAACCGGAATGCGTTCCACCCGACCGGATTGAAACAATGTGCTATTTTTTGATTGATTACGCATAGTTTTTTTCTTGTTTACCGGAAGAAGAATCCTTTTCAATATGATATAATATAATCCAAAAACAAAATAGCAAGCAAATCGGAGAGCGGAATGGATGAAAAAATCAAATTTGCGGCACTGATCGGAGCGGGTGCCATGGCGGAATATCACATCCGTGGATTCCGGGAAGCGGGAGCCGATGTCTCGGCAATCGTCGATCAGAACCCGGAACACGGCGAACAGTTCGCAAAAAAATGGGGATTCCCCGGACAATCCTATCTCTCTCTGGAAGAGCTTCTCGCCGCCCGTCCTGAAATTCAGGCGGTGTCGGTCATTACGCCGAACAAGTTCCACAAACCGCTAGTTCTGGAAGCGCTCTCGCACGGACTCCATGTTTTCTGCGAAAAGCCCCCTGCCCTCAACGCCGCGGAAGTCTGCGGGATGGCGGAGCTTGCCAAAGAAAAAAAACGGATGCTGATGTTCAATCTGAACAACCGGGCGCGCCTGGACTCGCAGTTCATAAAAAAAGAGATCGGCAGAGGGAAGATCGGACGCATCAACTCCGCGCAGGCGACCTGGATGCGCCGGACCGGAATCCCCGGATTCGGCGGATGGTTCACCACAAAAGCCATCGCGGGAGGCGGTCCGCTGATTGATCTTCTGCACATGATCGACCTTGCGCTCTGGTTCATGGACTTTCCCGAACCGGATACCGTTCTGGCGCAGACCTTCCAGGACTTCATCAGCGACCCGAATTTTCACGGCAGCTGGGGAAAAGTCGTATCCACCAAAGGCACCACGGATGTGGAATCCGCCTGTCATGCGTTCGTGCGCTTCAAAACCGGACAGGTCCTTACGATACACAACTCCTGGGCAGAACTGGTCAAGGAGGAAGACACCTATGTCGCACTCCAGGCGACCCACACGGGAGTCCGCATCCGCACGGTCAACAACCAGAACAGCTGCGAACTCTATTCCCAGAAGAACGGATTCTCCGCGGACCGCAGCTACCGGTTCCAACACGATCACGACATGGGACGCACAAGGGCTCCGGAAAACTTCATCCGCGCCCTCAACGGCGAAGCGGAACCGCTCACAACCCCGGAACAGGCGATCGCCCTGATGCGGATCATCGATGCGGTTTATCTTTCCGCGGAATCCGGAAAACCGGTCCGAATCACCTCAGACGGCAGCTATCAACCCCTCTAATAACAGCAAAGGAGTCATTTTCATGAAAAAAATCGTCATGGTCGGTCCACGCAAAAGCGAGATCGTCGAAACACCGATTCCGAAAATCAAAGACAATGAACTTCTGGTCAAAGTCACTTACACCGGAATGTGCCATTCGGAATGGTATCCGTGGAGTGTCGCTGCTCCGGGTGAAGAGTTCGGGCATGAATCAGTCGGTATTGTCGCCGAATGCGGCTCAAAGGTCACAGACTTCAAAGTCGGCGACCGCGTCACAGGCCTCGGCGGAGGCGGCTACCGGGAATATATCGTCATGGAACCGGAAAAAACATGTCATGTCCCGGACAATCTCAAGGACGAGGATGCCATCGTCGAACCGCTTGCCTGTCTTCTGAGCGCCGCGCTCAAAATGAAACCGGAAATGCTCGGGGATTCCATCGCGGTCGTCGGCACAGGCTACATGGGACTCGGCATGATCTCCCTCTTCAAAGCAATGGGATATGCGGACATCATCGCGGTCGATCTCAGGGCCGAGGCACGCGAGAACGCCCGGAAAATGGGAGCAACGGAAGTCTATGCGCCCGAAGAACTCCCCTCATATTACCGGCTCGACTGGGATGCCATCGGCTGTCCCGATCTCAAACGCGACGGCCATAAAACCGATATCTTCGGCATCGGGTTCCCCAATGTCATGGAGTTCACCGGAACCGAAAGCGGGCTCCAGCTTGCCGGAGAACTCGTCTGTGCACACGGCAGACTGGGCATCGGCGGCTATCATAACGATTCTCTCCGCACCATCGACTACAAACTCTGGAACTTCAAGGCGATCTCCACCATCAACTGTCACGAACGGCGGATCATGTACGAAGCCGGACTTTGCAAGCGCTGTCTCATGCTCCTTTCCCGCGGCATCTGGAAGTTCACCGGCATGACAACCCACGTCTACTCCATGGAAGAGTTCGACAAGGCAAACGAGGACATGGAAACTCATCGCGACAACTTCATCAAAGGAGTCGTCAAATGCTGATCCGCCGCTGAAAGGATTTCCTGCGAAACAAAAAGGCGGTTTCTCCAGTATCGGGGGAACCGCCTCTTCTTTTTCCTCGGATCAATAGATCAATGGAAATTCATGCCGCCATTGATATCAAGGCAGATTCCGGTCAGATAACGTCCGCCCTCTCCGGCGAGAAAGGCCGCCGCGAGTCCGACGTCACGCGGTTTGCCGAGTCCGAGAGGCACCGTCTTTGCCAGTTTCTCCACTCCTTCCGCGCCATGAGTCTGGAAAAGCAGTTCCGTCTCAATGATTCCGGGAGCCAGCGCGTTCACCGTGATATTATAAGGAGCCCCTGTCCGAGCCAGGGTCCGGGTAAACGAGAGAATCCCGCCTTTTGTCGCGGCGTAATGAACGTGTCCGAACAAAGCGCCGCGATAGGCGACAATCGAAGTCATATTAAGAACTTATCAACTAATAATATCATAACGGAGGATAAATTGCCATAATTTTATTCATCGTTATCATCAATCAACTAATAATATCATAACGGAGGATAAATTGCCATAATTTTATTCATCGTTATCATCATAGCTGCCAAGTACAGCAAGGCATTGTATGCGCAGGCGTTTTTTTCGTATCTGACATGAATTTTTCTGAATCGGTTGAACCACGAATGTGCAACCTCGACAATCCATCGTTTAGGACGAAATCCATGCAGTTTAATTGCCTTCTTTTCTTCTCCGCGAGGTCGAATATGCGGCACCATGCCATGTCTTGACGCAACATCCGCTTTTCCGACATACCCGGCATCCAAGCAAACATTTTGAGTAATGTGTTCATAATGCTCAAAATCCAGGGGCTTCATACGCTCCTTGAGTAATTCATCAAGAACGGCTGCATCA
>CASFTV010000077.1 GCA_949297765.1 uncultured bacterium | reverse complement strand
CAGAAGTGTGGATAGGTCTCCTTTGTCAGATACTGTCTGCCGGCCGCGACCCCGTCCGGAAGGTATTCCGATCCGGGAAGACGGACGATGATCCGGCTTCCGTCCAGAAGTTTCCGGTCGATGTTTCCGCGTCCTGCCACGCAGACCGGAGAGTCATTCACAATCCGGATCCCGAGACGCGAAAGGAATTTCCTCCCCGCGTCGTCTCCGGTGTAGCGGACGCCCGGAAGCTGTTCCTCCGGCGTCGAAAGAAGGATCTCCAGAAGGTTGTCCGCAAGACGGGTCGCCGCGGGATCTTCGCCGTAGCGGGAGGAGACGTCCGCCTGACAGAACAGAATTCTCCCTTTCCCGGAGCGGGCTTCCAGAACAACCGCGTAACTGCGGTCGTATCCGCCGGTGACAATCGGGTGAATCGCTCCGTAGGATGGATTCTCCAGCGCAAACCCCGCAACCAGATTGCGGTTCGTCAGGTGCGGTGTCTCCAGCGCAACCGACTGATTGTGCCGGAACGCATCGGATGGTCTCTTCTCATTGACCACCGTCTCCGCTCTGCCGCGCCAGAAACTCAGATCCTCGCTGGAAAGCCCCTTGACCGCTCCGTGTGCCGCATCCGCGATAAATGCGTGTTCGAGCCGCTGTTCAACCGCGCGATGCGAATACAGCGAGGAGTCGTCCTGTTCGAAAATCAGCACTCTGCCGCCGTTCCGGAGAAAGGCGCTCAGCGCTTTGGAATCCGTATTCCGCACGAGCGCGCCGCGCTCCACGATCAGCACGTCGATTCCGTTCGGAATTCCTTTGGAAAGGTTGACACGCACGCCTTTGAGTCCGGCCTTTTCCGCGACCGATCCGGCTTTCCCTGCGGCGATTCCGATCGTCGCCGTCCCTGCGGCCTTCCACAGCGGTTTCCGGTCCGGTTTCGGGAACAGCGTGAGGGCAAACTCCTCCTTCCGTCCTTCCGCTTCCAGGACAAGAGAGGCGTTCGTTCTGCTCTTCACCTCCGGAAGGCGGAATGCGAACGGAAGAAACTCAATCGCGCCCTGTGCAGCGGTTTTGCGGAACGGGAAACGGGCTGCTGCTTTTCCGTTGATCCGGAGCGTGACGGTCCCGCGGACCGTTACGGAATTTTCCGTATCGTTGACAACGGCCACCTGTTTCCGGACGGTTTCCCCGCCGTAGAAATTGTGGTCCCGCGTGAAGAGATCGTTTTTCTCCCCGGTCAGCGTGATGTAGAGCGGCTGCATTTCGTTTTTATAGAGAGGAGCGAACAGGCTTTCCTTTACCGGTGCTTTTCCCTGACCGAACTCTTCCGGCCATGGATAATATGCGAGGGCGCGGAGCTTGAAATACCAGCTGTTGGTCCGCATCCACTGATGCTCTTCCGTCCCTCTGACCGGCTCTGTGAAGTAGCGCCAGGAGAGCTTCCGGTTGTCTTTGATCCCCTCTGCGCGGTCGGTGTTGTTCGGATGAGCGTAAAGTTCATCGGTCCATGCGCAGAAGCCGTCGACACCGTTGAGGCGGAAGTCGCGGAGTCCGGCAAGGAAGAAGAGACGGCTCCATTCCAGCCAGTTCCCGAACGCCGCATCGCCCAGATAGCGCGCCGCCGCCTCGTAGAACAGCAGACGGGGAATCTGCCGCCGTTCTTTCATGACCGGGAACTGATGGTCCGGGTGCTGAGTGTCCATCGAGTAGAGATTGACCGTTCCGGCCTCCAGAAGGTAGAGCGGGAGTTTCTTTTCCGGACGGTTTGACCACGGCGTGTGATACATCATGCGGTCCAGCAGATTGAGTCCATTGGTCGGATAGTGGTGGAGCATCCGCATGAAAGACTTCCAGTTGCCGGTTGCCTGGGCGATATAGCCGCGTTCCGGATCGGCTTTTTTGAAGAGAGCGTCGCGCTTTTCCATGAAGGATTCCAGGTCTCTGGCGGTGCGGGAGGTCGGCATGTAGGAGTCATCAACCGCAAACGGATTCAGATTGAAGCCGTTTGCCGTGAGCTGGCCGTAAGGATCGCTCAGATAGCCGATGATCGACGGATGGTTCCGGACTTTCCGGATCGCCTCAATGGTCTGAGCGTCGGAATACGTCTGTTCGACCGGCGCCATGACGAGGAAGCCGTGTTTGTCGCACATCTCGTAGAGCGGTGTGTTGTACCCTCCTTCGACCGCATGGAGATAAATGGCGTTGAAGCCCAGTTTCCGGAGATATTCCATTCTGCCCGGATCGTAAATTTTAGAGGGCGTCAGAGGATAAGCGGTCCGGAGGCGGACAATGCGTCCGTTCAGCAGAAAGTGCCCGTTTTTCGTCTGGAACGTGCGGAAGCCGAAACGCTGCTCTTTTTCCTCGACAAGGGTCCCGTCCGGTTTTTCCGCTCGAACCCGGGCGGTGCAGAGACGCGGCGTTTCCTGCGACCACTGCGGGAAATCCGGACATCTTCCGGTGAAGGTCAGGCGATTTTCTCCATTGACAGCCTTCTCTTCTCGGAACAGACATTTCCCGTCCGGACCGATCAGTTCCAGTGCGAGTTTCCCTTTGCTGAGAGAGGGAGCTGTGACGTGAATCCGGAAATTTCCGTCGATTCCGTCGGCTTTCTGAATCCAGATGTCGTCGATGACCGGCGCATGATCGGAGCATTCCAGATACAGATCGCCGAGAATGCCGTCTTCCCTCCGGAGAGACGGGCCGGGCGGCAGTTTCCCGAACAGACGCAGATCCATTCGGTTTTTCCTGCCGTATTCCAGGAATTTTGAAAGATCGACGCTCTGTGCCGTCAGAGAGGCAGTTCCGGCGGTCTTCCCGTTGATGCAGACCATCACTTCCTTCTCCGCGTGGTCGAAGGTGAGGCGGACCTGCTTCCCTTTCCATTCCGCCGGCGGTGTGAAGGTGCGTTCATACCAGAAGAAGGTGTTTTTCGTTTTGTCGGAGACCGCTCCGTATCCGGACGGCTGAAGAGTCTCCTTGTTCCACGGATTGATCCGGTAGACCGGCGTATGCCATCCGATGCTCATCGGCAGCGGTGCATAGAACCACTTCGCCGGATCCGGAGAGGCGGTTTCGTCCTTTGTCCCCTGAACGGCCCAGAATCCGTTCAGATAGATTCTCTCCGCGGAACCGCAGGATTTCCGGGTCAGGAGGGAGTCGTCCCAGAAACGTTTTCCGTCCGCATGGTAGATTTCCGGCCACGGCATGTCCGGAGCGACGGGGCCGAACTGGAAAACCGGAAGGCTTTCCCGCCCCTCGTATTCCAGAAACGCTTTGCGGTAGCCGAAGATGGTGGTGGCAGGCCGCGTGCATGCCGGATTGGTCCGCAGGGAAGCTCCGCCTGCGCTGTCGTTCAGATTGATGCAGTAGGCGATCAGCGATCCGCGGTCCGGTCTCCCGGGAAGCAGTTCCCGCGGAACCGCGGCCTCCAGAACATAGCCGGGAACGGGTTTGCCGTTGACCATGACATTCTCTTTCCGAACCTTGTACGGAATGGAGGAGGGCGTGCTCCGGGTTCCGTCCTTCAGCAGGAGAGGCTTCCCGCCGGCGGAGATGTCGAAGACGATCTGAAATCCGTGCCCGCGCAGCGGCATCTGAGTTTCCAGATCCTTCTGCCGGATTCCGGAGGCGAGAAAGAGTTCCACGGAATCGTTTTTCCACGGTGCGGCCGGATTCCCGCCGCTGCCCGGAGTCTTGTCCGCAACGATGGCGAGAAAGTAGAGATTCCGCGTATCCGCCATGAAGGAGAAGGATCCGGAAAGCTCCTCCTCCGCGGGAACCCTTTTCCCGACCGACGACTCTTTCCCCGACAGACGGATGAATTCCGGCGGTGTCCACAGGTAGAGCACGTTTTCATATCCCCAGTCTTTTTTGTATGCGCCGTCGATGATGGTTCCGGCGGTCGGGCGCGGGATCAGAAACCGTTCCGCCGGGTCTACGGCTTTTGCTTTGCGGATTTCGATCTCCAGCGGGAACCGGGTCGTGTCGTACTGCCAGAGTCCGAATCCGAACGTGACGGAAACCGCCTGCTTCAGATCCGGATCCTTCTCCATTTTCATGTCCTTGCGGGAAAAGACAAACTTTTTCGGCAGGGATTCGGTACTCTGCCGGCTCCAGCCGGGAAAGAGGTTCCCCCCGCCGCGCGTGTTGATCCGCATCGAAACTTTGATTTTCCGGGAAGCCTTCACGGTCATTTCCAGCTCCCTGAAATTGGAAAGATCCATCCTTTCCGGAAACACGCAGGTGATCGACGCATAGGTGATTTTCTTTTCCGTCCGGGGAATTTCGATCCGGACGGCCGGTTCTCCGGAGGGTTCCTTGAACGGTGTGATTTTCACATCGCGCCCGGCGGTCCATTTGTCGATTTTCATCAGATCCAGCGCGGAGAGCGCAGGAAACACGGCGCACAGCAGAAAAAGACAGAAAAGATGTCTGAACATATCGCTTCCTTTATCCCGGATGGTTTACTTCGCCGGATCGCCGGCGGCGGACTGGATGACTTCCGCATTCCGGAGTTCAATTTCCAGCGGGAATTGTGTTGTGTCGTACTGCCAGAGCCCGAATCCGAACGTGATTGAGACTGCCTGCTTCAGATTCGGATTTTTGTTCATCTTCATGTTTTCCCGCAGGAAAACGAAGGTTTCCGGTTTTGCGGATGCGTTTTCTTTGCTCCATCCCGGAAACGCATTGGCTCCGCCGCGGGTGTTGATCCGCATCGAAACTTTGATTTTCTGCGAGGACTGGATGGTCATTTTCAGCTGTTTGAAGTCGGAAAGATCCATTGGACGGGGAAACATACAGTCGGCGGCGGCGTAGGTGATTTTCTTTTCGGTTTTGGGCAGGGTGATCCGGACGACGGTCTGTCCGTCGGCATCTTTGACGCGGGTGATCGCGGAGAGCGTTTGCAGAAGTGAAAACGCCAGAATGAAGGTGAGTACGGATTTCAGCATGGTGATGTCCTTTCTATTTTAACGTTTTTTGTTGCTGGCAACATTCAGAAGCGGAGTGTCGGACCCGGCGGGGCCGAGAGGTCCTTTTTCCGTTCCGACATGCCCGTCGGCAAACAGCATGTTGGCACTCAGAAAATGGCGCAGCGGAATACGGTACTGAGGCGCCGTCAGAGAGAAAGGAGCCAGCTCCTTGTCATAATGAGGCGCGGTGGAATAGCCGTGATTGCCTCCCCGTCCATCGGCGACAAGAACAGCGGCAGAGGCTTTTTTCGCCTTGCTCTGGAGATCGGTAAACCGATAGTGGTTTTCCTGGTGTT
>CASFTV010000076.1 GCA_949297765.1 uncultured bacterium | reverse complement strand
TGCCAGCAACAAAAAACGTTAAAATAGAAAGGACATCACCATGCTGAAATCCGTACTCACCTTCATTCTGGCGTTTTCACTTCTGCAAACGCTCTCCGCGCTGGATCTGCTCCAGCAGGAAAAATGGGTCTCCTGGCACAAGGCGAAGATCACCCGGGTTAAAGATGCCGACGGCCAGACTGTCGTCCGGATCACCCTGCCCAAAACCGAAAAGAAAATCACCTACGCCGCCGTCCGCTGCATTTTTCCCCGGCCGCTGAATCTTTCCGACTTCAAACAGCTGAAAATGACCATCCAGTCCTCGCAGAAAATCAAAGTCTCCATGCGGATCAACACGCGCGGCGGGGCAAACACGTTTCCGGGATGGAGCAAAGAGAACGCATCCGCAAAACCGGAAACCTTCGTTTTCCTGCGGGAAAACATGAAGATGGATAAAAATCCGAATCTGAAACAGGCGGTCTCGGTCACGTTCGGATTCGGGCTCTGGCAGTACGACACCACAAAGTTCCCGCTGGAAATCGAAATCCGGAATGCGGAAGTCATCCGGTCCGCCGCCGGCACACCGTCGAAGTAAACCATCCGGGATAAAGGAAGCGATATGTTCAGACACCTTTTCAGTCTTCTCCTGCTGTGCGCATTGTTTCCGGCGCTCTCCGCGCTGGATCTGATGAACATCGACAAATGGACCGCCGGACGTGATGTGAAGATCACACCGTTCAGGGAACGGTCCGGGGAGCCGGTCGTCCGGATTGAGATTCCCCGGACGGAAAAGAAAATCACCTATGCGTCGGTCACCTGCGTGTTTCCGGAAAGGATGGATCTTTCCGATTTCAGGGAACTGGAAATGACCGTGAAGGCCTCGCAGAAGATCAAGGTCTCGATGCGGATCAACACGCGCGGCGGGGGGAACCTCTTTCCCGGCTGGAGCCGGCAGAGTACCGAATCCATGCCGAAAGAGTTCGTCTTTGCCCGCAAAGACATGAAAATGGCGAAGGATGCGGATCTGAAGCAGTCGGTTTCCGTCACGTTCGGGTTCGGGCTCTGGCAGTATGACACCACAAAGTTCCCGCTGGAAATCGAAATCCGCAAAGCGAAAATTGTGGATCCGGCGGAACGGTTCCTGATCCCGCGTCCGACGGCGGGAACCATGATCGACGGAGCGTACAGAAAGGACTGGGGATATGAGAATGTGCTGTATCTGTGGACGCCGCCGGAATTCATCCGTCTTGCCGGGAAGGGGTCTTCGGTGGGAAAGAGGGTTCCGTCGGAGGAGGAGCTCTCCGGGTCCTTCTCCTTCATGTACGATGCGCAGAATCTCTATTTTCTCGCCATCGTTGCGGACCGGACGCCCGGAGAGGGAAACGATCCGGCCGCACCGTGGAACAACGATTCCGTGGAACTGTTTCTTGCTTCCGGACTTCGGAAGAAGGATCTGGAGACCCAGCTGCCGCTGCGCGGACACGGTCTTCAGATTGTCTTCGATATTTCCGCCGGAGGGAAGCCTCTGCTGCTGAAGGACGGAGTCAAATCCACGCCGACGGATCTCTCCTACAAGGTTCTCAAAACGGATGTCGACGTGGGAGGAAAGCCGGTTCCGGGGTATGTTCTGGAGGCGGCGATTCCGCGGAAACTGCTTCCGGGAAAACTGGATCGGGGATCGCTGATCGGCTACTGCATCAATCTGAACGACAGCGGAAGCAAAGCGTCGTTGCGGACGAATCCGGCGAGCATCCGTCCGGCCTCGTCGGTCTTCGGCTACCGCAAGGCGTTTCTGGAGTACGAGGGACGGGAGGAGCTTCCGGTTTTCCGGTTCGGTCCCGTCGCCCCGGACATGCCGTGGCCGGCAATCTATCATGCCGGCGGGAAACGCTTCTGGGACGATTCCCTCCTGAACCGCCGGACCGACGGCTCCACGGAAAAAATCTATCTGAACGGTTTCTGGGCCGTCCAGGGAAGCCGGGATGAAACCGCCTCTCCGGATCCGGGGAAATGGTTCTATGCACCACTGCCAATGACCATTGGCTGGCATACGCCGGTCTACCGGATCAATCCGTGGAACAGGGAGACTCTTCAGCCGTCCGGATACGGAGTTGTCACCGACAAGGCGAAAAACACCTTTTTCTGGTATGAACGGACCTTTCCGGTTCCCCGGGAATGGAAAGGAAAGAACATCCGCCTGGTCTTCGACCATGTGGAGAAGGAGGTGATGGTCTGCATCAACGGAAAGACCGCGGGAACGGCCTCTCTGATGAAGCCGGACATTGATCTTTCCGGAGTTCTGGAATACGGGAAGAGAAACCGGCTGGATCTGCGTCTGTTCGGGAAACAGCCGCACGGGCCCTCCCTCAGACGGACGGACGGCATTCTCGGCGACCTATATCTGGCGGTGTCGGACCATGCACCGGTCATCGACGACATCTGGGTGCAGAAGGCCGACGGAATCGACGGAAATTTCCGGATTCACGTCACGGCCCCGGCGCTCGGGAAAGGAAAACTCGCGCTGGAGCTGATCGGACCGGACGGGAAACGCCTGTTCCGCGAAGAGAAGGCGGTCCAAGGAGAAAACCGTCTGACCTTCACCGGGAGATGTCCGGCTTTTCCGCCGTGGTCTCCGGAGCATCCCCGCCTCTGCACCGCCCGGGTCCGGGCGGAAAAAGCGGATGGAACTCTCGTCGAACAGAAGGATCAGCGTTTCGGCTTCCGCACCTTCCGGACGGAAAACGGACACTTTCTGCTGAACGGCCGCATTGTCCGCCTCCGGACCGCCTTTCCGCGGACGCCGTCGATGATCTACGACCCCGGCCGGATGGAGTACCTCCGGAAACTGGGCTTCAACGCGATCTATCTGCACGCGGTGGAGGGCGGATACAATACGCCGCTTTACGACCTGTGCGACAAACACGGCTTCCTTGTCATGGCGCCGGTCGAACAGACCTATTCCGACGATCAGACCATCGAGGCGATCCGGAAAATCCGGAATCATCCGTCGATCATCGGCTACCTGAGCGATCCCTACGGCCAGCTGACCTCGAACGGCTTCAATCTGAATCCGTTTGCCGTCGACGACACCTACATGCCCGCCTCCCGCACCGCCCGCGATCAGGAGTCCTTCATGGCGAAGCGTGACGCCCTCTTCCACAAGGCCGATCCCGAGCGCGGCTACATCGCCCAGGGCACCGGCAACTGGAAAAATTTCATGCGCATGCTCCATCACTATCCGACCAACGGACTCAATCTTCTGGACCGCATGATGTATCACACCCCGTGGTCGAACCGTCCGGAAAAGAGACTTCCCCTCTATCTTCTGGAGGCCGGAACGATCAATCTCTATACCATGGACACGCAGCATCCGGAACATCAGTTCCCCGTCATGAAGGATCGCCGTCAAGTTCCGCGCCTCCTGTTCTACGAGGCCGCCGCCCGCTATCTGGGCGATGCGGCATTCGACAACTGGATGCAGTGGAGCCGCCTCTTCTTCCTTGCCGGACTCCGCAACTTCCGCCTCAACGGCGTGGACGGATTCTGCGCATGGACCGACGAACTTTACGCTTATCCGAACAACACCGACCGCGCCGAAGGCGTCAAAGACAACCGCAAACTCTCCTGGCGCTACTTCACCGAATCGGTCAGAGGCACGGAAGATCATGAATGGATGCGTACCAACAGCTGGTATTTCAGACTCCGCGCCCTCGCATATTATCCGTGGCCGGAAGAGTTCGGCCAGGGAAAGCTCCCCGTAAAGGAAAGCCTCTTCGCCTCCCTCTACAAAAATGAGATGCAGCCGCTCTACATCACGCTGACCGGAGAGAAAAACGACCTCTTCACACGGGATCACAACTTCTACGGCGGCGAATCCGTCCGGAAACAGGTTGCCGTTGTCAACGACACGGAAAACCCCGTCACCATCCGCGGCGCCGTCACACTCCGGATCGACGGCCGGGAACACGCCCGCTTCCCGTTCCGGAAAACCGTTGCACAGGGAGCGATCGACTTTCTCCCGTTCGCATTCCGTCTTCCGGAAGTGAGCACGAAAACCCGGGCGCGTCTTGTTCTGGAATCGGAGGGCCGAAGCGAAGAGTTCGCCCTCACGCTGTTCCCCGCGCCGGATCGGAAAGCACTGCGGAACGCCGCGGCGAAAGCGACTATCGGAATTGCCGCGGGGAAAGCCGGATCCGTTGCGGAAAAGGCCGGTCTCAAAGGCGTGAAAGTCGATCTTTCCAAAGGAATTCCGAAGGGGATTGAGGTTCTGATCGTCGAACGCGGCGCACTCGTCCGGAACACCGACACCCGGGCGCTGAGCACATTTCTCCGGAACGGCGGACGAGTGCTGATCTTTGAACAGGATGACACATCGCTGTATTCGCACCGGGTCAATGAACAGCGGCTTGAACACGCCTTCCTCGCGGACGCGGAGCACGAGGCGGTGAAAGGACTCGACAACGAGGATCTGAGCTTCTGGCGCGGCCGTGCGGAAACGGTGGTCGATCAGAAGCGTCCGTCGGAGGCCTTCCGGCACAATCAGTCGGTCGCGCTGGAGACTCCGCACCTGACGAACCGGAATCTGGTTTCCGGTTTTGCGCTGGAGAACCCCTCCTATGGCGCGATTCATCCGATTGTCACCGGCGGATACGACCGCAGTTACGCACTTGTCCTGGAAGCCCGCTCCGGGAAGGGACGGATTCTTTTCTGCCAGGCGGATGTCTCATCCCGCTATGGAGAGGATCCCGCGGCGACCCTTCTTGCGGACAATCTTCTGGCGGACATTCTCTCGAAGCCGGCCTCCCCGCAGCTTCCGGGCGTCCGCTACACCGGGGACGACGCGGGAAGAGCCTTCCTTTCGCGCCTCGGAATCCGGATCGTCGACGACTCGCCCGTCTGCGTGGCGGGAGAGGGAACGATCGACCGGAAACTTCTGGAAAAAAGCCGGATCATCGTCCGTCTTCCCGGATCGGAATACCTTCCGGACGGGGTCGCGGCCGGCAGACAGTATCTGACAAAGGAGACCTATCCACACTTCTG
>CASFTV010000075.1 GCA_949297765.1 uncultured bacterium | reverse complement strand
AGGAAAAACCGGAAATGGGTAATTTAAAAAAACAATCAACGCAAGCTCAAACAGGAGGACAAAAATGACAATTTCAAAGATGTATGGGACGGCAGTGATAATACATTATACATCAAAATCCAAGAAATGAATGGCGCGCACTTTTCTTTGAAACAGATAAAATGAAAAATATTAATACAGCCCAAATTTTTGAGTGTATGTCCTTCTCAAATCACCAAAGGGTAGAAGAGGGTTTTCCGGCAGTGGGGCGAAGCGGGAAGCGAGGATCAGAAGAGGGCGCTGTGTTTCCGGAAGTCACCCGGAGCCATTCCGGTCTCCTTTTTGAATGCCCGGTAGAAATAGCTCAGATCGTTGAATCCGCAGAGTGTGGAAATTTCAATAATACTTTTCCGGGATTCCGTCAGCAGGCGCTTTGCGTTCTTCAGGCGAATCCGGAGCAGGGACTGTCCGATGGTTTCTCCCGTCTCCTTCCGGTAGGCGGAACAGAGATGAATATGGGTGATTCCCAGATCCGCCGCCGCTTTCCGATAGTCGAACTCCTCCGAATAGTCCCGCTCCAGTCGGGAAAGCACGCAGGAGGCCAGGCAGGAGCGGCGGTTGCGCGAAAACTGCCGGTCGCAGAGCCGGCTCATCTGCATCAGAAGCTCCATCAAATACAATTTCAGAAGCATCGGCGAATTGAAATCTCCCCGCAGGAATTCCCGGCGCATTTCCTTGACCAGCATTTTGATTTTCCGGTTTCCTTTCAGCTGGCAGACAGGGTCGTGGATGCTGTTCTGTTGCTTGTCGTTCTGAAACACGGCGAAGAAACCGCGATTCCCTCCGGCTTCCTTGAGCCAGCTCCCGAGAGACTCCTTGAAAAAGAGAATATTGTAAAGACGGATGTCGGATTCCAGTTCCGCTGTGGTCAGGTCGTTGGGGCGGGAGAGAAGAATGCTCCCTTCCTCAAACGGGTGGCGGACCTCGTTGAAGAGATGGATTCCACTGCCTTTTTCAATATAGGTGATTTTCCAGAAATCGCGCAGATACCGGTTTTCGGAGCCCGGTTTGAATTTATATGCGTAGTTTGTTGTATAGTAGACGGCAATCGCAACTTCGTGGGGGAAATACTGCTGTTTCGTGAAACGCTGGATTTTCATGTAAAAACCTCCCGTTGTTCAAGGAGACTATACCTCATCCATTCCGATTTTCAAGATGTTCCGGATTGGACTGAATTAATATTTCATGGGGGAACGTCTTCTCCGGTTTTGGAAAACAAAACATCTTTCCGTTTTTGTGATATATTTACAGGACTTCAGAACAGAAAGGATGTGTTCCCATGAAGAAAAAACCGTTGATTTCCACTTACTATTTCCCGAACTGGCATGTCGATCCGAAGAGCGAAAAAATTCATGGGACCGGCTGGACGGAGTGGCGCGTCCTGCAGTACGCCACACCCCGTTTCCCCGGTCACGATCAGCCGAAGCTCCCTCTCTGGGGGTATGAGGACGAAAGCAATCCGCGCGTGATGGAGAAAAAAATCCGGACCGCCCGCGAATACGGAATTGACAACTTCATCTTCGATTTCTATTTTTTCGAGGACGGACCCTTCCGGGAGCGCTGCCTGAACGAAGGCTTCCTCAAGGCTCCGAACTGCAATGAGATCACATTTGCACTCATGTGGGCGAATCACGACCACATCTATGCGCATCCCGGTTCCTATTGGAAACCGGCGGAGCCCGCCTGGCTGGGAACTGTCACACCGGAAACGTTCCGGACCTGCACGGACTACTGCTTGAAACACTATCTTTCCCGCCCGAACTATCTGCGTGTGCATGACGGGTTGTATTTTGGGATTTACCGTCCGCAGGGGATGGCGCAGGAGATGGGAAAGGAGACTTTTATTGCCGTGTTGAAGGAATTCCGCGCCAAGGTTGAAAAAGCCGGTCTCGGGAAGCTCTGGATCGACTTCACCTGCGGCGGACTTGCCCCGTGGGACCGCATGAATGAAATCAGTTCCCTCGCCGTCGAACTCGGAGCCGATTCCTGCTCCAACTACGGATGGGGATACCACGACACCTTCCCTGCCATGGAATATAATCCCTGGGCTGAACGCAATCTGGAGACGCAGAAACAGTTTTCGCGGGAACTGGCGATTCCCTACAACCCGGTTGTCCTGAGCGGATGGGACAGCTCGCCGCGCACTGTTCAGTCCGACATCTATGAAGCCGTGAGGTATCCGTTCAGCTCCATTGCGGTCAACAACACACCGGAGAATTTCAAAAAGGCGTTCTGCGATCTTCTGGAATTCCAGGCGGTCCACGGTACCGGAGACCTGATTCACATCTCCTGCTGGAACGAGTGGACGGAAGGGGCGTATCTGGAACCGGACCTCCGGTACGGATTCGGCATGCTGGAAGCTGTCCGGGAGGGAAAAAAAGAGATCCTCGGAACACTCTGATTCCGGAAAATTTTTCCATTCCGCACCCTTGCATTTCGCCGGAATGCCATGTATGATTCCGAAAACGGGGAATCCGGATTCCGGAGGAGAGCGGTGCGGTTTTTTTGCTACATTTTGTTTCTTCTTTTCCCTTTTCTGTTCCTTGGAGCGGAGGAGGAGAGGTTCCCTGTCGTCTGGGAGCCGTCAAACGGAGCGGAAAAACTCTGGACGACTCCGCTGGGGGCGGTGTATCGTTTTCCGCTCTGCGCCTCTCCGGATTCGGTCCTGTACTGTTACGATCACGGGCGGGATCCGGAGGGATGTGAATTCATCCGCGTGCTGAGCAACCGGATCGAAGGAGGAATTCTGGAAGCGCCGTTTCCGAAAGCGCGGAAAAAGGGTCTCCGGGAAAAACGGTATGTGTCGATTGAGTTCTATATTCGCGCCTTTCCGGGCTGTCAGAAGGCGGAGTCGGGGCATTTCGACATTCGTCTTCTGAACAGTCCGCAGCAGATCCGCGGGGCGGCATACGAGTCTCTGAACAGCATTCTGCATTTGAATTCACGGGATTCGCATCTGAAATTCACCAGTTCCCGGCTGCGGATTCCTTCCTCGCGGGAGTTTGATCTGATGGTTCCACCGTATCGGCGACCCCGTTTTTCTCCGGAATTCGAGCCGGTGGGCATCCGGGTCATTTACGATATCGTGGAGGGAAAACTGAGTGTGGAGTACAACGGGAAGCGCATGCCGTTCCGGAAAGTGGAGAATGTCCGGGGACGCACGCCGCTTGTCCGGAGTTTTGCGATTACCACGCGGGCTACTCCTGCCCGCATTTTCCGGACGGAGTATCTGGAAATCTCCTCTCCGGTTCTCCGTCGCTGCGGAACGCTGGAGGAAGTGGAGGCGCTTCCGCCCATGAAATTCCGGCCGTATTCTTATGCAGACTATCCGCTGGTGCCGAAGAAAAATCAGAGTCTGGAACAGTTTGTGAAGGGACATGACAATCCGGAAATTCAATATGTCCGTGCGCTGCAGCTTCTTTACGGCGGAGAGGCCCTCTGTGATCCCGACTCGGCGCTGGCGCTGCTGAAGAAGGCCCGGACCCGGAAACATGCGCTTGCAATGTATGAACTCGGTGTCTGCTTCTGGCGCGGATACGGCGTGGAACCGGATTTTTCCAAAGCCCGGGGATATCTGCGGGATGCGTGGAAGCTGGGATGCCGAAAGGCGAGGGTGCTTCTTTACATGATGGAATGGGAGAATTTCGGCCGTCCGTGGTTTGAATCTCCGTCGCTTCGCCGGATTCTGCGGCGGTATTTCACGAATTCCGTTTCAAAAAAGGTGACGCTGTCCGGCGGGTACGAGCAGAATGTGCTGTTCGGCCGAATCGGATCGTCTCCGTATACATTCAAGAGTCTGAATGCGCGGGGCGCGGCAGTCTTGCTTGTCCGGAGTTCCGACGGCGTTTCTCTTCTGGTGGACGAGGCGATCCGGAAGAAGTGGGCATACGCGTATTTCTGCAAGTATCGGGATTGCGGGGGAGGGCTTCCCCTGCTGAAAGAGGGATTCCGGGCGGGGGATGCGATGCTGCTGCCGAAAATCTGGGAACAGGAATTTCTGCAGAGCGGAAAACTGCCGGAATCGGAATTCACGCGGGAGCGGACATTGATCTATGGAGCGGATCCGCTGTATCTGGCGTTATCGTATCTGGCGGAGCATCCGGAGTCGCCGGGAGGTGCGTACTGGCGCGGGGAGGCGAAGTGGCCGGAGAATCCGGATCTGCCCTCTGTTCCGAAAGAGATCCGGATGCTGTATGCGTTTTATCGTCTGAGCCGGCTTCAGGAGGGATGGGTTCCCGGCGGTTACAAAGATCCGCCGCAGCAGAACTGGAATC
Source organism: uncultured bacterium (assembly GCA_949297765.1). Taxonomy (GTDB): domain Bacteria; phylum Verrucomicrobiota; class Lentisphaeria; order Victivallales; family UBA1829; genus UBA1829. The sequence continues at coordinate 779 of CASFTV010000075.1, read as the reverse complement.
CGGTTCTCCGTCCGTGGTTCAGCTGGATCATGCAGGCGGCGGATGCCGGAATTGTTCAGGCGGAGGTGTTTATGGGACGGCAGTGGATGTATGGCGATGTGTTCCCGACGGTGACCGGGAGTCCTTCGGAGATTCTGCGACGGAATCAGGCGCGGAAATATCTCTCTTCCGCCGCGAAGAAGGGAAATGTCAAAGCCGCTCTTCTGTATTCGGAGGTGGATCTCGCGGAAAAGACCTCCAATCCCGGAGCGGACACCCGCAATTATCTGGACGTCCTCTGCCGGCTGAATTCCGGTCGTGCATGGTTTTTGAAAGCGAGAGTGTTCCGGAATATGAGGCGGATTCCCGAATTCGAGGAGTGCTGCCGCCGGGCAGCGGAGCAGGGGGAGTGGCACGGAATCCGTCTTCTTGCTCTGGAGCGGAAAAAAGAGTCGGAAGAAGCGCATCATCTCTGGAATGAATTCATCGCGGCGGATCTCCGGGCTCGCATTGCGGACAAGCGGGATTTTTTCTGGCCGGATCCCTATGAACTGTACGGTGAATGGGAGAACAAATTCATGATGATTCCCGAAGGGGATGCGCCGAAGGTCCGTTATCCGGGTGCGGTGAAGGTTGAATTTCAGCACTGACAAATTCCCGAATGTCTGCGGTTTTTCCGGCTGAATAGAGAAAAATTTCCGAAAAAAGCGGGGAAGAGGATTTGACAAGTTGAGGAACAATGCTATATTAAACCTCATGCGCCGCAAAAAACGGCGGTGATCATTCCTTCTCGTCTCTGT
>CASFTV010000074.1 GCA_949297765.1 uncultured bacterium | reverse complement strand
AGATGCTTTTCGATAATGTCGTCAGAAACCGGAACCCATTCTCGATATTGGCATTCAGAACATTTGATTTTCGGCTTGGAACAAATTCCGCGTCGCCACACGTTGGTACATACCGGCTGATAACCGCTTTTCCCGGTCTTCATGCTCTCAAAACGTCGAGGAAACACATCCTCGCGACCACGAAACAAACTGCGGAATCTTGAGACTTTGTGGTTCTCAAATCAAAGTTACTCGACAAAGGAGTTCTTTTCTACTCCGACAATCGCTTGTCACCTATACATGGTATCTTTCCTGACTGTTTTGGGTTGTATCGGATCCGGGATTCTTCCTGGAAGACCCCGGAACGGATTTCACGACCGGTTTCTTTTTAGATACTTCAGAATGACTTGCTTCCGCGGAGTCGTTTCGGAGACCGGACGGGTGTTTTTCGGGTCGGACGAGTGTTCCAGACTCCAGCCGTGCCACTCCCGGAAGGCGTGATAACACCAGTCCCAGCCGAACTCTTCGAAGAGGCTCAGAACATCGTCGAGCCAGCGTTCGCCGTTTCCGGCCCAGCGGATGACCCCGAACTCCCCGATCAGAATCCGGGCATGGTATTTCTGCTGGAAAAGACGGACGGGAAGAAGGGCGTTTCTCAGAAACTTCTTGTCGAAAGGCTTCCCGAACAGCGTGGAGGGATAGGAGAGCCGGGAGGCCGGATAACGCTCAAAGTAGTCGCCGCTGTCGCCGACTCCCTGATGGGTGTAGACCCCGCTCCGGTACATGTGCGCCTGATAGATGATGTTCCGGAACGGAAGAGGTTTCAGATAGGAAAACGCTTCCGGGGAGGCCCATTCGTTGGATTCGATCAGAATTGAGGTCTCGGGATCGATGGATCGGATCGCTTCGGCGCAGTCGTAGTAGCAGCGGTAGTAATCGCGTTTGGAGAAACTCATCTGGGCGGGTTCGTTGTAGAGATCGTAGCCATAGAGTGCGGGGCTGTCTTTGAAACGGCGGGCGATGATGCGCCAGATGTCCAAATAGGCCTGATAGTGGGGATCGCTGTCGAACATCACGAATTTGGCACCGTCGGAGTGCTTGGCGGCGCCGTCGGCTGTTCCGAGCGTGCCGCCGGAGTTCCTGCGGTTTCCGGGCGGCGTATGCAGGTCGATGATGACCGCGATCCCGAGCTCCCGGCAGAGCGGGAGCAACTTCTCCAGTTTATCCAGCTGACGGAGGATATTGGCTTTCCAGTCCTCCAGACGGGGTTCGTGCGCGTTCATCTGCCAGCGGAGAAGATTGGCGCCCATGGCGGTCATGTCCCGGAGATCGTCGGGGGTGATCGCGGCGATGGGCGGACTCATGAAGCCCCGCATCTGCGGCAGGCGCGTTACGCGGTCCGTGTATTCGCAGCGGAAATTTTCCGGAACATTCCAGATCGATTCAAAAACCGCTTTTCCGGAGACTTCCGCCCGGATGTTGCGGAACACCATCGTGCCGGAGGATTTCTGGATCCCGAACTGGATGGACAGGGTCTCGGTGGTGGGACGGATGAAAAATTCCGCCGAATAATTCTGCCAGTTCGGAGAGCTTCCGTTGCAGAGGGGGGAGACCTGATATTCGGTCCGTCTGCCCATTCCGTCGCGGACCTCCGCAACCGCGAGGATCTTTCCGCCCGCGGGGGACGAGGGGGCTTTCGGGGCAATATCCTTCCAGAGAACCTCGCACCGGAACGAGAGGGAGCGTCCTTTCAAACGTTCCAGAAGCTCCGGGGTGATCACCCACGTTCCTCCGCGCGTCTCATCGCGGCTCTCCTTCTCGCAGGGGATGGAGACAGTGATTTCGTCCTGACCGATCCGGGTGAACGAATCCGCTTTCAGCAGTTCCGTCCGGAAAGGGAGAGTTTCTCCCGAGACTCCGCTCAGGGTGAACAGGGGCAGAAGAACCGTTGCGGCAAATTGAAGTAAACGCATTGTCGATTTCCTCAGAGATAGGGGTGGTAGAAACGGCAGACCGGGCAGCCCCGGTCCGGCGGATAAAAATGCGGACAGAGAACCGCCGCGTGACGGACCGATGAAACATGCCCGTCAAAATAAAGAACCGTGTTCCGGCCCTGATGGGAGTAGACCGGTTCATTGGTGGGGGTGCCCGACGAATTGAAGAGTCCTTCATTGGTCTTTTTCTGGAACTGGATCATTCCTTCCGTCCAGAAGGCGGATACGGAGGGGTGTTTCAGTTTGTTGATCTGGTGGATGTAGGCATCGCCGTTGTCCACGACATCGACCGCCTGGTCGGAGAAACGCATTGCGTAAAGGGTGAAAAAGATCAGGTGCGGCGGTTTGGTCGCGCAGATCGCCGTGTCGGTGCAGTACGACGCATAGCCTTTCGCCAGCGCGTCACGGACAAGGGAGGGGCAGAGCTTCGACACCGGCACCGTCGCTTTCTGCCAGGGACAGACCCGCTCCTTCATTCCGAACGTCTCCAGAACATACGATTCATGTCCGTCCGAGTCGATTCCGTTGTTGTTCGGGTAGCAGTACAGTGCCCACTTCTTGTTCATGACGCTGATTTTGTCGTCATTGTCGTTGAGATAGTTGACCAGCGCAATGTTCAGCTGGCGGAAAATGGAGGTGCAGGAGATCTGATGCGCCTTCTCCCGGACCGAACTCAGCGCCGGAAGAAGCAGCGCGGCCAGGATCGCGATGATCGCTATGACCACCAGGAGTTCCAAAAGAGTGAACGCTGCGGTCCGGTTCCGGATTTTTCTGAAGAATGTCTGTTTCATCCATTGTCCTCCTGATTTAATGGGACGGGGGGAAGATCTCTTTCAGCGCCTCCAGATACCCCATTCCGTACCGGGCTTCCGGTTCGAGCATGCTTCCTTCGGTCCATTCGTTCCAGCAGTTGATGCTGAAGGTGGAAATGCCGCGCTGTTCCAGACGTTCCCGGGTTTTCCGCAGAGCGATCCGGAAGTTTTCCGGCGTGTTCTCCGACAGCGTGCAGGTGTAGGGATACCCCACATGCGGATCCCAGACATCCGTGGTTTCCGTCCGGGGAGCCGGATCCCATCCCATCGTCACATTGGGATAGTAGGGGAGGGATGAGCTTTTTTCCAGTTCGTCCCATACGCGGAAATAGGATTCCATCGCCTCGGGATACGGGTACTCCGCCTGTTTCGGGAGGGGAAAGTGGTGAATCCAGACGTAACTGGCGGTCGAATCAAATCCCAGAGCCTGAACGACCTCTCCGCGGGGACGGTCCTCCTCCTCTCCGGGAAGCACCGGAGAACCCCAGACGATCGCATTGAGATGGAGGCCCGGAAGACCGGACTGGACCGCCCGTTTCCGGAAATCGCTCAGGGCGTCCCGGGTTGCCTGGAATCCGCCGAGTCCACGGATCAGCTCCTGCAGGTGGTAGATGGAGAAATAGGGCTTTCCATCCCGGAGATAGTAGTTCGGGTGTTTGAAGTAGCGTTCGATGATCGAATCGGTGATCTGGCGGAACTGTTCCGGATTGACGGCGCCCGGGTAGAGGAGGGCGGGAGGGGTGGAACGTTTCCGCGGATGAATGTCGATCCAGTCGTGATTGGCCCACATCAGAGCAAAGCGGAAGGAGTCTCCGGTGACGGCGGGAAGAAAACCGTCGTCCAGACAGTGCGAGAGGAAGGGACCGTCCGCATAGTGGTAGTAGTCGAAGATGAAGTAATCGATTCCGTGCGTCCGGGCTGCGAGAATTTTCTGCTTCATGACCGCCGGATCTGATTCGTCGCAACAGCCCCACAGAGGGACTTTCGGCTGATGGTGGCCGGGAAAACGCGGACGGGCCGCTTTGACAAGTTCCCATTCGCTCCAGTTGGCGCCGTGGGCGGCGGTGTTGCGTTCGTCGCATCGGTGATAGTTCGGGAAATAGTAGCATCCCACGTCGAATTTCTGCATGATGATTTGTCCCTCCGGAATCAGACTTGTATTTTGGTTTATGGTATATTATATTGAAAAATGAAAAAAAGAAAAGAGAAGTTTATCCGAAAGGAGTGTCATTTTGTCCGAAAATGATCCAGATGATCGCATTTCTCCTCTGCGGGATGTCGATGTGGTTGCGGGGCATTCCCTCATCAGCAGTCCCAGTCGCTGGGAGACCTTCCGGAACAACGACTGGAATCTGATTATCATGCTCTCCGGAGAGGGAATCGCCCGTGTGGACGAACACGAGTTCCGGATGAAAAAAGGATCGCTCTATCTGTTTGCGCCGAGCGGAAGACGGCGGTTCTATTCCACGCGTAGCTGGCTCTCCTACTGGGTTCATTTTCCGCTGCGGATCCCGATGGAGTGGCCGGCGCTGGAAGAGGAGGTGGTCTATGCGCTGACGCCTTCCGCGTCCGCTTTCCGGCGGTGCGTGCGGGAGCTGATGGAGGTGCTCAAGCTGGCGATGGGGTGCCGGAGGGGATGGCATCTGCTGGCACTGAATCTGATTCAGAGTGTGATTCTGCGGGGGAACATGCTGTTGTCCCGGAGCGGACCGGTGGACGAACGGCTGCTGAAGGCGGAGGCGTTGCTGAATCAGTTCGAAAGACCGATGGAGATGGATCGGATCGCCGCCGCGTGCGGAATGTCGCGTTCGGTGTTCTATGCCCGTTTCCGCGAGACGTACGGACTTTCGCCGCGCGCATGGAGGGAGAGAGGTCAGCTCAATGCGGTCCGGATCCTTCTGGAATCGACCTCGCTTCCGATGGCGGAAATCTGCTCCCGCTGCGGAATGCGGGACATGGCACAGTTCTTCAAACGCTTCAAGCGTCTTTTCGGCATGACTCCGTCCCGATACCGGGAACAGTTTCTGAGACACTCAAAGGAAAACCGCCGAGACAAAAATCTTCCGTCCTCTTCCGACAAGTGATGAAACCGGGATTTCCGGCCCGGAGATCCGGATGTGACGAAATGCGGAAGCTCCGTCACTCGTTTTCGGGCGGCGGAGAAGAGGAATGATTCGGCACTTCCCTGCCGTGCTGTTTTCTCCGGTACGCTGCCGGCGTGATTCCGAATGCCCGGCGGAAGACCATGGAAAAATAGTTGCTGTCCTGAAAGCCGCATCCGAACGCGACATCCGAAATGGATCAAAATAGAGGCCCTCATTTCAATGATGATCTAAAGAGGCATTATGATTATGAAACAGTGCCGTCCCATAATTCTTTGAAATCGTCATTCTAACCACCCTATTTGAGCCTGAGTTGATTGTTTTTTTAAATTACCCATTTCCGGTTTTTCCTTT
>CASFTV010000073.1 GCA_949297765.1 uncultured bacterium | reverse complement strand
CGCAACCAGATATGCTAAAAACACCGCTTCGTTTCTTGCTGCAGTACAAATCAGGTGTATTGCAGCTTGGGTCTTTTAACTATTGACGACACGATCTAAAATAATATGGAAAAGGAGAAAATATGCAAAGAAAGAAATTTACTCTGATTGAACTCCTTGTCGTAATTGCGATCCTTGCGATCCTTGCCGGGATGCTTCTTCCGGCTTTGAATTCGGCAAGAGGAAAGGCCAAGACCTTGAACTGCGTCAGCAATCTGAAGCAGATCGGAGTGGGATTCGAATTCTATCTGGCGGATAATGACCGGACTTGGATGAAGACGAATCCATGGCTTCCGGAAGATAATGTTTTTACATGGGCCGGTCCGCCACAGAATACAAACAAAGTTTTTGCGTTTGGGACGCTCTGCCCTTATATTGAAGATTATAAAATCCGGAGAAACTGTCCGGCTGTTCTGGATTACAATGCCAATTCCTCCGCGGTTCAGCCGAGCGGCTGCGATCGGCGGACCTATGGCTGTTTTGCAATGAATCCTCAACTGAGTCAGAAAAAAGAGAGCAATTTCAAACGACTGAGTGAAACGATGCTGGCAATGGATTATTATGGCGGGCCTTTTGTCGACCTCGGTTATACGACAAATAACTTTTCCACGTTTACCGAGACCAAACTGGTCAACTGGTTCCGGCACAGCGGAGCAAGTACGAATGTCCTCTATGCGGACGGTCATGTGGTCGGCGGTTTCACCATGAAAAATATTCCGCAGAAAAATACATTGGTATTTTATGCAGGCAAATAACGAAGCAATACAAGGAGTTTAGTGTATGAGAAAAACTTTGACAGCGGCGCTGGCTCTGGGGGCGGGCACTCTCGCTTTCTGTGCGCCGTCCACCGACATGGTCTGGAAGCTGGGAACGGACAACGGATCCGCAAACGAGTTTCAGATCCCCTATCAGGCATGGGAATACGGAAACGCTCCGGCAATCCGGAAATCCCCGGCGATGGATCACAAGACGCACACGTTCCGGTACACGATTCCGGAAAACAGACATTTTCCGAAACCGGCGGTCGTCAGCGGTCTGTACACTCTTTCCGAACGGATGTGGATGGAGAACGACGAGATCGTCTGCAACCTTGCGCTCCGCTGGAAGGAGAGCGAGGGCGGACGCCGTCTCCTGCAGGTCAAATGCTTCAAGTGGAGCAATCTGCACAACGGGGTCGACGGGATCGAAATCCTGCTTCCCGGCGGCAAAAAGAAAGTTCTGAATCTTCCCGCCGGAAATTTCCAGAAGAACGGACCGTTTTCGTTTGACGTTGTCTTTGATGCGGTCAAAGGGGAGAATACCCTGGAGATCCGCAACGTTTCCCTTGCCAAGCACTACTATCTGGCGTTTGACAGCATCACGCTGAGCCGGACGGACCGCAAACCGGAACTTCCGCCGGTGATTGAGCCGGAGATCACGGCATTCAGCGGAATTGCCCATCCCGGCGATCCGGTGAAGCTGAAGCTCCGGGTGTTCAATGCCGACGGCGGAACAGCGGAGTATGAGGTTTCCGACTTCAATGGAAAAATCGTCCATCGCGGCAGGACGCCGATCCGGAACCGGGAGGCGCAGGTCTCTCTTCCTTCCAGGCAGAAGGGATATTTTTCCGTGGCGTGCCGGTATGGCGGCGCTTCCGCCCGGACGTCGTATGTCGTCGTGGAGCCGGTGAAGGCGGAGTATTTGCCGGATTCCCGGTTCGGCTGTCATGCGCTCGCCGGAGACGGATACCGCATCCGGAGCTGGCCGGAACGCGAGGAGCTGAAAATGCACCGCGCGTTTCTCGGCGGAGCCAAATGGGCCCGGATGCACGGTCTGTCATGGGCTCTGCGTGAACCGAAGAAGGGAACATACGACTGGAGCGGTGCGGATGAACGGCTCGCTCTTGCGGCAAAGTACAAGCTGCATGTTCTTCTCGGGATCGGGCAGACTCCTCTGTGGGCGTCGACATCCAAGGATACGAAACTGACCGCCTGCGGAAACTACTCGTATCTCTATTATCCGCCGCAGAAGTATGAGGACTGGGCGGATTATGTGACGAAGCTGGTACAGCGGTACAAGGACCGGGTCTCCCACTTTGAGATCGGAAACGAACCCGGCTACACGTCGGCATTCTGGACCTGCGGATCGGCTCCGGCATTCGGAAAATATCTGAAGACCGCCTACGATGCGATCAAAAAAGTCTATCCGGAAGCGACGGTCTACCCGGGCGCCCCGCTGAACATCGACTTTCTGGAGGAGGCGGTCCGAAGTCAGGGCGGAGCAAAAATGTTTGACGTCCTCAGCATCCACTATCTGCGGAACGAGAAGCGCGGCAGCGAGAAAACCGCCGCATGGCGCAGCATGCTGAAAAATATGGGGAATGACCAGCTTCCTGTCAATTCCGAGGATATGGGCTGGCGCAGCGGAACGAAAGATCCGCGGATCATCGCCGCAAACGTGGTGAAGGTCCATATCCGCGACGCATCGCAGGGCGTGATCCGCACATTCGGATTCGAGATGTTCGACGACAACACGTCCGCGAATTACTCCTTCTTCGACAGGAAAGACAATCCGCTTCCCCAGTTTCCCGCCTATCGCACGATGACGCACCGTCTGGAAAGATCGAAATACATCGGCAATCTCTCCGGCGCGGAGTACGAGGCGTATCTGTTCGACCGTCAGGGAACCCCCGTGACCGTGTTCTGGAGCGACAAAGGAAGAAAAATCCATCTTCCGCTCGGAAACAGCCGCGCGACGCTGGTCGACCTCGTGGACGTCGAGCGTTCCATCCCCGTGAAGAACGGCATTGTCGAACTTGCGGCCACCTCTCTTCCGCAGTATCTGGAAGGCGGCGATCCCGTCGTTCTGAAAACTCTGGCGGACGCCATGAATCTCCTGCCGAAGGAACTGCAGCTGAAGAAGGGGGAGACCCGTTCGATGCAGCTGGCTCTTCCGTCCGCCTGTTCTTCGGTCGAGCTCTCTCTTCCGGATGGCTGGAAGGGCGGATTCGCGAATTCCCGTCTGACGGTGACCGCTCCGGCCAACGCGGCGACGGGTCTCTACGACGGCGCATTCCGCTTCTCCATCCATGGAACGAAATGCGCGATTCCGCTGGTTCTCGAAATCCCGTCCGGCGACGGCGGCAATCTCGTGCCCAACGGGAATTTTGAAAAATCGGGAATGTTCTGGTTCTTCCCGAAGGACAAGGCGAAGTGGGATGTCCTTCCGAAGGTCGGGTTCGACGATTCCGCGGCGGTCCGTTCCGTCGGAACCAACTTCTTCGGCCCGGCCGGCCGGATCAAGGTCCGGGAAGGGGAGCGGTATCTGATTGCGTACGATGTCCGCGGGGAGGGTTCCGCCGGAGTCTGCTACTCCATTCTGGATCAGAAAGGGAAAACCATCTTCCCCGCGAAGCCCGGAATCAATGCGCTCGGCGTGCAGGCAAGACCCGAATGGAAGCGGGTCAGCGAGATCATCTCGATCAATCAGCCCGGCGCGGCGTATCTGAGCTTTGCGATCCTGGCCAACTACGGGGATAAGACCGGAAAGACGCTCTATCTGGACAATGTGACCGTCGGCCGTCTGACGGAACGCAACACCGTCACCAAGATTCTGAACCGGGGATTGTTCACCGCTCCGAAAGGCGAGGTGCGCATCGACGGGAAGAGTGAGGAGTGGTCCCACGTTCCGCCGATTCGTCTGGAACTCTCCTCCAAGGTCGTGAACGATTCGGATCCGAACCCCTGGAAGGGACCCGCAGACCTGAGCGGCTCCGCACGGATGATGCTCGACAGCAAAAATCTCTATCTGCTCTTCGAGGTCCGCGACGACCGCTGCGCCGCTCCCGTCCCGATCTCCCGGATGGAGGAAACCTGGAAAAATGATTCCATCCAGTTCGGCATCGATCCATTCAACGACGGCCGCGGCTGTACGGAACTTCTGGTCGGCCAGTATCCCGACGGACGGGGATATGTCTTCAAGCATCAAAACTACTGGACCCCGGAACTGCCCGAGAACATCACCCGGCGCGGTCTGCTGAAGGACGCCGAAACCGCCGTCCGGAAAACCGCGGACGGAATGGTCTATGAGATCCGCATTCCCCTCCGCGAACTCTATCCCCTCTCCGGGAAAGAGGAGGAAATCGGATTCAATTTCCTCATCAATGACAACGACGGACACGGACGCAAATATATCGAATGGTCCGGCGGAATCGGAAAAACCAAAAAGCCTTCCGAATACGGTCTGATGCAGCGGAAGAAGTAAACGGATCATTCCGCTTCACAGGACCGCGGGAAACAGGAAGAGGAACTTCCGCGTTTCCCGCGGTCCTTCTCTTTTCTGCAAAAAAAAACTTCCGGAATTGTGCGGACGCTTGAATTTTGCGCCGCCTTTTGTTACATTATCCGGAAGTAAAGGAGATGAAAGATGATGGATTCTTATATTCTCACGCCATCCGGAACCCATCTGGACGGCTTCGCGGAAGTCGGGGAAACCGTTTCGTTCTTCCCGGTCCTGATGCATTCCTGCGCCAACCGGAAGGTCTATGACGGACTCATCCGCTGGAAACTTGTGTTCAACGGCGCGGAAACGCTTGCGGAAGGCGAGGGCAGTTCCGCCTGTTATTCCGCCGGCGTGACGTTCCGCGCGGAGCGTCCCGGCTATTACAAAGCGCTCTTTGAAGCGTTCCGCAAAGGGGAAAAAGTGGCGGAGGCGCGGATCGGCGTTCTGGCGAAACCGGAGGTGCTGCGTCCGACATTGCCGGTTCCGGAGGATTTCGATTCGTTCTGGGAAAAACAGCTTGCGGAACTGCGGAAGGTTCCGGTCGCGCCGGAACTGACGCCGCTGGACACTTCGGAAACGGTTGCGGCATTCGATCTTCAGGCTCCCTGCGCGGGAGACCGGCCGGTCAGCGGAATTTTCATGCGTCCGGTGAACGCTCAGCGCGGAAAGCTTCCGGCCATTCTGCTGCCGCATGGAGCCGGTGTCCGGTCGGCGGGGTCCACACGGTTCGCCGCATGGGCCGCAAACGGATTCCTCGCTCTCGATCTCAATGCACACGGAATTGAAAACGGACTCGATCCGCAGGAGTATGAAGCGATCAATCAGAAGCTGGGAAACTATCCCGTCCGCGGGTTTGAGACGGGCGATCCGGAAAAACGCCTCTTCTGCAGTTTGTGAAAAACTCGCCTCAAATGATGATTTTGAGATTGTTGTTCGGTAGATTGAAAATCTTGAGGCGCATATATTCAAGATCT
>CASFTV010000072.1 GCA_949297765.1 uncultured bacterium | reverse complement strand
CGTCCAGTCAAAATGAAACAGGATGACCGGTCTCACCCGTTCGGGCAGCCAGAGCAGACCTGCCGGATATGCGGAACACGGACCGCCGAGCATCAGTCGTCCGGAACAGCTCCTCGCCAGATGCCGTTTCCTGTAAAATTTCAGCAGCGGGAGTCTCTCCGTTTTCAGTTCGAGCTTCAGCGGCCAGTCGAGTCTGGAAAAGGAAAAATCCCGATCCGGATCCGTAATGCGTAGCAACACACATGGAACGTGCATATTTTCATAGCTCGGAGCATCGGCATCGGGATCTCCGCTCTGATCGTCCTCGTCCTCATCCGACCATTCGCCGTCCTGTTCGTCGTCTCCGCCTTCGCCGCTTCCCGATCCATCACCGCCGCCACCGCCTCCCTCGCCGCCGGACCAGCTTCCGCCGCCACCGCCGCCACCGCCGCCGTCACCGGATGGGTCCTCCTTTTCATCGTGTCCCCACTTGCCGCTGTCCGGTTCCTCTTCCTCCTCCTGCGGGTTTTCATCCCAGAGGAAAAACGGATCGTCTTCCAGATTCATGTTTCATCTCCGTTTGCAATCGGACATTCATATCCGGCGATCATGAAAACTGCGCGCGGGACACGGAACTGCGAAATTTTCCAGCGATCTGTCATCGCTCCGTCGTCAGATTCTGTCACATCATGCGAGATCAAAGCGACCGGAAGGTTCAGCGCGCCCGGTTCCGCTCCGGCGAGGATCTCCGGCTCCGACCATTCACCGTTCTCCTTCAACTCGATGTGTACACAAACGTATCCTTCCTCCAGATTCAGGGTCGTTTCCTTCGTATCGAAATAGAAACCGTTTGCGAGCACGGGGCCCGGTGCGACGGTCATCGAATTTTCGTCCGGATTGAGCGTCACCCGGAATGGACCGTCGAACGTTTCCGGCAGGACAGCCATCGGCACATGCAGCTGAAAAAACCGGATGTTTTCGAGGCTCTCTCCCGCGGAATTCGTTTCGATCCGTTTTGCAATTTTCGCGACCGGATAGTGATCCGCGTCCGGTGTTTTCCTGACGCTGAACTGCACATCAGGAAAAGCGCTGACGCACAGCCAGCCGGATTCAATCTCCGGGATCTCCGAAAACGCAATTTCCGTTTCCGGAGAGACGAGGAACTCACTTCCGGAGAGAATGAAACCTTCCCCGATTTTCAGAACTTTTGCATCGTAATCAATCGTCAGCTTGAACGGTCCGTCGTAAATGCCGCCTTCCCCGGATGCAAGCGGCAGATCAATCCGGATCCGGGCGGACGTTCCCTGTCCGGAGAGGCCGGCCGACGGCTTCAACACCGTCCTATCCATCCGGATCTGGATGTTTCGGATCGCGCTCCACAACGTCTGCCACGACTCCTTTGAAATCCAGATTGTGCTCATTTCTCATTCCTGTTTTTTCAATTCCGGAGGTTCGCGCAGTTCGATAAGTTCCCACGGGCCGTACTGCTGATAGGTGACATTCAGATCCGTATACCCCTCTCCGGAGTCGGAAAAGTTAAATGACGTCAGCAGATATTTCCCGCTCGGAATCGTTGATTTGCGGGTTCCGGGGATCGCAAAATTCTTGACCTTGACAAATCCCGGATCCATATACGTTTTCAAATCATCCGCCTTGAACTGGACGGAAACACATCTCTGCCGTCCGGAGATCGACACGACCGCCCGCCTCATCGTGAAGCAGTCGGCGTAATCCTGCCATTGCGGATAATTGAATCGAAACAGCTCCGGATCCTTTGCATATTCCTTCGCGTATGTATCCGTGAAATCAGACGGCTGAACGGCTCGCTCCTCGAACGAGACACTTCCGCCTGTCCGGATGAAATTCGACGGGCTGTAATCCGTCGTTGTATTCACTCGAATCATTTTTTCACCTACACGCTTTCCAAGGGAAGACGTTTTTTCAAAACCTCCTCAATTCCCTTGAGTCTTTGTTCCATCGGCAGGTTCGCTTTTTTCAGGGTTTCCAGATCTTTTTCCATCTGGTTAGCCGCGTTCATTTTTTGACGATTCAATTTCTGCCGGTTCTCCTGATCAATTTTTGCCTCCTTGCGGTCGAGAGCATCAATATCGGCCTCCGTGGCGGAAATGGATTTTTCATTCCCGGCAATTTTCTGCATTTTTTCCCGAGCCTCTTTCTGTGCCGTTTGCAACTGATTGATCCTGTCGCGCTCTTCCTTGGAGAACTCTACCTTTGATCCCTTGTTTGCCAGTTCGATTTTCTGTTTGAGTCTGGAGTCTTTCCGTTCCTGTGCGATTTGCTCCGGAGTTTTCAGAATATCATCTTCGACAGAGAATCCCAGCTTCTGGAGCATTGTTTCCGTCTTTTCGATATCTTTCTGGTACCCGGAAATCTGCTTTCGCCAACCGGCGATTTTTTCCTCCATGGCGTCGCGTTTTTTTTCAACCCCCAGTTTACGGGTGGATTCATCGACCTCCGCTCTGGTTTTGGAGATAAACCTATTTACCTCGGCTTCCTTTTCCGCGAATTTTTTCTTGTCGGCGAGTTCTTTTTCCTTCTTTTCATTTTCCAGATCATTTCTGAGCTTCTGTGCCGCAGATTCTTTTTTTGTCTGTTCTGCTGCTTCGGCAGCTTTTTTCTCAGCCTCCTGTTTTTCCCACCTTCTATACTCGCTTAACGTTTTCTGGTATTGCGTCCGGGTTGCGATGAGATCCATCAAAACCTTCCGCTGCTTCTGTACGGCGAGTTCAGCATCGTTCTGCTGTTTTTCCCACGCCTTCAGACGAGCGTAATAATCATAATCATTCTGGCCGACATGGATCGGTTTTGAGATTTTCAAAACCTGCTGCTGGTTTCGAAGCGCCTCCTTCAGTTTGTTCTGCTCTTCCGGGATTTTTTTGATAGCCTCCTCGCTGACCTGCGCATAATGTTTCGCAGATTCATCGAGTCTGGTTGCTTCCGCGTCAAGTTCGAGAATTTTCTGCTGAACGATATCACGTTGCGCGGTTTTTCCCGCCTTGTCGAGAACCTGAAACTGTTCATTCAGTTTTTTGAGTTCGCCCTGAATTTCCCTGTAACGTTTTGCGCCATTGACAAGGTTGTTGTTCTCAATGATCGGTTCCGGTTTGTCCTCCTGCATGCCCCCGTCAATCCGCGCGTCCGACATGCCCTGCGACTTCAGGATCATCCGGGTGAAAACGTCCTCCAGATTCAGGAGTTTTCCCAGGTATTTCCCGAGTTCATAACCGGCGAAGGCCACACCTGCCGCGACGGCGAAATTCTGAACCGCCATCGTTGCTCCTGCCATTACGCTTCTGATTCCACGGCCGAATCCTCCCGTAGAATTCAAAACACGATTCAATGAACGACGGATCCTGTTTGTTCCTGAATCGAGAGCATCAGGAATAGCATTGTAAGCATCAACAGCAGCTCGTCGCAGTTCCCTGTACCGTGCTGTCGCATCATTCGCAGCCTGTGAAAGCTGACGCAGGCGATCTGAAGACATACCCCCCGACTGTCGCCCGGAAGAAAGAGCGTTTCGTGCTTCCCACATTCGCCTTCGCGCTGCCAGTGCCTCCCTCAGTTTTTCGGTCGCAAGGATTTCCGCGCGTTTTTTCGCCTCCGCCGCCTCGACCGCCCGCTGAGAGGCGAGAGTCGCGGAGTCAACGGCCGCAGCGGCGGTCTGAACATAACCGACAATGCCGCGACCGACAGCTGTTACCAGTCTGAGCGCCTTGACTATCAGATAGACCTTTGCGGCTTTCATCCCGAATGAGGAGAGGATCTCCCGGTTTTCCACGAGGAACTGCACAAAATTTTTCAGTACGGTCGCCGCATAACTGATCATTTCGGCTCCTTCGGAAGCCAATGCATCCAGCTCTCCGGACTCCTTCATCTCGTTTATTTTTGCGAGGAATTCATCCAGCGCTTTGGTCAAACCGGGAATCGACTCTTCGCCGATGCTTGTCGCAAATTTTGCAAACTCAGCCTCCAGATTCGACCATTTCCCGCCCAGAGACCGGGACTGCTTCTCCATCAGATTGAAATACTGGCCGCCTTCAGAGGTCATCTGCTTGAATGCCTCATCGAGAAGATCGAACGTCAGTTTCCCTTTCGATCCGAGCTCCATGATTTCCGAAGCGGAAAGACCGAGCATTTTTGAGAACTGCTGCAGGATCGGAACGCCGCGTTCGCCGAGCTGCTGAAGCTCTTCCGCCTGAATCTTTCCCTGATTCGCCGCTTTTGTGTAGATCATCACCATATCCACAAGTGGCTGACTGACTCCGGAAGCGACGTCCCCGATCATCGTCAGTTTTTTTGTGAGCTGATCGGTCGCCACTCCGGCGTTCAGCAGCATCCGCCCGGATTTGATCACCTCGTCATTGTTGAACGGTGTCAAATCTGCAAATTTCTGAAGAACGGCAATCGTCTGAGCCCCTTTTTCCGCCGATCCCAGCATCGTATTGAATGCGATGCGGGTCATTTCCATCTCTTTGCCGAGCCGGATTGTCTGAACGATCGCATCCTTCAGCCCGAGTCCTCCGAACGAAACGGCGCCGAGCGAAATAAGTTCCGTTCTGGCCTGCTGCACCGCGGCGCAGGTCTGATCGCGGAATGCCCGCATCGTTCGCTGATGCTGGGAAATATCTGTGGTAAATTTCGACTGAAACGTTTGCATTTTGCGTAAACCGTTTTATATTTATTCAAGACAAGGAGAAAAAATGAACTGCGACGAAAACAATTCCGTTTCTTTTGGAGCAATCATCTGGGGCGTGATTAAACTCGCCATTGCCCTTCCACTGATCTGGTGGCTGTTCCCTCGTCTCCCGATCATTGAGGATATCATTGCTCTTTTCCGCTGACCGTTGTTTTCTGCTTTTTGAGTTCCTGCCAGCGGCGGAAGAGCGCCTGATCCTCCCGCTTTTTCCCGATTCCTTTGACTCCATTTTTCCGTGCTGACTGCACAAACAGCCAGCTTGCGGTTGAATAGGGCAGTCTCCAGAAAATTTCATGGAGAGTCAGGGTCGGAATCATGCGGGCGGTGATGACGGCCAGCATGGTCAGGAGATCGAGATCCCACCGGACTTTTTTTTTGATCCCTCTTCCGGATCAGGCAGCATTTCAAATCCGGAAGCGAGAGCGAGATACGCTCCGATATCGTTTGCCGCTTCCGCCACATCATCGAATTCCGCTTCCGCATCCGCCAGCTTTTTCCGCTGCTCGATCAGAACGAACAGAGTCGCGGCGTCCGACGGCTCCGGAATCGCCTCCAGCTGTGTTTCCAGGTGCCGGATCCGCAGGATCGGAAGGAGCGCCTTCTCCCGCTCGGAGAGCAGGTAGAGAGCGCGCAGAATGTCAAGCTGTTCGACCTTGCCGTTCCCTTCCGCGATAAACGGAGACTGAATCTGCTCAAGCATTGCCAGCACCCCGGCGGTCGGCGCCGGGAATTCCCGGTTTGCGATCACGATTTTTCCGGAAAGGGCGATGCACGTTTCCAGATCGTCCTTCTTTTCGTGGATTCCCTCTTCGAGAATTTTCTTTATTTCCGGGTCATTCATCGTGTGCTCCTCTTATTATACGCCATCCGACGGTGAGGAAGCGGGAACAATCGCGGCGCTGTCCTTCTTCTGCAGAGTGATCGAGACTTTCTGATAATCAGTGTTGGATTGAGTAACATTCGAACTTGTGCAGAGGTAGTCTCCGGCGAGATTGCCTTTTTCCGCGCTGATCGTGACTTTTTCTCCGGCCTTCGGAGGCGTTTTTCCGGACGTAATAAGAGCTTCGATGGAAAGTTCATCTGATTGGCTGTACGATCGCAGTTCGATTACCTTGCCCTGTTCATCGCGGGCCTCCGCGTTTTCCTGCGAGGTATTGACCCCGCAGCTTTGTACAACTCCGATCGCGTCCCGCAGGTCGGGCGCTCCCCAAAGGAGTGTAACGGGTTCTGCCATTTTTCTTCTCCGTTCGTTGTGTTTCCGGAGTGTTTTACACACTCATCCGGAAGCTGGTGTTTGCTGTAAGATCAAGGACAAACGCCGTGTTTGTCCCGTCATCGATTTCCAGCGGCTGAACATTATTTAAAATCAGTTCGCAGCCGGAAAGGGAGAGGCTCCGTCCGGGAACCTCCCCGGTCATGCCGGAGCAGAGACGCTCCAGACGGTCGTAGGTTTTCCGCGCCTCCTCCTGCGCACAGGAAAAGGCGCTGATCAGAATGATTCCGACATTGATTTTCCGAATCGCTCCGGCCCCCTCGTACTCCGTTGTCCCCGCGACAAGTACCGCAGAGGGAACGTTCAGATCCGGGAGCATGTCGAAGATCCGTCCGAATCCGTCGATGCACGCGATCCGCACGTCCGGAATGAGCAGTTCGCCCTGCGCATCCCGGAGCTCTCCGATCCGTGTTTTTAGCGCTTCGAGAATCGAATTCACGGTTGCTTTGTATTCCAATTTTTCATCTCCCGTCGAAGCAGGAATTCCGCCTCGCGTTGAGCTAAAAATTCAATCCGGTTTTTCGTGGGGAACCACGGATCCGGTTTCATCTTCGCATATTTCCGAAGGACGAAAAGAGGATGAAACGCGGAGACATTTTCCTTCCGCGTTTTCTTTGCGTATCCGAGGACTCCGATCGTCCCCGGATCTCCGGTTTTTTCGGACACGACGAAAAGCGGGCGGTCCGGACGCTCCAACTCATACGCCGTCTTCCCCTTTGCCTCGTCTGTAATCGGAATGGTCAGCGCGCGGGCGGTCACCGGTCGGACAATTCCGCCGTACTGTTTCAGCGCCGCGCCGATCTGACTGCTGGAAACGACCACAGCCGTTTCGGAAAGGCGCCGAACCTGAATGGAACGGGCGAGATCCTTCCAGTAACGCCGTCCGCCCTTTGCCCGCGCGTTTCCGCGCGCATCCATCGCGGCCGAATTCGCCCAGTTTTTCAGGAAAGTCATGCGGAGTTTCAAATTCTGCATGACCTTCCGGACCATCGGATTCATGTCCGGCGGCTGAAACTCGATCCGAACCATTTTTTCTCCCTTCGGTCGAAAAAGTAAAAAAGTAAAAAAGTAAAAAAAGTAAAAATGTTCCGAGCCTTCCGGCTGTTGAATTCTTTTTTACCTTTTCACCTTTTTACCCTTTTTACTTTTTTAATATCCTTTCATGGTGTCGCGGGAAAAGCGTTTTTCATCGCAGACGATATCCAGCAGGCCCGACTGTCCTTTCTGCTGCGGAACGGCGTCCGCGGCGAGAAGTGCCGCGCCGGTGGAAAAATCCCGGAGGATTTTCCGGATCTCCTCGGCGCGCAGTTTGACTTTTTCCGGGAGATCCCCGGAAGCCTGCCGGAAATACGCTTTCGGCGCGGCGAGGCCGATCGCAAAATCACGGAGCAGATCCGCCGCACCGGCGGAGGTCACCGGAACCGTGTAGCGCTTCGCCAGATAACCGTCGATTTCCGCGGATGCGAGGAGCAGATCGTGTTCCGCGAGAGAGTCATCGCCCTTGTAGATCGCCTTGTACTGCGACTCGCCGAGACTGCTGCGGAAATCCTCTGCTGTTGCGTATGCCATCGTCAGCCTCAGCTCGGGAAGGATCCGTAGATCAGGTGAGGCATCGAAAGGAAGGCTTCGCCGCGGCAGTCGGTTCCGTAGATAAACTCCTTCCGCATGAAAACGTTTTCATCGTTTTCCGCGTCGAGGCGGGTCAGTTTCGGCTCCTTCCGTTTCTGGATGACGACCGGCTTCAGCGATTTCGAGACGTCGCAGAGGAACCATTCCTTTCCAAGCTCCTGCGAAACAAGGATCTCCGCAGTTCCCGCATAACGGTTTTCAATCGAGCCGGAAATTGTTTTCTGGTTGTCGCTGTCTCCGACGACTTCCGCTGTCAGGCGGCGCGCATTTTTGAGAATATCGAATGCGACTCCCTCGTTCTCCGGTCCGACGATCAGCAGACGGGGCATCACCTTCAGTGCGCGGCCGTTGTGTCCGCGATACTGGAGCATTTTGACCCGGGCGGCTCCATAAGCCTCCATGGAGAGGGCGGCTGTCCCGAGATTGTCGATGGTGGAATCCTCTCCGTATTTCCGCGCCGCCGAGAAGAAGGGCAGCTCGTCAACCCAGGTGTCGACGTCACCGCCGAGCAGCGCCTGATACGCGAGTTCCCCCCAGATGGAGTTCGCCGCCGTGCCGAGGTCCTGAATCAGAGAGGAATAAAGCCCGTACTTGTCATCCTCAATATCGTTTTTCCTGACGATCACGTTGTCTTCGAAATCGCGGTTTGCGACCTTCTTTTTCTGACTGGAAACATTTTTGAGCTGGCGGTCGCCGATCCACTCGCGCATTCCGCCGAACTGTTCCAGAAACGGATAGACCTCGACCGCCGTGGTCGACCGGACTTCCGTCGAAAATTTCCGGTACTCCAGATCCGCCGCCTCGAATCCGCGTTTGAAAATCTGCTGGAATCCGAGGAAGAGTTCGTTCATATTCTGTCTGTTGATATCCATGAAAATCTCCTTTCGATTTTATCAGCCCGCGGCCTGCGTGACCGTTACCGGCTGGACGCCGACCAGCACCCAGACGCCCTTGTTTTCCACATCGTAAACGAGTCCGGCGACGATGCTGTTTGTTCCGCCGGTCTTGCCGACCGTCTGGTCATCAATCACATAGCACACCCCGCCGACATCTGCCGCCGCAACGGCTGCCGCCGAGGTCCCGTTCTTGAAGAGGAAACAGCCGGATTTGACCGTGACCATCTCTCCGGTTTTTGCACGCGTTTCCGCGCGTCCGAGAACGCGAAGTCCTGCCGTGTCGGATGCGGGAACGGCCTTTCCGGACGAATTCAGGGCGACAAGCGCGCCCGCGTAGATTTCTCCTGCCGCCTCAAACTGCCGCAGGGTCGCAATGCGTTCCGGCGTCGATCTGTTTTTTGTGAGAGCTGCCATAAAAATTTTCCTTTCGTAAAATTTTTAAGTAAAAAAGTAAAAAAGTAAAAAAGTAAAAAAGTTGAAAAGTTGAAAAGTTGAAAAGAAAGAATAAATTCCTTTCAAAAGGAGAATTGCCGTGTATCAGTTTGAAAATTTTGAAGTCTGGAAAAAGAGTTGCCGCCTGACCGTTGAACTTTACAAAGAATTGCAGAATTGCAAAGATTACGCTCTCAAAGATCAGATGACCCGTGCGGCGGTTTCCATCCCGTCAAATATTGCAGAAGGCGCGGAGCGCAGAACGAAAAAAGAGTTCATCAATTTTCTTTCAATCTCCAAAGGCAGTGCTGCCGAACTCCGGACGCAAATCTATATCGCATCAAAAATCGGCATACTGTCACCTGCTGTCAGCAAACATTTCACAGATGAATTAAAACTCATCTCCGCGATGCTTCACAAACTGATCGTTTCCCAATTTCCTCCCGAATAACCTTTACTCTTTTTACCCTTTTTACTCTTTTTACCCTTTTTACCCTCTTTACCCTTTTTACCCTTTTTACCCTTTTTACTCTTTTTACTTTAAGTTTTTGATTTCCTCCTCGGAGAGACCGAGGTTTTCATAAATTTTCGACTTTTTCGCCGGAGCTTCCGGACGCTTTTCCTCTTCCGTGACTTTTTTCGTATTCACGAACGAGTTTTCCGGAACCGATTTTCCGTACTCGGCCAATTCGACCGAACTCATTTTCCTGAAATAGTCGGTTTCCGCCATCGCGTTGGTAAGTCTTCCGGTTTCCAGCAGTTTGCCGAGTTCGGCATCCCGGTTGCGTTTTTCCTCCGCGAGTTCCAGCGATTTGATCCGCTCGTTGAGTCCGGGAACAAGCCGCGCCTGTTCCTGGAGCGCGACGAGCTTTCCGCGCACCGTTTCGGGGGAGTCGTTTTCGGAGAGATCCAAAACTTCCCGGATGACCGCGTCGCGTTTCTCCGCCGCGCTCTGGCCGTCCGCCGCCGGTTTGATTTCTTCGGGCATAAATGCCTCCTTGGTTATGTGGTTGATTGCGGCGGAAAGTTCCGCCAGAGTCAAAGTTTTTGTCAGTTCCGGGAGATGGTTCAGGCAGGGCTCGTTGTCGAGCGCCACCGAGGTGACGCGGAGCGGTTCGCTGCCGTCGAGTCCCCGGATCGTCGGGGAAAAATACCGGATCGTTCCGGACTTGAGCATTTCAGCCGCCGCCGGAACGAATTCGACCTCGGAGAGCCAGAGGCCATCCGGCCGCAGTTCGAGCGACCCGAACCCCATGGTTGCGGTTCC
>CASFTV010000071.1 GCA_949297765.1 uncultured bacterium | reverse complement strand
AGTACACTCGTTTATTTCAAAAAGCAAAAGAGGTTTGCCTTCTGTTGCAACGTGGTCTAAATTAGCCACAAACTTTAACGAGCTTGATGCTCAAAACAATCAGGAGGCAAACCATGAGTAAATGTAGCACAGAAAACAAGAAAGTCCATGTCGGATTTGATGTTTCTGAAAAAACTCTTATTTTTCTACCATCCCCCTCTTGACAAAATTTCTCTTTTATGCTATAATTAAAAACATAACGAAATCAGTTTTCGTTGCGTAAAATAAAGATAAAAACAGAGAAAGAGGATCTCATGATAAAATTTACATTGATTCCATTTCTAGTTGTGATTCCATTGTTGTGCATCACAGCTGGAATCAGCCGTTCGGAGGATGGACTGTTCCAAGTGGAAAAACAGAAGTTCGGAGTTGCCTATTGGAGCCGGGACTGGAAGAGTTCAGCATCTCAGACATCGAAACCGGAAAGCGTTTCATTTCCGGGCGAGGGCGGGGAGGAGACTCCGCAGGGGCTTCGACGGTATGGAACATGGCGGATTTCTGA
The DNA here is from genome assembly GCA_949297765.1 of uncultured bacterium. Taxonomy (GTDB): domain Bacteria; phylum Verrucomicrobiota; class Lentisphaeria; order Victivallales; family UBA1829; genus UBA1829. The sequence continues at coordinate 7,935 of CASFTV010000071.1, read as the reverse complement.
AGAATCTCAGTTCCAGTATATTGAGACGGTCAGAACGATTTCCGAAAATGAGATCCATCTTCAGCTCGAATTGAAGTCATCCGCCGGCATCCCGACCTCTATTCTTGCCTGGACCACGCTCATTCCGAGCCGGGAGTATGCGGCAAATCCGGCGGTATTCAACGGCAAGGCCGTTTCTCCTTCTGCCAAACAGCAGGAGTTTGAATCGAAAGGAAAAGATGAATTGATTCTGAATCTTCGAAACGGACGCCTGACGCTTCGGGGCCGCTTCCATTTGACGGTGGTCCCGTTCAGCTGGGGAACGGAGATTCGTCTTCGTTTTCCGAACAGCTGGGGAACGGTACGTTCCGCGAAATTGAATCTTCATCTTCTCTATACGTCATATGCTTCCCGGACGATTGACCTTCGATCCGCGGCAAACATGGGTTTTCGCGATGAAATCGCAGACGACCGTTCCGGCGGATGGACCGATCAAGGTCCCGGCAATGATCTTCGTGCGATGGTTCCGGGAGTCCGGGAATTTGCCGGAATTTCATTCGATATCATAGATCCCGCGAAAAACCGTGGAAAATCATGCCTGGCGATGCGTGGCGGAGCGCGTCCGTATTTTCTGGAACATGCGGCACTCAAAGTGCCGGAATGCTCCGGCAGCTCTCTTTTTCTGCTGAACGGACTTGCCTGGGCGCCGGAGAAGGGGAAGCCCTCCGGGAAAGTGACCGTTCTCTATTCGGATGGATCCCGCACGGAATCGATACTCAAATGTGGAATTCATACCGGAAATTTCTGGGGGGCATCCGATCTTCCGGAAGCTCCTGTTGTCTGGAAGAGCCGGAATGATTCCTCCGTGATCGGACTTTATGCCACCCGGATTGCTCTGGATCCGAAGAAGAAGGTCTCCGGCCTGGAGTTTACTTCGCAGAATCAGGTCTGGATGATTCTGGCGGCGACAGTGACAAATCGCGGGCTGGAAAAACAGACGTCCGAAGCCGTTGTCATCCGTGCCGGAAGAGATTGGGTTCCGCTGAATGCCGGATTCCGGACTCTCCGGGGAAGCGTTGCCGATCTTTCCTCTCTGCTGGATGCTCCCGCCGGAAAATACGGATTCGTAAAAACGAACGGAGATCATTTTGAATTTGAAAAACGTCCTGGGATTCCGGTCCGGTTCTGGGGGGCGAACATCTGCATGGAGGCAATTTTCATGGAGAAAAAGGCGATTTGCGGAATGCTCGACGATTTTGCATCCATGGGCTGTAATTCGATTCGCCTGCATCATTTCGACTACCTCCTGACCCGGAATGAAAATCGGACGGGGGTGTTTGATCCGGAGAAAGCGGATCGTCTGGACTTCCTCGTCGCAGAGGCCAAAAAACGGGGGATCTATGTGACACTCGATCTGCTGACCATCGCTCAGCTGGGGAGCATGGAGAAGGTCTCGCTGGCGTGGAAGACTCGGGACTATAAAACCCTCTGCTATTTTGATCCGGCGGTGCGGAAGGTGTTTCTGGAGTTTGCAGAAAAACTCTTCGGGCATGTCAATGCCTATACGGGAATCGCCTGGAAGGAGGATCCCGTGTTCGTCAGTGTCAATCTGATCAACGAGGGAACGCTTCCGGTGCTGGTGAACCGGATGAGCGACCGGGTTCGTCCGGTGGTGGAATCGGCGTTCCGGCGGTATCTGGAACGGCACGGACTCTCCGGAAAAGATGCGTGGGTGAAGCACCGGGAGGCGTTTCTGGAAGAGACCGGAAAAGAATTCTTCTCGGACGTGAAACAGCGTCTTCGCGCCTTCGGGGTCCGGATCCCCCTTTCGGATCAGAACTTTGCCGAAGCTGCCGGGGATACGCGTGCATGTTTTGATTATGTCGATACGCATTTGTACTGGGGACATCCGGTGTTCATCGGGAAGAATTCATGGAAACTGCCGTACTACACAAATCCGGTTTCCGCGATTGCGGCCAATGCCGGGGGAATCGGGGATGTGTTCCATGTCCGGGTGTTCGGACGCCCGATGACCATCACCGAGTGGGGATACTGTTATCCGAATCCCCGGAATTTTGAAGGTCCCTTTCTGGTTGCGGCCTATTCCGCGCTTCAGGATTTCAGCGGACTCTGGCAGTTCTGTTACTCGCATGCGGCCAATCCCGAGATTCCGAAACCCTTCGGATCGTTTGACTTCCATGCGCATCCGGTGATGAAGTCCGCCGTCCGGGCGGGAGCGCTGATGTTCCTGCGCGGCGATATCCGGACGGCTCCTTCCTCCGTTTCCGGAACCCCGGAAGGAATCCGCGCCGCCGGAAGAACAATTGCCCTCGTTACGAAAATCGGACGATCCATTCCGGGAAGAAAGGCTCCCGGTGTCTTCCTGGCTCTGCCGGGGGAGAAGACGGAAAACACCGCCTCCTCCGTGATCCGGGTGAAAAACACTTCGGACGCTCTGCGGAAACTCACGGAGACCGGGACGATTCCCAAACATTGCGTCGATCTCCGCAACGGAATCAGCAGAAGCGAGACCGGGGAACTGATTCTGAACCGCAAACAGGGAAATTTCCGGGTTGTCGCTCCGTTGTGCGAAGCTCTGCTGATGAAGGCCGGACAGACCCTTTCCGGGGATTTCCTTTCCGTGCGGAACGGCGGAGTTTTTGCGGCGTTCTTCGCCGCCTCGCTTGACCGCCGTCCCCTGAAGGAGAGCGGACGGATCCTGCTCATGCATCTGACGGATCTGAAAAGCGACGGCGCCGTTTTCCGCGATTCCACCCTTTCCATTCTCGAAGATGAGGGAACGGCAAAGCGGCTGCTTCGCAGGAACCGGGCGGAGATTGAACTCCGGACGGGAAAGGCGTATCGTCTCTTCGCCTGCGCACCGGATGGATCCCGTCTGTCCGAGGTCCCCTTCCAGCGGAAGGCGGATCGGATCACGTTCATCGCGGACAACGCTTCGGAAAAAGGAGGCGTTCTGATTTATGAACTGCTCGGAAATCATTCAGAAAAAAACAAAACAGAGAGGGTGAAATAAGATAAAATGAGAAAACAAGCGAATTTCACTCTGATCGAACTTCTGATAACGATTGCCATCATTGCGATTCTGGCTTCCCTGCTTCTTCCGGCGTTGAGTTCCGCAAGAACAAAGGCGATGACCATTTCCTGTTCCGGGAATCAAAGGCAGCTGGCGCTCTTCGTCATCACCTATACCGCGGACAACAATGAATTCCTGATGACGGAGCTGAAATATTACAAGCAGCTCATGCCGTACAGCAATCCGGGAATTGAGATCAACGATGAATGTATATTCGATTATCGGAAAATGCGTCCGCGCGGCGCATACGACTGTCCGGGGGAGCCGTACACGCTGAAGGCCCGCTGGGGGCAGGCCAGTTCCGATGGATCGGAAACTGCCTGGGGAAAGCTGGGGTACTGGCAGGGAATCTCCGTTTCCGCTCTGAGCCGCGGGAACGGATATGACTCCTCCTGGAATCCCGCCATTCAGCCACGGAAAATCTCCCGGATCATTTCCCCGACCACCCGAGCCATGTTTACGGATATCTACAAGGAAACTTCAAATCCATTCTTCTGGGGGGCGGAATGGAACCGCAACAATATTTACAATGGAGCCATTTTCCCGCGGCACGGAAACGGGATCAATGCAGTGTATATTGCAGGCAATGGAGGTTTTCTCAAGTGGAACCAGGTTCCGTTGAACAAGGATATGGAGCCCAACCGGAATTTTTATCAGTACGGAATCACCGATGACGGCCGCTGAGAAATTCCTTCCGGCAAAGCTGATTGAAAAAAATTTTTTCCGGGATATATTCTAGCAGAAAACAGGATGAATCATGACTCTGAAGGATATGGCGCGGGATCTGGGAGTTGCGCCCTCCACCATCAGCCGCGTCCTGAACGGATGCAGCAAGAATTTCACGATTCCGGATGAACTTCGCAAGCGGATTCTGGATCATGTGGAAAAGTGCGGATACCGTGCCAATCCGGTGTTTCAGTCGATGAAACTGCGGAAGAACAAGCAGGTCGCGGTTCTCTTTTACAGCCGCACCAGCATGAGCACCGGATTCACGGTCGAGCAGATGGTGGACAAGGCGACTCTTTTTCTGCGCGATCACGGATACGAGGTCAACTACACCTTCTGCCGTATCATGCCGCCGCTCCAGAATTATACGATGCCGCCCTGGAAAGTCGCGGGACTGCTGATCCCGGATGTGCATGACCCGGCGACACTCGTGGAAATTGAGAAATCCGGTGTGCCGTATGTCTGTATGAACGGGATTGCCGGGCCAGGAGGAAGCTCGGTCCTCGTGGATGAGCGCGAAGGAATCCGGGAGATCCTGGAATATCTCTCTTCTCTCGGACACCGCAGAATCGCGATGGTTTCTCCGCTTTTTGAAGAGGTATATCCTTACTGTATTGCGGGAGAACGCTGCAAGGGATTCCTGGAGAATGCCCACCAGCTGGGAATTCAGCCTGTAACGGTGCGGATTCATTTCAGGCAATTTCATCAGGACTCCTGGCTGGGAGCGGATTTTGATCTGCATGACGGGAGCGATCCGTTTTATGTGGAGGGCGCCGGTTTTTCCGATGAACTGTTCCGTCATGGCGTGAGTGCGGTGGTCTGTTACGATGATTTTGTGATGGAGCTTTTGTATAAGGCGCACAAATTCGGAATAGCGATTCCGGAAGAACTTTCGGTTGTTGCCTACAACGATCTGCAGTTTCTCAAACGGACGATCCCGCCGACGTCGTCGTTCCGGATCCCTGCGGAGGAGATGGGGACTTTAGCCGCCCGCATCCTTGTGGAGAAGCTCCAGGGGAATCCGGACTATGAACGGGGAAAGACCCATTTTCTGAAAGGATCCCTGATTCTGCGGGAATCGACGGCGGAGCATTCCTGATTTCCCCTGCTTTTCTTTGGCGGAGCGCTTGAAAAAGAGCTTGTTTCGTGCTCTGTTTCTTTCAGATGAATGCAATGGAAGGGGCAATATGGACTTTTTGCCCGGCTTCGGTTCGAATCTTGTGGCTGCGGCCAACCCACGTTGCATTCCCAATGGTTAATCGGTTCAGTGAGTGCTTTCCAGAAAGAATGAAAAAACACGAACACCCAACCAATAGGCTCGAAAAAATGTCGAATTTTTTCGGGGGTGGCAACTTTTCGAAACTAAATCTTTACGCAGTCAACAACCTATGGATACATGGGTAAGAGAATATCTGCTCTGAAAGTAAAATTTTTCATAGAAAAACGAGAAAAGTTACAAAAAAAAACTTGACAAAACCTAACATAGAAGGAAAAAATAAAAATGCGTAGTTATGCAGTGAGCCTCCCCGGAGAGGTCGCGGGTTCACCGGAATTGGGCGATGCGCTCCGCTCTCACGATTTGAGAAACATCGAATTCTCCGACGGCGTCGCCCCGCATTCCGGGATGACCGCCCGCTATGTAAAAGGACTTGAAGAACTTCAAAAAAAAGGGATTCTGCGGATCGGGAGTCTGCATCTGCCTTTCTATCCTTTCTCATTATGGCAATTCGCATCGGAGGACGAAGCCGCGCGGCGGGAAACGGTCCGCCTGACGCTGGAATATATGGAGCATTTTGCCCGGCTGAATATCCGCAATCTGACGATTCATTGTGGTGGGGAACCGAACCTGCCGGAGGAACGCCGCATACGCATGGAGCAGATGGTCCGCACCTGTCGCGATCTTCAGCCCGTGCTGGAACGCTGGGATGCTTCTCTGAACCTGGAATTGCTGCCACGCACTTGCCTCGGAAACCATGAGGATGAACTGCTTGAGATGATCGGGCAGCTTCCCGCGGAACATTTCAACCTCTGTATCGACGTCAATCACCTGATGGGGCGCTGGCGAGAAATTCCGGCGGTCATCCGCAAATGCGCTTCTCGGATCCGCAGTTTTCATATTTCCGACTACGACGGCGTGGACGAATGTCATTGGCAGGTCGGACACGGCATCATCTCCTGGCCGGAAGTCGCCGCCGAAATCAAGGCTCTCGATCAGGATGTACTGATCATTATCGAAGTCAGCCACCTGAAGACTCCCGGCGACAAACGCTGGGTGTCGCCATCGCTGCGATTCACTTCCGCGGAACAGGATTGCCTCCGCCTGGAGTTCGCGGAGGAGTGGGAATCCATGCGCAGCCGGTTCCGGTGGTAAATCGGGAGCACGTATGCTGGAAAAGCTTTATAGCCTGCCCGAAATCACCGAAGTCAACCGCCTGCCGATGCATGGGGCGGGCGTTCCGCTCCGGCAGGATGGAACGCCGTGGAAGATCAGCCTCGACGGGGAATGGCGTTTCGAATTGTTCCGCTCCCCACAGCTTCTCCCAGAGCAATTCGCCTCGCCGGAACTGGACGACCGTACCTGGCGCACGATTGCCGTACCCTCCAACTGGACGCTTCAGGATACGTTCGACAAACCGATTTACACCAATGTGAAAATGCCGTTTGAGAACCGTCCGCCTTTCGTGCCGGATGAAAATCCGACCGGCGTTTACCGCCGCGCTTTCAGCCTGCCCGCCGACTGGACGGCGCGCCGCATCGTCCTGCATGTCGGCGGGGCGGAAAGTTATCTTGAGGTTTATCTCAACGGCTCGTTCGTCGGCATGGGCAAGGATACGCGGCTTCCGTCGGAATTCGACCTGACGCCGTTCCTGAAACAAGAGAATCTTCTGGTCTGCAAAGTGATCCGCTGGTCAGACTCCAGCTACATCGAAGATCAGGACCAGTGGTGGATGGCGGGGATTTACCGGAGCGTCTGGCTTTATTCCACCGGTCCGGTGTGGTTTGAGGATCTGGCGGTCAACGGCGATTTCGATTTCAGGAATGGGGACGGGCAGCTTGACTTCTCCGCTCATCTCGGCTTTTCGCTCCCGGTCTGGGCGCCGCTCGGCGGACCGGCGGAGGATTATACGGTCCGGACACGCCTGCTGGATCGCGACGGCAAAGAAGTTGCAAACAGGCAGGATGTTGTGGATAAGAGCTTTCGCCTTTCCGGCTACCGCTTGAACTGGCGGGAAAATCTTCCCGGCATCCGGCCGTGGTCGGCGGAGGAGCCTTCTCTTTACACTCTGACGGCAGAGTTGTGCGATTCGGCGGGGAATATCCTGGACCGGCGCGAAAGGAAGGTGGGGTTCCGCAATATCCGCATCGAAAATCACGCCCTGCTTTTCAACGGAAAACGCGTGATGATCCGCGGCGTCAACCGCCATGAGCACCATCCGGTTACCGGGAAAACGCTTTCCCGTGAAGACATGCTTGCCGACATCCGCCTTTTGAAGCAGTTCAATTTCAACGCGGTGCGGACCAGTCACTACCCGAACGATTCCCGCTGGTATGACCTCTGCGACGAATACGGCGTCTATGTTGTGGACGAGGCGAATTTTGAAGCCCATGCCAACTATATGACGATCTGCCGCGATCCGCGCTGGAAAAATGCGATTGTGAGCCGTTCCGAACGGATGGTGCTTCGCGACCGTTCCCATACCTGTATTTTCGCCTGGTCTCCCGGCAACGAATCCGGTTACGGCGAGAATCATCAGGCGGCAAGCAAGATGATCCGGGATCTGGACACGACGCGCATCGTGTTCAACGAGGGAGAGTTGAAGCAGGGCTGGGGGCAAGGCAGCGGCGACCGGCAAAGCGGCGGATGCCTCGCCGAGAACGCGTTGTATGATCCCATGTATACAACACTGGAAGAGCTGAAACAATTTGCGGAAAATCCCGCGGCGACCCGCCCGGGAATCCTGAGCGAGTACAACCACGCCATGGGCAACAGCTGCGGCTCCCTTGCCGATTACTGGGATTTGTTCCGTTCCGAAAAATCGTGGGGCATATTTTTAAAAATCAAGAAATTTCTCTGTTTTTATAATATGCTTATAATCAACGCAATAAGCGGGGACACATGAATCAAAACGGAGAAT
>CASFTV010000070.1 GCA_949297765.1 uncultured bacterium | reverse complement strand
TTGACTATTTTCATACGGCTCCTTTGATTGCTTTTGTTTTACCAAAGGATAATATACATCATTTTATCTATTTATCAAATATATATGATGATAAACTTATCTGTTTTCCCATTTTCAATATCGCGACCGTCAGGCGGAACTGGAACAGATCCAGTTCTCCGTCAGCCGGGATGGATTCAGCTGGACCCTTCTCAACGGAGGGCGGTCGGTTCTGGAGAATGTGGAGAATGACGGCGGCCTGCGCGATCCCTTCCTCTTCCGGAAGAGCGACGGAACGTTTGTAATTCTCTCCACCGATCTCTGCATCGCCCGGAGAAACAACGACTGGGCGGACGCGATCGCGAACGGAAGCCGGCGCATTCTGATCTGGGATTCGCCGGATCTCGTGCACTGGAGCGGAAAACGTGCCGTGGAGATGCCGCTTCCGGAGGCTACTTGTGCATGGGCTCCCGAGGCGGTCGCGGAGAATGACGGCGCTCTGGTGATCTGGTCGGCGAAACGTCCCGGCGTTCCCTTCAAGGTCTACGGCGCGCATACGCGCGACTTTGAACATTTCGATTCCCCATTTGTCTTCTGCGAATGGGAATCGGATGTGATCGACGCCACGGTTGTTCCGTGCGGAGAAGAATTTCTCCGTTTTGTCAAACTGGAGAAAACGGGGACCATCCGGATGCAGAGGGCCTCTTCCCTGCGCGGTCCGTGGACGGAGGTGCCGTCCTTCAGCCTCCGGGAGATCCGCGGAGTTGAAGGGCCGGTCTGTTATTTTCTTGAAGACGGCCGCGCTGTTCTGCTGCTGGACGGGTACGGAATGAATCCTCCCGGCTACCGCGCATTTCTGTCGGACAATCCTGCGTCGGGAGTCTTCCGGAGTGCCGAAGGGATGTTTCATTCGGAAGTCCGGCTGAAACACGGATCGGTTCTCCGGATTGACGGAGAGGAATACCACCGTCTTCTGCGGGCGTATCCGCCCCGAGAGAATGGACGGGAAAAGAAAGCTGCAGATCCGTCATTCTGCGGCCCGGGGAGTGCGGCTTGCGCGGATCCCGTTCGCCGGAATGAAATGGAAATCAACAACAGGAGACTGATATGAAAAAACTGATTCTGAACCTCATGCCGGCCATTCTTTTCCTGAGCGCTCTTGCCTGCGCGAGAGCTCCGGGCGGGGAGGTGATCGACTCCATCCGTCTGGGGGATGCGGAAAGTGAACAGGCTCACCGTTTTTCCGGAAATGAAACGGCACTCGTCAAAAACGCCGCCGGCGTTGCGGGACGCAGAATTCTGAAGCCGGTGAAAGAGAGCTGGCAGAGCGCTCCGATGAGCTTCCGTCTGAAGGTGGATCCGGAAGGGAGAAACTACATCACGGTGAAGTTCTGGGGCGGCGACGTCACGCACGACCATCTGGTGATGTTCATCGACGGCAGACAGATGGGCTATATGCACCTCGGCGATTACGACATTCTCGACTACGAACAGTGCGAACCGCGCGACGCCCCCCACTCCAGCAATCCGAATCCGCAGTATCCCGGCCGCTTCACCTACACCACATTTCTCCTTCCGGAAACCGCCACGAAAGGCAGACGGGAGATCGACGTCGCCATCCGCGCGACCGGGAAAATCTGGGGGTACGGCAACACCTTTGAACAGTTTCAGAAAAACGTCACTCAGGACAGCCGCGGCATCTACGCCGTTTATATTCATCGCAATTCCTGGTTTCCGCCCGATGAAGCCGTTTCCGTGAAACCGCCGGTTCCCCGGACCGATATTCCGTCGATTGACCTGGATGCGGTCAAGGCTCGGATTGAACGGGAAATAGCCAAGAGCCTGAAGGCGGATTCGATGCGTGATCCATGGCGTCTGACCCTGCTTTCCGAGGCGTATCACGTTCCCTGGTGCAGCGCCTACCGCAACCCGAAGGTGCTGGACTTTGCGGCTGCCGCGATCGACGGCCTTGCCCGCCGTTTCGTGAAGGAGCCGGACCGCGTGATCGAAAAAGGATCCTGGATCGGCTGTGCACCGCAGGCGAGCGCGCTGATCCGTCTGGAGGAGGCTCTGCGTCCCCGCCTGGAGGAGGAGATCGACAACGGCGCGGGAAAAAAGGTCAAACGCCGCGACCTCTGGTGCAACATGTTCGAGGCCAGCACGTTCCAGCTGGTCCGCGACCGCCGCTGGCTTGCCAATCAAAGTCAGATTGTGGACAACAGCGGCCATCGCTGCAACCGTGCGGTCCATATTCTTGACAGGAGCCGCGGAGTTCCGCTGGAAATTACGCTGAAATTTGTCAAGGAGGCGCTCGGCATTCTTCCGTGGTCGCACGGGATCCATCCGGATCTCCGGGTTGCCGATCCCCGAAATACGCCGGGGAAAAACTATCACGAACTGACGAAAAAATATCTTTCCAAAGAGTGGGGCTATGTCGGCAACTACGGCGAGAGCACGATCTGGACTTCCGCCGACATCTACGAAGGCACCATCGACTGGAAAACGGGAAAAGGCGATCCGGAAATTTTCAATGTCATGGAGAAGGCCGCTCTTGCGCGCATCATTTTCCGTTATCCCGGCGTGACGGTGAAGAACCATCCCGTGATGCGTCTGGAAGTGTACATCGACTGGCGCAATGCGCATTTCCCCGGAGAACCTTCGTATGTCGGGAAGGGACTGGACCTGCGCACGGTGTATTATACCGGGAACCGGGAGCTGCTCGCAGCGTTCAAGAGTATGCTGGCCGACGGTTATTTTCAGGACAATGTCGCAGCGAGTCTCAAACCCGGCCGGCGTCCGGATTTTGTCGGGCTTCTGCATCTCCCGGAGCGCTACGGAGAACTTCTGAAGAAGATGGAGGGGATCGAACCGTCCATGCCGATGCGGGGAAAGGATTTTGTCTTCACCGATGAGGAGATCGGCGTAGTCGCTCTGAAGAACGGTTCCGATGTCCTTTTTGCGGAACTTTTCTGGCGCGCCCGGCGCGGAATCAACAATCTGGCGAAGATCCATTTCCTGACGCCGGCTTCCGAACAGATCGCCACGATTTTCCAGGAGCAGGAGTTCCTTCCCTCCGGGAAATTCAGCATCGAACCGGACTGGGTGGTCTATGGATTCCGCGGGAACCGCTTCCGCTATCCGGGCGGATATTACCGCCAGCTGAAGGCAAGAATGAAGATTCCCGTGGCGGAACATTCCGATGATCTCACGTTCGCGGGCAAGGCGGAGTTCTACCGCTGTTCCTATGGACGCTATGAGATTGCCATGAATTCCACGCGGCGGGAGAAAACCTATTCGTTCACCGTGCCCGCCGGAGAGTACCGCGTCCTGCCGGATGGTCCGGTCCTCAAAGGCGGGAGCGTGATGGAAGTCAAACCCGGAACGACCGTTGTGCTTTTCCGGAAATGAGCGGGGAAGGGGATCCCGGGTGCTTCCCGGAAATGAATCACAGGTCCGGCGGCCGGACGGAAGGAGAATCATGAAAAAGGTATTGTTTCTGATCGGTTTGTGCAGTATGCTTCTGTGTGCGGCGGGGAATGACGGCCCCCGCCTCCTGTTCACGGAGGCGAACATTGCCCATCTGAAGAACGCAGCGGGACGGGAGAAGGTGATCCGTCTTGCGGAGCGGGAGAAAAAGCACCGCATGGAGGCGCTGAGTCTTGCCTGGCGGGTCACCGGCGACCGGAAATATGCGGGAGCGGTCCGCGAACTTCTGCTCCGGGAGTGCCGGAACTCCGGGAGGAACCGCGAGTGGGGCGGCGGTCTCGGCGGCGCCCATAAATGTCTTGACATGGCGATCGGATTCGACAGCATCCGCGATTTTCTGACCCCGGACGAGCGCAGAAAAATCGCCTCTTCGATCGTGGAACGGGGAATCCGCCCGCTTCTGAAGGAGTGGCTCCTCGGCGAAACGCGGATGACAGCGCTTGATTCCATGGGGCACAACTGGTGGAGTTCCTGCGTGTTTCTGCCGGGCGTGGCGGCGCTGGCGGTTTCGGAGGAGGAACCCTGCGTTCTTCCGTGGCTGGAGCGGATGAAAACGGCTTCGGCGGAGTGGTTCGGTTATCCGGGGAGCCTTCTGAACACCAAACCGGCCACGTTCGATTCCAACGGAGGGTTTTACGAGAGTGTCGGATATGCCAATTATGCGCTTTCCACGTTTCTGCTTTTCCGTACTGCGTGGAGGAATGCGCGGAAAGATCCTCTTCCGGAGATTCCGCTTCTGGAGAAGACGGGGGATTTCTTTCTGCAGGTCTGTTATCCGAACAGCGGGAAACTGATGTCGCTCAACTTCGGGGATTCCTCTCTGCACGCGGTGGGAAGCGCTCCGCTGGTCTGGCTGTGGACGAACGGGATCCGCCGGTCGCGGTATCTCTGGTATCTGGCGCAGACGGCGGATTCCGAGTACAAGGAGGCGATCCGGCGGGATTCTCCGCTGGGGCTGGTTTTCTTTCCGTCCGCCGATCTGTCCCGGGCCCCTGATCTTCCCGATCTCCCCTGTTCCGCGCTTTATCCGGACATGGGCTGGGCGGTGATGCGCGATTCCTGGAAACCCGATTCCACCATGCTTGGCGTGAAATCCGGATTCACCTGGAACCATGCGCATGCGGACGCGGGATCGTTCCTTTTGTTTCACCGCGGGGAGAATCTTCTGATCGACTCCGGAAACTGCTGGTATCCGCATCCGGAGTACGACGCCTACTACCGTCAGAGTCAGGCGCACAATGTGACGCTGTTCAACGGAATGGGAGAGAATCCGGAGGATACCTATCACGGATCGAAATTTCCCGGAACGGTCCGTCATCTGGTGGATGCGGGAAGTTTGAAGTATGTTCTTGCCGACGCGACCGGGCCGACGTCGCAGAATTTCATCCGGAACTACCGTTCCTTCCTCTGGATTGACGATGTTATTCTGATCTTTGACGATCTGAAAACTCTGAAGCCCGGAAAATTTGAATGGCTTCTCCATTTCGACGGTTCCGCCCGTCGGAAAGGGGATGATCTGGAGATCGCACGGGGCAAGGCGCGCATTGCGGTGCGTCCGCTGTTTCCGGAACGCCTGGCGGGAGCTTTTGCGCACGACACGCCGGAGCGTCTCCGTCTGGTGGAGAAATCCGGACTCAAGGATCATGCACAGAAAACACCTGTTCCGTATTATGCGATCGTTCCGCCCGGAGAGGCCCGGGTGATGAAGTTCATCACGGCGATCCTTCTGAATCCGGAGAATCCGCCGCAGATAGAACGTCTGGAGGCCGTTCATGCGCATGGCGTCCGGATTGTACGCGGAGAAAAGAAAACCGAAGTGTGGCTGAATCTTCTGGCGGACGGCCGGATGCGTCATCGCAACTCCTGCAACACGCTCGGCTCCTGGGATACCGACGCCTATCTGTTTGCGGTGACGTCGGAAAAGGGGAACCCGGTCCGCTTTTTCATCGGCAACGGCAGCTATCTGCGGCGGAATGGAGAGGTCCTTCTGGATTCTCTGAAAAAAGTCTTTGCTGTCCGGGAAAACGGAACCGTGACGATATACTGACGTTTTTCCGTCCGGTATCCGATTGGGATCTTGCAAAAGAAAGACCGGATGCTATCGTATGGAGATGGAAAAACGGATGGGGCCGCGGCTTTTCCGCTTTCCGAGGAGAGAAAGACGATCATGACCAATCAGCAGATTCAGGATATTGCCATGCGGCAGTCCGCGTGCGACAGCAGCTGCCGTGCTTCAGATTTTCTGTGTCCGGAGAACAAAGTGGTCATTTCCGCGTCTCATCCGCAGGCGCGCAAATACCTGGATCTGCCGTTTCTGTGCGATTTCACTTCCTATGGTCACAACATTGTCGCTTCGGTTTCCGAGGATCTGTGCGGTTGTCCCCGAAAACTGGACAACTTGACTTGGTGTAAAATGCCCGTAAAGTAACTTGGAAAAGGAGGGCGTTTTATGAAAAAGTCGTATGACTC
>CASFTV010000069.1 GCA_949297765.1 uncultured bacterium | reverse complement strand
ATTTCCTGTGCGTCCGCTCATAAACAGATGGCATACGGTCTGCTCATGTATGCGGGGGATTTCAATGACCGGCTTGTGACCCACATGGGAAACGACATAACATCCGGCGGCATCAGCTGGAGTTCGACGTACTGGATGCGCCAGTTGATCGAAAACTATAAGGTCGCCAAAAAAATGTTCGTCTGTCCGGGGGCAAAATTCAAATCCGGAACGGGAGCAGATTACGATCCCGCAATCGGGAAACAAAACTTCAACGGCACTGACGGGGCAACTATATACGCGATGAACGCTCAGCTCCTGAAAAGCACTTACTGGGGCAAAACCGGAGGGATGGCAGGGGTCGTCTCCCGATGTGACACTCCGTCGAAAACCGTTCTGACGACCAACTACTGCTTTCCCATGATGAATGATGACGGTGTCAAGTTCATCACGGAACGCAACATCACCGGTATGGCAGAGGCAACGGAATACAGGGCTCGGGACCACGGCGGCGCAGGCGCTAATTTCTCCATGATTGACGGTCATGTGGAAACGCTGCGTTTTCCCAGTAATCCGAATAAACTCCGATTCATTGGAAGGAACGCGTGGTACAGCCGGACAAGTACGGATGCCGCTTTCGGTCATCTCTGGTATAAATATTGAGATATTTACAGTTACAGCATACGAAAGGAAAAGGTTTTATGAAAAAGCATATACTCCCGTTGTTTGTATTTTTTTCGGCTGCCGTTCTGTTCGCGGCGGATGCCGTGGAAGTGTCGAATAAAAACAATACGCTGAAATTCGACAGGGACGGCGTCATGATTCTGGACGCGCAGAAGAATCCGATGCTGAAAATCCAGCGTCTCCGCTTCTGCTGGTCTCCGCCGGAAGCGGTGCCGGTCAGCGCGGAGGCGGTGAGCCCGGAAACGCTGAAAGTGAATTATGATGTTGTGAAAGACTCCACCGGAAAGGTGAAAGTCACCTCCCTGTTCTCCCTGACGGAAGACGGGGTCGGAATCAAGTACAATGTGACCGCTCCGGAGGGTGTGCGGACCGGCGGAGTCATGCAGGTCATGTTTCCGCAGAAAGGGACCGGAAAGATGAAAATCTATAAATCCGGAATCTGGACCCGAGCGAAAAACAACGGAGTTCCCTATGAAGTAAAAGATAATTACTATAAACAGTTTAAAGGGCCTGAAAGCAGTTTATGGTTTGCGGTTCCCGGAAATCACATGTGGAGCAATGATGTGGCGGAACATCTGCCGTTGAAAAAGAAAGAGGACGGGACATTCGAAGGGGAATATGCATTTTTCCGGACTCCGGGTTCGTTTCTCGATTATGAGGCCGCCGCCGCGATCGGGAAACGTCCGCTGGCTTTGCGGATTACTGCGGATAAAGTGTTTCATATCTGGGAGAGCGGGTCCCCGGAACTGACCCTGGATGTGACGAATGCATCCGGCCGGAATCTGAAATCGATTCCGCTGGCCGCGTTTGCCTGTGATTACGACGGGAAAAAGGTTCTGAATCTGAACGAAAATCTGGATCTGAAAGCAGGGGAGCGGCGGAGCATCACGCTGAAACTGCCGGAAGAAAAGCGCAATATCTTTTTTCTTGAAGCATCCGTTTCGATGGATGGAAAAGAATTTTTTACCCGGACCAATGCGGCGATTCTTCCTCCGCATGAATACCGGTATCCGGAAAAGAGCAACATCGGGATCGCCGCTTTTTTCGATCAGCCGGACCGGGCTTCCGTTCTGAAGCTCATGAAGCGGATCGGCGTGCATTACTGCCGTCAGGGGGACAATCGCGAGACGTCGAAGTACGGGATCGTTTCTTTTGCCCACAACAATGTCAGCGCGACGGTCCCTTACGATCCGGGAAAGGATCAAAAACGGGTGGAAAAGATGGTGGCGGATTTTCAGAAGCGCCGGAACCCGGTGTGGGAGTTCGGAAACGAATGGAATTTCAACAAGCCTATGAAAGAAAAACAACGCCGCGCCGCTGTTTATGTCACCTGGGCAAAAGCGCTGAAAGAGGAAATCGCGAAACGCGGTTATGAGGTCCGGTTGATTTCCGTCGGGCTTGCCGGAGGAGACATCGAATTTGTCCGTGCGCTTCAGGAAGCCGGGGCGTGGCCGCTGATCAATGGGGTTGCCCTGCACCCCGGACGGGGCAACAGCACCCCAGATGCCGTCGGAAACGGCTGGTTTTACCGCGGAGCCATTCAGCGCGTGAAAAAACAGATCGCAGAGTTCGGAGAGAAACCACTGCATCTGACCGAGGTCTATGCCTGCACGCAGCCGAACAACTGGTGGGTGGATTCCTATCGGCAGGGGGCGGAAAACGTACTCCTGACTTTTGCTCTCGGAGTGGCGGAAAAGGCCGCCAGCGTGCTGTTCTATCAGATGCACAATGGCGTCTGGGCCGACGTGAACGGAATCAATCCGAAAGACCGCGAATATGATTACGGTCTGCTGATGCGCGACAACTCCCCGAAGCCCTCACTGATGGGATTCGCCACCGCGGCGGAACATCTCGACGGAGCGGAATTCATAAGGAATATTGAGATTCCGGGAACGAAAATCCGCGGAATGGAGTATTCGACGCCGCGCGGAAAAATGGCAATCGTCTACGACCGGACCGACGGAACCCGGCAGTCGAAAAACACGAAGGACTTTGTGCATCGGGAAGCGTGGGTGGACCACTGGGAAACCCACAGAGCACATGACTTCAAAAGCAATCTGAAAGAAGTCCGCACGGTGGATGTCATTGGAAGGGAAACAAAAATACCGGTCAGGAAAGGAATCGTCTCTTTGACTTTGAGCGGAGCTCCGTTGATTGTTTACGGGCTTGAGCTTGACTGATCCATAACAATCAAATTCAGAAAGGAATAGTATTCATGAATAAAAAACTGTTTGCGGCTGCCGCTCTGTTTTCCGCCGTGTTCTGGGGCGTGGAGGCAAAGGAAACGGAACCTTTGCAGCGGGCGGACGCTTATACGCTTGAGATGGATTCCGGACTCAAGGCGTCCCCTTACTTTTTCCCGATCGGCGTTCTTGGCGACCGGAAATTTGAAATTCTGCCGTTCATGGGTCTGAATCTGTGCGAGGACATCCATACCTGCTATGAATATCCCGCCGGAAAACCCTGCAATTACAAAGCGTCGGGAAACGATCGCGGAACTTATTTCTTCTGCATCTGGGCAGCCCACACCCTGTTCCTCTCCCGGAATACGAAGACTCACGGGCCTTTGAAAAACCTTGTCGGAGACGACGGGCGGACAGCCCGGAACCACAGGTTGAGTTATACGGACCCTAAAACGAAGCAATACGTTATGGACGCCGCGGCGGCGTCGGTGAAAAGCGTGGTCGCGAAAGACAGCCGGAACATTCTGCTGTGGGGAATTGACAACGAATGGGAAATGGCTCCGGATTACTCTCCGGAATCGGTTGCTCTGTTCCGGAAATGGCTTGAAAAAAGTTATGAAGGCAATCTGGAAATGCTGAACAAAGCGTGGAAAAGCGAATACCGGAGTTTTGACGAAGCGGTTCCGCCGAAAGTTGCCGAATACAGCAAAAATCCGGGCGGCTGGCTGGATTGGCGACGGTTCTCCGAAGAAAATTTTGCAAAGTTCCTGAAAGATTATTTTTCCGCAATTCAAAATGCCGATCCCCTGAAACGACCGGTAATCGCCAAAAATACCCAATGTTCGCTGGAGATGCAGGCGGTCGCAAAGAACCGCGTGGTCAATCACGAACTGATTGCGGAGCTGACCCGGGAAATCAGCCGGGGCTGGTACGGCATCGACCAGTACGGACATGGAGACCGCAGTGCTTATGAGATCAATTATTTCTATAACTGCATTCGCCCGCTGAATCCGGAACCGGGTAGACGGTACGGCGTTTTCTCCGCGGAAAACAACAATCACGCAGGACCGGGCTGGCAGTTCGCGCAGTATGCGTGGCGTCTTGCCGCGAACGGACTCCGGGGAATCGACTTCTTCGTGATGGGAAATTTCGGCGCGCGCAACGATTACGCAACATTCAGCTTCACCGATCCGGACGGCATCCGCCGCGACAGATTTTATTATCTTTCCCGGTTTGCTTCCATGATTCACCGGACTGAAAGATTCTGGGCGCGGTCGGCTCCGGCGGAGAAGGCTCCCCGTCTTGCCATGCTTCTGCCCCAGCGGGATGTCATGCTGTCGGGGCCGACAGGCGTCAGCTGGTGGGATTATTCCACGAACAACCGGCTCAACGTCTACTCCCGTCTGCGCGATGCGGGATATTGGGTCGATGTCATCCCTTACGGCAAACTCGTGCCGGAACATCTAAAAAAATATCAGGGGCTCGTGCTTGTCAACGCGGAACATTTGAGCGCGAAGGAGACAGGGGCGATCGCCATGTATGTCCGGGAGGGCGGAATTCTGTTCGCCGACATGCGCTCCGGCAATTTCAACGAGCATCATCTTGAAACCGGAGGACTCGCAGAGGTGCTCGGAGTGAAATTCAAGGGAGTTTATACCGGAATCGAAGTTTCACCCGACGACCTCTGGTACAATACCCGGTACGGCAACGTGATCCGCGGCGACGGCAAAATTCTTGCGGAACTCACCACGGCGGAACTTGTCAATGGCGAAGACATCTTCCGGAATGCAAAAGGCGCCTGGATCACCCGCAACGCGTATGGAAAAGGGAAAGCATTCTGGTTCAACACCCGCCTAGGGGCACTGCGTCCGGAGTCGGTCGGGATGAAAGTCGTTTCCGACTGGTTCGGCGACCGCATGAAAGATGCCGGGCTTGCCCCCGCATATCTCTCACCGCTCGGAAATACGGATAAAATGCGCGTGGAGACTCCGCTTGAAGACCCTGACGGGAACCGGTTGATCGTAATCGCCGGCACCACAAACGAGGCGCTTCCCCCTGCGGAACTTCAGATCGGACTTCCCGCGGATGGGAAATACGGAAGCGCTTTCTGGGCACCTGCGGAATCGGCGTGGTTCGAGAAGATCAGTTTCAGAACCGGGAAAAACGGCTATACCGTTTTTGAAATGCCGGAAATCAAGTCCGCCGGAGTGCTCTGCCTGTTCCGCGACTATGCACCGCTGCTCGGAATCAAAATCGAAGGAGTGAAGAACGCAGTCGGAAACGATCCGTACACAGCGGAAGTTACCCCCGGCGAGTCATTCCGGGTAAAAATCCGCCTGGCGAATCCGTCCGGAAGCAAACTGTCCGGGGGAACGCTGCGGCTGCGCGCGCTCGGAGACTGGAACGTTTCATCCCCCAGAGAAATCCGGAGCATTTCCGCTGGCGGCGTTGAGGATTACTCATTCCGCGTCACCGTTCCGGAGAAGAGCAGGTTTTTCAAGCCGAATTTCGTTTATCCGCTCGTTGCCGAGCTCATTCAGGACGGAAAACGGATCGCGGTCGGAAACGCGGTCATTTCCGTGCGGCTGGATCCCCGCAATTATGAATATCTGCTGACCGACAATCCGACCAGAGAGCACAATGCCCGTCATTTTGTCATGCGGACCGGAGCGGATTACTCCTATCCGGGCATGACGAAGGAGGACGGACGCTTCCGAGACCCGTCCGGTACGAAGAAAAACGGACAGCAGGGAACGGCGCTGACGGACGGTTTGAACGGCAGAAAACATGCCGCTTACAATATGCGGAGTGTCGATGTGCTGTTCGACTTGAAAAAGGACTTCCGCATCGTTCGACTGGCTGTCAAACGGGTCAATCCGAAAACATCGCCCTGCGCATTGGAGATTTCCGTCGGCAGGGACGGAAAGAAGTTCGGCACCCCGGTCGCTGTTTCCAAATTGGAATGGAATGATGAAAAGTACACTTCCGTAAATTTGAAACCGCAGGACGGACGTTATGTCAAGGTCCGTTTCCTTTTCCCGACGGAAAAGGGAGGGCGTGTGGATGAAGTGGAGATTTTCGGCCGGGCTCTGTAACCGC
>CASFTV010000068.1 GCA_949297765.1 uncultured bacterium | reverse complement strand
TCCGACGAGATAAGTATTCTTTTGAAACAGATCTGCGAACGTCTGGATGCCAGCACAAAGGCTCTTGATCGAGCGGCGGGGAGAATCGTTTATCTTGAGGAGGCGCAAATGAAAAAAGAAACTGTCCTGATCGCCGCATACGGAACACTCCGTTCCGGCGAATGCAATGAACGTTTCTGCCGGAATGCCGTTTCCCGCAGAAACGCAACGATTTCCGGGACGCTCTATGACACGGGGTGGGGATTCCCGGCATTTGTCCCGAAGGGAAAAACAAATGTCTCTGTTGAGCTGATAGAGATTCCGATCCGGGACTGGGCGGATGTCGACCGTCTGGAGGGATATCCTCGCCTCTATGATCGTGTTCTGACGGATTTCCGCCTGCCGGACGGGTCGACTGTTCAGGCATGGATCTACACAATGAATCATCTGCCGGAACAGGCAGAAGTCGTCCCCTCCGGCGACTGGAAAGCGAGATGAATTATGGAAAAGACCGTATTGATAGGTGGTGACGAAGGACATTCCGCCCTACGCCATCGCGGTCGGGGTTCCGGCGCGCGTCATCAAGTACCGGTTCGAGGAATTTCCGCACTTTCCGGTCCGCTGCATGGCGGTGCGAATCAGGAGGTCGTCGAAATGCTCCGGATGATCGAGCGGGGCGGAAGCATCGAACGCTTCCTGGAGAAGGTCAAGGATAAAAACAATCCCACCCGTCTGATGGGATTCGGGCACCGCGTTTACAAGACGTTTGATCCGAGAGCGAAGATCATCAAGAAGGAGTGTCACGATTTTCTGCAGAAGATGAACATCAGCGATCCTCTGCTGGATGTCGCACTGGAACTCGAGGAGAGGGCGTTGAAGGATGACTACTTCATTTCCCGGAACTTGTATCCGAATGTGGATTTCTATTCCGGAATCGTCTACCGGGCGCTCGGAATTCCGGAGAACATGTTTACGGTCATGTTTGCTCTGGCACGTCTGCCGGGCTGGATCGCGCACTGGAAAGAGATGATCGGGACAAATACGAAGATTGTGCGTCCCCGTCAGATTTATACCGGCAAGAACTGCACGCGGATCCGGAATGTGAAACACTGATTCCCGGAAATGAACGAAAAGGGAGAACCGGAGGAGAGTGTGAGAGTCTCATCCTCCGGTTTCTTTTTCCCCCGGATGACGCAGGGAGCGTTCGGAGAATTTTTCAGTATTCGATTCGAAGATTTTTGATTTCAAAGCCGGCGTCGGCCGGACCGAGATACTGAAAGGAAAGAGTTTTGATCCGTTCCGGACACGATTTCAACTCCCGGAGAGGGAAAATGAATTCCCGCTGCCGGGAGACCGGGCTGATTTTGAAAGAGGACGAACGGACCAGCCGATCCGAGAAAAGTTCGAGTTTAAGAGAGGATTCCATTTTCTGACGCGGATTGCCGAACTTGTCGCTCCCGACTTTCAGAAGAAAGCGCAAAGTTGCGTTTCTGCGCTCTTTTTCCGGGAGAAGAAGGGGGGAGCCGGAAATTCTGGCACCCGCCCAGCTCTTCGTCTGATTTCCGATTGTCAGAGCGAAGGAGGAGCTGCCGAGAGGGTGAACGGAGACTCCGCCCCATCCTGCCGCTGTTCCGGAATCGAAGAAGTGCTGCTTCCTGTTCCCGGAGTTCTGTTCCACCGTAATAGCGAGGACGATGGGGATGGTGGCGGTGTTGGTTGAGCGAATGTCGATGGAGGCAATTTCCCGGTCGGCTTCCGGATGGACCCACTCCATTACGGTGAATCCGCGGCCGTTGAGATTTTTCCATGCGACGCGGCAGGATTCGTTTTCCGGACGTTTGACGCTCCACCAGTCGTAAACGTCAATGCCGTTTCGGATTGGGATCTCCCGAACGCCTCCGTCCGCATAGCGGAGACGGTAGATCATCGAGACTGTGCCTTTGGGACGACTCCATGCCGTCGTATGGAAAAAGTAGATTTTGGACACTTTCCGGTTGACGGGAATTCCGCGGATCTCCGCAGGAAGTTTCTCTTTCAGCGAACGGGATTGCAGCATGATGCAGGAACGGTCGCTGTTTTCATCGAAACGAATCAGGTCGCTCGGAATTCCGGCGAAGGTGTGAACTCCCCAGGGGACACCATCCAGAGAGGTCTCTTTCCCCTGATCCGTCCAACCCCCTTTTCCGTCGTTCGGACGCTGATCCTGGAAGGACCGGTTCGCAAACGGACGTAGATTCAGTGTAATCAGGTTCGCTCGATCCGCGGAATATGCAAACTGACTGCTTTCCGCTTTCCTCAGCCGGTCTTCATGTTCTTTTTCCGCCTGGGAAAAACGGAGGGAAATCTCATTTTCCGCGATCGGGCGGAGTGTTCCAAAGCGTTTCTTCAGATCTTCCGGAGAGCCGAATGCCAGAAGAATGCGGTCGTTCGACGGCATGAAGAACTCCGCATATCCGTTTCGGACGGGAAGAATCTCCCGGCGGAAGACGTCGATTGCAGTCGAACAATTTTCCGGAAGCGCAATTTCCATCCGTTTCGGGTAGAGATCGTGATTGTACAGAAACGCCGCCGTGATCCTGCCCGCCCGGGACGCATGAAGTTCAATATTCACGGCAAGATCCTTTTCCGGAATACGCCGGATCCGCAACAGAGGATGGATCCCGTGGGACTGGAGAATGGCTCCCGTCACGGCCGCAATGGCGTAGTCCTGCATCATCGGAGCGATGAAGTAAACACTTCCTTTCCCGAGCTTTCTGCGGAGAACTGCCGCTTCTCCCCGGAGGGTTCCCAGGACTTCCCAGGTTGCGGGATCCACATCCAGAGACAGATCGTTTCTGGCCCGGATCGTGCCCGGAAGGAGATCCGGAATTGGAAGTTTCAGCTGAAGGGATCCGGAAAGCGTCTTCGGCTTCCGTTCGCGGACGTGCAGTCCCTGAAACAGAGTGTTCCTTCTCGGATTTCCATATTCATCGAAGGGCATTTCGGAGCGGGCGGCCAGGAGAATTCCCCCGTTTCGGACATACTGTTCCAGACGTTCCAGTGTGCCATCTCCGGTGCAGAGGACGCCCGGAGCAACGATCGCCTTGTAACGGGTGTGCCGGTTTTCGGACAGCTGCTCCTCAAACAGGGCATCCATCGGATAATGGGAGAATTCAAGGGCGGAGGTGTAGTTCAGAATCTCGTTTTTCCTTCCGTATCCGATCTGGACGCCGTAGCGCTCGGTCGGATACGACAGCATCACGGCGACTTCCCGCGGACGGACACTCTCAAACTGTTTCCGGGAGACAAAGAAATCGGCCAGCTTCAGAATTTCCGCCCGTCCCTCCGCAATTCCAGCAAGCGCATCCGTGGAAAAGGAGTACGGATTGGTCATCACATAGGGATATTTTTCCGCCTGCCGTCGTCCCCCTTCCTCCGTAAAGTCCGGTTTCCAGGTGGTGAGCATTCTTCCCCACTCGAAAAGATAGGTCTGATTGCTGCCGCGCAGAAGATCCATCCAGAGAAGATTCCGGTTGTCCTTCCGGCTTTTTCGCGCATAGGCCTCCGGATTGTGAATGGGTTTGCCGTCCGCCATCGCACGGAACAGATGACGGCAGAGGATCCCTTCGGAAAAACGGTCGCTGTTGGCCGGAGCTTCCACGGTTTTCCGGGGCGGTTTTTCAAACGTTGTCGGATAAGTGAGTCCTCCGCTGGTCGGAAGGGCGATGGCGTCCATTGACCGGTTGATTTCAAAAATATTGATGTTCGACATCGGAAGAGTCCGATAATAGTTCATTCCGATCACCTGGGTGCAGACTTTCGCTTCCGGATCCGCCTCCCGGACAGCGGCGCGTCCAACACGGGTCAGTTTCGTGAAGCCGTCCTCCAGGAATTTCCCCCATTCCACGCTCAGAGCCGGATATTTGCCCAGATCTGTGAGCGATGCGGCCTCCTGAAACGTGCGGAAACGGCTCCGGAATGTCCGGTTCATCGTTTCCACGGTTTGAAACTTCCGATGAAGGTGTTCTTCAAATCGCCGTTTGTTGTAAGGTCCGGGATCGTTGTAGGCCGGTTCGTTGAACAGCTCGTAGTGCAGAATCGGGCCGGCGATCAGGCGCTTCATTTCCCGGACGCCGTCGCGCCACATTCGTCGATAGAGATCGACGCCCTGCGGATGAAAGATGTTGTAGGGAACCCAGTGATTGTTGTTGCCCTGCAGAAAGTTGTTGTAGGCGTCCTGTTCGATTTCCGGAGCCGCCGACCGTTTGGAATGAAGGCGTCCGTGGCTCCACGGGAAAAGAGTGAAATCCACTGCAAACGGCAGTCCGTTTCCCAGCATCCGGCGCGCAAGAGCAAGATTTTCCGCGTTGATGCCTTCCACATAAAGTTTCGGATTGATTGTTTTCAGCCACGTTGCAGGAACATTGGTCGTGATGGTGTCGAAACCAAGACGCTGGGCGGTTTCGAAGGTCAGAACCCCTTCGTAAAGCCATTTCAGAGAGGGCGGATACCCCGCGGTCGGACGCAGATTGACATCCAGATTGGTGGCGGAGCAGGAGACTCCGACCAGATAGCGTTTCTGTCCGTCTACAAGCGTATCTCCATTGGCGTCCGTCCGGATGTCCGCACATTGCGGCATCCGGAGCTGCCGGGGAATAGTCTTATATTCCGGAAAGGGATCTTCAGGGAAGGGGGCCGCTGCGGCGGCAAGAATGCCGGAAAGGAGAAAAACAGGATAAAAAAATTGTTTCATAACCATAACAGAAAAACTCCTTTTTTTTTTACAGCTGCTCCGCCGTGTCCGGATTGGTGCCGAAGCATTGCTTTTCGATATTGTAACCACGGAACATCCAGGAGGTTGTGACAATGGCACTGCCTGAAAGATAGCGGACATGACCGTCGATGAACGAGAAGTTGGCGCCGTTGCTGTGTCGTCCGGAGATTCTCTGCTTGTAGATCGACGAGGTCGGGTTGGGAAAATTCCACTGAATGAAATTGGAAAACGCCGAGTGGAACGCGGAATAGGCCTGCGTGTTGACCCCCGGCTCTTTCTCACAGACCAGAAACACTTCGCTCGGAGACTGAATCCGGTTCCGTCTGGCCCGCATCTGCCGCCTGGAGTCGATGAACTTGTTCGAAAACCAGTATTTGATTCCTCCGGCACAGGGATTGAAGCCGTAGCAGGAGAACAGCTTCAATGCGCTGTCACCGAGAGTTCCCGCCTTTGAGGAATCCATGGAGGGACAGTACATTTTATTCACTTTCCGGAATTCACTGTCCGGTGAAAGAACGTTGAGAGTCGGATAAAGATAGGGATACACCGCGTAATTCCAGGCCCGGTAATCGGTCAGCGGATCATATGCCAGAGGAAGAAGATCATCATTATTCCCGCAATAGGACTCTATGCCGTAGGCAATCTGCTTGATGTTGGAGATGCAGAGCATCTGCTGCGCCTTCTCTCTCGCCCGGTTCAGGGCCGGAAGAAGAAGAGATGCCAGAATCGCAATGATTGCAATGACAACAAGAAGCTCAATCAAAGTGAATTTTGTTTTCATTCTTTTTTCCTTTCAAACCTCTTTGACAGGAACATTCAGTATTTTTTGATCCGGTCTGGCTGTCCCGTTCAGACGCCCAATCATCTGCCGGGCTATTGCCTTTCCCATCTCCTCGAAGGGAAATTCCAGAAGAATTCCGTGAAAGTCCGCCTCATGCACCGCATGGCCTTCCGCAATCAGAAGGGGATGGCTGTTCAGATCTTTCAGCATGTTCCGGACGGTGCCGAGATGTTCCCCATGTACATAAAGTGCATCCGGAGAGTGTTCCCGCAGCATCGCCTCCACGTTCCGAAACACGTCCGGCTGATCCCAGAAGAAGGTGTGCACCATCAATTCCGTTCCGGCTTCCTGATACACATGGCGAATCCCATCCAGAAACTCCCGGGTCATCTCATTTTCGAACAGGAAAAAAAGAGTTCGCCGTTTTTTCCCCTGCAGGATGTGTCCGGTCTGGATTCCCGCAGAGAAAAGATCGAACCGGCAGGAATCTATATCCTTCTCCACACTCTGTCCCTGAGAGGCGATCTGCGCGGTTACCGGAATCCCTTTCGCCTCCAGAGCCCGGATCGTGGAAAAACGGGATGGATTGGTGTCAAACCAGATCAGTCCGCTGAGATACTGACTGCAAAGTTCCTCTTCCAGATCTCCATTATCCACCCCGAGCAGATTCACGGATCGGATGTTGATGCCGTTCCGCGTCAGTTCCAGGCCGCAGTGTGCAAGGACGGACCAGACCTGGTGCGGGTAGTAAAAATATTTCCCGTCTCCGGCAAGAAGCCCGATCAGCGGCGGCATCCTCCCGCACGACGGCACAAAATTCAAATGCCGCGTAAACGTTCCGACTCCGCGTTTGCCTTCCAGATAATGTTCCGCCACAAGAGCTTTCAGTTCCAGCGTGACCGTGCTGCGGGCAACTCCAAACATTTTTGCCAGTTCCTTCGAGGAGGGAATCATCACCGATTCCTCCGGATGGCGGTAGATCAGATTCATAATATAATGACGAATCTTCAGACCTTCCTTCTGGGGTATTTTTTTGCTCTCCTGCTCCATGTCACCTCTCTGCGTTCGGACATTTATCGGACATGTTGTACATTATACCATATCTCTTCGAAAAAGTCAAGAGGGCAAACAGAAAAAGAGAGCATGAAAAATCGTTTTACCCTGTCTTTTCCTCTGTTTCCCTGTTGTCCGGAAAGGAAAATATTCTGAAAGAGAAGAGAGAAAAAGGTGGATGGTGTATAAATTCTCATATTGCATTCGCAACAGGATAACCTCAGCTGTATATTAACTGAAAAATACAGCAGTTAAATTGTTAATGGAGCGATTACATATATGAACAGTAAACAGGTCAATGAAACAGTCAA
>CASFTV010000067.1 GCA_949297765.1 uncultured bacterium | reverse complement strand
CCTCCGATTCCGGCCTCTATTTTTCATGGGCCGGAAACCGATCATTATGCTGTTTTTTCAAAATTCAGCATGATCCCTTCCGGTTCAGCAGACCCTATTGTAAGGACCCGGATTAATTTTTTTCATCATGCGTTTACCATAGATCCTTTTGACGGGAAAACAAGAGGAGATTGTTCAAAAAGCATATTTTTTCTTACAAAAATACTATTTTATCTGTTTTTTCCATCTTCACTTTCCCGAAGGAATCAAGTATAATATACTCGGAAGGACAAAGAAACGAACCAGAAAGAAAGGAAAACGATATGGCGAGACGAATACATTTCACCCTCATAGAACTTCTCGTTGTAATTGCGATCATCGCAATCCTTGCGGCGCTTCTTCTTCCGGCGCTGAACAAGGCAAGAGAAAAGGCGCATTCGATCAGCTGTATGGGCAACATGAAGCAGCTGGGCCAGTATTTCAGTCTGTATTCGCTGGAGAACAATGATTATGTGATTCCATCCTACAGTAATTATGCCGTACCGTCGATTTTCAAGGAACGGATCATTCCCGGCTTCTGGTTCTATTTTACCGCGAAGCAGGCCGGTTTCAATGCGATTGCGGACATGATCTCCTACACGGCGGAACACAAGGGATTCCCCATGATGACCTGCCCTTCGACGACCTGGAGGAGTTCCCATACTCTGAATGAAGGACTCGTAACCATCGGGAATTACATGTACAGCAACCATTACGGAGCAGTCAGTTCCGGAAAAAACTGGCAATACGACGATCAATATTTCTGCATTCCGATCAAAATCACCCAGGCGCGGAATGTTTCACAGCTCCTGCAGCTCACGGAAACGATTTCTGACACACCCGGACTCTTTCGTTTTCAATCCTACAGTGGGCTTCTGAGGGACTACGATCCCCGCCATTTTGGAAGAGCAAACTGTCTTTATCTGGACGGGCATGCGGCAGCAAAGAAATTTTATCCGCGTCAATGGTATTTCCGTCCCGATGGAACAACCAAACCCTACAATCTTCTCTGAATGAACATGCGTCTGTTGCTGCTGTTTTCTGTTTTTCTCGTCCCGATCCGGAGTTTCTGTGCGGAAACGCCGGCGGACTACACCATTCCGGAACTGGACCGGCTGTTTGCGGAGTGCAGCGGTTCTCCGGCGGAATATGCGATCCGGACGGCGAAGAACTGGCATTCCCGCAGTGCGTTTTACCGTCTGGATCTGTCACAGGTCCGGCCGGCGGTCGAACTGCAGGTCCGGAGCGATGCGGAAGCAGAGAAACGCATCCGCCGGATCTCGGAGGAAATCCGCAGAGGACTCGCATGGTCCCTCCCCCGGCAGGAAGTGCGGATTCCCTTTCTATCCCGGAGTCCGGAAATCGACGGGATTCTTTCTCCCGGAGAGTATTCCGGCGCAGCCCGGTTCCAGGGGGAAATTCCGATTGACACACCGACAAACCAGACAACCGGCAACCACCTGTGGCTGTTCGGCTACGATCCGGAATTCCTGTATTTTGCGGCGGAGTTTCACGATTCCGACATCCGGACAAACAAAGTTTCCTATCTGGCGGATTCCGCGGAACTGTTTCTTCTTCCGGAAGCGGCGCTGAATTCCTACTGGGAGATCGTGGTTTCTCCATCCGGCGACCGCTACACCGCATGGCATATGCTGGGAAAATACGGACTGCGAAGCTCGTATCCGGCAACTCCACGGAAATTGAAAACAGCTGCCCGGCGGACATCCCGAGGCTACTGCATCGAAATTGCCGTTCCGTTTTCCGCCCTGCCCTCTCTTTCGGACCCGCTGCCCTATGCGGGGGCGGTTCTTCATCTGATGGTCTGCCGGACCGATCTGCGGAATGGAAGGGAGCTGTTTTTTTCGGCCCCGGTCCCTCTGCTCTACGGAGGCCATAATATTTACGGATATATGAAAGCTGTTCTGCAAAAATAAACACAGGAGAAATACAATGCGTCTGTTCAACCGACTCGGAATTTACCGGATGAAACACAGGTTTCTGTTCCATCTGTTTCTACTTTCCTGTCTGACAATTCCTGCTCAGGCGGGGGAAAAGACCGTCACTGCAGGGAAATGGAGTTTCCGCTGCGACAGCGAAAACGGATACTGGAAAGAATTGAAATGGAATGGACACATTCTTTCGGCGAATTCCGGAAACTTCGCCCCCTTCATGTGGGGTCCGGAATGGCCGACCGGGAAAACACCCGGAAAACCGAATCTTTTCAGCTCCTCCGTTGCGCAGGTCCCGGACAAATATGCGAAAAAATCCGAGAAGCCGGGTACACTCCGTCTGAAGCAGCACACATGGAAAGCGGCGGATTCCACGCTGTGTCTGGAATATGAGATCGGGCCGTATTCCGTCGCGGACACGCTTCAGTTCGGCACCCCGCAGGATCCCGATCTGCTGGTGCGGACATGGGATCTGACACTCAAATCGGGACCGCGCGGGATCTTCCAGTTCGTCCAGCTGAACCTGCCGCTCCCGGACGGAGGAAAATATTTTTTCCCGGGCGGACTCCGGTATCCGAAAAACACCCGGATCAACACCGTCGCCGGACTCGGGAAAAACGGACGGGAGGAAATCAGCGGGTTTTCCACGCTCCCGATGCTGCTGGAGCAGAACGGCATCTGCTCCATCCTCTTCGGCGATCCGCTGAAGGACAAATCCAATCTGCAGATTGTCCGGGTCAACGGCGCGGCGGTGATCCAGTACAATTTCAAATCCTACGGCTATCTGGAAGCGGGGAAACCCCAGCGAATCGGTCCCGTCTACCTCAAACCGGCGCGCAAAACCATCGACGAGCAGATGAAGACCGGAATCCGGGAACTCTACGGGGAAGTCGGACTCTCCGTCCCGAAGGACCGTCCCGACTGGCTGAAGGACGCGATCATTTTCAACGCATCGGTCGGAGGCAGCAGCTACAGCAAGGCGCTCACACTCGGCGGATTCCACGCAGCGCAGACCGAGCTTCTTCCGCGTCTCCATTCTCTCGGATTCAATACGGTCTGGTTCCGTCCGATCTCCGAAGTGATGCAGTACCATCCGCGGGACTACTTCAAAGCGAATCCCGAATACGGAACGGCGGAAGAGTTCCGCGAACTCGTGCGCACTGCACACGACAGCGGAATGAAAGTGATGCTGGGAATCGTTCCCCACGGGACAAACGCGGCATCGGGCGCAGTGCGCGGAAATCCCCCGGAAGCGCTGATCTTTGACCGAAACGGCAATGTTCCCCGGTATCTCGCGTTTGACTACAAATCGCCGCAGTGGCAGGAGTATATGAAAAAAGTCGCCCGATTCTTCGCCTCGGACTATGACGTAGACGGACTCCGGATCGACCTTGCCGACGGCTCCCATCCGAACTGGCGCACCGACGATTTTCCTCGTCCGGGAACAGTTCCGGCCAATGTCCCGGAAGCATGGTGGAAGGCGGAACTTGCAAAACGGAACGGGAAACTGGATCCGATTCCCTATATGCGTCCGAGTCTTTCGCGCCGCCAGGGCGGACTGGAAATCTCGCACGCGATCCGGGAGGGTCTCCGGTCCGTGAAGCCGGAAGGCGCCGTTCTCGGCGAGGTCCAGTACGCCCCCTACATGACGGAAAATGATATCGTTTACGACAAGGAACTTTGCGATTATTTCCTGCGCGGGGTCTCCTGGTGCACCCCGCTCTCCAAAGACAACAAGGGCATCTGGGTCCAGTCTCTCACGAACCGTCTGGAACAGCAGGGGTATGTGGAGCCGGCGGATACACTTCGTCTCCGGTTCACCGAAACCCACGATTATATAAAAACAACTCAGGTTGTCGGAATCGGAGCCGCCCGCGCGGCCACCGCTCTGACCTTTGTGCTGGATGGAATCCCGATGGTCCTGCAGGATTTTGATGAGGGCAACGGAGAATTTCTGCGCCGTCTTGTTGCCGCACGAAAGCTCCTGCCCGAACTCCGCCGGGGCTCCATCCGCTATCTGCAGAACCACCTTTCCCGCAAGGATGTGTTCGGCTGCCTCCGGACGATGGGAGAGAACTCCACGCTCTGCCTGATCAATTTCACTGCGAATCCGCAAACCGTGCAGGTCAATCTGCCCGGGAATCTCCCGACAGAGGGACGTCTCTTCCACGATGCGTTCACCGCAAAGACTCTTCCGGCAACACCGAAACCGCAAATCCGCCTGAAACCCTACGAGGCGAAAATTCTGGCTCTGCGGAAAGAGTCGGAAGCTCCCGGATTCCCCGCGCCCCTTCCCCGGAAGGAATCCGCTCCGGCGAAGGGCAGTGTGAAATTCGAGCGGAACCAGTGGGGAAGCCCCGTCATCACTGGAACGACTTACTCCATGCACCTCAGCAACGCCACCGGCATGCTGATCCGGTTCACGGACCGGGACGGCAACATTCTGCTGGACGACTCCCGTTTTCTGAAACAGGAACCCTTCCTTGAGCGCAGAGCCTCCAACCCGAAAATCCGCTGGAACGGACGGGAACGGAAAACATCGTTCGGCTGGATTCTTTCCGGCACGGCGACTCTGCCCGAAGGCGACCGGATCGCCATGGAATGGAGCTTTTATCCGGATCATGTCGAAGTGAAAACCCGTCCGCTTTCCGACAGCGGCAAACATCGGAATCTGGCGCTGGCATTCACCCGCCGGAACGTGAGCCGTTATCAGGTCAGCACAGCGGAAGGCATTCTGGACGACGATTTCCGGACCCGCTATGAAGAAGGGACTCCGGGGAATAGCAACCGCACGTCCTACCGTTTCTACGGGACCCCCATTCTGTGGCAGTCGGAAGAAATTCCGCTGGATTTCCGCCGACCGCTGATCGGCGGATTTCAGAAAAACGGCGGCGTATTTGTCGGTCTGAAAAATCCTCTGACCTCTTATCCGGTCAATGCGATGCTGCTGGACCGGGTCAACGGAAAATCCCGCTGGTGCGCGGCCTTCTTCTACAAGGACTCCGAAGCGGGAGATGCGGCGGAGCGTTTTGTCGGGAAAGAGGGTTTCACAGTGACTCTGACACCGGCGGCCTCGCCGCTCCTACCGGCGGAGGACAATCCCCTGACCCCGGCCGGAGCGGTCCAGATCCGGAATCTCAGCTACGGCTGGCTGGTCAAAGGTCCCGGCTATGAAGTGGAACTTTCCCGAACCGGCGGCTCCATTCTCCGCTGGAGCAGAGGCAGCAGACGTCTTCTTTCCGACGGCGGGCTGATCTCTGAAAAAGGAAAGTACGCACAGGACAAAGACTATGAAGCCTCCGTCCGGATCCGGCAGGAAGGCAACTCTCTGAAACTGCTGTTTTCCGGAGTCTTCAAGGACAATCTCAGAAATCCCACCTCCCAAAAGATGCAGACACCGCACCTCCGGTTCCGCATGCAGTACACGTTCGACGCATCCGGAACGATCCGTCTGGAGTGCGGAGTCCGCTCGGAAGGAAAGAGAAAAACTCCGCCGTCAATCGCCTGGAATGCACTCTCCGCCCGCCCGGAAGGCGTCGTTTTCCGGCCGGAGGAAGGCGAGTGGAAGGACGGCAACGGGAAAAACCGTATTCTGCGGGAACTTCCGGCCCTTTCCGCGGAAGCTCTTTCCGACGGTCAATGGCATACGTTCGCCTTCCAGTTGGAACCCGCAGGGAAGTGATGGAGGGAATCATGGAACCTTTTCTCCGGGAATCGGATGTCCGGGAGATCCTGCGGGACCTTCCGGAGATCGTGTTCGACGGTCTGCCCGGACTGACGGAATTCTCACACTTCGCCTGGAAATGCGCCGCGGACCATATCCGGGAGTGCCCGGGCGCGCCGCAGACCCCCTATATGGACGAAGGGTTCGCTCCGGACCGCATCTGGATCTGGGACACCTGCTTCCTGGTTCACTTCTGCAAATATGCGCCGGAACACTTCCCCGGCGTGGAAAGCCTGCGGAACTTCTACGAACCGATGCTCGACGGACGCGCGACGCCGCTCAGAATCCACATTCCCGACAATCCTTTTCTCTTTGCCTGGAGCGAGTTCGAACACTACCGCACGACCGGAGACCGGCGGCATCTTGAGGAGATCTTTTTCCGTCACCGCTACCCGCAGCGCATGTTCCGCCTGTTCGACAGCTTCAAAGCCGGACAGCGCTTCGACTACATGACCTCTCCCCATCCCGTCACTCTGGAAAAGACCCCGCTCGGCTATCACTGGAGCGGCGGACGCTGCGGCATGGACAACACCCCCCGCGGCGACTTCGGCCCGGAAATCATCGACAACGATCCGGCCTACCGGAAGATCCTCTTTCTCGACGCCGCCGCACAGCAGGCTCTCGCAGCCGGAGTGATTTTCAAGACGACCGGCGAAGAGGAATTCCGGATCGAACACGAACGGTTTGCCGAACTGCTGAACACTCACTACTGGGACGAGGAGGACGGCTGTTATTACGATCTTGAAGCCGGAGAGCCGCACCGTCTCGTCAAGGTGATGACTCCGGCCTCCTTCTGGCCGCTTCTTGCCGGCGTCGCATCAACGGGACAGGCAGAACGTCTGGCATCCCATGTGGAACATCCGGAGGAGCTGGGCGGCGATATTCCGCTTCCGTCCGTTGCGCGGAACAGCCGCCACTTCGATCCGGAAGGACGCTACTGGCGCGGCGGAGTCTGGCTGCCGACCGCGTACATGTGCATCAAGGCGCTGGAACAGAACGGATTCAGAGAACTCGCCGACCGGACTGCGGAAAAACTCGTCTCTCATCAGTTCCGGACCTGGAAGGAGTTTTCCCCGCATACGATCTGGGAGACCTATTCCCCGACCAGGCCGAAACCGGCCTCTCTGAAAGAGCCGCATCCGGGAAAATTTGTCCGGCCGGACTTCTGCGGATGGTCCGCGCTCGGTCCGATCAATCTGGTCATTGAAAACGTCCTCGGCTTCCATGCCGATGCGCCGAACCGGACTCTGGAATGGAAAATTCACCATTCCTTCCGCCACGGCATCCGCCGCCTGAAATTCGGCACGGTCACCTGCTCGCTGGAAACGGACGGACAGAAGGAGATCCGAATCCACTCCGACTCTTCCTTTGTTCTGAAACTCGGCAGGACAACAATCCCCATTTCCGCCGGCAAGCGGATTCTTCCCCTGCCCCCCGCGGAATACGGGAATCTCTGAATTCCGCTTCTCCGGTTCCGCCGGAACGATCGCACAGTCCAGCAATTCTTCTTTCGGAAAGAAATTTCCCCGCGATTTTTTCTTTTTTTGATTTTTCTCCACAGCCATCCCATAGGAAAAGAAAAAGTTGAAAGATGATGGTTCTGGATGCAACTTATATTTCAGCAAAAAAACAAGGAGCATCCATGAAACCATC
>CASFTV010000066.1 GCA_949297765.1 uncultured bacterium | reverse complement strand
AGTATGATGTTGTGGGACAGCACAGCGCACCCAAGCTCAATATTCTTCGAGATGTTGTCATCAAACTGACCGGACAACGAACTTCCGTCTGGTATCCTGTGTAATTATGCTTTCCAGACGATCCTGTTCCTGCCGGGGAACGAGAGAAAAGAAATTCAGCCCGGTCTTCAAATACTTTTTCACTTGATCCGCTATTTTAGTTTCCATGTGATAAGTTAGGCTTGAAAAAAAATTTAACAAGCGCTATAGTACAAAAATATATATTTCCCCAAAGATTGGAAGAGAAAGTATAGGATATGAGACATGGGATTAGTAAGCCGTAAGGGTAGGATAGTGTTTATCGTACGATCTATGGGACTATCGATGTGTTATTGTTTTTTCATTATGCTTTTCGGAACATCCGCAGTCTCCTAATTTACTACCAAACAAGATGCGAAAGTTTATAAATTACAAAATCCAAATAGAGGAACAACAGTGAATAAACAACACCCGCCTAAATCAGATTTAAACTCTGTGGATGCGCATTTTTATTCTCTTACGATCTCGCTTTATGTGCGAGAAAATCTTCCTTGTCGTTTATTAGGCACTGATTATAACAGCAAGCGGGGACAGACATGACCAGGAAATTTCTTTTGCTTCTCACCGTTTTGATCGGGATCATCTTTTTACTTTCCGGTTGCGGAGATTCCAGGGAAGATCAGAAAGAGCTCGTTTCCATTGCCGTGCCGGAGGATTTGAATAAACCCGGTTTTGTGATCGGTGTCCCCCAAGGAGCTGCAGCCATGAATGCAGGGGAACGCTTTTTCGACCGGGCAAAAATTCAGTATTACAACACCACTGCGGATGGTTATACCGCCGTTCAGCAGAAGAAGATTGATGCTTTCGTCTTTGACCGGCACAATATGGAATATGTGACGAAAGTAAACCCCGCACTTGCTCTCTTGCCGACAGATATCGCAGAGGAACACATCGTCATCGGATTGCCTCTCAAACACGAAGAGCTGCTGAAGGAAGTCAATCGCTTTATCGCCCGGTATCGCTCCGACGGTACCTGCGAGGACATGTACCAGCGCTGGTTCTCTGCAAATCCTCCGCCTATGCCTGAAATCCAGGTTCCAGAGAAACCGACCCGCCGCTTGACGGTTGGCACGGAGGGGCTAAACGAGCCGATGAATTTTTATGGAAAGGATGGACGGCTCACCGGGTTTGATCTGGAATTCATCAAACGTCTGGCCCTCTTTCTGAATGCGGAAGTTGATGTGACCGCAATGACGTTCGACGGATTGATTCCCGCAGTGGAAACTGGTCGGATCGATCTCCTGGTTGCCAATTTGAACGGCACCCCGGAACGGCGGGAAAAGATGCTGCTGTCCGATGATTACGTGGATTCCGCCATCAGCGTGATGGTTCACCGGGATCGTCTGCCGGCTGCGGAGGAGAATTCCGGCGAAATCTCGTCCATACAGGATCTGGCGGGAAAACGGGTGGCGTATCTGACCGGTTCCTGTTATCGCCAGCTCACGGAAGCTCTGGTGAAGGGTGTGCAGTATCTTTCGTTCTCCGATCAGAACTCCGCCGTACAGGCGCTGCGTTCTAACAAAGCCGATGCGGTGCTGGTCAATGAACCGGTGGGGAAACTCTTCGTCGCCCGTTTTCCGGATGAGTTGAGGATCGCCTGCTCCTTTGCTGAGGATTACTACGGGATCGCCTTTCGGAAGGGGGCGCCGCTGACCGTGCAGGCGAGTGCGGTGATCCGGAAGATGAAAGAGTCCGGCAAGCTTGTTGAATTCGCCAACAAATGGTGTGGTGCGGACAATGCCGGGAAAATCATTCCCGACTTCACAAAGCGTTCCGGATTCACCGGTAAGAATGGCACTCTGCGCTTTGCCGCCGAACCAACCATGGAACCGATGTGCTATGTTGGTCCGGACGGGAAGTATCTCGGGCTTGAAGTGGAGATCATGCAGTGTGTTGCGAGCGCTCTGGATATGAAGTTTGAATTTGTTCCGATGAATTTCGACGACCTGATCGAGGCACTGGTTTCCGGCAAGGTCGATGCGGTTGGCGGAGCGATGTCCATCACGGAAGAACGGCGGGGAAAAGTGGATTTCGCCGAAAGCCACTATGCCGGAAGCGTTACGGTTCTCGGGCGGAAATCCGAGAGTTCCATTACGGAGATCCGGGATTTTTCACAACTCTACGGGAAACGGCTGGGAATCCTTTCCGGTACCACCATGGATCGGATCGCTTCGGACAACTTCCCGAGTTCCAAACCGGTCTATTTCAACACCTTTTCCGATCTTCCCATCGCGCTGGAATCAGGAAAGATCGATGCGTTTCTCATCGAGGAGCCGCAAGCCAGGATACTGGTCAAACAGCGCCCGAAGCTCCGGATATTGCCGAAGAAACTCACCTCCGACGAATATGCGTTTCTTTTTTCGTTGAAAGAGAAGGAGCTTTGTAACGCTTTCAGTGAGCAGATACGGGCACTGAGGGCGGATGGAACGCTTGCCGTGCTCGATAAAAAATGGTTTTCCGGCGATCCCGCTATTCAGACAATGCCGCCTCCGCTGACGGATCCACCCAAAGGGACTTTACGTTTTGCGACGATTCCGCAGCTGGAACCGTTTACCTTCCTGCGCAACGGTCAGGTAGTCGGTTATGATATCGAAGTGGCGCAGCGCATTGCGTCGAATCTGGGGTACGCGCTGGAACCGGTCATCATGGACTGGAACGGCTATCTCGATGCGGTTGCCTCCGGCAAGGTCCGGTTCGGGGTCGCCTGCACGACGATCACCGAGGAGCGAAAACAGAGGATGCTCTTCTCCGAACCGAACTACAAGGGCGGAGTCGCAGTTGTCGTTGCGCAGGATGTCGCGACCGGCCGGAGCGTCGGAGCCGGGGAGTGGCTCACCCGGGCGGGGCGGGAATTAGCTTCGAGCTTTGAGCGGACATTCGTCCGCGAAGATCGCTGGAAACTGATTCTCGACGGTTTGAAAGTGACCGTGCTGATTACAGTCCTTGCCGCAGCGCTGGGAACGGTGCTGGCGTTCGGAGTCTGTGCCATGCGCCGTTCAAAGAACCGTTTTGTTTCCGGAGTCGCCAGGGGATATATCGCACTGATGCAGGGGATGCCGATCCTGGTGATTTTGATGATTCTCTACTATGTGATTTTTGCCAGAGTTGATATTGATGCGATCGCGGTTGCGGTAATCGGATTCGCGCTGAACTTCGCCGCGTATGTCGGAGAGATGTTCCGGAGTGGGATCAACGGCATTCCGAAAGGGCAGACGGAAGCGGCGCTCGCGCTGGGATTCTCGAAATACGCCGCATTCCGGAAAGTGATTCTGCCGCAGGTTCTGCGCCGGATTCTGCCGATCTATCGAGGCGAATTCGTGTCGATGCTGAAAATGACTTCCATCGTCGGCTATATCGCCATTCAGGACTTGACGAAGATGAGCGATATCATCCGAAGCCGGACATACGAGGCGTTTTTTCCGCTGATCGCCACGGCGGTGATCTACTTTGCCGCAGCGCACTTGCTGGCGCTCGGGCTGACCTGGCTGGAGTTCCGGCTCGATCCGTTGAATCGGCGCTTGATCGCGAAAGGAGGGACGAACTGATGATTACCGTCAAGCATCTTCGCAAAAGTTATAACGAAACTCCGGTGCTTCACGATGTCAATGCGGAAATCAACCCGGGAGAGGTCATCTCCATCATCGGGCCGTCCGGAACCGGGAAGAGCACCTTTCTGCGCTGTTTGAATCTACTGGAACGGCCGGACGCGGGGGAGATCCTGGTGGACGGAGTCAATATTCTGGATCCCCGAACGGATGTGCCGAAACTCCGGATGAAAATGGGAATGGTGTTTCAGCAGTTCAACCTTTTTCCACACCTGACGGTACTGGAAAACATTATGCTTGCTCCGTGTTCTCTTCGGAAGGAACCTCAACTCCGGGCTCGGGAACGGGCACTGGAGTTACTCAAGGCCGTCGGCCTTGTGGATAAGGCCAACGCACTCCCGGAAGAACTTTCCGGCGGCCAGCAGCAGCGGGTCGCCATTGCGCGGACTCTGGCGATGAAGCCGGAGATCGTCCTCTTCGATGAGCCGACCAGTGCACTTGATCCGACCATGGTCAATGAGGTGCTCACCGTTATCCGGAATCTGGCGAAAACCGGTATTACCATGATGATCGTCACCCATGAGATGCGCTTTGCCCGGGATGTCTCTTCGCGGGTTTTTTACATGGACGAGGGAGTGATCTATGAGGCGGGGAGTCCGCAGGAGATTTTTGAAGATCCGAAACGTCCCCGGACCCGCGCGTTCATCCGCCGGATGGATATGCTCTGCTTCGAGCTTGACAGATCGGATTTCGACCTCTACCATTTCCGCAGCGAAGTGGACGAATTTGCCGTTCGCCAGATGCTTGAGCAGAAAAAGCGCAATGCGATTCAACTTGTGCTAGAGGAGCTGATCGTAAATCTTCTCTTCTCCCGCGTTGTGAAAGCTCAGCTTGAGGTCGGTATTTCCGGAGAGACCGGGGAAACCGAAATCCGCGCCGTCTGGACCGGAAATCCGGAAAATCCCCTCGAAGCAGAGGATGACGCCGGTTCCATGGCCCGGATGATTCTGAAAAAACGCTGTTCCCGGGAAGAGTTTGTCCGGGAAAACGAGGGGAGCATATTGACCTTGAAACTGTTCGGAGGAAAACAATGAATCTTGCAGTGACGAAAAACGATGACGGAACCGTCCTCACCGTGGCGATTGAGGGCAGCATTGATACTGTAACCGCGCCCAGACTTGAGGCGGAACTCAATCCTCTGTACGATGGCGTACGGGAACTGATTCTCGACTTTGCTGCCGTCGATTACGTTTCCAGTGCCGGTTTACGTGTAATCATGAGTGCTGATCAGCGGATGAGCGAAGCCGGACGGTTGGTACTCAAAAACGTCTGCGAGGATGTACGCGAGGTCTTTGAAATGACCGGTTTTGACGAACTTCTGACCATCGAGTGACATGCCATGAGCGGGGAGATGCGGAAGTTTCAATATTATGGCGAAGAAGCTCTTCTGCTTCCAGCGAAACGGGAAGCCTTTGCCACTTTGAAGGAGTGGCTGCTTTCCATTGCCGAAGAGATGGCTCTGCCCGCCAGAAACCGAAAACAACTGCTGATCGCCGCGGATGAGATCTTTACGAATATTGCCAGTTACGGGTATCCTTCCGGGGAAGGCACGGCCAGGGTTTCTGTGGCATTCGATATGGAAAAGCGGGAACTGATCTTAACGTTTTCCGATA
Source organism: uncultured bacterium (assembly GCA_949297765.1). GTDB lineage: Bacteria > Verrucomicrobiota > Lentisphaeria > Victivallales > UBA1829 > UBA1829. The sequence goes on along the minus strand of CASFTV010000066.1, from coordinate 2,356 downwards.
CCGGGATCGCCTACAATCCGCTGGAGGTCCCCGCTCCGGATCTCTCCATCCCTTTGGCGGAACGGGAAGCCGGAGGTCTCGGAATCTTCCTGGTTAGGAAACTGATGGATTCGGTGGAATACCGCCGGGAAAATGGCTGCAACGTTTTGATTTTGAAGAAAGCAGTCGGATCGGATGGGAGAAACGCATGAAGAGACTGTTTCAGAAATGGCTTCTGGTCTTTGTCGCCGGAGCATTTTTGCTTACGTTCGGCATCTCTTGGTGGATTCACAGTTCGCTGGCGCGGGAGTCGGCGCTGGAACTGTTACGGATCAAACTTGATGATGCCGCGCGTCAGGTCGAACATACGCAGAAGAATCTGGAGACGGTGATTCAAATGTCCAACTCCGCCGCGCTCTCCAAGGCGCATGCTCTCGCGCAGATGATCGCCTTGGATCCTGATGTGCTGAAACGTCGGGATGAACTGGAAAAAATCCGCCGCAATCTGGATATCGACCAGTTGCATGTCTCCGATGAAAACGGAATTCTGGTCACCTGCATTCCGCAAAGTTACGAGGGGTATGATATGGCGGATTCCAGACAATCTGCGGAATTTCTCGGTGCATTGAACGATCGTGACTTTGAACTGGTGCAGGCTCCCACGCCGAACGGGATTCAGAAGATTCTGTTTCAATATGCCGGGGTTGCCAGAAAAGACAGCTCAGGGATCGTCCAGATCGGCTACCGGCCGGAACGTATTGAAGAGGCCATGAAGATCGCTGACGTTCAATCCATCGCTTCGACATTCCGCATCGGCCATGCAGGGAAACTTCGCATCGCGGAAAACGGAAACCCCGAAGATCGGCGGGAAAGGGTATTTCATAAGGCGGTCGACGGGACGCCGAGCCTCTGCCTTACGATTCCGTGCGGGAACTATCTGCTGACCGGCACTCTTCCCGAGGAGGAGATGTATCTGTCGCGCAATTCCGTTCTGCGCATTCTGGTGATTGCCAATCTGGTGCTTTTTGGCGTGATTTTTCTTCTCGTGTCGTGTCTGCTTCAGAAGGTGGTCATCAAGGGAATTTATTCCGTTAACAGTTCGCTCCGGGAGATCACCAACGGCAATCTGGAGGAAAAAATTGCCGTGAGTACCACCTCGGAATTCCAAGCACTTTCCCGGGGCATCAACACCACTGTTGAGGCGTTGAAGAAGTCCATTGAAAACGAAGCAAAGCGAATCGACGCCGAACTTGAAATGGGGCGGACAATTCAGAATTCCGTCCTGCCGGTTGATTTCCCCGATCAGGAGTGTTACCGGCTGGCGGCCGGCATGTATGCCGCGAGGGAAGTCGGTGGAGATTTTTATGACTTTTTTCCGATTGACGACCGGCACATCGCCGTTCTGATTGCGGATGTATCCGGTAAGGGAATCACGGCGGCACTCTACATGATGAACTCCAAAGCACTGCTCAAGGAGTTGATTCAGTCGGGCATGGATCCTGCGGAGGCGTTTGACCAGGCCAATCGGGAACTTTGCCGCAATAATAAGGCGCACATGTTCTTGAGTGCGTTTCTGGGGGTGCTCGACCTCTCCACGGGGATTCTGACCTGTGTAAGTGCCGGACACAATCCTCCACTGCTCAAACATGCGCATGGGAACTGGGAGTTCCTCCGGGTCAAACATTCCATTGTATTGGGTGTGACAACGAAGAAAACGTATACGGGAGTCTCGATCGAACTGCAGCCCGGCGACCGGCTCTTCCTCTATACGGATGGAGTGACGGAAGCCAAAAACTCAAACAACGAATTGTTCGGGGACGCGCGACTCAGGGAGGCGCTCGACAGCATGCGGGGAACTCCCTCCGAGCTGATAAACGAACTTAAAACGACATTGGAGCGCTTTGCCGCCGGAGAACCGCAGAGCGATGATATAACAATGCTGATTCTGGACTATTTTCAATCTGGACAACCATAACTTGAGTATTGGGACAGCGGACGAAAGTACACGCCGCTGGATCCGAGTGTTACAAAAGGCACGCCAGGATGATGCGAGCACCCATGAATCGCTGGAGCTGGTAGAGATCAAGCCTTTGCAGACCAATGCGAGTGATAGCTCAGGGATTCGGCTGCTGATTGATGGTATAGAAATTACACCGTTCATGTTCGGCTACCGTAGCCGTGGGGACTTCTTTCGGGGATTCAGGTGACATCTCATCGGGAAAAAGCGAGGGCGTGTCATCCCGGGGAATATAATGTTCCGTTTTGGAACCGAACAACTGCCGTCTGAACCACGCCAGCTCATTGCTGAGTTTTTCGATTTCCTCAGCTTGCTCCCGAATAATTTGCCGGGCTTCGTCAAATGTTGTAACTTCCGGTA
>CASFTV010000065.1 GCA_949297765.1 uncultured bacterium | reverse complement strand
GGATTTTTGTCTTCAAAAGACAAAAATGAGTTTAGAAAACGTGAAAAAACAAAAAAAACGTGAAATCTGGGGTTCAGTCCCTTGAATTTTACATAACAGTTTGAAAGGGCTCTGACGGGTTCCCAGTACGTCGGTATCTTTTCCATCTGGTGGCGGCGGACCGAGTTCGATTTCGCACAGGAGATGTATGCCCTGATCAAAGCCACGCCGGGCGCGGAGGCGTTCTGCGATGCCGGATTCTGGGCAAATGCCGTCGGGAAGTATGCGGAGTCTTATGAACTCTACCTTGCCTCGAAAACCTGGCCCCAGCGGGCAATGGAAATCGCTCTCCATCGACTGAATGATCCGGAAAAGGCCCTGACCGCCGCGACCCTGATTTGTGAAAGAACGTATTCGATCGAAATTGTCAAATCGGTTGTCCGAATGACCGTTGAAAAACTCTGCGGGAACTCCGCGGTCAACGCGGCGGAAATGAAAACTTTTCTGCAGAATGTAAACCGAAAATATTCGCCCCAGCTGATTAATGACAAGGCAGCGTGGGAACCGATAATCGCTCAGGTCCGGACGGTTCTGGAGACCTATTGACGGGAAAAAAACGGACGCGGATATCCCCCGCGTCCGGTCACAGAATGAGGTGAAAAATGAATGATCCATGCGCAACTCCGGAGGAGATCGCCCGCCTCCGGGAGCAATGCCTTGCCTATAATCTGGAGGGGGTTGACATTCTGTCAAAATACACGAATTCAGCTCTCGCACTCGATGTTTACAACGGCGCTGGGCCTGACAGCTGGATCCCGGCGGCACGGGAGATCCTTACGAAGGCAATGTCGCTGTTTTCTCCAGCCGTGCTGATCCATGACGCTCAATATACTGAGTCAAATGGCAGCCGGGAGGATTTCGAGGAGACCGTTCGCTGCTGGACAGTAAACACCCGCAAAATTTTCGACGCGGAATTTCCGCTCTGGACACTGAAAATGCTCAAACGGACATACCGTGTCGAGCGCGCCTATTGGTGGGGAGTCATGAAAACCAGCAACGCCGCGATTGCAACGGAGACCGCGTTCGAGGCTTACCAAGCCGCTGCAAGGCAGTGAAAAAAAGGAACAAAAATGCGTAAACTGATTTTATTTTTTCTTTGCGGGACTCTTGGCGTACTGCTCTCCGCCTGCGCCTCGACGGGGTCGACGATTTACACATACGATTCGGAGGGGAGAGTTACACAGAAGACTGTCACGTCGGAAAGCGTTGTCAAAACGATCACCGATTCGACGAAAGGGAAAACAATTATAGCGTGGGACAACTCATGGCTGGCCGGGATTTCAGCAAGTACAGCAACAGCGGAAGATCCAACACCGACGGTAAAAATCCTTGTCGGTCGCAATGACAAGGGCTTTATCAACGTGTTGCCGCAGCATGACATTTCGGTGTTTAAAGAGATTATTCCGGCGATCCGGGCCGGTGATTTGAGCGCCGGGCTCACAGGAGTAACAGCAACAAAACAGGAGGGCGAAAAATGAGCAAATGCGGAGCGAAAACGGAGATCTACTCCAGAGTCTGCGGTTATTTCAGACCCGTTTCCAACTGGAACAAGGGCAAGAAGGAGGAGTTCAAAGAGCGGAAAACCTTTTTGATCAAGAAGGGCCTGCCGAATTAACGGCGGGCCTTTTTCATTTTAAATAAATGTGTAAAGTGTTTTTATCAAATTGAAACAAGAGGTTTGCGCAAAAACTGTCGCTTGTGAGCAAACTGTTTTTCCCTTCCTGCGCAAACCGTTTCGCACTATACAATCGTCGGGAAAAACGAAAATGTGAAAAGTGTAACATTTTTTCCTCTTTCGTTTTCTCTGTTTTCTATTGACTTTTCAAGAAAAATATTCTATAATGAAAACGGAAAACGACGGGAAAAAGAATGCAGCGGATCAATTTCAGAAAAATTGCGGACGAGCTGAAACTCAGCCACATGACCCTCTACCGTGTCATCAACAACGCGGGGGGGGTGAAGGATTCGACCCGTGCAAGAGTGATCGAAACGCTGAACCGGCATGGGTATTATATGGCGGATCAGAAGAAGAAACAGACGATCGTCTTTGATTTTGACGAATCCGATCTTTCCTATTATATGCGGGACCTCATGCGGCAGCTGATGGAACGGATCTCCATCCACGATTTTGCCTGTGTCACGACCAGTCACCGGACCGACCGGCGGAGATTTCTTCAGGAAGCGGAAAAAGCGGAAGTGGTGGTCTTCGGTCCGATGTATGAGAAGAGACTTCTTCCGCTGCTGAAGGATCTCAACCCGGAGCTTCTGGTCATCAATCTTCTGGACGACACGGTTGGCGACATTGCAATTGCGTCCGACGATTTCCAGAGCGGGAAGATCGCCTCCGAACATCTCATCAAAAACGGACACACGGAACATGTTGCCGTCACCGCCAGTCTTTCCGGCGAGCTGGTCAAACACTCCTTTGTGAACCGCGCCAAAGGTTTTCTGACCGAACAGCGCTTCTCCGTTCCGAAATGCCGGATTGACCTGCTGGACTATCCGCTGGTCACAAAGGATGACAACCGGAAATTCCTGGACCGGACCTTCCGCCGATGGAAAAAACTTCCTTCCGCCATCTTCTGCACCGGAAGCTATATGGCGGATCAGATCTTCCGCTACTGCGCGGAAAAGGGGATCCGGATCCCCGAAGACCTCAGTCTGCTCGGATACGACAAACCGCATTCTCCGGAAAAGGCGCTCATTTACGACCGGATCTATTTCGAACCGGAACAGATCGTCAACTGGGCGGAGTTCTTTCTGCTGAACCGACCGGTGCTGAAAACGCGGGATCCGATCCATGTCCTGCTGGACACCAAACTGGAAATTCATGGAAGCGTAAAAAATATCAGAAAGGAAACCATGCAATGAAAAGGAGATTTACCTTAATTGAACTGCTCGTTGTAATTGCGATCATTGCCATCCTCGCGGGAATGCTTCTTCCGGCGTTGAAAAGCGCACGGGAAAAGGCGCGGCAGATCACCTGTGTCTCCAATATGAAACAGGTCAATATTCTGTTCATCAACTATCTGGACGCCAACGACATGTGGGCTCCGGAAAACGACGGAAACTGTTACTATATCACCCAGGCCGCCTATGGAGATCTGAAATACAGGAGAAACGAGTCGGAAAATCCGGATGCGAAAAAATACAGAAAACCCACCGGCTTCCTGTTCTGTCCCAATGCAACGACCTTTCCCGATTCCCTGCATGTTTCCAACTATGCGGCAACCCAGGGAAAAGATGACAACGCTCTGCCTCATGGCGGAGTCTGGTACAATAAGAGTCCATCGGGGACCATCGGACGGAAAATGAACAACATCCGCCCGAACAGTGCCATCTTCATAGAAAAGAGACTGTATCAGCTGTGGAGCGGAAGCGCCGGCCCTCATCGCGGAAGTGTCCTGACCTATTATACCAACCGATCGACAGGGGGGTATCAGCCCGGTATGCCTGTGGATTCCAGCTGGACCACCTACGGAAAATATCCCGGCTGGGCAAATCACGACGGCATCTCCGCCGCATTCCTCTTCTTCGACGGACACGCGGAACTGATTCGCTTCGGAACCGAATTCAACGATGACTGGATTAAAAAATAATTTCAGGAAAGGAAAAACAAAAAATGAACTGCATGAAACTTCAGAAAATTCTTTTTCTCGCTGCAGCGGGAACTCTTTTCAGTGCGACCGGTGCGGAAACGGTCTTCTCTTCCGACTTTGCCGCACAGAAGTGGAACCGCGCTCCTGCATGGACCATCGAAGGAGATACGGCAAAAGCAACTCAGATACCGGGAAAATGGCTCGCCCTCTCCTATCCGATCTCATTGGAAAAGAACAACTTCTATCGATGCTCATTCCAGTACAGAACCTCCGGATCGACCGATTCTTCGGACAAACTTCTTCTCCATGTTCATAAAAAATACCATTTTTCCTATCCGCCCGTGACAGAATGGACGACCTCGTATGCCTATTTCCATGCAGCCGATTCGGGAAAAGGAGATCTCATGTTCCAGCTGGAAGGGAAATCGCCGTTCCAGCTCCAGATTCGGAAGATCCAGGTGGAGAAGCTCTCGGCGGATGACCGGAAACGGATCCGCGTCGATTTCGCGTCGGACAACGGCCCCATGCCCGCCTTCTTCCGGAAACACTTCTGGAAAAATGCCGAAGGATCTCTGCAAGTCGTTCCGGCAGAGGATCATATCGAAGGCGGGAAGGCGATGCGGATCACCGCCCGGGCAAAGACGGGAAAAACTCAGCTTTCCGTGTATTCCCTGCCTCTTCCGCTGGAGCCGGGGAAGCGCTACCGTCTCTCCCTGTGGGCCAAAGCCGATCCTCAGACGCCGTTTTCCTTCTATATCGACGGGTATGTCAGCGGACAGAAAAAACACTGGTACAAAGGCACTCGGACAAAGCTGACTGCGCGCTGGAAAAAACAGTCGATGGAATTTTCCGGTCCCGCCGTTGCGGAATATCCGCAGATGGCCAAACAGACAGCCTATCTGGTCTTCTCCTTCCCCGCGGAGGAAAGGGCAAAGACAATCCACATTCACTCCGTTGAGCTGGAACAACTTGGAAAATAAAGTATGATGAAACAAATTCTCTCCATTCTTCCCGTTCTCGCCGCTCTTCCTCTTGCCGCGGGGAATCTGCTGCTCAACTCCAGTTTTGAACTGGGGAACGCCGGATACCAGGTCTGCGGATTCATCCCCGTGCAGGCCGGGGAACGGACATACAGCCGGCCGGAAGCGGATCCGAAGGAAAAAATTCACGGAGCATTCAGCCTGAAATGTCCCGGTCCGCGCGGCGAATGGAGGCAGATGATCTCCCACGAAGTCGAGCTGAAAGACGGGGTGGAGTATACGGTTTCCGCATGGATGAAAAGCGACCGGCCCCTCTCCCTGAAAATGGAACTCTTCGCCGTGGCTCATCAGCCGCCGGAAGTCGTAAACCGCTGGTACTCCCGGTCAAAGAGTGTGAACCTCACACCGGAATGGAAACGTTTCCATTTCACGATCCGCGCGGAAAAACCGTTTCTGCATCCGTTTCTGAAAATCAGCTGGAAAGGCGGAACTGTCTGGTTCGACGCGTTGCAGATCAGCGAGGGAAAACTGCAGGAGTACGCCCCCGCATCGAACGTCGAATTCGCCGTTCTCGGTCCGGAGCGGGTCGCAAAACCTGGCAGACAGAATCTGATTCTCCGGGGCGTCAACTATTCGGACAAAGCGCTTTCCCTCGCGCTCACCTTGAAGCTGGATGATCTCTATTTCGGCAAAACGCTCTCCACACTTTCCCGCAAACCGATTCTTCCCGCGGGAAAAAACATGGAACTCCCCCTTCCCTTCTCCGTTCCGAACGGAGTCTTCCGCGCGGGCGGGACGGCACAGTGCGGCGGGAAAAGCGTTCCCCTTCTGCCGTTCGACTTCGGCGCCGCCCCGGAACTTCCCCGCACCCGGATCAATCCCGACACAACTTTCTCGATCGGATACAGCAGTGCCGCCGGCGTGTTTTCCTCTCCGGATGGGACTCCCGAGTTCCGTGCGCTCGGCGGAAGTGTGGACGATCATTACGCCGCACTGCGCCGCCAGGGAATCCGGATCAACCGCCTGCATGACGACGGTCTGTTCGGATGGGAGAGACTCGAACCTGAACCGGGAAAGTACGACTGGCGCATTCTGGACAACATCGTCGACGCCGGCTTGAAACACGGTATCGAAACCATGCCCGTTCTCGGCGGGAAAGGGATGCTCGACAGACCCGGAAAAACTCCGCGGGACAGCTGGCACATCCGCAAAAACAGCCGGAGTACCGGACTCTGGATGGGAGGACGTCATCAGGGATGGCTCCCGCCGGAGAAGGCGTGGTCCGATTTTGTGGAAAATCTTGTGCGCCACTGCCGGGGACGGGTCCGCTATTATGAGATCGTCAACGAACCGAATCTTTTCATGACGCCGGAAAACTACACCCGCTATCTGAAGCTGGCTTACACGGCGGCGAAAAAGGCCGACCCGGACTGCCGCATCGTCGGAATCTGCAGTACCGGCGATCTCGGCGGACAGCTCGGAGAGTTCATCGAAGCGTGCGGAAAACTCGGCGCGTTCCAGTATCTCGACATCCTCTCGTTCCATCCGTACAGCGCTCAGCTCGACAGTTATCCGACTCCGGCGGAACAGCAGATCCGCGAAATCCGCACGATTGTCGACCGCTACCGGAAGAATCTCCCTCTCTGGAACACCGAACTCTACTACATCCACTCCCGGATGCCCGATCAGAAAATTTCCGGCATAGACGACTGGATCGCCTCCGGAAAATTCCCCGCCCGCAACAGCGCAAAACGCTACCTGATCGACCTCGGCGCCGGAACAATGTGTTCGATCTCCCTGAACGGCAATCAGTATCTTCACAACGACCTGCGTCCGCATTTCGGCTATTCGAATCACTGGGCGGTGGCCGAGATGATCCCGAACGCCCACTTCATCGCCGGAAACGCGTTCGCCCGTTTCCTCGAAGGGGCAAAGCCGCTGAAGCAGCTCAACGTTCTCACCGGCATCAACGGCTTCCTCTACCGGACGCGCGACGGGAAGGAGATCGCCGCCATCTGGTCGGTCAACGAGGGAGAAACATTCAAGGTGGATCTCTCCTCTTCCACCATCCGCGCATACGACCTGTTCGGCAACGCGCTCCCGGCGGATCAGACGCTCACTCTTACGGCCGATCCCTGCTATCTGGCCGGAGATGATCTCTCCCGCTCCCTGAAAACGGTTTCGTTTCATCCGGAACGCGCCTGCGTAATCACCGGAGTGCGGAGAAGTGCCGAAAATGGAAAGGAGGCTCTCGCCGTCGAACTGCAGAACAGGACAGCCGGTCCGATCGAGCGGATGGTCCGTCTCAAGGGAACGACCTCTCTTCAAAAGATCTCGATTCCCCCGCAGGAACGGAAGGTTCTCTTTTTCCCTGTGACCGCGGAGCGGAAGGAAATCACCATTCTGCTGTCGGATGGAAAGAGTGTGGAAAGCCATACGCTTCCGCTTGCATCCACCCGGTATCTGCGCAAGGGGGAAAACGTTTCGCTGAAGGGCTGCCGCTTCCGCGTCACCTCCGATGCGGAGAAGCTGACAATCTCCATCGACGTCTCCGACCGCAGACGGGGCGAGCGTCCGGTCAACACCCCCTGGGAGGGAGACTGCATCGAACTCTTCCTCGATTCCCGTCCTGCGGACCACCTCGAACGGAATCCGTATACGGCTCATGTCTACCGTCTGTTTCTTGCGCCGAAGTCGGCAAACGGTCTTCCGGAGGAGTTCTCCGGGAGCCGGAATCTGGATCTCCGCAAACTCACGCACACCATCCGGGATACCGGAACGGACTACTCCGCAACAGTGACCATTCCCTGGAAAACGCTGGATCTTGCCGGCCCGGCCCCGATCGGATTCGACCTCATCTGGAACAACTCCGACGGAAAAAAACGGGACTCCGCACTTCCGTGGGCAGGGAATTCCTTCAACTGGCGCGACCGCTTCAACTTCGGGATCTACATCCCGTAACCCATAAAACCTGAATCCGTGAAATAATTGGTGAAATCGACGATAAAATAGAAGAAAAAGATGTTGAGTCGCAGTATATTATGTATGTGTTTCGAGACATGGATA
>CASFTV010000064.1 GCA_949297765.1 uncultured bacterium | reverse complement strand
TTGATGAAATTGTATTCATGGCCTTAACACCGAGGATGTTGATTGATGTTCCTCGGATCCTCCTGTTGTAATATTGCAGAAAATTCCACCTTTGCAAGGTCACTGGACTTTGCATGCAGATTAAACCCAAGTTTCCACGCTTTTGCGGAAGCGTGCGCTACCGAAACGCTGGGCGCATACGTTGAGCGGATGGCTGTTGCGGAACTGCCGGGCTGCTTCCACGGCGAAGAGCTGAATCCGGTGTATCTGCTTTACCGTGAGGCGATGGAGCGTGCCGGAATCCGCCGAGTTGTGACGAAACTTCTGCCTGGAGTCGGCATTACGGAGCGTCCGCTGGATGCGCACCGCACGGTGTGTGTCGCGGTGAACTACGAGCCGGAGGAGGCGGTATGCCAGCTTGAAATTTCGGGCGTTGTGAAAGAGGTCTGGAACGGCGCGTGGGAGAACGGCACGCTCCGGATCGGCGGCAACGACGGCACTGTGTTTGTTGTCGAGCATTGATTCGTCTGACGAAACGGTAAAAAAAGCGCGCGCACCGGGAGAAAATTCCGGTGCGCGCTTTTTGTTTCGGTCTCCGGCTCAATTATGAAAGCCGAATTGTCCGGGCTTGTTTGCATTACCAGCGGTAATAACGGTAGGGGTCGTCCTCTATGAGATTCCGGTCGGTGTAGAGGCCGTCAGGTGCGGCTTTGAGTCGAATGACCGGATGCCCCAATATGCCGCCTTCGCCGCGGAGGTCGTTGCAGAGAACCACAAGTGTGTTGCCTGTCTTCCTGAGCTGCCTGCCTTTCAGCGTGAATTTGCGCGGCAAAGCCCAGTAACCGTCCGGATGCGTTTTCTGCGTGAGTTCACCGAGGAATTCTCCGTTCAGCCAGACCCATGACTCGTCGTCAACGGCTCCCAGATCAAGCTCATATTCCGTTTCCGGAGAGAGCGGGAGATCCAGCGAAAAATTGAGGCGGTACCAGAACCAGCCGTCATAAGCGGAGAGGTCGCGGAACTGCTGCTCAAAACCGCGTCCGGGGGTGATGGAACGCCAATTCTTCGTTTTGCTGAATCCGGGCAGCTGGAAGCCGGAGGCGCGTCCGGTTTTCTCCGGATCGGCAATTCCGCGCCAGCCGGAGAGCAGGTTCTGACGGGTGACCGCCCGGTAGCCGCGACTCAGAAAGTCTGCGGATGCATGATGTTCCGCACGCATGTTGTGGAGCAGACGGGCAATCAGGAAATCCTGGCGCCGCAGAGTCGTGCGGTTGCGGAAGACGTCCGGGAAAAGCCACGGCGCCGTTTGAAGCGCGGAGATCCTTCCTTTCCCGACGGCAAGAGTCCGCAGAGCGCGTCCGCCGGCGTCTTCCGGTTCAAAGGAGGTCATGGGCAATTCGATGCGCCAGTGAAGTTCACTGTTGGAAATGCCGTCAAACAGCGGTTCTTTCCGCAGATCTTTTGTCAGGTCGGAGAAGAATTTCCCTTCCTGCGCCGGAAGTTCCGGAAGAAGCTCTGCAAGCTCTTTTTTCGCAAGCGCGATGGCGAATACCTGAACGCCCGCTTCTGCTGCGGACCGGGCTTTCCGGATGTCGGCTCCGGAGGTGATGACCAGAATGTCGCCGGCGGCTGCTTCCGGAGTGTCTTTGACAGAAATTTTCAGCCGGTTCAGCAGTGCGCGTCCTTCCGGATTTCCGTCGTAAAAGACGGGGCGCGGGGGGAGCGGCTGACGGCGGTCAAGGTGTTCCAGAAGAGTTGCCAGAAGATTTTCCGCTTCGGGTTCCTCTTCGGTTCGTCCGGAAAGATCCAGCTGACAGAAAAGAGCGGTTCCGTGTCCGAAAGTGTATTCGAGCAGAGGCGCATACTGGAGATCGAATCCGCCGATCAGAAGCGGTTTGAAATTGCCCGCGGAAGGCTTTTCGATGAGAACGGTTGCGACGCTGTTGCGGTTCCCGGCGCGCCAGACGTGGCTGGCGGTGTATCCGTTGCGGGTGAGACGCGGAACGCTGTGCTCTCCGGGGGCTTGCTGCATGAATGGAGGAAGAGACGTCGCCGCGCCCCGCCAGTGATGCAGATCCGGAAGAAGGGGGGTTGCGGAGAAAACGGTGCGCAGACCCTGAATGTTCCAGCGGAAACCCAGCCGCTCCAGCGTTTCCGGGGACTGTTCGAGAATCAGAACTTTCCGTCCTTCGTCAAGAGCTGTGTTGAGCCCGAACGGAAGTTTTTCCATGCTGTTCCGTCCGAGAACCAGAAGTTCGGATTCTTTCCACTCGTGTTCATTTTTGATCAGACGGAATGAAAGTCCGAGTTTCTTCAGAAGATCGGCGGCGGTCCCCTCCGGATCAAACAGCGCGATTCCGGATTGAAGAGAGAGCCGGGGCTCCGGAAGAATGTCGAATACGAACGAATCTTTCATGCCGCTTCCGTCGGGGAAACGGAATTCCGCGTTCAGGGTGAGTTTTCTGTGTTTCGTCGCGGGAGGAATGCGCAGGGAGAAGGGAAGCTCCAGGCGTTCTCCGGGCTGGACTTCGCCCTGCTCCTCGCCGGACAGCTGAAGTTCGGGGACGTTCCAGGCAATATGGACGGTTCCGGCTTCCCGCAGGTCGCTGACCGTGAGCAGAGTTTTTTCAATGAGTTCTCCCGGACGGAATGTGTGGCTCTTGTCCGTCAGGTCGCCGCGTTTTCCCGCGATCCATCCGGTGATTGTGCGCAGATAGGGGAGGGAGTCTTTTCCGGCAAGCGTAGGAACGAACTCGCGGAACGGGTCTTTCATGAAATCCCAGTGAGTTCCCGCGACGTCGGGGACGATGCCCGGCCGCTTGAGGTTGTCGAACTGTCCGGGCCATGCTCCGCTTCGTGCAGGCTGTCCGGGGGCGGCTTTCAGGAGAACAACCTGATCCCAGGGGAGAAGGTAGGAGAGTCCGCGGATGCGGAATGCCTGAAAATTTTCTTTTGCGAACTGCGCGATGACGTTGAGTCTTCCATCGTTTCCGAACCCTTTCAGAAGTTCTCCGAAGAAGACGGATTCGCTGCGTTTGAGGACGCGTTCTTCATTGCGCATCATCTGGATTTTGGCGGGGTCGAGCGCATACGCCTGTTCTCCCAGAATTTCCGCATTGAATTCATCCATCCAGAGGCATTGTTTTGCGGGACCGCTCCAGATGAAGGTGGGACCGCGCATGCTGGACCAGCTTGCCAGATGGGGAAGTCCCCATTCGCTCATCATAACGGGTTTCGTGCCGTCTTTCTCCCAGAGTTCGAGCCAGTCGCTCCGCTCCTGCGGGGGAGCCCAGTTGAGGTAGCAGTTGACGGCGTGGATTTTTCCGATGCTTCCGGCATGATGATAGATGACGCGCGTGGGATCGATGCCGACGACGATTCTTTCCGCGATCAGGGACTGTGCGCGGTACTTCCGGAGGTCGGCGGAGAGTTCTTCTTCCGCAATGTCCCGTCCGATGGTCTGCGGATTCTGATCTCCGTAATATCCGGCGGCGTTGTGGTTCATGGAATACATGACGACACCGGGGAGATTCTGATAGCGGCGGATCGTGTATTCCGCGAGAGCTTTGTAATTTGCTGCGACTTCCGGAGAATCGAGTTTCCAGCCGAACTGGCTTCCGTGGGGCAGGGTCAGGGAGGTGAGCATGCCTTGCCGTGAGCTTTCCCGGTAATAATCTCCGAGATATCCGGTTATGCCGGGGGCGCAGTTGTAGTCGTAGCCGGTCAGATGATTGAACCCGAGTTCGCGTGCGCGGCGGACTTTCCGCTGAACCGTAAAGAGCGCGTTTGCTACTGCGCCTTCACGGGTTCCGTCGACAATCAGAGAGCGCAGATGCAGAACGGTTCCGTTCAGAAGGAAGTTGCGTCCCTTGACTTCAAATTCACGGAATCCGAATGTTTCGGGATAGAGTTCATCGACGGTTTTTCCATCCCTGTTCAGCGAAAGATGCAGAGTGTAGAGGTTTTCCGGGCGGTCGATATCCCACAGTTTCGGGTTTGCCCACGGGGTTGAGAATTCCAGCTGAAGCGGTTTCTGTTTTTCCTTCACTTGAAAAGGCTTCGATTCAAATTCCAGAACTTTGTTTTCCCGGTCCATGACGTGGGCGGAGAGTGTGTAGGTTCCGGTCTGTAAATTGTCCAGACGCGTATCGCAGGAGATTGTTTTATTTTTGACACTGGTTTTGATCAGCACATCGCGGATGTTTCCGGTGCGCGGGTATGCGGCAAGAAACATATCGCCGCAGATTCCGCGGTGTTCCAGCCGTCCTGTCGTTTTTGTGAGCCGTCCTGGCGCCATGAAAACGGATTTGACCGCTTCATCCGGACGGGCCGTCACAAGGAGGGAGAGCGTAACGGTTTCGCCGGGTTTCACGAAACCGGTCAGATCAATGCCGCCGCCCGGATAATAGAATTCGCCCGCGAGTTTTCCGTTGATGAAAACCTGGGCGCAGGTCTGGATCAGGGTGACTTCCAGCTCAATGCGTTTGCCGGTCCAGTTTTCCGGAATTTTAACGGTGCGCAGATACCATGCCTGATTCAGTTTCAGCGGATCGAATTTCGGAGCGAAGGGAGAGAGAAAGATGGTCTGGGAGCGTCCGACTTCAAGGCTTCCGTAGTTGCCCGGCCAGCTGCCGGGGACTTTGAACCATCCCCATCCGGAACCTTTGGCAGGGAGCGCGTTCCCCTCGTTTGCCGAGAGAACGGGCTTGAAGCGCCAGAGTCCGTTGAGGCAGATTTCCTCTCTGGTTCCGGTGACGCGGCGTGCGGCGTCGTTGAGGTCCCAGAGCTGTGCCGCCGGAGCGGAGGGAGAATCTTCATCCATGACGGGAGTTTCTGTTCCCTCCAGAGCGCGGAGCTGCATGTTCCGGAATTCGGCGGAACCGGATTTTCCGTAATTCCAGGGCTGAACTTCAAGGAATGCGGCTCCATCGGGAATATCGTAGAGCTTTACGCAGCGGCGGAATCCGGTTGTGCCGCTCGCGGAGAAAACTTCGGGTCCCGGACCGACGCCTTTCCCATTCCGGTCCAGAAAACGCAGTCCGGAGCGCGCATTCTGCCAGTCGGCGGAACCGGGAATCACCTGATCGGTCGCCATTTCAAACTTCAGGAGCATCCGTTTGGCTTTTTGCGGCAGCGGAACGCGGAATGTGCATCCGGAAGAACCGGAGATCCGGACGGAGACTCCGTTTTCGCCGCGGGAAACCGTGGTCCCGGATGCCTTCGTGTATGGTGTGGAAAGGAAGAGATTGTCTGCGCCGTTCTGTTCGTTCAATGCAAAGAGCCGGATCTCTCTGAAGAAGGCTTTCCCGGCGGTTCCGTAGTTCCAGGGGTCGAGTTTCAGCGAGACTGCGCCCTCCGGAACATTGTAGACCCGTTCAAAGAGTGTTTCCTTGTGGGTCCCGCTTGCGCCGATGACATCCGGCCAGGGTCCGGTCGGTTTGGCGTTTTTGTCGTAGAATCTCATTCCCAAGCGTGCGTTCTGCCAGTCGGCGGCGCCGCGGACAACTCCGTCGACTTCCAGACGGACACTGAGGAAGAGCTGTTTGGTTCCGGCGGGTATGGGAACCCGGAAGGAAGCCCCGTGCGAAGCCGCGGCTGTGACGGATACCGCATCGGCGGTTTTGACAATTTGCGTGTTTCCATGTTTCCCCGGTTTGAGCGAAAGCAGCAGGTTTTCCGCGTGTGCGGAAAACGCCGCAAAAAGCAGAATTAAAATGGAAAGAGCAGCTTTGTTTTTCATAAGAGAAGTTCCTTCCGGAGATTATTTCATGTAAAGTCCGCGCCAGAAATACTGACTCCATCCCTGATCGCCGTAAATGTCGTTGAAGGCGCGGAAGCCGACATGACCATCCACATAAAGCGTGTTGATTCCGCGTCCGGAGTTGTGACGCTTTGCAACGCGCAGATAGAAAATTCCGACGCCCGGGGAGTTCCAGGGAGCTTTGTCCTGATTCGCCCAGTTCCAGTCGTTGTCGCCGACCAGCAGGTGTTCCGAGGGGCGGCGGATCCGGAGAATGTCGAGAGACTGATCCAGATCCAGCGTCGGATGCCAGTCGGTTCCTTTAGGCGCATCGGCGGCGAGAAAGAGATTCAGACCGTAGTTTCTCCAAGTTTCGGTTCCTTGACGGGCGGGGCATAGAAACAGATTTTCAAGCGTTCCGTCGCTTTTGAGCGAGGCGTCCTTGAGGTTTGTCTTGCCTTTGGAAAGTCCGTAGACCGCGATTCTGTCTTGCCAGCTGATGTAGTTTTCCACTGAAAGTGCGACAGGAGGAATTCGTTTGAAATCTGCATTGTAGAGTTGAAAAGCCTGTCCGGTCTGCCGCAGATTCCCGGTGCAGCTGATATCCCGCGCCTTGCCTCGTGCCGAGTTCAGCGCAGGCAGAAGAATGCTTACAAGAATTGCAATGATTGCTATTACGACAAGGAGCTCTATAAGCGTGAATCTGTTTGGTTTCTCCTGAATCGGCGGAGCGGTATGTACTGTCGGTTGATTTTGTTTTTTCATATGTCGGCCTCTTGTTTGTTTTCCGGTTGCTTTTTAGTGAGCTTTTTTGAGATTCCATTGAGTTTGTCCAGTGTGAAATTTCTGTACATTTTCAATCTAAGTTGTCTGTTTCATGATGGAGTCCTCCTGTATTAATTCCGTGAAAAATTACGTGCCCGGCGTAAAATCTTCGGTTCCGGCGGATTCGCGCCAGATGAACTTCCGGTTGATTTCCGAATTGATGATTCTGCGGTTGTTTTCTTTCAGGGCCTGAACGAAAATCCGGCAGAGTTCCGCGCCGATTTCATACATCGGATAAGTGATCGTCGCCAGCGGGGGAAGCTGATCTGTGCATTGCGGAAGATCGTCCGCTCCGATCACGGCAATGTCTTCCGGTATTCTTTTTCCCGCTTCCTGGAGTGCGTGCATGATGCCGAAGGTGCGGCTGTCGGTTCCCCCGATGACCGCATCAACCGGAAGCCCGGATTGCAAAACTTCCTTCATGGCGGTATAACCATCCTTTTCAAGGAGTCCGCACTCTTTGTGATATTCGGGAGCGAATTCCAGCCCGGCATCGGCCGCGGCATCGTGGAAATCCTTCCAGTGCTCTTCCGCATACCCGGTTGCATGAACCGGTTCATGGAAAAACAGAAGGTGGCGCCTGCCCTGCTTTTTCAGATATGAAAGGAGTTCCATGTAAGGATCTTTGAGACTGGAGCAGACGGTATGGCAGAGCGGGGAGGGTTTATAGCTTCGGGCGAGAACGATTTTCCCGGCTTTGCCGAGTTCTTCGGCCCATGTCCAGTCGGATTCCAGGACGGGATGATAGAGATATCCTTCCGCGCCCGGACTCAGAAGTTCATCCAGAGTTTCTTTGCTGACCGGACGGTAGTGGTCGAAGAAAAATGTTTCGGTGATGATTCCGTATTCGCGGGCGGTTCTGGAGAATCCTTCGAGGACATATTGGTAGTTGAACCAGTTGACCGTGCTTCCCGGAATAAACTTTTTTGCCGACTGGGTGATGACGCGGACGACTTTTCCTTTGGGGCTCTGCTCCGCGACATAGGTTCCGAGTCCTTTTTTGCGGAAGAGGATTCCGCGGTCGGAGAGACTTGCGAGAATTTTGTTGACGGTCGGAACGGCGACCCCGATTTCTTTGGACAATGCCGCTTCTGACGGGATTCTGTCCCCTGGGTTGCGTGCCGCAACAATATTCTCCAGAATATACTGTTCAACCAGTTCAGAACGGGAAACTTCTCTCAGCCGCATTGTCTGCTCTCGCCTTATTTTTGAGTTAGTGAATTAGTTACTAAGTGTTCCGAGTTTACTATACTCTGTGCTTTTTATTTTGTCAAGCGGAGAAAAAGGCCTCTTCTGCAGTTTGTGAAAAACTCGCCTCAAATGATGATTTTGAGATTGTTGTTCGGCAGGTACATCAACTGCGCCCCATTGCCGGAATCGGTCATGATGGGATCAGCCCAGCCAAGCGAGGAAAGCCCGTCGCGGATCTCGCGTGCCTTGACCAGTGCGAAGTCGTGTTCCGCATTCGAGCTGGACACGCCGGAGGCTCGTCTGGGATCGCAGTCGATCAGAAGCCAGCGCCGCCTGACAATATCCGTGTCGGCGGTCGTCGGATTCCGCCCCGCCGGACGCAGACGGTTCACCGCGCGGGCAAGCAGATCGGGATTGACCGGATTGACCGTGAC
>CASFTV010000063.1 GCA_949297765.1 uncultured bacterium | reverse complement strand
TTCCTCCGATTCCGGCCTCTATTTTTCATGGGCCGGAAACCGATCATTATGCTGTTTTTTCAAAATTCAGCATGATCCCTTCCGGTTCAGCAGACCCTAGATAATGAAGCAGCCCATCTTGAGGAATTTGAAAAATTCGTCGTTTTGAGGAGGAGAGAAGAATTCTGGAAATCCCTAAAATGGTCGACCATCTTTTCCTTTTTCCCCTTCTGAACGATCGGAAATTCAACTCCGGAAACATCCGGCGATGTCCATGAAGAAATCGGCTTCCGGTCAACTCTTCGAATGGACGGAGCGGAATGCCGGAGCGTTTTCTTTTCCGGTTCAAAAAAAGACTCCCGGACGGTTTGCTCCCGGGAGTCCTTGAAAATCCGTTTGCCGGATCAGGTGTATTTCAGGACCTCTTCCATCGTCGTTTCGCCGTTGAGAATGGCGCGGACGCCGTCTTCCCGCATGGTGACCATTCCAAGCTCCCGCGCTTTTTCGCGGATGGCAATGGTCGGGGCGTTGGCGAGAACGAGATCGTTGATCTTCGGATTCATGACAAGCAATTCCGTCAGGGCTTTCCGTCCTTTGTATCCGGTGTTGTTGCAGTAGGGACAGCCCTTGCCGTAATAGAACATGTTGTCGCCGACGTCGGAGCGTTCCAGCTCAAGGAGCCGCAGATCGGAATCCGAGGGATGGAATCCCGTCTTGCATTTCGGACAGACCCGGCGGAGGAGACGCTGTGCCAGAATCCCGATCAGCGCAGAGGTGATGAGGAACGGTTCCACGCCCATATCCACGAAACGGGTGATGGCGCCGGCGGCGTCGTTGGTATGAAGTGTGGAGAAGACAAGGTGTCCGGTGAGGGCGGCCTGAACCGCCATCTGTCCGGATTCGATGTCGCGGATCTCTCCGAGCATGATGATGTCGGGGTCCTGACGGAGGAATGCGCGCAGCGCCCGGTCGAAGGTCATGCCGACAGCTTCGTTGATCGGCAGCTGGATGATTCCTTCCAGGTCGTATTCGACGGGGTCCTCGGCAGTGAGGATCTTGTCTTCGACCTTGTTGATCTCCTTGAGGGCGGAGTAGAGGGTTGTGGTTTTTCCGGAGCCGGTCGGGCCGGTCACGATGAAGATCCCGTTCGGACGGGAGATCATGTCGCGGATTTTCTCCAGCACGTCTTCGTTGATCCCGAGGACGTCGAGGTCAAGATTGACCACCGAACGGTCGAGAATTCGAAGCACAACCGATTCTCCGAACTGGGTCGGCAGCGTCGAAACGCGGAGGTCGATCGGTTTGCCCGCGATTTTCAGCTGAATTTTTCCGTCCTGGGGGCGCCGCCGTTCGGAGATGTTCAGACCGGAAAGAATCTTCACGCGGCTGATGACCGGAATCGCCAGATTTTTCGGAGGCGGAGCCATCTCATACAGCGCACCGTCAACACGGTAACGGATTTTGAATTCATGCTCAAACGGTTCGAAATGGATGTCGGAGGCTTTGTCCTTGATCGCCTGATAGAGCACGGCGTCCACAAAGCGGACGATCGGGGCGTCGTTGGCGGCGGTCTGGATTTCATCGTCGGAGAGATCCTCCGCGTCGCCGATGTCCTGCATCTCCATTTCGGCGAGGAGGTCGGCGGCGTTGGCGTTTTCCGTGGGATAATACTTCTCAATTCCCTCCACCACCTGTTCTTCGGGTGCCACAACGACAATGACATCGTACCCGAGAATAAAGCGGAGTTCATCAATCGTCTGATAGTTCAGCGGAGAGCGGAACGCGGCATAGAGGGTGGAGCCGTCGAACTGAATCGGAAGAACGCCGAGCATGTGGGCGTTCTCCGGCGTGATCAGATGGATCACCTCTTCCGGAATCTCAATGGAGGAAAGATCATATACCTCCGTTCCCAGGCTGTGGGCGATCTGTTCCAGAAGTTCCTCTTTTGTGAAGAGCCCGAAATCCACAAGCAGTTCCTGAAGCGGTGTTCCGGTCCGTTCGTGTTCTTCGATGACCTCGGCCATCTGTTTTTCCGTGCAAACCTCGTTGGCGAGGAGGATGTCTTTCAAGGTCTGATTTTCGGTGTCGAGCATGATGATCTCCAGATTAATCCGCGTCGCCGACGGTGGCGGCGATCACTTCGGAAAGGGTTGTGATTCCGGACGCGGCTTTGCGGAGCGCGTCTTCACGCAGGGTTCGCATTCCCGATTTCCGGGCGGCTTCCCGGATCGTGGAAGAGGCGACTTTCTGATAAATCAGCTCCTGCAGTTCATCCGTCAGCATGAAGATTTCGTAAATGCCGACTCGTCCTTTGTATCCGGTTCCTCCGCAGACCTCGCATCCGCGTCCTTTCAGCAGTTTCGCCTGGGAGAGGAACTTGTCGTCGAGTCCGAGCATGCGGATCTCGTTGGGCGATGCGACGGTCGGTTCCGCACAGTTCTTGCAGACTCTGCGCAGAAGGCGCTGCGCCATCACCGCGCGGACCGAAGAGGCCACAAGGAACGGTTTCACCCCCATATCGACCAGTCGGGTAACGGCGCTCGGCGCATCGTTTGTATGCAGCGTGGAGAACACCAGGTGCCCGGTCTGGGAGGCGTTGATCGCGATTTCCGCGGTCTCCAGGTCTCGGATCTCTCCGACCATGATGATGTTCGGCGCCTGACGGAGCATCGCCTTCAGCGCGGCGGCAAAGGTCATCTTCGCCGCGACATTCACCTGAACCTGGTTGATGCCGGGGAGCATGTACTCGACCGGGTCTTCCACGGTGATGATCTTGCGGGTCGGCGTGTTGATCGTGTTGAGAAACGCGTAAAGCGAGGTGGTTTTTCCGGAACCGGTCGGCCCGGTCACGAGGAAGATTCCGTCCGGGTAGTTGATGATGCGGTTGATCTTCTCCTGGTCGTCCGAGTAGAAGCCGAGCTTCGGGATGTCGAGCTGGATGCTGGACTTGTCCAGAATACGCATGACGATGCTCTCTCCGTGGGTCGTCGGAATGGAGGAGACGCGCAAATCGATATCCTTGTTCTTCAGTTTGATCTGAATTCGGCCGTCGAGGGGGATCCGCTTTTCGGAGATATCCATGTGCGCCATGATCTTCAGACGGCTTGTGATGTTCGGCTGGAGGTATTTCGGCGGGCCTTCCTGTTCGCGGAGGGCGCCGTCGATCCGGAAACGGATGCGGTAGCGTTTCTCCATCGGCTCCATGTGAATATCGGAAGCCTTCATGTTGAACGCGTTGATGATGATCTGCGAAACAAGTTTGATGATCGGCGCATCGTCTTCCGCATTGGCGCCCTGGTTGATGGAGAGGGTGCCGTCTTCGGTGCCGTCGGTGATCTGCTGCATGTCGTCGGTTGTGGCGAGTCCGCCGGAGACCAGATCCAGTTTTTCCTCATCCGTTCCGTAGGTCTGGATCAGCAGCCGGTCGATCTGTTCCTGAGGAGCCACCACGGCGTCGACGTCGCTGTGGAGAACGAGGCGGATCGAATCGAGCGTATCCATATCGGTCGGATCGCCCATCGCGATGGTGAGGATGTCGTCGTGCACGCGGATCGGAACCACCTTGTACTGCCGCGCCACCTCGGAGGGGACCCGCGCCGCGACGTCCTCCGGGATTTCGTATTCGGAAAGATCCACCAGTTCCAGTCCGTACTGTTCGCAGAGCAGGGCCAGCAGTTTTCCCTCGTCCAGATATCCCAGTTGTTTCAATGCGTCGATGATGCTCAATTCGCTGCTGGAGGAGGCGACGGTTGCCCATCCCTCGGCAATCTGATCGTCGGAGACCAGGTGGTTTTCCCGGATCAGCTGAAGAATATAATCATTGTTTTCCGCCACTTTTTTCACCTCGCTTTGTTCTCTGTGCGGACCGTTTCCCGGAAAGGCGGCGCGGCGGCCGTTTTCACGGAAAAAAAAGAATCTTGTTTCATCTGGTATTAGAATTCTTAATTGTCGCTTTGTCAAGTCGCCGTGAGATTTTTTTTGCAGAGATTTCATCGGGTTCCTCCGTTCGTGTCCCGGTTTTCTGTTCCGGTGCGGAAGCTGCGGAGCGGCTCTTGTAAAAACGAAGGAGCGTGGTACATTACGGAAATGCGCGGTGCGCCGGATGGATCAAGGTTGTCAAGTTTGTCAGGAAAGGAAGCCCGGGAAGATGTTGAAGATACTGTTCCGCCGATATTTTGCCATACCGCTGATTTACCGGATCGGAGCGGCGTTTGCCGCGGGAGTCGCGGGAGGAATTCTGGTTTCCCGGCTGGGGGTTCTGTATGGCCCCGGGGCGGTGGAAAAGACGGTCGCCTGGATCGCTCCCTTCGGCAGCGTTCTGATCGCCATGCTGAAAATGATCGTGATACCGATCATCTTTTTTTCTCTTGTCAGCGGAGCGGCGAGCCTACCGGTCCGGAAGTTCGGGAAGCTGGGGAGCGGAGTGCTTCTGTGGTATTTTTTCACCTCTCTGTTTGCGACGGTGTTCGGTGTGGTCATGGCGAGTCTTCTGAACCCGAAGATGCACAACGCGGCGGAAGTTTCGGGCCATCTTCTCGGTCAGGTCGGCCGGATGAAGACCGCCGCGGCGGAAAGCGGGGGAATTTCCGCCTTTCTCGACGGCTTGTTTGTCAATCCGTTTGAGGCGCTTGCTTCGGGAAATTTTCTTCCGGTCATCGTGTTTGCGATTCTTTTCGGCCTTGCCGCCCGTTCGGTGGCCGACCGGGAGAACCTGGAGGAAAATCCACATCCCGTGGAACGGATGCTTCAGCTGTTCGATGCCGTTCTGAAAGCCTGTTTCCGGATCATCGACTGGATCATGGAGTATTTCCCGATCGGGGTTTTCGCTTTGACCACGGTGAATTTTGCATTGTACGGGGCGGCGCTGTTCGGTCCGTATCTCCGGATTGCGGGCTGTGTGGTGATCGGAGTTCTTGCGATGCTGATTCTGATCTATCCGCTGTTTGTGCTTCTGTTCTGCCGGGAGAATCCGTACCGTTTTCTCCTGAGCATCCGTTCTCCGGTGATCGCCGCGTTCCTGACGCGTTCAAGCGCCGCGGCGCTGCCGGTTTCGCTCCGGACCGCGGAGGAGCTGGGAATCCGGAAGGAGCTTTCCGGATTTGCCCTGCCTCTGGGCGCAACGATCAATATGGACGGCGCATGCATCCACCTTCCGGTGTTTGCGATCCTTGCGGCAAACATTTTCGGAATCGACCTGACGGCGGGACAGCTGGCGGTGCTGGTGGTTTCGGTGGTGTTTGCTTCGATCGGCGCGGGCGGAATTCCCGGCGGATCGGTGTTCCTTCTGTTCATGGTGCTGTCCAACATGGGGCTTGCGGAGGATCAGGTGGCGATGATTGTGGCGCTGGCGATTGGAATCAATCCGCTGCTGGATATGTTTGAAACCGCCTGCAATGTCGCGGGCGACAATGTTTGCAACTACATTGTCGCCCGGCGAAGCGGCATGACGGATCTTCCGCCGAAGCCTGACGGCGAAGCGGGATCGGCCGCATCCGAGGCGCCGCATTAAACATTTGCGGAAAAAAAACGGAAAAAAATTTGCATTTTCCGGATAATATGATACATTTTTCGTATCAGCCTTTTAAAAAAACCTAAAACGAAAAGAGAGTCGATATGGGAAATCTCAGAAAAAAGCGCCGCAGAAAGATCGCTCAGCACAAGCGCAGAAAGATGCTGAAGGCGATGCGCCACAAGAACAAATAAAGTTCGAGTGATTCCGGGACGTGATGGATGTCACGTCCTTTTTTTTTTCGAAAAGATTCCGGAGAGTTTTTCATGCGTTTTCTGATGAGTTTTCTGCTTTTGTTGTCGGGATCGCTTTTTGCGTCGGATATTCGTCTGGACGCGGAAGAGGGGAAGCCCGCCCGGTCCGGTTCGCCGGAATTGTCCGCTGCGGGAGCGGAAAAAGCGGAAGCGCTTGCCGATTTTGCCGCGTTCATTCAAGGCGTGATTTCCCGCCGCGACGGCGGAAAAACGAAACTGCCGGAGGCGGTGCTGGATCATTTGTACCGGGCTCTGGAGAAGGATCCCGGATCCAACGAACTGATGGCTCTGGCGGGGGCGGATCTTTCGGATCAGCAGGGGGAGCTTCCGGCTCGGGTGAAGCGGCTGATGGAATTTGCAAAAAAGCATCCCGGCAACATTTCGCTCAATGTGCTGCTGGCAAGCCAGCTGGTCAGAACAGGCAGGAAAGCGGACCGGGAACGGGTCGGTTTTGTAATTGATCTGATTGATGCGACCTGGAAGGCGGGGAAGGGGAACGCGCCGGATTCTCCGGAGATGCAGCGTCTGCTTTCCGCCCGGATGCTGCAGGCGCTTCTGCTGGCATCGCGGGAGGAGTTCGGCAAGGCGGACGAGGTGATCGGAGAGGTTCTGGAACGGGTTCCGGAACGGCGGCGCCCGGAGGCTCTTCAGTCGGCGATGAGTGTCTATCTGGAGGCGCAGAAAAAGGCATCGGACGAAACACCGTTTCTGATCGGATTCCTGATGGAAAGCGACAAAGAGAAATTTTCCCGGAAATTCGAGGAGGTTTCCCGGGAATTCATCCATCTTCTTTCACAGCCCGGCGTGAATCTGGATCCGGAGAAATTTCTGACATCTGCCGCGATTTTTGAACGGGAAGGGAAAACGGACTACGCTCTTCTGGTTCTGACGCGTCCGCTCTATGCGAATCCCGATCAGCTGGGCGCACTGCGACGGCTTGCGGCATTCTATTACTCGGAAAAACAATTTGCAAATGCCGCGCGTCTGTGGCGCCGCATCGTGGAGCTGGGAGGCGGACGCACTCCGATGGACAGCTACCTGCATGCGCTTTCGCTGCTCC
Organism: uncultured bacterium; assembly: GCA_949297765.1. Lineage (GTDB taxonomy): Bacteria > Verrucomicrobiota > Lentisphaeria > Victivallales > UBA1829 > UBA1829. The sequence continues at coordinate 2,268 of CASFTV010000063.1, read as the reverse complement.
GGGCAGGGGATGCGCCGGCCGCAGTCAAAGCGTTTGAGGACCACTACAAACGCTTTCCGAACGATGTAAAATCCCTGAATCAATACGTTCTTGCCGCCTGGCTGGCGGAGGAATACGAACGCATCCCAGGAATCGTGAATGCGATTCCCGCACCGCCGCCGGATTTTCTGTATCTGAAGGGCCGTTCGGAACAGATCCTGAAACGGTATGGCGATGCGCTCGAAACGATGCTGAAATACGAAGGTCGCCGGAAATGGGAGAACGAGGAGAGACTTTCCGCATTTCGAATCCAGCTGGTTCTTCTGGCGGACAAGGCGAAACGTCTGGATGTTGCAGAAAGAATCCTCCTTCCAATGCTGGAGAAGGATCCGAAAAATCCCGAACTTCTGAATCTGCTTGGATATCTGTATGCGGATGCGGGAGTCAAGCTGGAGAAAGCCGGAGAACTTCTGGAAAACGCATTGCGGGCGGATCCGAAAAACCCGGCGATCCTGGACAGCATGGCATGGATGCTGTACCGGCGAAAGGAGTTCGGCAAGGCGGCAGACTATATCCAGAAAGCGCTGACCGCCGGCGGAGAGCCTGCCGACCCAGTCATCCTGGAACATGCGGGCGATATCTTTTCTGCGACGGGGGAGAAACAGAAAGCCCTGGAGTTCTGGAAACGCTCTCTCGAATATTTCAGCCCGGATGTGGATCCTGCGCGAGTCCTCGAAAAAATCCGCACCACCACCCGCTGAGCAACGGAAAAATGCGACAGCATTTTTCTCGGGTCAAGGACTTTGTCCTTGTCGCGGTCCAGCGGCGAGACGCTGGTCGTGCGGAGCACGAAATCCCACAACCACAACGATAACGACAACCATAACCATTTCCCCACTCCAGCCATTCCAGGAAAAAACGAGAAATTTTTCCCGGGAATTGCAAAATCTTCCAAAAATTCACGAATAAGTCAAAGAACGCTTTTTCCAAAACAAACGTTTTGCGAGAGCGCTAAAAATCCTTTCATTCGAGGGATGGCTTTTTGCGATTCGGGGGACTTGCCTGAAGCCGGGGGGGACGAATGAAAGGATACTCATGGAGAACAATTTTGAGGGGATTGAATCCATGATTACAGGTCAGGCGGCTCATTTCCGATGACATCCGGGATTGGGGGGATTCTCCGGAGTCATGGGGACGGAAGCGGCTGTGCAGTCGCGAGGATTGCAGCAGACAAGAGGCGGTTTGACCGCAGCGGGAAGGGTGAAGATTCGCTCTTCCCGCTTTTTGCCTTGAAAGACGGGATCTTTTTTTCAAAAAAGCGGGGAAGAGAAAAGCGGGGAAGAGGATTTGACAAGTTGAGGAACAATGCTATATTAAACCTCATGCGCCGCAAAAAACGGCGGTGATCATTCCTTCTCGTCTCTGTTTCAGAAGCGCGGTTTTCCGACCTTCGGGGTTTGAAAAAAATCCTAAAAAAAACGAAAACACCGCTTGACAAAAACAGAAACGATGCTAGATTAAGAACTCGTTGCGCGGCATGGTCCGGGCGACAGGAAATAGAATGCGGGAGTGCGAGAGCATTTCCGGTGTTCCTTGAAAAATTGAATAGTGCGAATGGCCCGAGTCAAATTCACTGGGAGAAGCAAACTCCCTGGAGTTTTGACTAGGCGAACCGGTTGAGAGACTGGTTCGAAAAAAGAGAAAAAAAAGCACAGACAAACTCAAGTCTGTTACAAAAGGGATTTTGTACGGAGAGTTTGATCCTGGCTCAGAACGAACGCTGGCGGCATGGATTAGGCATGCAAGTCGAACGGTGCAGCAATGCATAGTGGCGCAAGGGTGAGGAACGCGTGAGTAACCTGCCCTCAAGTTGGGAATAGCTTCTGGAAACGGGAATTAATACCGAATGTGACCCTTTGGAGGCATCTTTGGAGGGTTGAAGGCCGCAAGGTCGCTTGAGGAGGGGCTCGCGTCCCATTAGCTAGTTGGTGAGGTAATGGCCCACCAAGGCGAAGATGGGTAGCTGGTCTGAGAGGACGATCAGCCACACTGGGACTGAGATACTGCCCAGACTCCTACGGGAGGCTGCAGTCGAGAATTTTGGGCAATGGGGGCAACCCTGACCCAGCAATGCCGCGTGCGGGATGAAGGTCTTCGGATTGTAAACCGCTGTCAAGAGGGACGAAGAAAATGACGGTACCTCTGGAGGAAGCCACGGCTAACTACGTGCCAGCAGCCGCGGTAATACGTAGGTGGCGAGCGTTGTTCGGATTCATTGGGCGTAAAGGG
>CASFTV010000062.1 GCA_949297765.1 uncultured bacterium | reverse complement strand
CGCCTTTCCGTTCCGGACGGTGACAATATCCGTGCAGTGCGCCCGGAACATGTTGAATCCGCGGCGTTTCACTTCCTGAACGAGGCGGGAGATGCTTTCCTTGTCTTTCCAGAACGGCGGGCTGACCAGCTTCTGCTTTCCGTCATCCTGCGCCACATAGACCGCTTTCGTGGAGGTCGAAACCTCCGCTCCGTAAAGACGGAAACTCTTTTCCGGCGACGACTCCCGGGCAATCCGTCCGTGACGGTTGATGATGAGCCGTTCCAGTTTTTGAGGAACCGGTTCGGAGAAATCCAGTGCGGATCCCGGAATCACCAGCGGCGTCGGCGGAAGTTTCAGCGCCCGGAAGCGGGGGCCTTCCTGAACGGTCCATTTCTGCGCCTCTCCCGCTCCGATTTCATACGCTTTCCGGGAAAGAGTCATTCCCACCACGATCCACACCGCGTCTGCCGATCCCTTCTCCAGAGAGATTTTCCGGATTTTCCCGAGATCCCTGTTCAGCGGGAACGCACTGACATACAATCCATACTCCATTCCATTGCGTCCGTTCCAGCGTCCCGCGACGAATCCGTTTCTGCACCGGTGCGGATTCCACTGATCGGCGACCTCCCGTCCCAGTTCCACCGGGATCTCCTGCACGCCTCCGGATCCTTCCACGCGAATGGTCCCGATTTTCCCGACCCGCTGCGCCCAGCAGGCCGTATGGAGCAGATACAGATGCCGGAGTTCTCCCCCGTTCGGCGAAACCGGAAGATCCGCGCGCTCCAGTCCCTGTGGAAAATACTTCCGGGACCGGAACACCAGAACGGAACGGCCTCCATTGCTTTGAGGGGAGGGAAGATCGAAGGGAATCTGCGCATAAAAGTTCTTTTTGAAATCGAAGCGCGAGGCATCGTTTTCCGGTCCCTGATCCGACCATCCGCCGGTTCCGTCTCCCGCGACCGGATCGGCATATCCCATGTTCGCCTGCTTCCGCAGGGAAACGGGGAGTCCGAGTTCCTCCAGCTTGAGATCCCGGACGCCGAGCGTGCCGGTCCCCGACTGAAAACCGAGAAACAGACGCAGTTTCGTGCAGTCGTCCGGAACGACAAACGTCAGCTCAAACGCTTCCCAGGGGAATGTTCCGAATTTCTGCGGAACGGATGGATAGAGTATTTTTTCCCCGCAGATCAGAGCAAAACGGATTTTGGGACCGCCGAAAGCCTTGTCCGTCCGCCGGATTGCATTTCCCTGCCATTCGCCGGTGAGGCGGAGAAGTCTGCCCCGGTACTTTTCCGCCGGGAAACTTCGGAAAATTCCGTGCATTCCGCTGTCTTCCTCTGTGTTGTTCAGGATCAGTCCGTCGGCTGTGATCCGGACGTGTTCATATCGGGTCCACGGGTTCGGTTCCTCCTGTTTGCGGAGAGAGGTTTCCCAAATCGTTTCCGCAAAGAGAAGCTGTGCGGCGAGGCAGCAGGAGATCCACAGGATCGTTTTCATGAGAATCCTTTCGTTTCTGTTTGTTCTCTGTTCCGGGAATCAGGGAAGCCAGCTGGAGCTGTTTTTCAGCTTTGGAGAGCGATACATGTACTGCGCATAAGTGACCGGGTCCGTTCTGCCGGTTCCGGAGATCGCTTCAGCATGGCCGTCGGCAAATGCGACATTCAGCGCGGATGTATGCCAGCTGTATACGTTTCCCCAGGTCGAATACGGCTGATAGGCGGACCAGACGCCGTAATAGGGGGTTGCATTGGTCTTGTGCAGGCAGTCGGTCAGAAAGACTTTCTGCGACGGTGTCCTCAGACTGGAAATTTTCAGGGGAGAGGTGATGAAATGCTGATTCATTCCGTAGCTGTACTGTCCTTTCCAATATTTGTCCGCGGAAGACGCCGCGCAGACCTCCGGTGTCAGACTGTAGGTATAGAAAATCAGCGTATTCCAGCTGCTGTTTTCTTTTGTTCCCGGGCAGATGAGGGAGTGTCCATTGTTCAGGAACTTTGTCTCAATCAGAAGCCATCCCCATTTTTTCTGGGAGTCATACGGGAGATAGGCGTCGGAGGAGTCGATGTACAGGGTCTGACTCTGCATCGCCTGCTTCATATTTCCCGTACAGGTGATTGCACGGGCTTTTTCCCGCGCCTGACTCAGAACCGGAAGAAGCAGCGCCGCAAGAATGGCGATGATCGCGATTGTGATGAGAAGTTCTATCAGACTGAAATGTTTCCATTTTCTCCCGTCGCCTTTTTTCATCCATTTTTCTCCCATTTGATATTGGCATTTTCTTTTTGCCGTTTTTTAGATTATACAACAAAACGTTTGATTTGACAATGCAGAAAGATCTTGTATATTTATAGAATTATGCTGAAAATCAATATTTTTAATCAATATACAGCTCCGACGCTGCCGGAATTCATAGACCGGAACATTCTTCGTTTTCAGGATCGGTGGCGGGTCGCCATGACGGTTCACGCCGTGAGCGGGCGCTGGTATGATGCGGAGGATCATTTTCTGTTCCGCCGCTGGGAGGCGCATCACGATGCTTTCTGCAGAGAAAAACGCAGTGAGCGGCGGCTGTTCAATAAATTGTGTCTGGATAACTGCGGTGCGGAGGTGGAATCGGAGAGTGTCCGTTCCGGTTTTCCGTTCCGTCATTTCTGCTGGAAGGGCGCGTCGGAACTGGTGGTTCCGTTTGTCTGGAACGGTGCGCTGGAACTGATTTTTTTTGTGGGGCCGTTCCGCGGAGAGCCTCCGGAGGATCCGGTCTTTCAGGAAAACTGGGAGCGTCTGCCCGCTTATCCGGAATCCGCCCAGGGGGAGCTGATCGAAGAATGTCTTACGCTGGGCATGGCGTTTTATCTGCGTCTGCATCAGTCCGATCTGCATGAGGCGCGTCCCGTGAACCGGAAGGAGGCGATCCGGGAGTATATTCTCCGGTACGGATGCGGAAACATTACACTGAATGGATTGGCGCGGCATCTCGGGGTTTCCGCTTCCCGGGCGAGCCATCTCTGTCTGACTCTGGTCGGACTCTCGTTTCAGCAGCTTGTCCTGAACGTCCGGATGAAAAAAGCCGGTCAGATGCTCGCCGGGTCCGGTGAACCGATCAAAAGTGTTGCAGAAAAATCCGGTTTTTCAAATGTCTATTATTTCACCAGAATGTTTCATCAGTTCTACGGGGAAACTCCGGCCCGGTATCGTCGGAATGCGCAGAATGAGGAAATCTGACGCCATCGTTTTTGTGCGACTCACAGGGAGAGGATGACCTTTGTCCCATCCGGCGCGGTATAAATCCATTCCCCGGACACAGGATCGAACCGTGCGAACTTTCCCGGTTCAAACTCAATCCGCCCGGGATAATGTTCTGCAACAGCGGCCTTGATTTCCTCTTTTGTCTTTGCTTCGGTTAGATTGTTTCCTGCCGTTTTCATACAATAAAATTTGATTTCCCGCAATCATGTTTTTCTGAATTTCATCGTCCGCCCGCCGAGCTGATATTTTATATTGTAATCGCCGTTGATCATTTTGTCAAGTTTTCCGGTGTCAGATGCGGAAATAAATGATCCTGCTTTTGCGGTTGCACTTTTCCCCGCTGAGGAATTCGAGCGTCAAGAGGGTGAGATTGCGTCATATTCTGTCCGCAGGAGGAACAGATACGGCGCATTCCGATGCCAGAGCAGACGAGTTGACGCGAGGATCCAGTCGCCGGCGCTTCCGGATTTTCCGAGGAAGAGGCGGGAACGCGGGAGGGCGCTTCGCTTATTTATGCCGCGCGGGTTCCTCCCGGAGAAGTTCGTAGAGCAGAACGCCGCCGGGGACGGACGCATTGTCCAATGCCAGCAGAAAACCTTCCTTTTCCGGTTTCACTGGAACTTCAAAGAGACGTTTCCCTGTTCCGGTACAGGCAAAAACTCTGAATTTATCTTTGAGTTTCAGCAAAACATCGGCCCGATTCCGCCGAAGGAGCTGTTTTGAACTTCCGGATTTTTCCTGAACGCTCATTGAGGAATCGCGGAAAACCGCTCCTTCACTTTTATTTTCGGTCAAATGCAGCAGAAGCATTCTGCGGCTCTGAGAGAGAGGCTTCCCGTCCATTGAGGCAAGTGAAATTGCGGCAAATGCATCTTGAATCCGGACGGTCAGGATTTTTCCGGTCCGCTCTGTTTTTGCCGGAGCCAGAATTGATTCGCTGCGGGGCGTGACCATTTGGAAGATCTGCCGTTCCGCGTCAAGCTGAAGTTCTCCTGTCACAGAACAAACCTGATTCTGAGAAAAATCGGATGTGCCGGCCGGCAGGATTCCTGAGGCGGAAAGTTTCCGGACAAGGCTGCTGGTTCTCTCCGCAATGAAGCTCGGAGCCGCGGTCTTTGCCTTCCTGCTTCGGGAAATGATTTCCGCGTTCACGCCGGGAACGGAATTCCAGCAGAGGCCCACCCGGCTCAGCAGAGCCATTCGGGAAACCGTTTGTTCCGGCAGATCCGGAGCAAATGCAAGCGTAATCGGGGAGGGGGAGACGTCGCCGCGCAGGAAGAGCAGCGCCCCCATCCGCATGGCATGTAAAAGAACCGGATTTTGGTTCTGGTCAAAAGAACCCAGTGGTCCCGGTTTGAAATAGAAGTCGCCGGAATGCGAATAGGCAAACTGCCAGAGTCCGCCGAAATCCTGCATGGAAGAGCAGGCGGCCACCAGGAAAGGTCCGTCATAATAGGTCGGATTCGGATAACAGTGATTCCACTCGGTGATTGTCATCGGCTTGCCTAGAATACGGCGTGCCAGGATCGTTCCAATTGTTCCGCCCCATGCGGAAATCGCGGATTGTGTCGTGGTAAACGCCGGAAGCCGCCACGGTCGGCTGCCGATGAACGAAGGGTGGGCCCAATACAGATGGGCGTCCACATAATCGTAGGTGTTGCGGGTATCGAGCGCGGGGACAAGGTAATTCTGATCGCTGAGCGGAATTTTCAGTCCGAGTTTTTTCTTTACATCTTCAAAAAATTCTTTTCCGGTCTCCGCCAGAAAAAGGTTCCAGTGTGCTCCGGAGTTCAGCGGTTCCGCGGGCAGACCTCTTTTTCCCAGAAAGGTCCGGAATGCTTTTTCAACTGCATTTCGTACACGCGGAGTCATTCCGGCCGTGGTACGGGTCAACGTCCCTTCGTTGATGAGATTCAGGAGAATGATCGCCGGTTCATCCCGCCATGCCGTTCCCGTATATGGATTTACATGGTCGAAAAGAGTTTTGCCGAATCGAATGAAGTCGTTGCGGACATCCGGATCAAAATAGCAGAGCGCCTTGTACTCGCGCGAGGAAAGGTTGCCATGACGGGCCTGCGCGGCTTCATGACTGCTTGTATAGAGATCAAGCGTGATGTAAAGTCCGCGTTTTTTCGCCTCGGCAACAAAAAAATCGAGCTGCTTCCACCGTTCCGGATCAAAGGCTCCGCGCTTGCATTCGCCTTTGGTGAGAATTCCGTCGAAGTGGTGAAGACGCACGGAATTGTAACCGTTCCGGACCAGATCATCCAGAACCTGAACAGTGTACTCCGCTTTTGCATAAAGGGCAGTGAAACAGAAATTTGTTCCCCAGAAACGGACGGGAACGCCGGGCCGTTTTTCAAATTCAAAATGTTCTCCGTTGATTTTCAGAAATCCGTATTTCCCTGCCGGAGCATCCGCGAGGAATGAGAAATCCGCAATGCTCCCCTTCTCGACGGATGTTGCGGAATCCAGCGGAATCCACTCTCTGCCGGGACGAAGGACAATCTGAGACTCCTTTTCCGGAAGCCGGTCGGTGATTGTTGCGGCAACGACCATCCAGACCTGATCCGCGGAGAAAATTTCTATCGTTTCCACCTTTTTCTGCGGATCAAGGGCAATTCCGGTCGCGTAGAGACCAATGGAGGCCGAAGCGTTTCTTCCCTTCCAGACAACAACCCGCTTTTCTCCGTTGAACGGATTCCAGAAATTGCCGGTATCCCGTCCGGCAAGGACTTCATGTTCCGCCGTCGTTCCATCGTTGTAAGTGACACGGATCCTGCCGACCGGAAATCCATTTGCAGGTTCCCAGCCGACCGCGTTGAGAAGATGGAGAAAGCGGCCGGAAGCATCCGGCACATGAATTTTCGCGGATTCAAGAAAGGACGGCCGCATCCTGCCGCGAAATGCCAGACAGGATTTCCCGCCGTTTGTTTTCGGGTCGATAATGTCAAACGGAATCCCGGCAAACTTCTGAATCCCGACGGGAAGAGAGCGCAGGTCGTTCTTCGGACCCTGATCGGTCCATCCGCCCTTTCCGTCGTCGGCCGTCTCGTCCGTGAATCCCATGTTGGCGCCGGGCCGGAGATCAAGCATCACGGCGGGATAGGGTTCATACTTCAAATGAAGATCAAGAACCGCCTTTTTGACGATTCCACTGTACGGCGTGAAACAAAGGCGGAATTCAACGCCCTGCTGTATGTGCGGCACCCGGATCTGAAAATTGCCTGTGATCGTCAGGGTCCCGTATTTCAACGGAATCCGGAGCAGGCTCCCGTTTTTTCCGGGAGAGCCGGAGAACTGTTTCTTCACCTCCGGGAGAATTTTTCTTCCGTTGAAGAGCGCGGGACGTTCCTTGTAAACGGAGAGAGGAAGGACCGAACTTTTCAACACCAGCATTGCGGTGGAAACGCCTTCTGCAGAGCGGAGTTCGAGATGGAGCTCCTGTTCCGTATCTGAAATTTTCCGGACTGTTTCCGAAAACTCAAATGTTCCGGAAGCTGGAGTCTGAAAGCGTCCCCGGCGGGACAGGCCGAGCTGAGTTTTCTCGGCGCCCTCTCCGGGAAATACGACACTGGATGGGGAACGATGCTGAGAGATTCCGTTTTCCCAGTTTTCGCCCCAGAAGGCGAGTCCGAAAGTCAGATCCTCGATCTTCAGCAAATCCTCGCTGGAACGTGTGAATTTTTCGGCGCTGCTCCCGCAAACGGCGGCAGAGAGCAGAAAGACAAAAAAAATCATACGCTTCATAAAATTTTATTCCTTTCCTCTGCTTGTATTCTATTTTTTTGACATTCAGCAGACGGTATCGGATCCTCCTGAGCGGAGAGGAGGTCCGGCTGTATTCAGTTCTTTTTCCTTTCGGTTCCGACTGCCGGATCGTCAGAGACTCATTTGTAGCGTCCCCAGAAGTCATCGATTTTCCATGCGGAGTCATTGGGCAGCTGATACATCTTTACCCGGTTGGCATGACCATCCACATAACCGGCGGTCGCCGTCGCATTATGCAGATAGATGATCCTGCTTTGAGACGGAGAACCATCTCCGCGTCCGTAAACACTCGTTCCATAGGCGGGGGCGTCCATATCGGCATACAGCATCCGGATACTCGGATACTTGCAGTTGGAAAGTTTGTTCCGCCCCAACGCCACATAATTGGCGGCCTCCAGAAAATAGTTGACACCGATCGGGAATCCCTTCTGAGTTATATCAAGCGGACGTTCTGAACTCGGACAGTCGAAAATAGGAAGTCTCGGACGGTCATACAGGCCGCTCGTATTGTTGCGGATCCACTCCATTCGCTGGCTCTGCCCTGCCGAAAAGACCGACGGCATCGTTTGCCCGGTGAAGTCGTAATACAGCAGCGTTCCCCATGTGGCGGAGGACCCCTCCGCGGGGTTGTGCTTCGGCAGAAAACTGTTATAGTTGTCCGCATACTGAAACACCGCAATCAGAAGCTGTTTGCGGTTTGAAAGACAGCTCGCGGAACGTGCCGATTCCCGGGCCTTGTTCAATGCGGGCAAAAGCATCGCTGCAAGAATCGCGATGATCGCAATCGTAATTAATAACTCAATAAGGGTGAAATGGATCTTTTTCTGTCTCATAAAAACCTCTCTTTTTTGATTTCACAATATAGAACATGCTTTCAAAGGATAGTGCAACGATAATTTTCCATCGACCCATTCCGCCTCACTCAATCCATGCGGTGCTGGAACCGCGCAGCGGATGTCGCGGATATCCGGAGATGGCTGACATGCAAATGTTTCCCATCCATCCTCCAGCGGACGCAGGCCAGGCAGGATTCGCGGAAGGAGAAAGACCGGGCCGGAAGCCCATGCAGGACAAAGACTTGCTCCATAAGGACGATTGTAAAATTGGCCGTATTCTTTTTCGGAAGCACGGATACCGCATCCCTCCCGGAATGTTGTCGCCCTCTGATCCGGCATGAATCCCAACATGTGTTTCCGAGATCGGGAGAAGAAATCAGTTCCGCTGTTTTCCGCCATGACCGGCATTTTCCATGTCTGAAGGAGCGGCGTTCCGGAGTTTGAAAGCGCCGAACCTTGCAGCGCATGCACAATCTCCGAATGGCCTTTTGTGTCCGCCATGCCTGAAAGCAGAACAAACAGATTGGCATGGCGAGTGTATTCCTTTCTGGATGGATCCAGCGTTGCCCGGAAGCGCTCCGGCCAGCCGACGCAGCGTTTGGCATTCATAAAATCCTGTCTCATCCTCTCAAGACGGAACAGAACCAAATCTTCCGACTCATAATGCCGGAAAAAACGACTCTCTGCTTCAAGTCCGGCAGGACTCGGCTCCAGAGCGGAGTGGGTCGGGTCGATAACGGCATTTCTGGATAGACGGTGAGCGGAAGTCAGCATACGGCAATCTTTTTTATCTTATTTTCCTCTGGGAAAACTCCTCTGTGGTTGAATCATGATCTGCATGAGATCCTCAATTTCCCGATTAATTATACTCTATAAGTTTAAATTTGAGAATGCAGTAAGATGTTGAATATTTATATTATTGTGCTGAATTTGATCCTTATTATAGGGTCTGCTGAACCGGAAGGGATCATGCTGAATTTTGAAAAAACAGCATAATGATCGGTTTCCGGCCCATGAAAAATAGAGGCCGGAATCGGAGGA
>CASFTV010000061.1 GCA_949297765.1 uncultured bacterium | reverse complement strand
GCCTGTCTATTCCGAACTCATTGGCAAGTTTCGGAATCAAATTTCGCGGAATCAACTTGAAAATTTGCGATAATACGGTCATTTTATGCTTTGATGGTTGCATGGATGCTCCTTGTTTTTTTGCTGAAATATAAGTTGCATCCAGAACCATCATCTTTCAACTTTTTCTTTTCCTATGGGATGGCTGTGAACGCATATCGTAAATATCTGGTGGAATTCATCGGAACATTTTTCCTGATTCTGACCATTGGATCAACAGGGACTTTAAACGGATCCGGCGTCATTCCGCCGCTGGCAATCGGCGGGATCCTGATGGTGATGATCTATGCCGGCGGACCGATTTCCGGCGGACACTACAATCCGGCGGTGACCCTGGCGGTGCTGCTGCGCGGCGGAATGCCGAAACGCGATGCGATTCCGTATATGCTGGCTCAGGTGATCGGCGGAATTGTCGGAGCGCTTGCGGTGCTGGAATTCAAACACAATATGGGACCGGTTCCACCGTTCCAGTTCCGGATCCATGATCTGCTGCTTTCGGAATTCCTGTTCACCTTTGCTCTGGCGTATGTCGTGCTGAACGTGGCGACGCTCAAGAGAACGGCGAACAATTCGTACTTCGGTCTTGCCATTGGCGGAACAGTGATGGCGGGGGCTTTCGCGGTCGGTGGAACGGTCTGCTCCGGAGCGTTCAATCCCGCCGTGGAAATCGGTCTGGCCTGCATGAAACTCACGCCGTGGGAGAACAGCTGGATGACGATTCTGGCAAATCTGGCCGGCGGTGCCGTTGCGGCCGGTGCGTTCGCGCTGATCCACCCGAAGGCGGATCGCGACTGATACAGATCGTTTCCGATCTGTCGCATCAGGAGGAGGCAGTGATGATCGCTGCTTCCTCTTTTTTTTACGATTTCCGATACGCTTTTCGGTGGAGTCTTTTGCCGGAAAGATCCATTATCCTTTCTTGATCCGTGTCGAAATGGGGCAAGGTCGGACGGAAGGCGAGTGTTTTCCAGCGATCATTTTTTCAGCTGTTTCCGATATTCCCGCGGTGGGAGTCCATACTTTTTGCGAAACGCGGTGGAAAAATAGTAGGGGGAAGAGTATCCGCAGCGTCCGCAGAGATCCTTCAGGGGAAGATCGGTCGCGGCAAGCATCGACTTTGCAAATTCCAGCCGGAGATCGATGAGATGATCGAGCGGGTGGCAGGAAAAACAGCGGCGGAAAAGACGCACCAGGGTCGGCTGGCTCACTCCCGCATGACGGGCGATCTCTTCCAGACGAATCGCCTTCTGAAAATTCCGGTTCATGAAATCCTGGGCGCGCAGAAGTTCTTCCGGATATGCAAGGCGTTCCGCATGAAAAACTTCTGAGATTCGAAACAGCAGTTCGTATGTCTTTCCCGCGATGAGGGCTTCCGTTCCGCGCTCCTTTCGGTCCAGCAGTTCCAGAAGGAAACGGATTCTCTGTTCAAATTCCTCGGGATTCGCGGGTTTCAGGTGACGCATTCCCGTGAGATTCAGCGATTCGACAATCGGATCCAGAAGAGTTCCCGTCACACAGACAACCAGTTTCCGGTAATAGCGCTGTTCATCGGTACGCAGTTTGGTTTCGGCGTTGTGGTGGACCAGATAGAGTTCGCCCGGTCCCGCGTGGCAGATGACGCCGTTGTCCTCATAGACCACCGCTCCGGCAAGAACCATTTCAATCGCCAGTTCCGGGTTGTGGTTGTGCTGGAAAAAGCAGGCCCCGTTGCGTTCGACGGAAAGTCCGTTGCGGAGATAGAGGCTCTTGGCCGGATATGGAGTCCCGGGCCAGAAATGGGAGCGCAGTTTCAGATTCTGATAGTAGCCGGAGTTGCGCAGATCGCCGTGCTTGTTTCGAAGAAGATCGGACATTTTAAATTCTCTTGATCGAATTTTAAATCTTTTTCCCCCATTTTCCCCGTGCAGTTTTTCTTAAGATAGCGTATAATAGTAAGAAAGCAAGCACTGTTTCAGGAAAGGGAAAAACAATGATCGAAAAAATGTTGAGTCCGTTTCTGGCGTATCGTCTGCCATACGGAAAATTTCTGCATCAGGAGTGGGAAACGCTGGAATTCATGCGCGACGCCGGAATCGAATGGATCAGCATTTCTCCGATGAATACGGTCAATTCGGTCGGAGACGCGTATTCCGATTATCCGCTGATCTGGAAATGGGATTCGGTGTATGATTTCCGGGTTCTTGACGCGCAGATGGAAGATGTGCTTTCCCATCATCCGTCCGCCCGTTTTCTTGTGACCGTGGATCTGAATTCACCGCTCTGGCTCTCCCGCAGACTTTCCGTGGATTCGTTTTACGAGGTCAGCAACTGCTCCCTTCACAAGGAGTGGAAGCAGCTGACTCTGGGGTATCTGGACGCTTTCCTCCGTTACGGGGAATCCCGCTGGGGCAGCCGGATCGCGGGGTATGTGATCGCATGCGGACGGACCCTCGAATGGATCGAAAGCCAGAACAGGAAGCCGTCCATTCTGAAAAATCTTCATTTCCAGGACTGGTGCAAACAGCACGGGCTGCCTCACCTGGAAGTGCCGCTGATCTGCGATGAGGCGCCGCACTGCCATGCGTATGTGTATGATCCGGAAAAGGAGGTCGCCGAAGTGCAGTGGAACCGGTATGTGAACGGTCTGACTGCGGATCTGGTGATCGAATTCATTACGGAGGCGCGCAAACGGATCCGTCCGGAGGCGAAGATCGGCGTGTTCTATTCCCACATCCGCAACGGCGGCATTTTCGGGCATCTCGACTGTGAGCGGGTGCTGGATACGGCTCCGCCGGATTTTGTGCTCGGCGCGGCCTGCAACCGTCCGGCGGAGATCGGCGGAAACTCCGGCTACATCGGCGTGACCGAAATGCTCCGGAGAAGAAACATCAATTTTCTGTTCGAGTGCGACAGAATCACGAGCAGTGCCAATTTGAAAATGTCGGAATTCGTCACTCTTTCCGGCGGAATCTGGGACGGGTGGAAAAATGAAGACGAGGATGTCGCCGGTCTGAAACGCGAACTCGGAATGGCTCTGACCAACCGTTTCTCCTTCTGGTTTTTCAACATCTGGGGCGGCATGTACCGCACGCCTGCGGTCCGCAAGCTGATCCGCCGGGCCGCCGAGGTGTGGAAAACCTATGCGTCGCTTTCGACGGGCTCCGCCGCGGAGATCCTGCTCGTGATCGATCCGGAAAGCAACTATTTCCTGCACAGCTGGAAGGAGATCGACCGCTACACCTCGCTGGAGAACCGCATTTCCGCCGTCGGGCTTCCGGTCGATACGGCAACCGTGAGCGACCTGGAAACGATGGAGCTTTCGCAATATAAAATAGTCATCTTCCAGAACCTCGCTGTCATGAACTCCCGCAAGGATGCTTTGCTGAAAACAAAAATCTGCAAAGACTGCCGGACCGTCGTTTTCCTGAACACGCCGGGAGTCGTGCGGGATGGCGTTTATGCGGAGGCCGGCATGGAGCTTCTGGCAGGTTCCGCTTCTCCGGAGGCGGTTGCCGTGCGGAAGCTGACGGAATGGACGCTTGTTCATGCCGGGAATGCGGATTTGCTGACGGAAGAGCGGATTATGGAGCTGGCAAAAGCTGCGGGAGTGTTCTTGTGTTCCGAAGACGCCGCATTCCATTGGTCAAGGGAGCTGCTCGCCGTTCACAGCAAGTCCGGCGGTGAACTGCTGGTGCGTCTCCCGTTTCGGGCAAAACGGGTCGTTGAAATATTCGACGACCGGGTTGCCGCCGTTGAAACCGACCGCTTCACGGACCGGTTCAGTTCTCCCGGCACAAACATTTACTATCTGGAACACTGAAAAAACAAAAAAATGAAAGGCAGGCGACACATGAATCCTTATCCGCCCAGAAGAAACTTTTTCTGCTCCAGGCGTAAAACCCGCGGATTTACGCTTGTGGAACTCCTCGTGACAATTGCAGTGATCGCCATCCTCGCGGGGATGCTTCTTCCGGCTTTGAACAAGGCAAGGGAGAAGGGAATGGCGATTCAGTGCGTCAACAATCAGAAACAGTGCGGAACGGAAGTGATGATGTACGCCGGGGAAAACGGCGATTTCTTCTCCACGCGCCAGTTCGCCAAAGGGTTCGGAACCTGGGCGGAGGAACTGCGGACCTTCCCCTTCGGTCCGGGAAACCGCGGCGGGAACGATCAGGGATACAAGGTGCTCCCAGGTTCGTTCTTCTGTCCGAAAATAAAAGAGAACGACCCCGAGTGGCCCGCCTCCTACACCTATGGCGTTTACGATGATTTCGGCGGAACCTATGAAAAATATTTCGGGTCCCCGTATGTCTACGAATACACGGACAAGGCGTTTTCCGGATTCGATTTGAAGCGGCTCAAAAACGGCTCGTCCTATTTTCTGCTGACCGATTCCATCACCGTCGCAAGTTCCAACGCGGCCGCAGTCGGCAGACAGGCCGCGCGGCTCGGATGGGGAAGCGCAAACAAATTCGGCATTCACCTGCGGCACATGGGGCAGACAAACATGCTGTTCGGCGACGGGCATGTCCAGGCTGTCGCATTTCCCGCTTTGCAGACCGGTTATCACCACGACCTGCGAAGCGCTTCGAAGGCGCCTCTTGAAATTTACCGCAGAGAAGACTACAAAGTCTCTTACTGAAATTTAAAGATATATAGAAAGGAACGGAAATCATGAAATTTACGGCACTTCTCACTCTGATCGGCGGACTCGCTCTCTGCGCGCAGGCGGACTCCTCTTTCCGGCTTGACATGAACGGCGACGCGGGAATGACCGTTTCCGCAGAGAGCGCTGGAATCAGGCTCAAACCGCAGGGATGGAAAAAAGTCGATCTGCGCAAAGGCTGTCTTTACGGCGAAACGAAACTTCCTGCTGACCGGAACACCACTCTGAAAGTCCTTTTCCGGACGGACCGGAAGGGAACCGTCATTTTTGAATTCGCCGGAAGCTGGAACGACGATCCGGAAAAACGCTCAAAAACCGCTCTTTTCGAGGTTCAGGTGAACGGCAAATCCGTTCCGGAAGGCGGTTTTACCCGCGTGAAGACCGATGCGAAGAAGGGGATTAAACTGCCGCAGGGCTTTGTTTGCCGCGGCGCCCCGGTGTATGCGCCTGCGGATGGAGACGGAAAAAGCGCATCGGTGCTGGTCGACCACGACAACCGTCTGATTCTCTATTTCAAGGCGGAAGCGGAGACCGATTACGTCATGACAATCTCATGCAGAGGAACGGCGGAATGAAGATGTTTGCATTTTTCCTGTTTGCCGCAGGGTTTGTTCTCTGCGCGCAGGATGCCGTGTTCCGGCTGGATTTGAACGGCGCTCCGGGAACGGTTCTTGAGACGTCGGAATCCAATCTGCTCTTCAAACCTCAGATGTGGAAAAAGCCGGAACTGCGGAAGAGTTCTCTCTATGGCGAATATGCCGTTCCGGACAAAGGCGCGGCGGAACTGCGTTTCACCCTGTCTTCCCCGGTTGGCGGAGCAATGAATATGGAATTCGCCGGGGCGTGGAATGACGATGCGGGAAAACGGCGTTTCCTGCGTCTTGCGGATGTGCGCGTGAACGGAGTCATGATTCCGGAGGGCGGGTTCATCAATACGAAAAAAATGCCGGACGGCAAGCCGCTTCCTTCCGGTTTCCTGTTTCGCGGAAAACCGGAATATCTTCCGGCGGGCGGAACGGAAGGAGAACCGGCGGTCCGCATCAACCATGACAACCGTCTGATTCTTCCGCTTGCCGTGAAAGCGGGGGAAAAATACCGGCTGAAGATCCGTCTTTCGGCGGAGCCGCTTCCTCCCGATCCGCGGACAATCCGGAAACTTCTGCCGTTCTCGGAAACCTGGAAGGTGCGGCTTCCGGGAAAGAACGGCACGGCGGAGGACCGCGAAATCCGGAAAAAGCCGGATCTTTCGCCGGATGGCTGTACGATCTGGCTGAACGGGCTTGTCTCGGAATTCGCTCCGCGCAGCACGGCGGTTCTTGAGAATGAATTCGAGCACGACCGTGAAGAAGCGTTTTATGCCGGATTTGCCGCCGACTGGTGGATGGAGGTTCAGCTGAACGGAGCGACGCTTCTTTCCACTCTTGCAAAAGGAAACGGAAAGCCGTTCGATTTGGAACGGCACAAAGTTCTCCTTCCGGTGAAGAAGGGTAAAAATGTGCTGAAAGTGAAGGTGCTGAGCGGTTCCGGAGGATGGTTCTTCCGTTTCGGATCTCCGCGTCCCCATGTTCCGCCGAAGGTCTTCCGCGAAAACGCGGAATGGCGGGCTGTGGATATGGAGTCGCTCGAAGTGAAACCCGGAACGGCTCTCGACCTCTCCGCGCGGATTGACGCTCCGGCTGGCAAATTCGGGCGTCCGGTGATTGGGAAGGGCGGTGTTCTCGTGTTCGAAAAAGCTCCGGAGAAGACAGCCCGTTACCAGGGATTTTCCAGCGGTCTGCCGCAGGAGCTCTGGTTCGGCTGTTCCAAAGAGCAGTTCCGGAAAAATGCGGTCCGGATCGCCGCCGCGATTCGCCGTCAGGGATATAATCTCTTCCGGGATCATGGAATTGACGACTGGCTCATGCGCGGGTCGCAGACCCCTGCGGAATTCGATGCTGAGATGCTCGACCGCTGGGACTTTCTCTTCGCCGAAATGAAAAAACAGGGAATCAGCTGGCAGCATGTTGTTTTCTCCTTCGGGCTTTACGAGGGAGACGGCGAGCGGAGCCGGGCTTTCCGCAGCCGCGACATGCACAAGCTGATGATGACGATCGGGCGCGATCTGGAACGCCGGCGTTTCAAACTCGGCGCGGAAAAGTTCCTGAACCACGTCAACCCGTATACCGGGCTTGCGTGGAAGGATGACCCTGCGCTGATTCTGGTGGAATTCTACAATGAATCGTACAGCGGATTCGGCAGAATCGCCGAACTCGAAAAGTGGTTTCCGAAAGAGTATGAATATTTTCACCGGAAGTGGTCGGAGTGGCTCCGGAAGCGCTTCTCCGGCAGACCGGATGCGGAGCGTCCGCCGGAACTGCGCGGAGCCGGACTTCAGAATCCGCCCCGCTTCAAAACGTACGACGTTTCGCCCGGACTCATCGCGGAAACCGTCCGTTTCCGGATCGAGTGCGCGGAGGAGATGAACCGCTGGTGTTCCAAAGTGATTCGCGACGCGGGATTCCGCGGACTCGTTACGCAGAACGGCTATCACCCCGTCTTCAATGCCGCAGCCCTCTGGGATACGGTTCCGTTTGCCGACTGCCATGTCTATTACAAGCATCCGAGCAATTGGGCGCGTCCGGGGTCTCAGGTCGGACAGGAGAGCGCCGCCGGAGAGTGCGCAAGTTATTTCCGCGGACTCAATGCGCAGCGTCTTTACGGGCGTCCGTTCGGCGTCGGTGAATTCAATCACTGTTTCTGGAACCCTTATCAGCATGAAATGCCGCTGGTGTTTACCGCATACGCCGCCTTACAGGGCTACAGCACGCTTGCGATTCACGAAATGGCGGTCATGCTTGACGGCTTCTGGAAGCGGCCGCGTCTCGGTCCGTTCCAGGTCGCTCCGAATCCGGTCCTGCGTGCCGGCGAATTTCTCGGAAACGCTTTTTTTCTGCGTGGAGACGTTGCCCCGTCGCCGCACAGAATCATGCTGAAGGTTCCGGATGCCCATCTGTTTTCCAAAGACGGCGGAGAGGCTGTTTCCGCGGAACAGAGCAAGCTCGCGCTTCTTGCGGGATTCGGAACGGCGTTTCCGGACCGCCCGCTGCCGGAAGGGTTGCCGGAACTTCCCGAACCGGATTATCAGCTTCCGGTTTCCGGTTCTTCGAAAACGTACCTGCACGGATGGTTTTCGAGCGTTTCCGCTTCCGCCGACGATACGTTCCCGCTGAAGGCTTGTGTGGAACAGCTTCGGAGAAAAGGTATTTTGAACGCGGAGAACAGAACCGATGTTTCACGCGGAATCTTCCAGTCGGATACGGGAGAGATCACCCTTGATGCACCGGCCCGCCGGATTCAGGTCGATACTCCCCGGTCGCAGGCCGTCGCGCTTCCCGCCGGAAGCCGGGCGGAACTCTCTGCGTTCCGCGTGGAAAAAACAACAGCTGATGTTCTCGCCGCCGCGACTTCGGTCGACGGACGTCCGCTGAACTCTTCCGGACGGATCGTTCTGATTTTGGCGACAACCGTCGTCAACCGTGACATGCAGGTTGACGGGCAGGATCCCTCGAAGCTGGTTTCGCTTTCGCGCGGCCCCGCCCTGATGCGGACGGGTTCCTATGACCTGAAGCTGAAGAATCCGAAGCGGCTGGTCTGCTACTCTCTCCGTGCGGACGGCGTCCGGCTGGAGCGGATCCCTGTCGTGCGGGAAGGGGAAAACATAAAGATCGCGGTCGACACGGCCGCTTTGCAGAAGGGTCCGGCTGTTTTCTTTGAGCTGACGGAATCCCGCTGAGTTCCCGCGGGGCGGCGGTTCCGCTTTACTCCGCCGCCTTCGTTCCGGTAAAGACGGGCGGAAGCTCCGCGCATGCATCGTAAACGGCGCGGAGGAAGAGTCCTGCCGCAACCTCCGTGAGCAGATGCCAGGAGCCAGGAAGGAACAGCGCGAGAAAGACCATTACAAACAGAAATTCTTCGCGTTTCTTCCGCAGAAAAATCACCGCCAGCGCGATGGAGATCAGCGCGGAAAGAACCGTCAGGAGATTGGCGGTCAGGAATCCGTGCGCGTATTGCTGAAGATCCCACTGAAGCAGACGCGGGAACAGGTAGTTCGAGGGCGCCGCAGTCACCAGCGGAAGAAGAACCGCCGCCATTGCGGCAATGCGTTCTTTCCGGGAGGCGTTGTCAAAGCTTTCGGTGCAGAAGATGCACGCGGGAAGAACCATGACGACGCTCAGCAGAAAGCGCGCGACGTTGTTCCCGATCTGCGGATAGCCCGCGAAGAAAAAGAACAGCGGCAGAATCCACAGCCCGAACACCGTGCGCATCCGCCGCTCCCGCATCAGACAGAGTCCCGCCAGACCGAGCGCAAAGTATGCGTAAAGCGTTGAAAGGATGAAGCGGAGGCCGTGCGGGACAATTTTCCACATGAAGCCCTTGTAGACCTCCTCGTCATGCAGACAGTACGGGAAGCGGAGAAAATCTCCGAACTGAATCCGGTTGACGATCAGCTGCAAAGCGACGACGGCGAACCAGCAGGCCGCTCCCGTGCCGAGGAAGCGCAGGGCGAACTTCCAGTCGTGCAGCCGTTCCCGGCAGTTGCAGATCAGAAGAAACGCCAGAAGCGGAGCAAAGAAAATGTTGTTCAGGCGTACCACGCACGCGTAGCCGAACAGGACCAAGAGTCGTAAGCGCCCAGCCAGCCCCATCTGGATTTGAGTCAGACAGTGTGGTATGTTCTTCCACAAACCGTAATAATGGGAGAACGGCATGGGACGCGAAGGAC
>CASFTV010000060.1 GCA_949297765.1 uncultured bacterium | reverse complement strand
TCCACCGCCCCTGCGAGACCGTCGAACGATTTTCGCAGGTTTATCGGAGTTGGGCAGTAGTAGATCTTTACCGAGCCGCTGATGCCGAACATGACTGCCTCTTGAGCAGATTCAACACTTCGGACAGCGTAGTGCCGTCAAAACCTTTTGCCACTGCAATTTCTATGCCGTCAATCTGCAGCCGAATCCCTGAGCTATCACTCGCATTGGTCAGCAAAGGCTTGATCTCTACCAGCTCCAGCGATTCATGGGTGCTCGCATCATCCTGGCGTGCCTTTTGTAACACTCGGATCCAGCGGCGGCGGCGGGTACTTTCGTAAGGAAGTTCCTTCAGTTCGCTGTATTCTTGAATCGTCAAGCCGCTGTCCCAATATTCTGACAGTTGCGCCTCCCAATAATCCCGTCCTTTGCGTCCCATGCCGTTCTCCCATTATTTCGGTTTGTGGAAGAACATACCACACTGTCTGACTCAAATCCAGATGGGGCTGGCTGGGCGCATACGTTCATCCGTCTTATGCCGGGCACATGCAGATCGGCGATGCCCTTTTCGCTTTCCTCAAAAACATGGTGAAATGACGGAGCCTGCAAAAAAAGAATGAGTTCGGTTTGATGCCGAACTCATTCCCCGCATAAAAACTGTTCCGCAGATCTTAGATGAAAGGTCTCCGGTCCAATACATTTTTCAGGGAAATGTCTGTCTGGAATTCCCCTGGGAGCGCGAGCTGAACTTCCGCCAAAGCACAGGTCGTTCCGAACAGCATGTGCAGGTCATCTGCGCGGCGGACGTCGGAAAGATTTTCTGTCTTTGAGAGCATTTTAACCAGTTCCAGTCCCTCTTCATGCAGAGCCTGACGGCATTCTTCGAATCGGTATTTTGTCTGGCGGGTGGCGCGGTTGACGCAGAAAACCCAGTCGATTTCCCAGAAGCCGCACATGTGGTTGAAGGCTTCGGTGAGATCTTTTCTCCGGAAGAGATCCAGACAGGTGTCAATCAGTTTTTCCGGATACGGGAACGGACGGTTCGCCGCATGAAAATTGAACAGGTAGTGGAACCAGTCGAACAGGTGATAGGCGGTCTGAAGCTGAACGTTCACCATACCTTTTCTGCCGAGTCCGAAATCCGGATCGCAGTTTTCACTGAGCCAGCCGAAATAGGTGTCTTTCCATGCGGAGTTCGTGAGTCCGGTGATGGAAAGTGCAGCATAGATTCCGGAGCCCTCATGTCCGTGCAGACGCGGATCGCCGAGCCAGCTCAAGGATTCGAGTTTGCTTACGATTCCTTCGGGGGTGCGGTAGGGGTCAAGGGCCTTGAGCGGGTAAAGCGGAGCGGCGTCAAAGAGTTCAAGCGCCGCAACGCAGTGAGCCGTTGTGTGATACGGGTGATGCGTTGCCTCGCGGAAGAGTCCGTTTTCCGGATCCTGAAATTTGCGAAGTACCGCAACGGAGGCGGCGCGCAGTTCCGGATCGCGTTCAAAATGTCCGATTGTATACAGGATATTTGCGGCATCGGCACAGCCGTACTCATTGGATTCCCCTCCGGGAAAGCGGCTGTAGGAGCCGGGTCGGCCGGGGATGGCATGCTGTTTCACCGCAAGGGCGATTTTGTCGATCAGCGGCTGAATATTCATTTAAAATGTCTCCTGTGTTAAGGTTGTTTTCACTCCAGAACCAGTTTCCCGAAGTTGGTTCTGTATTTCCAGTTTTCATTGTTGCCCGCCCAGATGACGGAGCGCACTTTGCCGTTTTCATCGGCGTCGTTGACCTTGCAGTCGAAGGCAACCGGAGCGGCTTTTTTCAGTCCGAGAGCGCTCCAGGGAATTTCCAGACGGAACTGATAGTCCGTGCCGGAATCATTGAGTTTCCACTGAATCTGTTTTGAATTCAGATTGGCGGAAGAGGAAACTTCTGCCGGAAGACCGTTTGCGCTCGCCGGCATCAGGAAAAGACGGTACGTCGAGGGCGTGTAATAGGGGAAGTCAAGCCGCTTGTCGGGGGCTGCGTCAAGGAAGAGCTCAACGGAGTCTCCGGTCCAGGGCTGATGCGCAATACGCGGACCGCGTTTTTTGTCGCGGACAGACAGATCTATGACAAGCACCTGTTCCGTTACCGTCAGTATGCACTCCGCCGATTTGCCGAGCATCAGCTTTTCGCCGGCGCGGACAACCTTTTTCGGAGCTGCCGTTACGGTGAATTTCTGCTGTTTCCCTTCCGCGGCGAGCAGAATGCCGACCTGTTTTGTTTCGGCCGGAACGGGAAACAGGAAACAGTCGCTGCTCTCTCCGTTTAGCTTCAGAGTCTGCGCAGATGCGGACAATCCCTGAAGTCTGCATTTGACTTCGACGGGTGTTTTGCCGTTGTTGAGGACTTCGACCGCGAGGGCGGGGCGTCCATTCTGCATAGTCCATGTGGTTCCGCAGAATTTGTAGGGCAGAGCCGGACGGATTTTCAGTTTTTCCGGTGAAATTCCCTTCAGGTAAACCGGTTCTGTTGTGAGTGTGTGTTTGCCTCCTTTGATCCGGTTGCCGTAGAGATCGTAGAGTTCCGCCTGTTCGGGGAACTCCAGATAAAAGACGCCGTCGTCCTCCAGCGCCCAGAGCGCCGCGAGCTTTTCCCTGCCGCGGGTCTGATATTCGTAACCGTTGATTCCGGTAAGCAGAGCGCTCAAACGGCGAAGCGGTCGGGAGCCTTCCAGAAAAAATGCGAATGCATTGCCTGCCGCCGCAATCGCACTGGAAACATAGCGGGCTTCACTCCAGGGGGCTCCGTAATCGCAATGCGTGTGCATTTTATGCATGACCTGGGAGCCGTGAAGCGGAATGGATGCGGCAAGTCCGTTGCCGAGATCAATGAGGTAACGTTTTACGACCTGTTTTGGAACAATTCTTCCATGATTGATCCAGTTTCCGCCGTTGCTGAGAACTTTCTGCTCTTCCCAGGAGTGAACATAGTACAGTTCGCTGTTCCAGAGAGGGAGGCCGGGACGGAACCTGTCGACGATTTTCCGAACCTGCCGGATTTGTTCTTCCGCAGATACCGGCCAGTTGTCGAGCTGGGCGTCATACGGATGGAACGAAACGATATCGCACCACTGGTACGCTCCCAGTTCGCCGCAGCCTTCCAGAAATTTCGTCAGATGTCCGCCGAGATCTCCGGTGGAGCACAGCCCGACGATTTTTATGGACGGATCAACTTCTCTGGCGACCTCGAATGCCGTCTTGAGATACGGGACGTATTCCTTCGGCTGGAGGTGGTTGGGCTCGTTGATGATTTCATAATAGCGGATGCGTCCTTTGAACTGGCGGAACAGAGCCCGGCAGTAGCGTTCCCATGCCTTCATGGGGGGGCGTACGCTCAGCTTGCCGTTGTATGTCGGACGGGTGTCGGTGTCTTTGCGCAGGAACCAGTTTGCAAACTGGTCTCTTTTCTCAAGGAACAGGAACGCTTCTTTTCCAAGAACGGGAAGCACTTCCAGTCCGTTGGCATCCGCATTTTTCCAGAGACTTTCAAGTGCATCAAACTTGAATTTCCCCGGTTCCGGTTCGATGTCCGGCCAAGTGAAGTTGTCGTCATGAAGACGGAGCAGACGGATTCCCTGCTGACGCACTTCCCTGCATGTTTCCGCAAAACTTTTCTCCATGGAGAGAAAATCGAATCTGGATTTTCCCCAGTCCCAGCGATAGGCGATGGGACCGCTGTATCCGATGGTGAATGTTTTCTCCAAGTCCACTTTGTCCGTCGGGAGCGGGTGGATGACAGTCCGGTAATGAGGCAGAATTTTCCCTTTTCCCGCTTCACATTGAAAATCTCCGCCAGTCTGGAAAAAGCCGTAACGCTGAAATGGAACCTGCAGTTCTTTCACGGCGGTCTTCCCTGCGGGAACCTTCATCGAAATTTTCTGTCCCGCCGCAGTTCCGGTCAGATCCTGAATCCGGTCGGTATTGTTGAATACGCGCAGTTCAAGAGGATATGTTCCGGGAGCAGAGCTTTCCGGGGCAGGAGCAAAACCGGCTTCGACTGGAGCCGCCGGGGAATATGCCGTTGCTTTTCCGGCTTCAACCTGCATGGCGTCAATCTGCAGAACGCCGGAATCCCAGAGGAGTTTTACCGTGCCGTAATGATGGATGGCGGGGACCTGGAAGGTGAATTCATACCGTTTCCATTCCGTTCCGACTTTTACTGTGCGGGGAAGCCGGATCCAGCGGTTCATCGCATCCGGTTTGCGGTTCGTAACCTGGAAAAACTGCAGTGTGACGTTCGTCTGCCGGTCGCTCTTGAGCCATACGGAGAATGTATACGTCCGGTCTTTTTCCGGAAGAGAAAATTCGGGAGAGAAGAACTCCACGGAATTACCCTGCGGGTCAGGGAATTTCAAAGAACAGCTGCCGTGAACTTTGTCCTGCCTATCCCATTCCGGCAGAAAGGCTTTTGCATTGAGCTTGTCTGTCGGAATTTTGATCAGAGCCGCATAGCCGAGTTCGCCGAGCTCAAAACTTGAGTTCGGCAGTTTGTTCTGTGCCGCAAGCGGCAATGCCGCGAGAAGCAGAAAAGGGAGAAAACGGGACGTCATCAGAGAACCTCCAGAGTGAATGATTTGAAAAACGCCTCTTTCCCCGGAGCAAGGCTGAGATCAAGAAAGAAGGTCCGGCTCTTCATGTGCGGATAAAGGTTCAAATCAGGACTTGCGAACTCGACGGTGTATTCTTTCCATTCCGGAGTCAGAGCAAATTTTTCCAGCTTTTTCCAGTTCCGCTGTCCGGGAACATAGGTGTTCGGACCGAAGGTCAGCGCTGCGGAATCCGGAGATTTTGCAGAGAACGTGAGACGGTATTTCTTCCCGAAACTGACGGGAAGATAAGAGGAAATGACGGAATACTTTTTCTGAACGGCGCCGGCAGTTACGCGCATGGCTTTTCCCCCGTCGATGTGGTCTTCGGCGTCAACGACGGCAACATCGCCGTCCTTCCAGCTGTAGGTATGGAAAAACAGCGGAGTGTTCCCTGTTTCGGAATTGAAATCCACGGTGATTTTCCGGAGATCGTCTTCTGAAAGTTTTTCCAGCCTGATGTTTGAAATCTGCGCGCGGAATCCGGAAGTTCCGAACAGCTGAAAGCGCATGATCTGTTCCGCATCGGATGCGGGAGCGTAGAAATAGCTGCTGACTGTTCCAGCCGCATTGCCTGCCGTCTGCGAAAACGTGACATTCTGTTTGAACGTGCCGAACTGTACAAACAGCTGGTCTTTCAGGCTTTTCCCGTGAAGGGCGGTGGAATAGGAAAGACGGTATACGCCTTCCGGGAACTGTTTTTTCAGCATCAGATTGGACCAGCGCTTTTCGATGTTGTCTGCTGTTGCCGTTCCTTCTGAAATCTTCCATTCCTGTGTGCGGTTCCATTTTCTGAGTTCGGGCAGTTCAATTTGTTCCGCTGCGGCTGCAGTGAAGGCTGCACTCAGTGCCAACAGTGCGATTCGGTTCATAACAAGACTCCTTTTTTTGTTTATGAACTTTCAGAATTTTCTGAAATTTTATATATGCTGCTGTTTGTCTGCTGATACGGAAGCTCTTATTTATCAAGCCAGCGCATCATGATTCTTGTATCCAGTCCGTCCCATAAAAACGGCCAGACGTCTTTTGTGTAATAGACGGTTCTGAGTTTTATTGTGGAGACATGCCAGTCGAGATGAAGAACGTTTGTGCTGAAGGTATGTCTGCCCGCAACGCGTCCTTCCTTGTACATCTGTGTGACACTGAAACGCCAGTGTCCGGTATCCGGTTTGTAGCCGTCCGGCGTATTGTGGCCGCTTTCCGCGCTGGGGGTGTTGCTGACAACATCTGCAAGAAAAATTTTCTTCGACGGGGAACGGCAGGAATCAAGACGTCCGGATTTATAGAGATCGAAGTTCCCGCTTTGGTAAATCATATCAGAGTTGATTCCGTAATGCGGATTGGTGTTCCACCAGCTGCCGATTCCGGTCATGGGATAACTGCCTGTCATGGTCGGACAGCGCAGCTGCTGACGTTTTATGTAGCCTCCGCGGGCTTTGTCGGCATTTCCGACGTTCGCCGTTGTGCCCATCAGACAGTCTGTCCAGTAGGGTCTTGCCCAGGTCTCTGCGCCGAAAGTCGGAGGAAGATAGTTTTCGGAATCATTGCAGTACATCCCGAATCCGAGACCGAGTTGTTTCAAATTGTTTGTGCAGGAAATCCGGCGGGCCGACTCTCTTGCCGCATTCAGCGCGGGCAGAAGCATCGCGGCGAGGATTGCGATGATGGCTATCGTTATGAGGAGTTCTATCAGGGTGAAATTCCTGATCCGTTTCTGTTTTTCTGCCCTTTTTATTTTTTGCATTTCCAGCTCCTTTTGTTGGTTGGTTATAAAATAGTTATAGTCTGAAAAAGGAAAAAAGGAAGTTTCAAACAGGGGACAATATGGTGACAATATCAATTTTTTTTGTAAATTTTCGGAGAGACGGATGTTTTGAGGCGGATTTTCTCCGTGGAGCGCATTTCGTATTCGAGAATCCGGAAAAGCTCTCTTCCCATTTCAATTCCGGGCTGTTCCGCGCAGAAGAGAACGGCGGGATCTTTCCAGATTTCCTTTTGCCGAAGCTCGAATCCGGCAATTCCGGTCCGGAGCCCGTGCAGTCCGGAAATAATATCCCTGTGGTAAAGAAAAAAATTGTTCGGAAGCGCCGGACTGACCAGAACCAGGGAGTCGATCCGGGCTTCCGTAAGCCAGTTCAGAAAGTCCGGATTGTTGAAGCCTTTCCGGACCGAATAGTTCATCGCGGGTTCAAACGGAATTCCCGCATCTTCCAGCGCGTTGCGGTATCCGCGGAAGCGCAGTTCGCTGGAAGGGATGTTGCTTGTTCCGACAAATCCGGGACGGCGGAATCCGGTTTCAAGAAGTTTCTGCGTCAGCAGGTAGGCACCGGATTCGTGGTCGACGGAAACGGAGGAGAAGCGGACCGTTTTTGAGGGAAGGTCGAACAGCACCAGCGGGAAATATTCCGGGATGTCGCGGATCAGGTTTTCATCGGAATGGCAGAGATTCGGATAAAAGACAACGCCGCGGCTTTCCCGGAAGGCGTTGAGCAGAAGCCGCTGTTCCTCCACTCTGTCCGTCAGATGATACAGTTTGATTTCCACCTGATAGCCAGCATCCTCCGCACACTCGCGGAATTCCTGCAGAAGCGGAGTCCATGTGGAATTGTAACGGGGCCAGACAACACAGATTTTCTGCACTCCGCTCTGTCTGTCGCGCGGGGAGACGGTGGATGCAAAGACCGTTCCGCGGCGCGGGATCCGGCAAACGAGATGTTCTTTTTCGAGCGTGTTCATCGCTTCGCGGACCGTCCGTCTGCTGCACCGGAGCATCCGCGCGAGTTCCGGTTCCGGCGGAAACTTCTTTTCCCGGTTTCCCTCCGGGGAAAAGATGAAGTGCCGGAAGATTTCCGCCGCCTGAAGATACTTCGGCACCGGACTGTCCGTCAGCAGTCTTTCTGCGGAAAAAAATCCGGAACATTCTCTCATCCCTGAACCTCCGCGGGAAACGGCGGATGCGGTGTGATTTCGCAGAATTCCATCATCCGCATGTTCTGAATCCGCTCCGGAGAGCCGCTGCAGAACCAGAATTCATATGCGGTCCTGCCCTCGTCGAGGAAGCCGCAGCGCGTGTTCGGTGTAAACGGTTTGTGATCTGCGTAGGGCAGACAGCGCAGAAGTGTCAGACGCAGAGATGCTCCGAGTGCGTCGCAACCGTGAAGATCCGGAGAGAAAAAGCCGGAAACGTGTCCGCCGCACTGCAGCGCGCACCAGTTGATGAACGGCTGTTCTCCGGTTGTCTCAAGACGGTATTCCGGGCGTCCGTTCCGCCACTCCCTGCCGCAGTGCAGATTCAGTTCGTGTGCGGCGCAGGAAAGGTGACGCCGCCGCAGCAGTTCCGCCGTTCCGGAAGGTGCGGGATGAATCCATGCAAGTTTGAGCGCGGTGAAATGCTCGTGCCAGTCGCATTCGACGGAAATCCGGATATCGGGGAGCCCGGAAAACAGAGTCAGGTGCAGACGGATTTTCGAGTCGCGCCAGCGGTATTCCGCATCGGCTTCCGCGCAGACGGTTCCGGAGGAAAACCGGACGGATTCGGTGCGGGGAACGTCAAACTGTCCGTCGAAGCAGTCGAGTCCGAAGCCCCATGTTCCGGTATCGTCATGGTAGATTTGCCATTGCAGCTGATTGAGGAGCTCCTTCAGCGGAGCCGGATCGACATCCGGGAAAGGTGTGGCGGTGCGGGTCAGGGCGAAGATCTTTTCCGAGCGGGCGTCCACGGGGAGAACGGCGGTGATTTTCCCCCATGGGGTGCCGAATGGACCGTAGGAGTTGTCCGGCGGAAGAATCATTACGGGGGAAAAATTGCCGTCGCGGTCCATCAGAGCGTTGAATTCCTGCCCGGTTCCGTTGGGATCCGTGAATGCTGGAAAGGAGACGGGGAGCAGGGCGCGTTCCGCGGAAGGATTGACTGCGAAGAGTCCGCCTTCCGGAGCAAAACGGGTGTCATGGGCGGTTTCGCGGATTGCAAGACTGGTGTCGATGATGGTCTGCGCTTTTGTTTTTGCCCCACCGAGCATGGGATAGATGTCCCGTTCATAGGTTTCGCGGATGCAGGTGCCGGGAAGGGAGTCGTGGAAGTCGGCGAGCAGGGTGTCCAGCCACGGCTTTTCCAGTTCCGCTTTTGCGGCGTCGTCTCCGAACAGTTCCGCCTGGAGCAGGGTGTGTTCGGTTTCCGCAAGAGCCTGTTTCACGCGGTGATTTGCGGAATAGCATCCGCGGAAGACGGGGCCGAGGTCGCCGGTATATTCGGGAAGCGGGTCGTTCCGGTGTTCCGCGAAATACCGGGAAAGCGTGGAGAAGCGGAGCGGATATTCTTTCATCGCCTCCATAAGCATCCGCAGGTATTCGCGGGAGAGCTGACCGCCGTGGTCGCCGACTCCGAAGAAAAATGTTTTTGCGGAACCGTCGCGTTCCGCTTCTGTGCGGACTCTGCGGAAGAATTGTTCGCGGTCAAGATTCGGCAGCATTCCGTATCCGTTGCGGATCTGGTGGGCTGTAACTGATTTTCCGGTGGGCGAGTTCCAGCGGAAGAGTTCGGGAAGCGGGTTGCCGCGGACGTATACATAGGAATCGAATCCGGTTTCACACAGCAGATCCGGAAGATCTGCGGAGTGTCCGAACGAATCGACGTTGAAGGCGATGCGCACATCCGTATCGAAACGGTCGCGGAAGTATTCTTTTCCGGAAATGCCCTGCCGCCGGATGGATTCAGCGGAGGCGATGACGACGTCGGACTGAACTTCCCATCCGCCGATGATTTCCCATCGTCCCTCTCTGAACAGAGCCTGAATGTCACGGAAGAGCGGTCTGTTTGTTGTTTCAATCCAGCGGTAAAGCTGGGCGGAAGAGCAGGAAAAAGTCATTTCCGGAAACTCTTTCATCAGGGAGACTATGGTTGTGACGGTGTTTGACCAGGCGCGTCTCCCCGCGCTGAGATTCCAGAGCCACACGGGATCCATGTGTGAATTTACGATAACGGAAACCGGTTCAGGCATGTTCGCGGAACTCCTTTTTTGATGCATTATACCGTCTGTTTTTGCAAAAGTCAAATATTGAATACGGAACAATTTAGAGACAAATTTGTGCTGCCGGAAAAAGCGTTTGCAAATTCCGGGGGATCGAGTGAATTGGTGTCTGCTCAATAACTATTTATTTGGTTATATTACTTAAAAATCATCTGTGAATGGGATATATTATATGCAATGAAATATTGAGACATTCCAGTTGGCGCTGGCTCCAATGAATCAGGTGAGTGCCGGTTCACGTAAAAGCAGCAAAACCGCACGTAGCGCAAACCCATTACGTCGCGCTTTGGTTAACAC
>CASFTV010000059.1 GCA_949297765.1 uncultured bacterium | reverse complement strand
TTCACGTCGTCGCCTTATTCTCAGTAGCACACTTTTTTAGGTTCAGCCATCTTTTTTTACAATTTACACCTGCTTTCTTTTACCATAGCAACTTTCTCCGCTTATTCCTTCCAGCGGGCCATGCACCAGGAGGAGAAACTCTTCCCGCCGTCCTCCGCCTCGCTGACCCACCGGATTTCGCCCTCTGCTCCGGAAATTTCCGGAAGCGGAAGGGGTTTCCCGGTGTAGTTGATGAAATGAACGATCTTTTCTCCGCCGTGCCGGACAAGACGGCAATGGATCTCCGGAGCGCAGTCGATATGCAGACCGTTTTCCAGCACGTCCCGCGTCTGACGATAGATCGTCTCTCCGTTGGAGGGGAACGCGATGATCTGGCACCAGAGATCGTTCTCCTGACGCGAGTCGATCACCTCCGTGTGGAAGAATTCACCGGAAGCAAAGGGATTTTCACGACGGTGGCGGTGGTGTTCGTCGTAATCGCCGGTGTTGGAATCAACGATCAGGATGCCGCGGAAGTGTTTGAGGATCTCCACTTCCGCATCGCTGAGGCACCGCTGGCCCGCGGCGATGAGAACCCGGCAATGGTCCAGTCCCTCGATGGAAGAGGAGTCGCAGAGAACCGGCCGGAACGGGATGTGTTTCCGCAGCAGCAGTTCCTCCCAGCTCAGCAGCGACCCGTGGGATTCTCTGGAGAGCTTCAGCGAAGCACTGGAAAGCAGCACGCCGACATCGGACGCCTCCTCTCCGTCGAAGAACGCGGCATAGCGGGCGGAAAGCTCCCGGAAGCGGCGGTTGATGCGTTCGCGCTGCGCATAAAGAGCGGGCCGGATCATCTGTCCGCGTTCGGGAGTCGTACTCATGCGGTCTCCGGCGATGCCGTGCCAGACGCGGCATTCGCAGAGCTGTGCCAGCAGCAGGCCTCCCGCGGACGCAGCGGAAAAATCTCCCGCGTCGCCGTCCGACAGCGGATAGACCGGAAGGCGGAACAGCTCGCAGATCATCATTTCCCGGATGCGGTTGACCGCAGTTCCGTTGACCACGCGCGGTTCGTTTCCGGTCTGGGCGACCAGCAGATTGCAGCAGTCGGGGAAAAAGGTCATATACATTCCGCGTTCCCGGAAGAACGGGAACATGCGCGGGGATCCTCCGTTTCCGGCAAAGATCCAGTCCGGACGCAGCGACAGCGCATGGTCATACAGCGATTTCATCGCCCGGTGATTGCTCTCCGCCCAGAACTCCAGGGCCGCAATCATCAGGGGATCCTTCAGCTCCGGACGCGCCGCAATCGACGCTTCGGAGGGGAAGCGCACATGATCGAAATTCCGCAGTCCGAACTCCGCCGGATCGCAGTTCCGTTTCAGATATTCCCGGAACAGGGAAAGACACCGTCCGCAGCGGCATTGCGCGGCGAACCAGTTGTCCACCATCACACCGTCGAAACACCCGGCCTCCGCCGCAATCGTCAGGATCTTTTTCAGATAGCGGATGAAATCGGCGCTGTTGACGCAGGGCATCCAGCGGAAATAGTGAATGTCGCTGACATAGGGGATAAACTCTCCGGAGGATGTGCGGGCGGCCCAGTTTTCAAGATCCGGGATCTCCTCCTCCATGAATTCGTAGTAGAGCGTCGAATACTGCACATAGGCGAGCACCCGGATCCCGTGGCGGCGGCACCGTTCCGCGAACCGTCTGACCGCGGGGAAATCCTCCTTTTCATGCTCCCATCCCATGCCTTTGTAGAAACGGCAGTGAAGAATGTTTCCCCCCATCCGGGCGATCGCCTTCACGCACTCTTCCGAATCATACCAGTTGTGCCACTGCTCCAGATACAGAGCCTGCCCGTCCACTCCTCCCGTACAGCGTCCGCCGACCCGCCGGTACATCGACACGGGTTCATGATTCCCGAACGCCCAGAACAGTTCATTCGTCCACCTCTTTCTCTCTTCCGGAAGCATCGCCTCCTCCTTTCTGCTATAACGGTTAAGCAAATTTAAAAAAAATTCTGTTCAATAGTTCAGATAACGGTCTTTCCGCTGTTCGCGATAGAGCGGACCGGGAATGAAGCGGCTTTCGACGGTGGTGGAACCGGCGGGACGCCCTTCAACGGAAGCGATCAGATTCTGAACGCCTGCGCGGACCACCTCCCGGAAATCGTGACGGACAAATCCGCTGATCCGGGAATCCTGAAACGCGGGATGCTCGAAATTGACATTCATGATGATCTCCGGATGATAGTGCGGAAATTCGCGTTCCATGATCTGCAGCAGCAGAAGGGTCATGCGCCACCCGTTCAGGAAGAGGGCCGACGGCGCGCGGCGGCAGATCTCCCGGATCGCCTCGAACTGCTGTTCTGGAATATGGGAAAGCAGACGGCCGTCATAAGGGACATTCCGTTTCCGGCACTCTTCCGCGATGAGAACGGGCCACGGGGAAAATTCGCTGTACATGCAGAAGATGTCCGGAACCCCGCGTTCCGCAAGAAAACCGACCGCCTCTTCCAGCGCCGCTCCATGGGAGACGGTCGAGAACAGGAAATCCGCCGATTCCTGATACAGGAGCATCATCGGAACTCTCTGCATGGAAAGAAGTTGGAAAGACTCCACCTTCCGGAAATTTTCGCAGTACAAAATCCCGTCCACAGGATAGCCGAAGAGACTGCGCAGATGTTCCGATTCCTCATTGCATCCGTGATTGCAGAGCGAAATCAGCAGTTTGTATCCGTGTTCGAGCGCCTCCCGGAGCGCCATATCGGTCACGGATGCCCAGAAGGCGTTGCAGAGTTCGGAGATCACCAGTCCGATGGTCTGTGTCCGGCCCCGTTTCAGCGACTGGGCCAGGCGGCTCGGAACGTATCCCGTCTTCCGCACCGCCGCGTCGATCCGCTTCCGTGTCCCCTCCCGCATCCGCGCGTCCGGAGCATTCGACAAATACTTCGAAACCAACGCCTTGGAAACTCCGGCAAGAGCCGCAACCTCCTGTAATGTCGTCTTCATAGAACCTCTGCTAAACCGGTTAACCAGAAATACAATATCCTTCTTTTCTGAAAAGTCAAGTCCGCTTTGTTTTTTCGGGACGGGCAAAGGAGAATGCGTCACGGTTCCGGCGGAGCCACTCTCAGGAACACCTGCATGGAAGATTCGCCGCGGTTCTGCCAGAGTGCATACGGGATGGCGCAGACGTCCACATCCCGGAATCGGGGCGGTGTTTTCCGGTAAAGCGCGCTGTCGGGGGAAAATTCCGCCTTTGCGCCGCACCGGATGGCAACGGTTCCTTCCGGAAGGCCCTCCGCCCGGCAGAGACGGAAATCGGGATCCGCGGGCAGAATGACGCTCTGCGGAGGGATACCGGGATTGTCGACGCTCTCCATGCAGTAAACGACCGGACCGCGCTGAATGGCAGCCCTGCCGGCGTCCGCGGCCACCGAGGGATGGGGATAGATCAGCACCGGCTTCAGTTCCAGATTCAGTTCGATCCGGTCGCCGCTCTTCCATTCCCGGGTCATTGTCCAGCGGGAGGGAGTTGCGGAACTGCTTTCGGCGGCAGAGCCGTTGACTTCAACGGAGAAGTGTTCGCACCATCCCGGGATCCGCAGGGAGAGGGTGAACCGTCCGCCGCGCAGGATGGTCAGCGAAACGGCGCCGTCATACGGGTAGTTCCCGTCGATCCGGACCTTGTAGGTCCCGGCGGAAACGGTGGCGGCGGCGGGGATGTCCACCCGAAGAAGATCCGCTGAAGCGGCGTAGCAGAATCGTCCCAGCTGCGGGAGAAAGCGGCAATAGTTTGTCGGGCAGCAGGAGCAGCCGAACCATTTCCGGCGGCGTCTGCAGGTGACGCCGTGTTCCGGAGTGGAGGCGTTGACTTCGAGAAGATTCGCGTAGAAGAATTCGTCGCCCGAAAGAGAAATTCCGCTCAGGCCGTTGTTGTAGAGAACGCGCTCCAGAACGTCGGCGTATTTCGGGCCGCCGGTTGCGTCGAGCAGGCGTTTGGAGAGGAGGGCCAGCCCGATTGCGGCGCAGCTCTCCGCATAGGCGGTGGCGTTCGGGAGATCGAAATCCTCCGTAAACGCTTCGCCGATGGAAGTTGATCCGATTCCGCCGGTGATATACATCCGGCGTTCCGTAAGATTGTCAAAGAGGCGGATGGCGGCATTCAGGAGTCCGGGATCGCCGGTTTCCACGGCAACATCCGTCATGCCGCAGTAGAGATAGACCGCCCGGACCGCGTGGCCGACCGCCTTCTCCTGTTCGCGGACCGGCTGATGCGCCTGACGGTTTGGAAGCTGTTCCGGGGAGAGTTGCCTTTCCGTCTCGGAGAAGTAGTTCGGAGATTTTCCGCGTTCGTCTATGAAGAATTTTGCAAGCTCCAGATAGCGTTTTTCTCCGGTCGTCCGGTAGAGTTTGACGAGGGCAAGCTCGATCTCCTCGTGGCCGGGATATCCGCGTTTCTGACCGGGTTCCGGACCGAACACGGAAGCGATGAGATCGGCATAGCGGCACACCGCATCCAGGAATTTCCGGGATCCGGTTGCCCGGAAATGGGCCACCGCCGCCTCCATCAGATGTCCGGCGCAGTAGAGTTCGTGGTGATCGCTCAGGTTGCTCCACCGTTTTTCCGGTTCCACGGCGGTGAAGTATACATTGAGATAGCCGTCCTTCTGCTGGGCGCTGACGACCAGATCGACCAGGTCGTTCAGCTCCTTTTCCATGGCGGGATCGGGATGGAGCATGAGCATTTCCGCCATTCCCTCGAGGACCTTTGCCACATCGGAGTCCCAGAAAATGTGCGGCGGATTCGGATCTCCCGGCTTCCACTGGAGGCGGAATGCGTCGATCCGCCCCGTTTCCCGGCAGCGGCGGAGGCTGCTCGGAATTGTAACCTTGCGGCAGCTCTCCCGGCGGGGGGCAAAAACGGGATCATGGAGTATGACTTCGGTTTCCGGCTGATTTTCTTTGCGGTCCATCGCAGAATCTTTCATGTTTTCCTCCGATTCGGATTTTTCTCCCTTGCCGGGACTGCTGTGCTGCATGGGGATAGTATAGGTGAGGTTTTCCGTTTTCTCAAGCTGACGCATCTGTAGAAAACAGAGACAATTCCGATTTTTTTTATTTCAGAGGGCTTTTTTCTCTCTCCTTTTCAACAGAAAAGATTGATTTCCAGCTGGTTCAGCGTATAGTATCAACGGAGAGAATACCGACATAATCCATCGAAAGGCGCTTGTATGCGGATTGCTCTGAAGGCGGAGAACGGCGGCCGCTTCATTTCACGCGGCCATGGTGCGCATCCGGTCCGGGTCATCCGGAACTGGGAGCTGATCTTTGTTCTGAAAGGCAGACTGGAAATGTTTATCGGCGCAGACCGCTGTCCGGCTTCGCCGGGGACCTGTCTTCTGCTCCCGCCGGGAATCCGGCATGGGGGTATCGGGGCTTATCCCGCGGATCTTTCGTTTTTCTGGATTCATTTTTCCCCGGCGGGGGAGATGGAGGAGGATCTGCTGAAGCATCTTCCGCTCCGCTTTGATGCCGGAAATCCGGCGCGTCTGGCCGACTGTTTCCGTCAGTTTCTCTCACTTCAGGCCGATGCCGTTGCGGATCCGGACGGTCTGGATCTTCTGGCTGAACTGATCCTGCACGAAGCGTTCCGCGAATCCGGCGGGGCAACGCTCCATCCGGAACTGCCGTCCCTGATGCAGGAACTCCGGAAAATCCTGCGTCTCCGTTTCCGCGAGCCGCTCTCCACCTCGCAGATTGCGAGAGAACTTCAATGCAATCCGGATTATCTCGGAAGAGTTCACAAATGCTGGTTCGGCGAATCTGTTACTGATGCTCTGAACAGAATCCGCATCCGGCACGCCATGGAACTGCTCTCCTCTTCCTCTTTGACCATCGCCCAGATCGCGGATGAGGTCGGGTTTAACGATCCCGCCTATTTCCGGCGCAGATTTTTCCGCTCCTGCGCCATGACGCCCCGCGCCTACCGGAAACTCAAAATCAGGGAGCATGTCAACACGGAATAAGGGGGCATGCCGGTGGCGGGAAAAACAGCGGACGGCTATGGGATGGGGTGTTTCGGTTTCGATTTCGATTTCGATTTCCGGGGAGGGAAAGAGGTTTCGTGCTCCGCACGACCAGCGTCTCGCCGCTGGACCGCGACAAGGACAGAGTCCTTGACCCCGGAAAAATGCTCCCGCATTTTCCCGTTCCTTTGGAGAGAGGGTGTTTCCTGGCGGAGTGTTGGAAAAGGATCTTGTATTTTGGCAGGATGGGGGTATATTAAATATAGAAGAGTTAAATTCAATATTATTTAGTATGGAAGGAGCGGAGAGGGATGCTGTATTCGGAGAGGGTGTTTCTTGGCGGGTCGTGTCTTGCGGCGGGAGTGGTTCTGAACGGGGATGAGAACGCGCTGGTGCTGGAGCGTGGAGCCGTCGTTGGCGGAGAGTATTTTGATACTTATCATTCGGTTTGTCCGATGGATCAGGCGGTCCGGTATGGTGCGGTGCGGAAACTTCAGGAGGAGTTGCGGGAGCGCAGGTCGCTGAATGATTTTTATGCGCTGGCGCCTCTGCTTTACCGGGCGCTGATTCCGCATGCGCGGCAGTTCCGGCTGTGGCTGGAGGTGCTGGAGCTGAAAAGAGTCGGAGATGAATGGGAGATCGGGTTCTGCGACGCGGACGGGATCAAGGCGATCCGATGCAGACAGGTGATTGATACGACGCAGGAATGTCGGCTTTTTCCCGGATTTTTCTGGAGTCATCTGCGCGGGCAGACGCTCTCGGCGGAGATTCACACGGAGACTCCGGATGCGTTCTTTGAATGGGAAGGAAGCGGTTTGAGTTTCCGTCGCGGCAGAACGGAGGATGAGCTGTTCTTTTCCTGCGACTTTCCTGCGGGGACCGGCTATCCGGAGATGCGGCGGATTCTGCTTCAGCGCTGGGCGGAGCGCCCCGCCGGTCTGGAAGGCAGCCGGATCCGCTCCATTGCCAAGAGAGCGGAATATCGGATGGATCTTTCGTCCGCGCAGCTGGGGGATCGGCTTTACTGGATGGATCCGCTTCAATTTCCGGATCCGCTTTCCGCACTGGACAACACGGAGCCTCCGCTGGAGAACGCGGAGGTGATTTCGGATTTCTGCAGCGGTCTCCCGCCGCAGTCCGATGCGGAGGGGGGAGAAGAGTTGCTTTATTCTGAACTGCGGGAGAAGCGGTGTGTCCGGAGTCGGAAGAACGTGGTTTTCTCGTTCGGAACGGATCTGCTGGTTGCCGGGCTGGGTTCGGGCGGAGCGATGGCCGCGGTGACGGCGGCAGAGCATGGAATCGGAGTTGTCGCGGTGGAGAAACTGCCGCTTGCGGGAGGAACGGGAACCGGAGGCGGAGTGATTGCTTATTATTATGATTATCCGGGAGGGGCGTTTGAATCGGTCGATGCGGAATGCAACGCCGTCCGGGCGAAGCATTTCGAGCCGAATCACCGCTACAATGCCGACACCAAGGGAATGGTGATTGAATCGCGGATTCTGAAGAACGGGGGACGGATTCTGTATGAGTCCTCGGTGATCGGGATCTGGCTGGATCCGGACGGGAAGACCGTGCGCGGAGTCCGGGCGGTGACGCCCGAAGGAATTCGCGACATCGGATGCAGGATTCTGATCGACGGCACCGGAAACGGGGATCTTTCCGCGATGCTCGGAGCGGAACTGCGCGAAGGGCGGGAATTCGACGGGCGCTGCCAGCCGTTTTCCAGCGTCCGTGTCACGGCGAGAGGAAACGGGACCACGTTTTCGAACTTCGATGCCGGATACATCTGCATGTCCGATGCGGAAAGCATCACCGCCGGGATTCTCTCGTCGAATGCGCTGCATACGCTCTCTCCGCAGGAGACGCAGGAGCCGATTCTCTGGCTGACGCAGATTCCCGGAGCGCGGGAAGGACGACTTCCCGTCTGCGACCGCACGATCACGTTTCACGACATCGTCTCCCGCCGGAAGCCCGATTACAAAATTCTGGCCTGGGCGTATTCCAATTTCGACGATCACTCGCAGGACTGGGCGTTCGCCGATGAGGAAACCTGTGACTGGATGGTTGCCGCGAGTCTCTGGGGAAAACTCTTTTCGGTTCCTCTTCCGCTGGAAATTCTTCTGGTGAAAGGATTTACGAATTTCATCACCGCGGGCCGCGCCGTTTCAGTGGATCATACGACGGCCTCTCTTCTCCGCATGCAGCGCTCCATTCAGAAACTTGGTGAAATTGCGGCGCTGGCCTCTGCGCAGAGCATCCGGACGGGACGGCCGCTCCGGGAACTGGATCAGGATCTTCTGGAAGCGGAGGTCCGGAAAAGCGGAACGCTGGACGAAACAGTTCTGATTCCGGACAATCCCCCCGCCGATCCCGCCGCTCTCCGGGAGCTGCTTTCCGGAGAAGCGCCGGGGGAAGCGATCTGGATTGCGGCACACAATCCGGCAAAATATGCGTCTCTGCTGCATGAGCTTCTGGAGCAGGGCAATGAGCATACGAAGCGGAATGCCGCCATTGCGCTCGGGCTTGCCGGAGACGCTTCGGCGCGGCCGCTTCTGAGGAAGATTGTGGAAGATGCGGATGCGTTTCGACCGAAAATGACAAAGAATCCGCGTCAGAACCGCCCGCGGAATCTTGCGGCGATTCATCTGCTGGGCCGCTTCAGGAATCCTTCCGATGCGGAGTTTCTGATGGATCTTCTCGGATCGTTTCCGAAGGATGAGCAGATTTTTTCTCATGCGCTCCGCAGTGTTCTGACACTCGGAGACGCGCTGCCGGAACTGCGCGGGAAAATCCGGGAAACACTCTCCGGGATTTTTCATGACAGCCGGTTTTCGTATCGTCTGCTGATGAAGAACTCCTCCGCCACCGGCGAGGAGGTGTTCCACGTTCTCGACAGCGACCTGCGCGCCATGGCGGAAAAGCATTATCTCCGCTGGAACTCGGAGAAGAAAGAGAGCGGCCGATGATTCAGGTTATTCAGCGTTTTCATCATCTTCTCCGCTGTTTTTCGGAGAATCCCGAACGTCCCCGTTCGCTGGGGGAGCTGGCGGAATCCGTCGGAATCTCCACTCCTGCCTGTGCGAATATTGTCAGGACCATGACGGAGCTCGGTTATCTGCGGAGTCTGGGAAAACGAAGAGGGTATCTTCCCGGTCCGGCCGCATATTTTCTGTTTGCCGTGAATCCGTATCAGCTTCTGACGGAAGCGGCCCGTCCGGAGATGGAACTTCTGGCGGAAAAAAAAGCAAGCTTTGTGATCCTGGTCTGCGAAGACGGCGGATTCCGGCGGGAGCTGTTCTGCATCAGCGACATGACGATCATCCAGATTCACAACAGGAATCCCAATGCGCGGATCTGGAATCTGTTTCTCTGTTCGACCGGGATCATTCTCCTGTCACAGATGGAGGAAAAGCGGGTCCGGCGTCTCTGGGAGCTTCGGAACGGAGAGGATAATTTTCTTGGAGAAACGGATTTCGGGAAATTTCTTGAGAAATTACGTTTTTTCCGTCATCAGGGCTGGGGGGCATTTGCGGATCCGGTTCATTCGAGGGTGACCTGTGCTGCGCCGGTTTTTCAAAACGGACATGTCATTGCGGCGCTCGGCAGCATCTGGGATCTCACAAAGATGTCCGATCCGAAGCAGCCGGAACGATACTGTTGCGAGACTGCCGCCCGGATTTCCACGCTGATCTCCTGCCGATAGCCCCCCTTCCCTGGCCGGACTGCGGCCCCTCCTTCTCCCCGGAGAGCAGACCGTGCGCCGGCAGGAGGGGTGGAGTCCGGATCAGAAGAGTCCCCCTTTTCATTTTCTGACGGAACAAGGAAACCCCGGTGCGGGGAAATGTGCGCCTCTCCCCTAGGTTGGACAACTTTTATGAAAAGATTGGTGTAAAGACCCTTGTTTTACTATATCCCATTGTTTGCCGATTGCAAGTTTCGAA
>CASFTV010000058.1 GCA_949297765.1 uncultured bacterium | reverse complement strand
TGCAGGATATCACGATGAAGAACCTGCAACATTTGATATGTTCATGGAAACGGAGATTGTTGGTGATTTACTTCGCAGGCGGGGAATGAGAGCTGCTCACCATGCGCCCGGAAGATAATCCTCCGCCAGACGGAGGCGGCGTCCCTTCCGAGAATTCAAATTCAAGTGAGGAAGAAAATTCCGGAACAATTCTGATGGATGCGACTTATGCGCCGGCAGACATCAGGTATCCGACGGATTTGAATCTGGTCAACGAAGCGCGCAAACTCACAGAGACTGTCATCGACAAATTGCATGGACAATGCGGCGACAGGAATCCACGCCCCCGGACGAAACGGGAAATCTGCCGCAAGCATTATCTTGAGATCATCAAACATCCGAAATGCGGTGTATCAAAACGTCGCGGAGCTTTGCGTTTTCTGCTGAACGCCATCCGCCGGAATCTGGAGTTCATCGCTAAGTTGCGTGATCGTTGCGGGAATATCCCGCAAATCATTGCAGAACAGCTGATCCTGATCCGAACCCTTTACGATCAACAGCGAACGATGCTGGACAATCATTCAAGGCGCATTGATGACTGGATTGTCAGTTTGCATCAGTCACATTATGGGGCATTTTCATAAAGTCGTGTATGTTAC
Source organism: uncultured bacterium (assembly GCA_949297765.1). Classification (GTDB taxonomy): domain Bacteria; phylum Verrucomicrobiota; class Lentisphaeria; order Victivallales; family UBA1829; genus UBA1829. The sequence goes on along the minus strand of CASFTV010000058.1, from coordinate 9,958 downwards.
ACCTCTTCCCGTCTGATGACGCAATATTTCCGGGGAGAGAGATCAACACGGCCATCCTCAAATCCACTCCCGAGAATGACTTTTCCTTTCAGGGGAAGATCAAATCGGCTTCCGGCTGTTCCGTAATTGATGAGAAACACCAGCGGACCTCTGGTGACAATTTCCGTTTCCGAAGGAATCTTCAAGAGCGGAAGACCGGCCAGAGACGCCGCATAATGGATGAGTTCCCGTTCGAATTTCAGATCGGAAGCCGCTGCACCGCAATAGAGAGCCACTCCTTTTCCGAATCGGTGGAGCGTACAGGCTGGCTGCCCCTGATAGAGCCCGGAATCGAACGTGCAGAGAACTTCCGCATCAAGCGGATGGATGGATGCAATCCAGCAGTCGCATTCGCTCCGGACTGTTTTTCCACCGAAGTGTCCGGAGAACGTGATACAGCCATTTGGAAAATCCGATTTCCGAAATCGGATATAGTCCCGGATTTCAAGACCAAAGAGATCCTGAAGATGTCCGGGACCGCTGGTGGAGATGTAATTGGACTCGTCATCAAAGAGTCCGGATTCCGCTCCGAGGAGCACCACGCCGCCTTCCTGTACATAGTTCTTGAGTCGATCCGCAAATTTCTGGCTGACATGCGGATGGGCTGGAATCAGAAGAAGCGCATACTTCCGGAAATCGGCATCCGGCGGAACCAGATCCGAATTAATGCCTCCTGCGAACAGATGTTCATGAAAGGCTCGGAGCTTTGAACCGTATTCGGCGGAACGGGAACGGAATCCCTGCGAGTAATTGTACTGGGCGTCAAAATCATAAAGGATTCCCGCTCTGCATTCCGGGGGAGGCAGATCTCCAAATTCCTTCAGGACGGGGAGAAGTTTTTTCGCGGCTTTTCTGAAACTGGCGAGTCCGGGGCGCTCCGTACCGCAGAATCCCACAAAAGATCCATGGCTCTTCTCAAATCCTCCGGAATGCGATCTCCAATGGAAATAGAGCTGAAGATCCGCTCCGCGGGCATGATAGTGAACCATGAGAAGTTCCAGAAGATTTTTCACCGGTTCCCATGGAGTCGTCGAGCATTCCAGAAGCCAGGGAAGAGTGCCCGGGCGAAATCCGCGGAGAAGATCCATCCAGAAGGCAATCGTCGGAAGTCGATGAGCCGGATTGACATAGAGATCGCCTCCCGCCGCGGACAACCGTTGAAACAGAGCATGGCGATCGACCGGATCGCCGCAGTTGTTCGTGACAATCGGGAGTCCCGGACACCCCTTCCGGATGATTGACGCCTGATTCTCAATATATGCCAGATATTCCAGATTCCGATAACGCTGGCTCTCCAGAACCAGCGACGGATTGAGGTTCCGGTCCATATCGCCGATTTCAATTTCCTCCCAGTCGGAATATTCGGAACTCCAGAAAGTGGTTTTCCATGCCTGATTCACCGCTTCGAGAGTTTTATACTTCCGTTTCAGATATTCCCGGAATCCTGATTTGCACGCCGGACAGCAGCAGTTCACCTGATTGATTTCCAATTCGTTGTCTATCTGCCACGCGAACAAATTGGAATAGGAGTGAAACTCCGAAACCATCCGTTCCACGATCCGTGCCGCATACCGGCGATACACCGGAGAGGTACAGCAGGTGTACTGACGAACTCCCGGATAAGCACGCTGTCCAAAAAAATCGACATGCAGAATTTCCGGATGCTTCCGGACCAGCCATGGCGGAGCGGCGGCGGTCGGCGTCCCCAGAATAATGTACAGATCATTTTTCTGAAAGATCTGAAAGACCTTGTGGAGCCATTCAAAGGTGTAGACCCCCTCGCTTCTTTCCATGTGCGACCAGGCGAATTCCCCGATCCGGACCACCTTCATTCCGACAGAACGCATCCGTTCAGCGTCTTTTTCGATCATGGTTTCATCCCAGTCTTCGGGATAATAAGCACATCCAAGGGTCAGCATGTTTTTTCTCCTGTTTCATTTTTCGAGGAATCAATCATTCCGTTTCGAAGTAAAAAATAGAATTGTTCTCCTTCACGGAAAAGTCTCCGGAATTTTCAAATAAACACCCGACGGTCCAGAACATTTTTCAACGGGATATCCGTTTCAAATTCTCCAGGAAACGCCAGTTGAAGTTCTGCGACGGCGCAGGCTGTCCCGAATACCATGTGAAGGTCTTCCCATCCCCTGCGTGCGGAAGGCGGCGTGGCACAGAGCCATTTCAGATAGCGATATCCATGTTCCCGCAGCAGCTCACGGCTCTCCTCAAAGCGGTACGCCGTCTGACGGGTCGCACGATGAAGTGAAAAAATCAGGTCTATTTCCCAGAAACCGATTCTTTTCCCATAGGATTCCGGCAGAAGATTTTTCCGGTACAGGGCGATGCAGGTGTCGATCAGACGCTCCACCCGGGGAAACGGACGGTTCGATCCGTGATGGTTGAACAGATAATGAAACCAGTCGAACAGATGATACGCCGCAGGAAGCGGATTCCCGACCGTTCCCGTCCTGCCGAACCCGTATTCCGGATCGCAGTGTTCGCGCAGCCAGTCGAAATAGGCATTCTTCCAGACGGAATCGGTATGCCCCGTCAGAAAGAGTGCCGCATAAACCCCGGCTCCCGTGTGCCCGTTCAGATTCGGATTGCCATGCCAATCCAGAGATTCCAGCAGATGTACGATTCCCTGCGGAGTCCGGTAACAATCCAGTCCGCGCAGGGGATGACATGGAGATACGTCAAAGAGCTCCAGTGCCGCAATGCAGTGCGCCGTCGTATGATAGACGCTGTGTGATGATTCCCGGAACAATCCGCTTTCCGGGGCCTGAAAATTCCGGAGTTCTGCAATGGCCGCAGCCCGTTTTTCCGGATTCCGTTCAAAGTGTCCGATCGTGTAAAGAAGATTTGCGGCATCCGCACATCCGTAGGGGTTGGTTCCCTGTCCCGGATAGCGGCAGTAGGCACCTTCTCTTCCGGGAATTGCATGCCGCCGGACGCTATCTGCAAATTCATCAATCAAAGGCTGTAGATTCATGGATATCGGCTTTCAGATCAAAGGTTGTCAGAAGAGTTCCGGAGAGCTCTGCCTCACGGTTCCGCCGCCAGTTCAAAAAAGGGCGTTACGCCATGTTTGAGTTTTGCTGTATCAATGGTGATTTCAATTCTGTCACCCTTCTGGCGGATGGGAATCGGTTCCCGGCGAATTCCATTCAGACTCAACGGATAAAGAACGAATTTCCCGCCGGAGGAATTTTTGAGCCGGAGATTCACGCTTCCCGACTTCACTAGGAAATTTCCCACCGGCTGTTTGTTGCGTTTGAGCGGTCCCGGACTGAGGATATAGTCGCCGTCGGGCGTCCGGATGGAGCCCTCCCATGCGTTTTCCGTAATGAAGAGAAGAACGATCCGGGAGCTTTGTTCCAGATTTTTCCGGTCCATTGCGGCAGCGGCAATGGTGGCGTAGGTGCTGGTGTTGCGCACCTCCAGCAGAGAGGCTTTGGCGGAACCGTCCCGAGGCAGCGAGATCACCTCGGTCCGGGGTGTGACCACGCGCATCCGGGGAAGAGTGGTTTCAAGCAGCAGTTCGCCGGTATCGCTTTCAAAAACGCCTTTTGCGATATCGGTCCGGTTGTCCGGAGAAAGAATGCCTTTTTTTCTCAGTTCCTCGACATGGGCGGCAAGCATATCCTTCCGCGCTTCGGAATCTCCACTGCAGGCAAGCAGATAGATCTGATAATCGGCGGCATCGTTTCCATACCCGGGAAAGGCAAGGTCGCAGACAGGAGCCTTTCTGCCGGGAGAAGGGAAATCGACGCCGAAGCCGGAAAGCAGCGCCAGTCGCGTCTGCTGGGCATTGGGATAGCCATTGGCGCGGATGGTCTTCATGAAATTCCTGTCGTAGTTCAGAACGACCATGTGTCTGGAGGCGGAGACATCCCCGCGCCCGTAGAGACAGGCGGCAAGGAAGACCCCCGCCCGCATCATCGGAGCCGTCGCAATCACATGACAGCCGGTTTTATCGAAGGATTCCGGAGCCTTGAGCTGATCGGTTATCACGCTGGAATTGTGGAAAAAGAGTCCGGAAAAATTCTGGAAGGCTGAATACGCGGGAAACGTCAGTCCGAATTCGTGACTGTACCGGTTCAGATGATTGTCGTTGTATTCCGTGACCAGAAGCGGAAATCCCGGAATTCGGCTCCCCGCGGCATCCCGGAACGAGAGAAGCGCGTTCCCGATGGAGGAGAGCTGCGGGACCCGGTTCAAATGATAAAACGAATGATAGGTGTTCACCTCCGTCATGATGTCGTTTTTCCTGCGGCTTTCCGTCACGCGGAGAACCTTGTCGTAATTTCCCCAGGACGTGGGACCGTTGTATCCGGCCGTGCGGATCGTTTCCCGGTAGTAGCGGAACATCTCATCCATGACGGACTGGGTAAACAGCTGAAAGTCGCGGGCCAGCACGGTGCGGTCGGTGTATTTGTTGACAAGAGGCACCTCTTCGAATTTTGAAAAACCGGCCGCTTCTCTGCCATACTCCTTCCGGAGCAGCGGAAAATGATTCCGATATTGATTTCTGAGCCACGCATGCCATCTTTTCCTCAGGAAATCCCAGGTGCTTTTCCGAACCCGCTTCTCGTATCCGGAGAACTGGGCCAGATGCTGCGGGGACTGCTCGTTGCAGAACTGCCAGCCGATGATGCAGGGTTCGTCCTTGATTTTCCGTCCAGTAAAGGGATTGACATAATTCAGAAGGCGGATGACTTCCTGCCGATAGAGTTCCCGGTCCTCCGGCACGCCGATCATGATGCGGATCGAATTGTCCAGTCCGGCTCCGCCCGACCCCAGAAGCAGATAGATTCCCTTCCGGTTCATTTCCGCGACATAGCGGCAGAAGTTGCGGATGCGGTAAGCTATGAAAAAGCCGTCGGGCTCATACTGATAGCGTTTCCGGTTTTCTTCGCGGCTCATCCACCAGTCGTTGGAGAGTCGGTGGACGCTGAGACGCAGCGCATTGTTTCCCGTCCGGCGCATCTGTTCCAGATAGAGTTTTTCATCCGGCTCCCAGTCGCAGACCCATTCGGCGGAGGAGTGATGCCCGAAAAAACGGATCGGATGCTCCGGACGCTTCTCAAACACAAGAAAACCGTTCTTCTCCACCACTTTCCCATAACTTCCGCAAGGAGCAAAATCCAGCTGGGAGCTGAAATTCAGAATGGAATTCTCCAGAATTTCGCGCGAAGGGAAATCCGCTTTTTTCCAGACGGGCCCCTGCTGGAAGACCAGATTCTGACGTTTCAGCGGTTTCCAGTCCCGATTGGTCGCCGTTGCCGCAACCAGCATCCAGACGCTCTTCCCGCTGCCGGAAAATTCGATTTTTGAAATCTTCTTCTCTTCCGTCACCAGTTTCGTGATGAAGAGGTGACGGAGTCCCTGACCGGTCGATGCAGTGAAGGCCACTTTCGCGGAATCGGAATCCAGCCCGGCGGACCAGTCTTCGATGTGGCGTCTCTTCTCAAGGGTCTCTTTTTTTGTCGTTCCATCCGCATAGTGGAGCGTGACAAAGGCGATCTCCTTTTCCGTTCCCGGCGTCCACGCGGAAGAATGGAGCAGATAGAGATACCGGCTTTCCGGAAGATCCTGCCGGACCGTTACCGTTTTGACTCCGGTCGGAGAATGCGGGGAATCAAACACGACAACCGAATTCCCGCGGTTCTGCGCCGGGTCGACCACGTCAAAAAAGATTCCCAGGAACTCTTTCTGCGCCGGATGAAACTGACGCATGTCATGATCCGGTCCCTGATCGCTCCAGCCGCCCCGGTTGTCTCCCGCGACCTCATCCCGGAAACCGCGATTCATCCGGGAACGCAGATCAATGGCATGAAACTCCTTCGGAAGCAGCGTCGCCCCCGCCGGACGGAAGGTAACTCGAATCGAAAGTTTTTCTCCCGGCGCCAGCTGAAATCTGCGGTAGGTGTCCTTTCTGCACGTTACACTGAGGTACTGGCGCGGGTCGCCTGGCAGGCGGATTAATTCTCCGCGTTCCGTGTTTCCGCGTCCCCAGAGCTGGAGCCCCTGCGAAAAATCGCCGTTTTCAAGTTCCCGCCCTGCGACCTTCAGCTCAGAATAGATCACAGCGGGACGTGCCGGATGATTCGGGGCAGTCAGAATCACAAACAAGTTTTCCTGCTGCTCCGGTTCCAGCGTGAAATTCAGAGTGGACCATTCGCCGTAATTTCCCTCTTTTACGATTCGCTGCGAAGTACCGGCCTTGTTGTTCTTTCCAACGGCTGCTCCGGGTTCCGCCTGAATTCTGACCGGCCCCCGGCTGCTGATGGTGACCTGCGCGGATTTCAGCAGATCCGGTGTCTCCGCTCCGAAGAGCACGATGGCGGCGGTCGTCAGAGTCAAGATCAAAGACTTTTTCATTTTTTTCCTTTCTTATAAATCGTCCTGTGTTACAAAAAAAGAGGAGAATCCCATGCTTTTCCCATATCGTCCTCCGGAGGCATTTACGGAGAAAAAATAGGCCCAGTAGGTGTTCGGATAATCAATTCCGAATCCTCTCCTGCTTTCGACATGCCCTTCGAGGAAGAGCAGATTCACGCCCCCTCTGTGCCGCCGTTCTGGAAGACCGTTTTTTTCCGTGCTGTTCGGCAGAGCGGCAACCTGATCGGTGTTTTCATTATAGACATCCGTGGCAAAGCCGATCCGGGAAGCCCGGCGGACAAGTTTTCCGGAAAGACGCGCTCCGCCTCCCCAGTTAACTACATTCACCATAAAATAATTGAGTCCGTAGGAGATATTGTCGGTGCTGCTCGACTGGAAAACCGGCATTTTCTCCGAGCTGGGGCAATAGAGAACCTTTTTCAGGGAATCGGAGGCATTTAACGCTTCCTTGACCAGGGATTTTGCTCCTAGATAGGGCAAAATGGTGGGCAGGGTTCCCCGGGACGAATTGACCGCGCCTCCGGTCTGCCAGCGCTGTTCCGCAATGCACCAGTCGTTGTTGTCGCCCAGATAACCGGCATGTGCATAACCGAGCTGTTTCAGATTGTTGGTACAGGCGATGGCGCTGCCTTTCTCCCGTGCAGAATTCAACGCGGGCAGAAGCAGCGCGGCCAGAATGGCAATGATTGCGATCGTAACAAGAAGTTCGATCAATGTGAACATTTTCTCCTTCATGAAGGCTCTCCTTTCCGTGTGTCCAGAAAATGAAGATATGCGGCGGCGAACAGGATCTCCTTTTCAAGGGAGAAGCTTCGCATCTGCCGGACGCTCCGCCGGGCCTTGACCTGATTCCCGGTAAGCTCCACCATCAGCGGACCGGAATAGCCGGTGTTCCGGATGGCGGGAATCAGAGCGGGCCAGTCAAGATAGCCGATGCCCGGAGCCTGATGATCGTCGTTCAGCCCGAAATTATCCTGCAGATGGGTGGTGAACAGACGCTTGCCGATCCGTTCCGTCAGCGCGGGAAGAGATTGCGGAACTTCTCCGGCGAGCATCCGCGCGAGAATCTGCGGATTCTTTTCCGTCTGTCCGAGCAGACAATGCCCGCTGTCCAGATTGATTCCGACATCCTCGCGGTTCAGCGCATCCACCACGCGGATCACCAGATCCGCATCGGAGAGAAACGCATGTTCCCCCTCGGAATAGCCGCAGGTTTCCAGCGCCAGAGCGACTCCGCAGGAGTGCGCAAGGTCGGCGACCCTGCCCATGATCTCCAGATCCCGTTCCAAATCCACATAAGGCCGCAGATTCGGAAGATGGCAGACCATCACGCGGCATCCGAGAGCGGCACAGACTTCGGCCTCATGTTTCTGCATCCTGAGATACTGCTCCACTCCAGTTCCCTCGTTCAGATGTTCGGAATGAATGCTCCATGGAAGAAATCCATACTCCCGGGAGCGTTTTCCCACCAGTTCCGCATCCTCCGGAGAGAGATTCACCACATGGGAATATTCCAGACAGTGAATCATTCCGGCATAGCGCCGGTATTGCTCCAGAACCTGGAAATACCCGTTCCGGGTATAAAACTCCTCCTCATCCATTTCCGGATGTACCAGATTGACTCCGATTTGACCTGTATTCATTCTTGATTCTCTCCTGTTTCTTTTCATATTATAAACAAAAACATATGAAAAAACAAGATTTCTTCTTTATTTATTTGACTGGAATGCAAATTGGTATTATAATTTCATAACCAATTAAGAGAGGAAATCATGAGTCGGAGTTTTACCGCCCGCTACCGGCAGATCGCCGATGCGTTGAAAAGAGAGATCTGCCAGGGGGTGTGGAAGAAGAATGACCGTCTTCCATCCCGCGCGCAGCTGTGCCGGCAGTACCAGGTCTCCGCGATCACGATCAATTCCGCGTGGAAGCTTCTTACCGAGGCGGGGATGATCGAGGTGGTGCATGGAAGCGGCGCCTATGTCCGCTGGACCCCGGATGACGAATATGCGCAGATTCTTCCCGGTCCGCGCTCCCTGCGCGTGAAGGAGCGCGTGGTCTATTCCATGCTGGGCGCGACGCCTCTCTATACGTTCATGATGAAAACGCTTGCGGAATCCTTCATGATCTCCAATCCGGATATCCGCATTGTACTGACGAATCTTCCGGCCAACGCATCCTACGACCCGTGGCTGCAGAAGATCAGCGAGGACGATCTGCCCGCCTGCGGAGAATTTTTCTGGCATTCCGCATACGCCAAACTGGACGCCCTCCTTCCCCTGGAAGAGCTGGAGGGATTCGAAACCCTGAAGGAGTCACTTTCCCCGCTCGCCTTCTTTCCGACCAGCGATGCGGAGAACAGACCTCATATCCATTCGATCCTGTTTTCCATTGATCTGCCGATGTACGTTCTGGTCAATCGGCGGATCTTCGAGATGGCGGGGATATCTCTGCCGGAACGGATTCCGAATTTCTCGACCCTGATCCGCTGGGGAAAGGCTCTTTCCAGAATCCGGAAAAAGCATCCGGATATTTACCCGACAGCAATTCCGATTCCTGCGGGATGGCATAATGTCAAACCGTATCTGGAATATCTGGGCCAGAATGTGTTTGATTCCGGATTCAATCCGAATTCTCCGGAATATTTTGAGCGGATGTTTCAAACGGAGGAGTCGACAGGATCCCTGGAGACCCTCGGGCACCTTCGGGACAGCGGAACCCTGCTGGAACAGGTGAACGAGACATTCGCGCTCGGACGGATCGGTTTTCTGCCGTTTGCCTCGTCGTGGACCCTGCAGCTACTGGACTTTCTGAATCCGAATCTGGAGGTGAAGCCTTATGCCATGCCGTTCCACGGGAGCCGTCCGTGGAAGAGTTTTATTTCCGGATTCGGTGTTGGAATTTTTCGTTCAGGCTGTTTTTCTGAAAACCAAAAGAACGCCGCGTGGCGATGGCTTCAGTATCTTTTTAAAGCACAGCCTCAGTATGTTCATTCCCAGATGATGAACCTGCCGGTAAAACGCGATGTGAAGCCGTACGTGCAGAAACTTCATCCGGATTTCTATTCGATTGCGGAACAGGGGCTGAAACATGCCATACCTCAATTTGATTTTGTCGGCATGCGCAACTGTTATGCCAGAGTCGGCAGGGAACTGGCAGCTTTCCTGAAAAATAAAACCAGTGCGGATCTCTGTATTCGGAATATCCGTTACGCTCTTCAATCTCTGAAATAACCCCTGAAATTCTGCGAAAGCCGCCCAGACACAGGGGGGCTTTTTTCGCATAGTTTGCCCCTTCTCGCGCCGATCAGGTTAAGTATGCCGGGGTTCAGGGGCGACTGCATAATCGCAACGCGAGCCGTTTCCGGCCAACTGACGGCGTTTTTCATATCCGAGTCCGGGGAGCTCTGCCACCTATATTTTTCCGCAGATTTCCGGATTGTTATCTCGATTTTCACTTGCATTGAACCTTATCCATGCTGCCGAGGAAAAAAGCCCTTATCCCCGGCAGCATTCAT
>CASFTV010000057.1 GCA_949297765.1 uncultured bacterium | reverse complement strand
GTTTTTCCGGTCTCCCGTTCTGGAGCAAAGAAGGAAAACAGCGTTTTTCAAAATTCCGGATGCTCTTCAGCAAGGAGATGCGGAAGGAGTATGCAACAGGAGTCCGTGCGCTTCTGGAACGAATCAATCCCTACACCGGAACCTGTCTGCGGGACGACCCGGTCCTTGGAGTCCTGAATTTCTGCAACGAACAGGAACTTGCGCTGGCCGGACCGGATATCCCCTGGGAAGAGGCGCTGGCGGAGTGGCGGAGCTTCTGCAAAAATCCCGCCGCCCCTCTCTTCACCCGCGAAGAGATGAGTTCCAACGATGCGAAAGGACGCCGGATCAAAGAATTCATGACCATGAAATGGCGGGAAATGATCCAGTGGTATAAAAAAACCATTCATGAGGAAATCGGCTGCAGGGCAATCGCCAGCCTGCTGGAAACGAATACATCCATCCAGTACAACATTCTGCGGAACGATCTGGATGCGGTCATGCGCCACTCCTACCATGCCCACACGACAAACCGGTGCACGGTGCAGTCGCAGGCAAGCGATCTCGGGTCCTCCGCCCGGATGCTGCGGGCGATGTATGCCGGAAGGATCCTCGGGAAGCCGTTCATGGTCAATGAATATGCCGCCGTCTACTGGAACCGCTACCGCTACGAGGAACCGTATGCGGTGGCGGCGTATGCGTCGTTTCTCGGATTCGACATGCTGCTGAGGCATGGAGCGATTGTCCACACCGAACACGGAGAACGGATCTTTCCGTGGATCATGCATCACGATCCGATCACACGCGCATCAACGGTTGTTTCGGCGTTGCTGTATGCGCGAGGGGATGTCAGGGAGGCGGACCGGGAAATTGCTCTTGTCCTGTCGGAGAAGGAGGTGCGGGAAAAGGGGCTTTGGACAAATCATTTTGCCTCGTCGCCGCAGACGAAACTCGCCCTGATGGTGAAATACGGACTGGAACTGACCGATCCCGGCAGGAAGAACTCTCCCGCCCTGCGGATTCCCGCGGACGGCGGAGGACTCGGCGTGGACAACTCCGAAGGATTCTCCTATGCTGTGGAAACCTCCTCCGGAAAAATGGAACTGAAGGATCTGATCGGACGCCTGAAACAGAAGAATCTTCTTTCCCCCGCCAACCGGAGCGATGGAATCGACTGCTTCGAAAACGCGACCGGAGAACTGTATCTGAACGCCGCGGAAAATTTCATGACCGTCAACACGCCGCGCTTCCAGGGCATGGCCGGAGAAGAACATGCGAAAACGGAACTGCGGGATCTTTCCATCGAACTGCTGAGAACGCGCGGAGCCGTCAGCATCGCTTCGCTCCGGAAAGAGAAAAACATCCGGGAGACCGACCGTCTTCTCGTGGTCTATGCGACCAATGCGCTCTGCAGTAAAATGACCTTCGAGGATTCCTCCATGATGCACGTTCTCTTTTACGGGGAAAATCCTGTCATGCTGGAAACCGGACGTTTCCGCCTGACGCTCCGCAACCGGAATTCCGAAACGCTCCGGCTGTATCCTCTGATGATCAACGGCCAACGCTGTTCCCCTGTTCCACCGGTCGAAAGGAAGAACGGCTCTCTGACATTCGAGATCGACACCCGGACTCTTCCGGAAGGTCCTGCCCTCTTCTTTGAACTGGTCTCCTCTCCGAGACCCGTTCCATGAGCCCGAAGGGATGTTTTCATCGTCGTTCCTACCGTACGAAACTCCGCCGCACCCCCGAAAGGAAGTCGATATGGACCGGAAGGCATCCTTCCCGGCCCGCAGGGGATGCCATGTTCTAAAAACATGTTATGTACATATATTTTATTTTTCCATTCCCGTCATTCAGAAAGAAGCGGAAGGACCATACTTGAGCGGAGAATGGCAGAATATGAGATAAAAAGAAAAATGAAAAAAAATTTTTTCCCGTCTTGACAAGGGGGAAAAGATTGTTATATTTATGTACATAAGATGGGAGTCAGAAGAACAAATGTCCGCCTGCGACCAAATCAGCGAATACATCCATCGGCTGATCGACGAAAAGAAGATCCGTCCGGGAGAAAAATTGCCGACCTATGAAAAACTCTGCCGGCAGTTCGGGATTTCCTACACAAGCTGTCAGCGCGCATTGAAAAAGATCGAACAGGACGGAGTCGTGAAAATCGTCCGGGGGAGCGGAATTTTTCTGGCCGGAGGCGAACCGCTTCAGATGGATTTCTATATCACGGGAACCACTTTCGATCCGGTGCGGCTCCAGGCGCTTCTGACGGAACTGTCGGTCCGGCATGACCTGAATCTGAATATTCTGGTGCGGGACAAACACTGGCTGGATTTCCACGATATCTCCGAATCCCCGGGCAAAGTGGTCGTCACCGAGGACGACACCTGGATCCGGCGCGAAGGCGTCATGCTGGATTATTCGTCGTTTCCGGACTATCCGGAACTGATCGCGCAGTTCCAGACATACGGAGAAAAATTCAACAATCTGAAGCTCCCGTTCTACTGCATCACCTCACAGGGAGTCCTCAACACGGCCATTCTCCGGACAATCGGAGTGCAGGAACCGGACACGGTCGTTCTGGGCAGTCCGTGGTGGGACGAACTTACAAAACAATGCCGGAAACATGGATATTTCCCGGCGGCGAAAGAAACCTACAATCCGAATCTCTGGAATTTTCCATGCCTGATTCCCGCAATTCTGATGCATCCCGGCAACTGCCGGCGCGCCGACGACCTGTTTTCCGTTCCGCTGTTCGACACGCCGCAGGGAGAACGGCTTTTTGAAATCATGCAGGACTTCGAGCCCTGCACTGATCTGTATCAGACTTTTTACGAAGGGAACACCGCTCTCGCACTGCAGTTCGGGTCGTGGATCTCCACCCAGTTCCGGAAGTATCCGGGGCTCGGCGAAAATGACTTCCGGATCTTCCCCCTGAAATGCGGTTCCCGGAAAATCGTCCCCTACACGATCTGCTCCCTCACCACGTTCCTCAACGGGCCGCTGAAGAAAAATGAAAGCGAACGGGTCTGGACCTTTTTGAAACTTCTGCTCAACCGGGAAAACCAGAAAAAGATTGCGGCAATGTCCGGCTGCCTCTCCCTGCGCAGAGATATGAAGCCGGCAGATCACGAATGGGCGGACCGGAAGGATTTTCTGGAATTCTTCCCCTCTCCGGGAGATCTGATGATCCGCCGGGAAATCCTCTCCAACGAGGAAAAAGTGGCGCTGGGAATTCTCTACGAACAATTCTCCTGTTACGGGGCATCCTCCTCCATGATCCGCAAATGCATGGACAGCAAACTGGCTCTGCGTCATCAGAAACAAAATCGAAACATTATAACAAATACAAGGGAGGCTCGGAAATGAAAAGGCAGAATTTTACTCTTATCGAGCTGCTGATCGTGATTGCAATTATTGCTGTTCTTGCATCGCTTCTGATGCCGGCATTGAATTCCGCACGGAACAAAGCCAAGGGGATCACCTGTATTGCCAATCAGAAACAGTGCATGCTGGCAGTTTCCATGTACGCCAACGATTCCAACGGCTGGGTTCCGCCGCCGGGCGGCGGTTCCACCGGCATCTGTCCCACCGAGGGATGGGCGCTTACGCTGACCCGCAACAACTACCTGCCGAAAGAGCTGATTCTGGAGATTCAGACGACGTCGTCCTATCTGGGGAACGCCACCTTCCGCGTGCCGAGTGTCCTCACCTGCCCGATGCTGATGGTGCCGGAGGAATATCCGCAGATTCCGTTCAACATCTCCTTCTCACCGCGCTGGGAATTCAACCAGGCATGGGCGAAGCAGAATCACAATGAGGAGTGGCCGGCGAGCAATCAGGGCGGCACCATACAGCTGAACAAACTCAATCTTTCCATTCCCTATCTCGCCGATACCATTGCGGTGGGCGACGGCGTTTCCGGAGCGCTCCGCAAAACCGGCGGATACTGGCTTTCCAATGCGGTCATGAACAGCATCTATCTCAAGTTCTGCCATCAGCGCAGAAGCGGAACCGGTTATCCGGATGGACATGCCGAACTGGTCACTCCCGCCGTCCTGCTCCGGAAAGGAGTCGGTGTTTCCGTCATCTATTGTCCATAAAAGGGACCGCTTTCCCATGCGGATTTTATCTAAGGAACAGATATAACGATCAAAAAGGAGCTTTGAAAACGAATGAGGGAACTGAACCGACAGACAACCATGCGGAAAAAGTGGATGCGGAATCGCTTTTTCAGTCACCTGGCAGGATATGCCGGAACTCTCCTCATTTTCCTGACGGCGTTCGTTCCAGAGAGCGAAGCGGCGGAAACGGGACGGGAAATTCTTCCTGCGGGAAATTTTGCCGCCATGCCTGCAGACACGTTTCCTGAAAACTGGGATTACTGGCACTCTTCCGACCGGGCCGAGACCCCCGACGATCTGCGGATCCGGGAGATTGCCCCCGGTCGGAAAGCCCTGGTTTTCGAACGGCAGCGAAAACGCGACCGGGCATTGCTGATCTGCCGCGAACAGCGGGTTGACAAATCATGGAAAAAGCTCCGGATGACCGTCACCGCCACGCTGAAGGGACTCGAAAAAGGAAAGGAAAACTGGCAGACGGTCCGTTTCTACATGGATTTCTATTCCGCCGACGGAAAAAAACTGCCCGGATACCACGGAATCACTCTGAACCGGGACGGCGAATACCGGAATTCCGTTTACGAATTTGTGATGAATCCCCAAGCGGTCAGAATGGTGGTCTATGCGGGATTCATCGGCGGACGGGGAACGCTGAGCGTTGAACGTCTCTCCATCGAAACGCTCTCCGCTGCGCCGTCCGCCGGAAAGATTCCTGCGGAACAGGATCCCACGATACGGAAACGTGCCATGGAACTGGAAAGCATCCAGCCTCCGCCCGTCGCGATCTCCTCCGCCCGGGAAGAGATTGTACTCAACGGCGTCTGGAAATTCAAGCCGGCAGACAGCGACGGGAAAACGTTTCAATACGGACTGATCCGGGTTCCCGGCCTCTGGGCGAGAACCCATCCATGGCTCCGTCCGCCGCTTGACGGAGTCCTCGCCCTCCCCCCCCGACGCCTCGTGGTCTCTGAAAATGCTGCCGAAGGTCTTCGATTCCTGGTATGAAAAAAAACTGGCGATTCCCGCTTCATGGCAGGGGAAACGCATCTTTCTTGAAATGAAACAGGTCTGCAGCGATGCGGAGATCTTCCTCAACGGGAAAAAGGCCGGAACGATCCGCTGGCCCGAAGGCTCGCAGGAGATCACTGAATTCGCCGTTCCTGGAAAAACAGCGGAACTGAAACTCCTCCTTCATGCGCGAAGCCGCGTGGAGGTGGTCGAGGATTTTTATCTTTACACCCCCTCCCGGAGCAAAGGAGAAATCTACAACCGGGGAATCGGCGGAGATGTGACGCTGACCGCGCTTCCCTCCACTCCCCTGCTCCAGTCCATGTTCATCCGGACCTCGGTACGGAATAAGGAAATGGAAGTCGATCTGGAACTTGAAAATCCGGAGTTTCAGGGGACGGCGGAATTCGAATTCATCGTCCGGGAATGGAAAAGCGGAAAAACGGCGATCGTCCGGAAATTCACCCGTCCGCTGCGCAAACGCGGAACGCCCGTCACAGAAACGTTCAAATTCAAATGGGAAAACCCGAAGCTCTGGGACTACAAACAGCCGAATCTGTATACACTGGAAGCCGTTGTGACAGCGGGCAGAAACAAAGACGCATGGAAAGAACGGTTCGGATTCCGGGAGTTCCGGATCGAAGGACGGAACTTCATTCTGAATGAAAAGATCTTCCGGGGACGTCCCTGTCTGGACAACGTCATGTCGGGAGGAATGCCGGAAGCCCTGAAAAAAATCATCGGCGACAAAATCCGCGCGGGATTCAACCTCATTGAAATCGCTCCGGAAAATTTCTATCAGAGCGGCAACCTCGGATTCCGCTCGGAATATGCGGCGTGCGCCGACGAGCTGGGAATGCCGGTGATCATGGCGATGGTCGGCTTCGATTCCTTCATTCCGTGGGGACAGATCGGAACACCGGAGCGGATCGCCGGATGGGAAAAAGAGTTTGTCCAGGACTGGAAGACTCTGCGCAACCATCCGTCGGTGGTCATACTGAATGTCGGGTTCAACCGTTTCGGGAACAGCATTTTGCTGTCGCCCCGGCGGATCGGTCAGGGAGCGGAACTGGCGAACTCCCCTTCGCCGTATTACAGGCAGCTTCTGAAATCCGGCAACGCCATCATGAGCGTTATGAAGAAGCATGATCCGACCCGTCCGGCCATCAGCCATTCCGCCGGAGCAGTGGGCGATGTCCATACACAGAACGTATACCTCAACTTCATTCCGCTGCAGGAACGGGAGGCGTGGCTGAGCGAATATGTGCGGAAAGGAGACCGGCCGTATCTGTCGGTTGAATTCGGCTGTCCGCTCAGTTTTTCCCTGATGCGCGGGCGTGAATGCGGTCCCGGAGGAGTCCATATGACCGAACCGATGCTGACCGAATTCTGTGCAATCTATCTCGGCGATGCCGCGTACCGTCAGGAGTGGGATGTCTATCGGAAAGATATTCCCCGTTCCTGGATCTCAACCAGACGCTACCAGTCCTGGCACAGCCGCCCCTCCATGCAGAACAATCCGGTGTTTCTGGATCTGCTGGATCTCTTCATCCGGAACTCCTACCGGAGCTGGCGCGCCCTCCTACCGGAGCTGGCGCGCCATGGGCGTGACAGGCGGAATGATCCCATGGGCAAAAGGAAACGGCTGGGAAGCGCAGGAGGGATTTGTGGAACTCCGCACCGACCGCACCGGAGGCTCGGGTCCCATTGTTTCGCGGATGCCCGCCCGTCATTACAACTGCTATGATCCGGAAACGATTACAAAGCCGGGCAGAACCCTTGTCGAAACCAATTCCGACACGCTCGCATGGATCGCCGGTCACCGCGACGACTTCACCGCCAAGCATCACCATTTCCTCCGTGGAGCAGATGTGGAAAAACAACTGGTGGTCATCAACGATCTGCGCAGAGAGGCAGAGTACAGCTTCCAGTACGAAGTCCGGATCGGTGCGGGAAAAAAACGCATCGCCGGAGGATCTCTGAACGGAACGGTTCCGCCGGGAAGTAATGTTTTCCGTCCATTCTCGTTCCGGTGTCCGGACGTTGCAGTTCCTGCCGCGGGAGAGATTCTGCTTTCCGGAACAATCGGCGGAATTCCGCACCGGGATACGTTTGAATTCACCGTCTATCCGCCGGTCCGGGGAGAAAAGAGGATTGCCGTCTACGATCCGAACGGAAAAACGGCGGAGCATCTTGCCCGACTCGGTTTCCGGATCGACCGGAAAAACGGAATTCCCGCAGAAACAAACCGGCTGCTGGTCGTCGGAGAAAAAGCCATGGCGGATTCGGCCTTTCCATGGTCTGAACTGGAGCGGTTTGTGATTGGCGGAGGGCGGGTGCTGCTGCTCGGAGATGTGCCGGAGGTCTATAAAACCAGATTCGGATTCCGCGTTGCGCCGCATCTGTCGCGCCGGATCTTCCCAGTCCCTAGCTGGGGAAAGGATTCTTTCCCGGGAAATCTGACGTCCTCCGCTCTGCGCGACTGGAACGGATCGTCGGACTTTGTTCCCGCCACATACGGTCTGGAGGACACCCCCGAACGCTGGGCAAGACCGTATTCCTACGGGTTCCACTGGGGCAACGTCGGATCGGTCTCCTCCTCTCCGCTGGAGAAACCTCATGTCTCCGGCTGGACTCCGCTGCTGGAATGTGAATTTGCGCTGGCGTACTCGCCGCTGCTGGAACTGCGGCTGGGAAAAGGACTTGTCCGGCTCTGCACGCTGGACATTGTCTCCCGGACAGAACCGGATGCCGCCGCCGATACGCTCCTGGCGGAGCTGATCGACAACACGGTCACAACGGAGATCATCCCCGCCCGGAACACCTGCTATCTCGGAGGGGATGATGATTTCGCCATGCTCCGGGAGATGCAGCTGGATGTCGTCCGGGTGCCGGCGATCCCGGAAACTGCGGACACCCTGCTCATCCTCGGCCGCGGCACACCGATTGACATTCCCCGCCTGAAAACGTTTCTTGCCGGAGGCGGCAATGTTCTGGTCCTCCCACGGAAAAGCGGAGAAGTTCTTCCGGGCTTCCGGGTCAGAAGCGGAACGGTCGGGAAAATCACGGAGCTTCCGGACTGGCCCGTCCTGCGCGGACTCTCGCTTTCCGATCTCTTCCTGAAATGCGATTTCAACTGCGATGTTCTGGACGCCGAGGGAACCGAAAACGCGGTCGGCGCCGACGGAATGCTGGGACTCTGGCGCCACGGACGCGGCAAGGCGGTCTTTCTTCAGGTCCTTCCCGCCATGCTGAAGGCGGAAACCTACGACTACCGCCGCTTTTCCGCATGGCGCATGACCCGCACCCTTTCCCAGCTTCTGACCAATCTGGGCGGAAGTTTCCTGCGGGACCGGAACGTATTCCAGGCGAAAAACCAGGCGGCGATGGCCTCCCGCATCTCCGTGACAACAGGCTGGAAAGCTGAATTTGAATTCAAGCATGTCAATGGCGCACAGGAAAATGCCCGCATCAAAGATCCCGGAAACAAAGGGGTTCTGCAGAACTGGCACAAACCGGAATTCGACGACTCCAGATGGCGGAGCATCGCCGTCGGAACCTATTTCCAGACCCAGGGAAATTATTTCAGCAACACCAACGGAGTTCTCTGGTACCGGACAAAAGTCGTGATTCCAAAAGAGTGGAAAGGCCATGCCATTACCCTCAATCTGGGAATCGTCGATGACATGGATATTACCTATTTCAACGGAGAGGAAGTCGGTGTCACAGACGAACGCGTTCCGAATCCTTATGCCCGGACTCGGCTGTATCCGGTAAAACAGAATCTCATCCGTTTCGGCGAAGAGAACACGATCGCGGTCCGGGTCTTTGACAATTTCGGTTTCGGCGGCATCCGCGGACTGCCCTCCCTGCACGCCGAATTCGATGCGGAAGACCGCTATCAGCTCTATGTGGACAACTACAACGACGGCAACGACGGCGACGACATCTACCGCTGGACCGGATGGTAAAATCCGACCGGACGTCTCCATGACCGCCCCCCGTTGACGCCTCATTCCGCATCCCCGGCTTCCAAAACCGGGGATGCCTCTATTCATTCTCTCTTCCCGAAAACCACTCTCATTCTTCAGGAAGGCACCGTCCCCTCGGGAAGATGATCGCACCCGGCCTCCCACCCCTTCTCTCTTTCCGCATCGGCTGCATCGAAAAAAAGAACCGTTTTCATCTCACCGGATAACGTCCGGAAATTTGCGCACATTTTGAAAGAAGGCTCTTGAAAAAGGCCTGTTTCCTGATTGATTATAGTGACCAAACCGTAATCAAAAGAAAGGAAAAACAGGCCATAAAGGTAGTGTCCGCCATTTTGCGCACATTTGTTCAGCATTATGTGAATTTTTACAACTCCAGGCGGATTCTTCGAAACTTGCAATCGGCAAACAATGGGATATAGTAAAACAAGGGTCTTTACACCAATCTTTTCATAAAAGTTGTCCAACCTAGGGGAGAGGCGCAATCCCGCCGACGGTGCGCGACCACTATCGTCTCCTGAAGCATCACGCTTCGGAATACATTCCGTGCGGAGCATGCGAGAAACAGTGTCCGTTTTCCGTTCCGGTCCGGACAAAAATGAAACAGGCCGCCGGATTATTCGGAATTTGACAAAAAAAAGAAGACGTGCTAAAGTAGGAAACCCGCAGATCGGTTACAATACACAGGAACAGGAAGAATGACAAAACTGGTTCGCATCAGCCTTTCTCTGGAGGAATCTCTGCTGGAACAGCTCGCATCCATGCAGAAGAAGGACGGTTATGAAAACCGTTCGGAATACATCCGGGATCTGATCCGCAGCCAGATTGCCCGCCGGGAGTGGATTTCCGGAGAGGAAGTCATCGGTACGCTTTCGCTGATCTACAACCACCATCAGCGGGGGCTCTCCGAAAAACTGATTGATCTGCAGCATCATTCTTCCGTTCATGTGCTTGCTTCAACGCATGTTCATCTGAGCCACGAAATCTGCGCGGAGATGATTATGATCCGGGGGCGCGGATGTGAAATCGAAAAGCTCGCCGCGTCCCTGAAACGTCTCAAGGGAGTTCTGAAGGCCGAACTGACGACCGGAAGCATGGGAAAAACGCTCCGTTAAAGCAGAAGATTCCTACGCAGGGAACAGAAGGAAAAAGAATGTTCAAGTATTACGAAAATTAAAAACGTAATATTGTTAACGGATGAAGTTTGAAAGGAAAAAGATATTCAGATGAAACTTCATAGAAGATATTTTTCTCTAGTGGAGCTCCTGGTGGTGATCGCGGTCATCGGCATTTTGTCCGGATTGCTGCTGCCCGCATGGAATGCGGCGCGGAACCGGGCGCACACCATCAGCTGCATGGGGAATGTGAAGCAGATCGGCCAGGCGTACTTCAGTTATGTTTCCGACTGGAACATGACACCGCCGGTCAGCAAATCCGGTGTCCGCTGGATCGACGGTCTGGAACCTTATCTCGCGAAAAAAAGTGAACGAAGTTCAGGCAATGTGTTCGTCTGTGCATCTGACCGGAGGCCGGAAGACAAAAAGGTCGTTTACGGCACCAGCGATGTCAACAAGCTCAGTTACGGCATCAACCAGTGCTATCCGTCGAACCGGGAGAGTGCAACCCCCATTCTCTGGAATGGAATCGAGGCGAACCAGATCCGGAATCCTTCCGAGTTCATCACGCTCGCGGATGCGGGAAGCTACTATATCGGCACCACGGTTGCCGCACCGTTCTTCGGCACGTTGAACGGAGAACCCTATGTGGACGGCGGATATTGCAAATATCTGTCATTCCGGCATGGCGAAAGAATGCGGGATTTCAACGCCGCCTTTGCCGACGGTCATGCGGCAACCCTGAAATTCGACGCAACGCCGGATCGGCACTGGGATTACAGGAGCGTCGGATATGGTTTTTAAACCTGTTTTTCCCCTTCTGGCACTCTGTCTGCTTGCGGGTTGCGCACCGGAACGGAAAGCGAAAACGCCGCAGCGGATTCTCTCGCTCTCGACGGCGGCGACGCATATTCTGACGGAGCTGAAAGTCCCGCCATGCGCCATCGATGAATACGGACGGATCGCGGCAGGTTCGCCGCCTCCGGCCGTGATCGGCAAGGGTTCCGCCGTTTCGCGCGAGAAAATCGCCGAACTCGGGATCGAGGGAGTGATTCTCTGGTATTATCATGAGGAAGCGGCGGAACGTTTCCGGAACGAGGGGCTTCCGGTGACCGTTATCCCCGCATTGCGCCTCGCGGAATATCCGGAGCTGATTCTGCGCCTCGGCGAAGTGACGGGAAAGACGGAACGGGCACAGGAACTCGCCGATGCATTCCGTCGTCGGCTCGAACAGATTTCCGTTCCGGCGGAAGGTTCGGCGCGGCGGGTCTGTTTTGAATTGTACAGCCCCGGAAAAATCGCCGGAGACACATCGTATCTCGGAGATCTTGTCCGGGCGGCAGGCGGAAAAAGCATTGTGTCGAAAACAGGTTTGATTTCGGCGGAAACCGTGATCGAGTCTGCGCCCGAAGTGATCTTTTACATCGAAGGCTTCGGGAACGCTGCGGAAATTGCCGCACGAAGCGCTTACTCCGGAACGCCTGCTGTTCGCAACGGCCGAATTCACGCCGTTCCCCGCCGCCTGACCGTCGAGGGCATCGCTCCATTGGAGACAATCAATTTCCTGAAACAATATATGAGGTGATGAAATGGCATTTTACCGGATCACATGGAATGAAAAGTATGATTTTGCAACCCTTCACAACTGGGGATGCACCTTCCGCTGCCCCTTTTGCAGCTACAAACTGCGAAGCGGAGAAAACGGCCGTCCCGGATTCGCCGAACCGAAGCCGGAACGCTTTCTTTCCGTCGATGAGATGAAGGAGGCGCTGCGCAGTGTCTCTCCCGGAAAAGTCTATTTCATGGGCGGCGAACCGACCGTGGCGAATGAGCTTGAAGAGATGATCTCCTTTGCAAAGCATGAACTTGGAGCGGAGACCCGGCTCGGCCATACCAACGGCAGCCGTCTGCCGCTTCCCGACCTGGATGGAGCCAACGTGGGGCTCAAGGCGTGGAGCGAAGAGCTTCATCTTGCGATTACCGGAAAACCGAAATCGCAGATCTATGACAACTTCCGCGCCGCCTTCGACTCCGGCATGAAGATGGCGGCCAATCTGGTGTTCATCCCGGGGCTGGTCGGACTCGACGAAATGGAAGGCGTGGCAAGTTTCCTCGCCGGTCTCGACCGGAATATTCCCTTTCACATCGACGGCTATATTCCGATTCCCGGACTGCCGTGGAAACGACCGACCGACGAAGAAATGGAGGAGGCCCGGACGCTGGCGGAACGTTATCTCTCTCATGTCAAAAGCTCCCATCTGACTTCGGAAGAAGCGCTCAATCTCTCCGCGCGGGATGACCGGTTCAAAGTGAAAACCATTGCAGGATAATGAAATGAAACTGCTTGTCGCAGCACTTGCCGTGCTGTTTCTTCTCTCCTGGGGAATCGGAGCGGGAAGCGCTTCGTGGATGGATCTTCTACACCTCGTTTCCGGTGGCGAGGTATCCGACTCCGCCCGGACTGTTCTGCTGGAACTCCGGCTGCCCCGGCTGCTTGCCGCTTTTCTGGCGGGCGGAATGCTGGGGGCGGCGGGATGCGCGACACAGAATCTTTTCCGTAACGACCTTGCCTCGCCGCATGTGCTGGGGGTGGTCAACACTGCGGCGCTGGGCGCTGTAATCGGCTTGTTTCTTCCGGGAGTCGGCCTGACCGTTCCGGCAATGGTGTTCGCCGCGCTCTCCCTCGGAATTCTCTTCCTGATCGGCGGACGGCGGAATTGGGACGGCGCGACCTTGCTTCTTGCGGGAATCGCGGTCAACGCCTTCACTTCGGCGTTGACCTCCGGCGCGCTTTATCTCGCCGATGAACGGCTCTCGTCTCTGGTGTTCTGGCTGCTGGGGGGATTCTGGCGGATCACCTGGGGCGATGTGATCCTGCTTGCGGCTGTGGGGCTGGGAGCGTGTTGCATTCTGTTCCGTCTTGCACCGGAACTGGACATGCTGCTTCTCGGAGACCGGTCGGCGGAGCTCGCGGGGGTGGGGATGAGGCGGCTCAAACCGTTGTTGATGCTGACCGTGGCGGCACTGAGCGCAAGTGTGGTCAGCTGCTGCGGAGTGATCGGATTTGTGGGACTGGCGGTTCCGCATATGGTCCGGATGCTCTGCGGCGGAACGTTCCGCAAACTTCTGCCGGGGAGTATTTTGGCAGGCGGATTCCTTCTGCTCCTGGCCGATCTCGCCGCGCGGACGATTGCCGCGCCACAGGAGATTCCGGTCGGAATTCTGACCTCTCTTGCAGGAGGACCGTTTTTCTTTTATCTTCTGCTGCGCAGGAGGGTGAATCATGATTGAACTGAAAAACGTCTCCTTCTCCTATTCACCGGGAAATCCTGTTCTGAAAGGGATTTCAGCCTGTTTCGAACCCGGCGGTTTTTACGGGATATTCGGTCCGAATGGATGTGGAAAAAGCACTCTGCTCAAGCTGATTACCGGTGAACTCGTCCCCGATTCCGGCAGCATTTCGCCGCGCTGGAACGATTCTCTGGAGCGGGCCAGACGTCTTGCGGTAGTTGAACAGGAAATCCCCGTACATATTCCGCTGACCGTCCGGGAAGTTGTCGCGCTCGGCCGCTATCCCTGGCGGCGGCTCGAAGGCACTTCCATTGACATTCAGGAAATTCTGGAAGAACTCCGCCTCGCCCCGCTCGCGGAGAAACCATACTCGCACCTGAGCGGAGGAGAACGGCAGCGCACAATGCTCGCCCGGGCCGTTGCACAGGACACGCCGATTCTGCTTCTGGACGAACCGGCGAGTTCGCTCGATATCGGATTTCAGCATGAATTCTACCGACGTCTCCGCCGTTTTGCGCGCAAGGGGAAATGCATCGTCATGATTTCGCACGATCTCTTCATCGCGCCGCACTATCTGGACGAGGCTCTGCTGCTGAAGGGTGGCGCGATTTTTGCCGGAGGGGCTCCGACAGAAGTGATTTCCCCGGAAAACCTTCATACAGTCTTTCAATATCAGGGGCCGGAGTATGAATGAAACGAAGTCAACCAGTTACTATGGTAAGATATGCTACAACGGCATCCGCAAATGCTTTGCTCTCTCCGGTTTTCATGAGAGAATCGGCTTCCTGCTTCCAGACAGCATTCCATGCATCAGCTTCATTGTCCAGAGTCCTGATCAGATTTCCCTTTGGATCAAAAGCGTCGAAGAGTCCTTTTTTCTCGCTTTCCTGAACACGTCCGCCATCTGCATTAAGATCTTTCTGGAAAACATATTCAGCAAATTTCCGATATTCTTTCGGATCTTTTTTCAGTTCTGTAACACATCGAAGATCCGTTTCATCAACGCCGAAAACAGATTCTTTCAATCGGAAGGAATCTTCTTCAAATTTCTGTGAAGCGTCAAAGATTTTTTTGTATGCGGGGATCTTTTCGCTGTAATACATCACGGTGCCGAGCAGTGGTGCGAATTTTGAAATGTCGGCCTTTGCGTTTTCGTCTTTCATGGAGGCGAATTTCTTTGCATTGGAAAGCCACCGGATTCCGCTGCGGACCGTTTTCCGGATCTCCGGTTCTTGTATCGAAAGAGAAATATCGGAATTTTCCGACTTTTTCATCGTAGGACTCTTGACTTTTCCGCCATCCTGCGGTATACTCTTTGCAAAGGACGATGAACTGGTCTCGATGAGGGTCGGGTTGGCTCCCGATACGGCGTTTTGCCGGAGGTCAGAATTAGCCACTGACACCAGTTGTACGTCCTTTCTTTTTATTTTTTCATCAAGCGAATCCGTTTCATAGAATGTTTTTACCCATCCGGTATTTTTCTTTCCTCCATAATATGAGATTGAGAACTTGTTTTTATTGTGATCGACGAACCAGATAACTTTCACTCCATGACTTTTTTCAAATGCGACAAATGCCGGATGATCCAGAAGTTCAACCAGATTTTTCAGAGCTGCATCATCCGGATGATGACGGTTCATGAGATGATTGAAATCGGAACCGCGCATTGCCATTTTTGCATTGTAGTTGATTTCCGGGATATACCGTTGAATGGCATCAACGACCTCCGGAGAAAAACGTCCGAATTCAATAATATCGGATTGTTCGGCTTTCCCTTCACGGGAGAATTCAATCATCCGCTGCTTTGCCTGTTCTCTGATTTCAGGATCTATTCGATAATGTTCCTGTATCGAAAGAGAAATTTTTTCTGAATTCTTCTTGACTTTTCCGGTATCACGCAGTATATTATATTCAGGACCAAGCAAATCATTCAACGGATCAAACTTCTCAAAGAAGTCGTTGAAATGTAATATCTTCTTGAGCCGAGGAGGCTCTATAGAAGCCCAAGCCATGTCCTTCTCTTTATGAGAACGATGTGGCACGTCCCGGTATGGCACACTGTCCATGCCGGGTTTTTTTATTTCAAGAATTTCAATGTCTCGAGCTTCAAGGCTGTAAAGCTGATTGTTTTCCAGTCTTTCTTTTATTGTAATTTTCACTCCGTAAAGGTTGTTCCGGAAATTCATTCCAACATAGAAACGGTGCATCTGCAAAATATTCCCTGTATTCTTCCGGTCCTTGTGACTGACCCCGAGCATAGCATTTTCAAACAATCTGTCAATATTCAACATTGCAATAGCGTGAATATTAGGATCAACAGATTTTGCAACGGCTTTTCCGCTTCGCATTTTGGAGATGGATTTTTCCTTGATTCTTACAATCATGCCGGTCTCAGCATTTTTTACTTCAAAAGGTTTTCCGTCATGCGTCGCAGTATAATTCTTAATTTTCTGTTTCATGGAATTTTCTGCCATTGACGTGCTTAATGCATACTTATGCTTAATTGAAATAACGTTTACGGGCGTATTTTCATCCGCCATCCAGTTTCTGGGATACTCTTTCCGTTCGCCACGTCCGACACCATCAGGATTATTCTGGATATCCAACTGAATATCGCCGGAGCTTTCCCGGAGTTTCCCGACCAGATCCAGATCACCGGAAATCTGTGTTTTCTGAAGAAGGATCGGGAGGACTTTTCGAAGTTGTTCTTCATTCACATACGCTCGCATATGATTTCCGAATTTTCTGAAATCACCGACAATCTTCATGACTTCCTCATCCATGAAGATTTTTCCTCCGGATGATCGTTTCGCATTAGTTTCAATTCTTCCTGGATAGATGACCAGATCAAAGTCTCCGGTCACTTTTGCATTTCGTCCACCGATTTCAAAATATTTGAGAATTTCATCTGTTGTGGACAGTTTTCTTCTGGGATCTCTGGTCAGAGAATTCATCGAAAAACCGACAGGAAGAGAAACCCCCGTTTGCGTCTGACCATTTTTCAAGGTAAATTTAACGACTTTCCCAAACCCTTCCGAAGCATCCACCCCCTTGATGAGATTTCCGACATAAACTTTTCTGATATTTTCCACGACTCTGGAAGAGCGTTCGTTAAAAATATCGTTCATGGAATCCGATGTGTGCCGGATTGCAGTCTGTCCAGCCTTGTCTCCAATCTGCGACAGAGGAATTGTTATCCGCACGGGAGATTCCGTGAGGAATGAAAATTTGATATTGCTTTTTGCTCCCGGATTTCCATTCCTTGAGAACTTTATATAAGACAGCGTTCCACGGTACGAATTGTTGCCCGTGAAAATAGTCACCGGATAACCGAGAAGATTCATGACTTCCCGTTCTGCGTCATTCAGATTTTTTTTCGCATCCGCTTTTCTTTTCAGAATTTCCGTTTTGTTTTCAACGGAATCCAAAGCCTGATTGAAAAATGTCTCAAGCCTTTTGTTTTGTTCTTCGAACTGCCGTTTGACATGTTCGCGCATTTGGGAAATTTCATTCGATCCGAACTGTTTTTTCCGATCTTCCAGAAAAGCATTCCAGTCAGGCCGGGCGTCTACGTTCTCGTCTATCGGTTGGAGAGGAGTGCCGGTGCGTTGCGGAAACGCGGTCACCGCCCGCCGGCCGCACGGCTGTGACACGTCTCCGGCATGTGCGGTAGTTTCCGGATGACCGCGAGCGTCCCTCCGCAGAGAATCAGCGCACAGCCGATCCACTGGGCGGAGTCGAGCCTCTCCCCGTAGACGAGGAGTCCGATGGTGAGGCTGATGACCGGGGTGAGCATCAGAAGCGCTCCCGCCACTGCGACCGGGGTGCGCTTCATGCCGTGGGTCATGGCGTACTGCCCCGCCGCGTCGAAGAGCGTCAGCAGAAGCCCGGCCGCCCACACCTCCCGCGTTGCGGGAAATCCGACGAAAAACGCGGGAATCGCCATGAGTATGGTTCCGCAGATGCTCTGGCTGAAGAAGATCACATGCAGATTGTCGGTCTCGTTCAGCTTGCGGATGAACGTGAGCGCGAGGCCTGAGAAGAGGGCTCCGGCGACCGCCAGCCATTCGCAGGCGGAGGGCCAGCGCCCGCCCGCGCAGAAGATCACTCCGGCCGAGGCCGAGACGACCGCCGCCAGCAGTCGCGCCGACATCGTCTCATGCAGCAGGAACAGCGCCGAGAGCGCCCCGAAAATTCCCATGAGCTGCATCATGACGCTGCCGCGCCCGAGCCCGACCAGCATAATGACCGTGAACATGAGGAAGTTACCCGCCGCACCGAAGAATCCGCGCAGCAGGAAACAGCTGCGGTTGACGACACGCAGACTGCGGCGGCCGATGAGCGCGGCGGCCGTGACTCCCGCCGTCGCCGCAAGGAAACGTACCATCCCGAGCTGGAAGATGTTGACGCCGCCCGCCGTCACCGCCTGTTTGACCGTGATTCCCATCAGCGCGAAACAGACCGCCGCCGCGATCAGCCACACCGGCCCGGAATATCGTTGCGCGGTTCACGGCAGGGCGTCCAATGGCAGAGAGGAGAGAACGCACTCCTCCTTCGAGGAGGCGTAGGCGATCCAGAGTTTCCCGTCATGCTCACAGGCGGCGGGATAGGCCCACTGAGTCGCCTTCCCGGAACCCGGATAACGGGGAGCGGGCGACTTTCCTCGCCGGATCAGCCGGATTGCGCGGAAACAGAGCTCGCCCGGTGCGGAGAGCGCGACCGCGAGTGTGTCGCGTCCGTCGGGTGCGGGATTGAATACCATGTAATTCCTTCCGTCGGAAAGCGTTCCGCTGCACGGCTTCGCCGGGGACATCGGCAGGTTCGTGTCCACTGCGGCCGACCAGCTTTCACCGCCGTCGTGACTGAAGGCGATCCGCGCCCGGTGGCGGTTGTTCCAGCCGTTGCGGAACAGGAAGGCGATCTCGTTCCCGTTGACGAGGATTCCCCCTTCGCCCCAGCTGCGGCTCCGGCCCGGCTGCGGAATCTCCACGAGCCGCCAGCTGCCGGGGCAATCCCCGTCGCTCACGGCGACGGCGGGAAAGGCGTTGTGTCCGGTGCAGCGGATCCCCGGCAGCAGGTAGTTTCCGGAAGCGTTCCGCTGCGGCTGCGCCATCGGCCAGAACGGTTCCGGAATCGCTGCGCCGGAAAACTCCCATTTTACCTCTTCCGGTGAGAGTGTCATAAGCAGCGTCCGGAGTTCCGGATAGGCGTCGCCGTTCGCCGCCCTGCCGTAGCGCGCCTGCGGCACGAGCGCATGCAGCTTTCCGTTGTGCGGGAAATAGACGCCGTGACTGCAGCTGAAACCCCGTGCCGGCGGCGGCGAGATGCGCTCACATTCACTCCAGGTGAGTCCGCCGTCGGAGGAACGCCGGCCGCGCATGGCGGAGTGACGGTCATTTTCATCCTTCCGGCTGTTGCCCCAGCTGCAGAAGAGCACGCCGTTGAATGCGGCGATGTCCGCACCGAGGAGAAAGCGGAACTCCTTCTCCGGACGCTGGATGACTTGATGGGTGATCTGATCCGGCAGTGGAATTTCCGCCGGATCCATCGGCTTGCCCTGCCACAATTCGAATATTCTGCTCATGGAATTTCCTCGTTTCTATTCCTTGATGTGATGAAGAATCCACTCCTCCGCGGCAGCTTTGTCGGAGTGTTTCAATGCGGCGATGAGTTGCCGGTGTTCCGCAGCCGCGGCGGCGATGAGATCGGGGCGGCGGTACTGCCGTCGGAACTGTTCGCGGAACAGCGCCTGAAGCACCTGGCCGAAGATCCGCAGAGTCCGGTTGCCGCTCGCTTCAAGCAGCAGCAGGTGAAAGTCGCGATCCGCGAGGTCGGCGGTTTCGGCGGAGACGCCGGACGACTCCATCGTGTCGGTCAGGAGTTCGAGTTTCCGCAGCTGCGCCGGAGTGATCCTCCGCACCGTCAACGGCATCACCGCCCGTTCGATGACCTTGCGCGCCTCGAGAAAGTCGGCCGGATCGTTCTCGTCCAGCGACAGCCGGAACAGGAGATCGCTGCCCGCCGCTTCCGGATCCACCGCCCGGATCACCGTTCCGCGCCGCGCCTTCTTGTCGAGAATTCCCAGCTGGCAGAGCGTCGTCGTTGCTTCGCGGATCCGGCTGCGGCTCACCCCGAAGTGCGCGGCGAGTTCCAGTTCAGTCGGGATTTTCTCCCCGGGGCGGAATTTCCCCTCCCGCAGATAACCCTTGAGTTCGTCGAGAAGATTCATGTTTTTCATTATGGTTGACTTATTTTATTTAATTGTCAACAATTAATATAGCCGCCGGAAACCGGTTTGCAAGGGCCGTTTGAAAAAAATTATTCATTTTCAGAAGATTGCGAATGTTTTTTCCGGCAGTTTTCTTTTAAGTGTCTCTGGAACTGCTCTCGGTATCGGGCCGGCGTCGTACCGAAGAGACGCTTGAATCGTTTGAAGAACTGGGGCATGTCCCGCATTCCGCAACGGGCAGAGACTTCTGCCAGCGGAAGAGAGGTTGATTCCAGAAGAATGCGAACGGCATTAAGCTGCCCTCTCTCTCTCCATGTGCGCGGTGACAGACCATATGTCTCCCGGAAACGGGTATAGAAGACCGAACGCGACATCCCGCAGGCGGCAGCAATCCGATCCATATCCATCGGAGTTTCAAAATGGTTCAACAAAGATTCTGCTTTCATCAGCCGTTCATCCATTGGACCACTCCGGCGCGACAGCATATTTCCCCGCAGAATTACGCTCTGGATTAAATTCAGCGCCAGCAGATGCCAGCCCCGCCGGCACCCCATGGCCAGCGAAAGCACCTCCATCAGCTCGCGAGCACAACGTCGGAATCCGGATGCGGAAGGGGTCAGCGAATACACGATTTTTTCTTCCAGCGCCGGCCATTCCATCGGAATCCGCAAAGGGAAATGAACCCAGTAGGAGAGCCAGTTCCGGGTAGAATAGAAACGCCGTTTCCCGGTCGGAGCAAAGAGATAGAGTGATCCTTTTCGGTTCTTCTGCACTTTATGTAAAAAATGGGAATGGAATATCCGGAACCCCTGTGCAGTCAAGTCCCAATCCGGCATAATCGGTCGCGATGCTCC
>CASFTV010000056.1 GCA_949297765.1 uncultured bacterium | reverse complement strand
GGCGAGTGATGATTCGCCCCGGAGAAGTGCGCATATTCCCCGAACTGTCCGAAATAGCCGATTTTCGTATGCCCCATCTGGTGCAGAAGATCAACGGAATAACGGATGAACTCTCCGATTGGAACATAACAGGAAGCCCCCTTATGGGGTTCAATTTCGCCATGTCCCAGATAGAGGACGCGCGTTCCCGATTCAATCAGTTTTTCCACCTCGATGCGGCGGCTTCCAACACTGGAAATCAGAATCAATGCATACGGATTCACGCATCGGCAGAATTCCATGGTCTGCGAATCACAGGAAAAAAAATAGAGCTTGCTCCGCATCGGGACACGTCATCCAGCATCCGCCGGGGAACGGGTGATCCATGTAGGGGAGAGCGTGTCGTCAAAAGCGAACGGGTCGGATTTCAGAGGAATGCGGGGCATAAATCGATCCTTTTCAAATTTTGATCATACCGAAGAGACAGCGGTTGGCGTGCCGTTCGGAATTCGATGTCCAGGAGGTTGCCGAATGGGCTTTCTCTCCCGGTTTGGCGTCGTTGATTTTGAGATCGAAGCCGAACTCGGGTCCGAAGAACTTCGCCGGAATTTTGAGCATGACCGCATATCCTTGTGCATCATTGGTTTCTTCCATTTGAATATCCTTCAGCTGAATCGGCGACTCCGGCTTGAACCAGCCGGCCAGCCGTTTTTCCGGCGCGAGGCGCGGCTGGTAAAACAAGCGGAAGGTGTCGGCGGTATACGTTCCGGAATACCGTTCCGCGAAATCGCCGGGGGCGAGGTCGAAGAAGAATTCAATGCAATCCTGTTCCCACATCTCCCGGCCGTCCGGCTCGCTTCCGGAATCGGTTGCGTCCGCGACTTTGACCGAGAGATTGAGAAAATCCTTCTCCATCCGCATGGCGATTTCGCCGTTCGGCAAGGTGATTTTTCCCGGCAATTGCAATGTTTTTTCCGTCCGCTCCATTTGGATGGGATAACCGACGACCGCACCTTGAACGAGAATGCGGACCTGGGCGGGGGATTTGTCTTTGTCAAGCGCTTTCACCGGCACGCTCACACTGATTCTGCCGTTGGCCGGAACGACGCAATCGGTCATGCCTGTCGCCGTAAAGCCGCCGCCGTGGAATCCGGCTTTGACCGGCAGCGCCTCGGCGGAATGGTTGTAGAGCGTAAAATACGCCTTGCCGTCGACGATCCGGCCGGACTCGCCGACCGTGATCGCGCGCTCCTGCGTAACCGGCAAAGCGGCGATCTTTTTGAGGAAATCCGTCTCGGAGAGCTTGCCGGGGAAGAGGTAGAGCATCTCCGCCGTCACGGGGAGCGGGCCTGACTTGACCGGATTGCCGAATACATCCGTGACTTCGAGTCCGGAGAAATCGCCTTTCAGCCCCTCGCGCTTCATCGCGTTCCAGCAGGCGGCCATAAGTTCCCCGTTTTTTCGGCGGAAAGCATACATTGCCACATTGGGATCGGGCTTGTATTTGCCGGTGATTTTGCCGCCCTCGAGGTGACGGGCCAGAAAGTTGAGCGCGACGAAATTGGCGTTGGGAACCCATTCGCAGTTGGCTTCGGTCTTATGGACCTTGTCCAAGTCCGGGAGGAGCGGGCTGGAGAACACCATAGCTTCGTGCAGCGCAATCGATTGGGCGAGCCCTTCGCCGAGGTCGGTCAGGAACCGCGCCGCAACCTGATCGGGATTGCACCGGTTGGGCTGCGGCTTGTCGTCGTCATAAATGTAATAGAGCTCGCTGTTCCAGACCGGGAAGTTTTGAACCTGTTTGCGGAATTTCTGCAAAGAGACGTCGGCCGGGTTGATCGAGGAGAGTTCCCTGGCGGAATACGGATGCAGCGAGGCGATATCCATATACTTTCCGCCCCCGGCTTTGAGAAAGTCGCCGGTGAACCGGTCGGTCGGTGCGCCGAGGTCGCTGGTGACGCAAAGACCGACCACCTTGGCGGCGGGATCTGCTTTTTTGATCTCCTCATACGCGCTTTTGCAGTAGACGAGGTAATCCTCCGCGCTCATATAGCCATTGGCTTCGTTGAGGATCTCATAGTGGGTGATCCGCCCCTTGTAATGCTCCGCGACGTTGCGCACGTAATTGCGCCACAGCTCCTCCGGTGCCTGGAGCACCCCCCGCTCTTTGGCGACGCTCCAGACATAGGGGGGAAAATCGGTCACTTTGCGGCAGAGCGGAAGCACCCAGTCGGGCCACTGGCGCTGCGCCCAGTTTTCGCTGCCCTTCGGGTGCTGAAGCGGGTTGAATCGGCCCAGGTTCGCAAGGATTTTGATGTTGTACTTTTCATAGAGGCCGAGGCGGTAATCGGAGAGCGAAAAATCCCATTTGTCTTTCTCGTTTTCGAGCAGGTACCAGGAAGTGACCTCATATCCCGCGTCGTGTTCCCGGAGGAGGCGGCAGCCCATGGCGGCAAGAAGTTCCGGATAGGTTTCCACCGGCGCGTTCCGCACGAGCAAGCCCTTATTCGGCGATGTCGGATACCAGTCCACGTAAATTGCGCCGTTGAACCCGACGCAGATCTCTTTGTCGGGATCGATGGGGCCGGCGGTGTATTTGCCGATGACGGAGAAGATTCCGCCGAGCTGTTTTTCCATGCCCGGCATTTCCAGTACTGCCTGGAACGTGCCGTAGCGTTCGGCGGGAATGTCGATGGAAAAACTCTTTTTTCCGCCGCTTGGGAGTTCCATCGATACGGGGTGTTCGAACACGGGTTTGCCGGAAAACTGTTCTTTGATGAGAACTTTTCCTTTTCCCGCAAACGAAGCTTTGCCCGGATTGTGGAATTGCACCGTCAGTGGAATGCTTTTCGTCTCTTCTTTGACATAAACGCTCTCCGGAACCGTCATGGCGCATTCGGCGGGGGAGTCGGGCGACGTGCCTTTTTCGAAGAGCTCGATTTTATCCACCCAGATCGTGAACGCCTGAACCGGATGTTTCAGGTCCGGGCGGATTTTGAAGTGAAACGCGCCGCCCTCCGGGGGAGTGCGGTAAACCGTTTCGAAGGTCTGGTATTCTTTGGCCAGCGGCTTCGCCAGGTAGGTGCTGTTCCACTTGGCCGGGGTGACGTTGTAGAGGACGGCATTGAAGGGAACGCCGGGCTGATCGGTTTTGGCTTTGACCCGGAACACATATTCCGTATCCGGCTTCAGGAAAAATTCCTTGCCGTGAATTTCAAAGCGCTCCTGATAGGGATTGGCGATTTTCAGCGCGCCGTTTTCAACGGAAAGAGCCAGGAATTCCAGCTTCGGATTGGTATCCGGCCGGATGACCCGTTTTTGAACGTAACCGGCAGTTCCCAGCTTGAAATCCCCGTTGAAGACCTCGTTCTGGCCGCAAAGGAGCGCAGGCGCCGCCCCCAGCAAGAGGAAAAGTATTTTTCGCATTGTGTGATTTATCTTTCACGTTTTATTGATATAACAGGGTAGGGCGCTCTGTCCCGGAGCGCCGTTCACTTTGCAGGACGATAAATGCAAATTCGGCCAATTGATCATGCAGGGCGAACGGCTGTCTGGGACAGACAGCCCTACCTGAGCGATTCCGGTGAAATCGATATCTTTAGTTTAAAATGCGGTATTCGATGTTGTCGATATAGATATTGCCGGGTGCATTGAGGCGTTGAAACAGAAGGCGCACCGTATGCGTCCGCAGCGTCGGGTGTTCTTCTATGGAAGGAACTTCGTAGGTTTGCGTGAACTCCTGCCATTCCGTGGTCAACTTGTTCTGCCGGTGATCGTACAGATGCTTTGTCTGCCCGTGCTGCTGGAAATCGAGCCAGGAGTTCAGGACCTGGGGCGAGTCGGCCTTCGCCCAGAATTTCAACTCGATTTTCCGCTTCGGAATCGCCGGCAGGTAGATGGAATAGAGCGTCGCTTTTTCCCCCTGAGGCGGCAGCAATGCGAGACTTTTTGTACCGTACAAAAAGTTCGGCGAAGGAACGATTTCGGCGTAGAATTCCGGATTCTGCCAGCCGCGGCCGAAAGCGCCCCGGGGATCAATGTCCGCCTCGAAATCTCCGTTCGGGAAGAGGTTTTCGGCAAGGTCGCCTTCGGAAAGGGATTCCACTTTGAAATTCCGGATCTGCGCTTTGGCCGGCCCCGGATTGGGATTGAAGTAAACCCGCGCCGTTTGCTCCGCATCGGCGTTCGCGTAGAAATAAAAAGCACATGGCGTGAAATCTTTTGTCGCCTCAAACTCAAAGTGGTGATCCGGTACTTTCAGTACGAACCGTTGTTTCGGTTCATCGGCGCGGGCCTCGAAGGTCACCCGGTAGAAAGCTCCGGCTTTGGCCGGAAAAGTTGCGTTGATACCCGGCCAGCCCTTGCCGGGATAGTCGATCGACCAGGAACCCGGAGCGGCCGCGTCGGATTTCCACTCCTTGTCCGGGCTGATTTTTGCCGTCACCGGGGACGCCGCGAAAGCGCCGGTCATGGCGAGGGTAAGCATTCCGTACACAAATCGTTTCATGAAGAACTCCTTTCTTGATTTTTTGAATTCAGAAGGGCCAGACGGAGTAATAGCGCGTTGCCTGCGTCGAACCGAAGTTATTGCCGAACTGATAGGAGGCATTGAGGTTCTGGAGCACCCAGTTGAGCCGGGCGATGAAGACGTGGCCGTCGGCGGCGAGATGGTTGTCCGCATTGTTGTGGCGCAACGCCATCGCCAGGAGCGGTTGCGCGTCGTTGTGGAAGTCGAACCAGGAGGAGTTCGAGGTGGCGGTAGTTCTGTAGGCTTTGGCGTCGATGGCCATGACGGCTTCCGTCGGACGCCGGCATTTGCTGAATTTGCGCATGGACCACTTGAACTGATCGGAGCCTCCGCCCATGAAGAGGCCGCATTGGCTGTTCCAGGCGTAATTGGTGATCGGCTTCCCGTCGCGCGAACTGCCGACGATGTAATTCTCCGCATCGGAGGGGCAACGGTACAGAGGATGAATGTCTCCGGTTTTGGGCATCATGGTTCCGGCCACATACGGATAGGTCTGCGGAACGAAGCCGTTGTTGAATGAAACATCGCCGTTCCAGCGCCAGTCCGCCTGGGGAACCCAGTCGTTGTGGTCGACGGAGTAGGAGATCGAGGCGAAACCGATCTGTTTCAATTGGCTGACGCAACGGATCGCCTTTCCCTTTCCTCTCGCTTTGGCCAGAGCCGGCAGAAGAATGGCGCATAGAATCGCGATAATCGCAATCGTGATCAGAAGTTCCACCAGGGTGAATCCTATTCCCCGGCGGGAATGGCGACTGTTTCTGTTCCCATGTCCGGTCCAACCGTTCCGATTCATTCTTTTATCCTCCTTGTTTGAGTTTTTTCCATTTCTGTTATTAACGGTTCCAGCATTCCGCAGAAAACAGTCAGCACAAATGGATTTAAGATGATTAAAGTCTGCAACATCAATCTATTCATGAAACTGGTGAAAAAATTCTTTGCTGCCGTACCGTATGATGGTGCGGCAGCATGATTTCTCTGTATCCAGTTTTCTCATTTCCGCCCGATGACAATTTTTGTTTCGAGGGCTTCGAAACCAAGAGTAAGCCGGCTTCCGCCGGGCAGACTCGTCCCTGCTGTCTCAAATTCCCGGTAGGAATCCGGGAATTTCATCTCAACGGTGCACGAATTCTTCCGGCGGCTGCTGAGAATGAAGAGATCAACCTTTTTCCCGACCAGACGGCTGGATTCAAGCGCCCGCGACGGCGTTGTTTCCACGTCCTGCCTCACCGCGTGACGGAGGGCAAAATCGCTGATCTGCTCCATCGTGTCGGCGTCTTCGCCTTCGCGCTGAAGTCCGAGTGTGATATAGCTCCCCCAGAGTTCCGTTTCGCCTTTTCCGAATTTGTTCCGCACTGCTGTGACGTGCCGGTTGTTCCGGGCCAACTCTTCCCCGGTGGTCGGATGCAGATACTGCAGATGGCGGAAAGCGCGCGCCTTTTTCAGGCAGACCGGCTCGGGGATGGCGACGAAATCCTCCTCGCAGCAGCCGAAGAGTTCATCGAGACCGTTGCCGGGGATCGTATTGCGGAGATAGACGTGGTCGTCCAGCCAGCCGCAGCGGCCGTCGGCCCACAACGCGCCGCCGTCGGCGACAAACTGCCGGAGAAGACGTGCGGTCTCTTGAGAAATTATCTCCACCTGCGGCACGAACAGCACCTTGTAGCGCTTCAATGTGTCAAGCGTGAGCTCGGTGACAAAGTCCACCGCGATGTTCGCCCGGTTCAACGACTTGTAACAACCGTAGATCGCATCGTTGTATTCGTCGCAGAGCCCGGGAATGTAAGGTTTGTTCCGAGACTGCTGGAATTTGAAGCTCAGCTCCGCCATCGACAAGAAAATCGCCACCTCCGCTGCCGGATGTTCCACTTCGGCCAGTACTTCGCGGTGGCGTTCGACATCAAGGGCAAACCGTTTTGCCGCTTCCGACCGCTCCGTCGGCGCACCATCCTGAGCCCGCCGCAGACTGAATTCTCCAACCTCCATCATGCTCGAACGCCACGCCTGCCACTCCCAGAAGAGCACTCCGCGCAGTCCGCGGCCGAGCGCGTGATAGAGTGTGCGGGTAATATCCTCCGGAGACGGTGTGTAACAGTGTGGATGATAATGCGTCGTCCCGGCCTGCAGTTCGCCGATCCAGGCATCGTGTCCTTGCGCCCAGCTCCGTACTTCGTCAATGCAGCAGAGGTAGGCGGAAGTGAAGTTTTCCTGTATGTCATGAGCGAAAAAGTGGTGCGACGGATGGATCGAGACGCTGATGGAGTCGAGAACACGGGCCGCTTTCCATTCATCCAGCCCGGCGTCCAGAGTGTTGTGGAAGACCTTGTCCGGATTGGCATGGGTTTCGTGGACCGGGTCAATGGATTTAACCAGATCCCGGAGCCATTTCATCTGCTCTGTTGTATTATCCTGTGAGAAGGAATACCAGTCCGATTCCATCGGCGAAATGCGCCCCCGGCTGCCGACTTCGAAGGCTTCGGCAAGCCACTCCGGCGTCAGTTCGTCGAGCGAATCGACACAGGCGGTGGTGAAAACCTGAAATTCACCGAGCCACGCCGCTTTCAACTCTTCGACGGTCGGATATTTCCGCTTCAGCCAAAGACAGAACTTCTTCAGCGTCGCCGGACAGCGGCACGGCGGGTTGGTCGGTTCGTTCCAGAGATTCCAGATCGCCAGCGCCGGGGCGTTTTTGTAACGCTCCACCGTGTCGCGCAGGAACTTCTCCATCGGTTCGGTCACCTCCGGACGGTCGAAGCAGGGATAACGGCGGCTCCGGTCGTCGATCCCTTTCGCCAGAAGATCCTTCTGCAGCCAGAGCGGCAGGTAGATACCGAAGGTTTCCATCACCTTGAGTCCGTATTTATCCGCCGCCTCGAAGAGAATGTCGTGCTGGCGATACTCCCGCATCCCCCTGCGCGGTTCCACCTTCTCCCACCAGATGAAGGAACGGATGATGTTGAAACGGTTGTCGCGAATCCGTCTCATGTCCTCTTCAATCTCTTTTGCTCCGAAATTGGGGTTGAGCCAGTACATCGCCCCCAGCATGAACTCTTTCATCGTAACAATCCTCCTTTTAGAAATGATTCGTATGCTCCATACAATGCCGCATCCTCCCCCAGCTCCGCTTTTCGCAGCGGCAGTCCGGCCGGAAGTGCTCCGAAAAGTGCCAGATCACGCCCGATGCCGCCGCCGATGACGATCACTTCGGGCGACAGCTGTTCCTGCCATTGGCTCAGCAGTTCGAAAAGCGCCGCACCGTACTCCAGCCAGAGCTGTTTCGCCGCCGGATCCCCCGCTTTCGCCCTCTCGGCGATCTCCCGGACGTTCCCCGCAGGAAAGCGGGCGAGCAGGGCTCGGGCCGAAATGAAATCTTCCGCGATTTTCCCCCGGAACGGCCGGTTCCAGAGTTTCACCTCCGGTGCGGGCGAGCCGTCGCACCCCGTCCGGATTTCTCCGGCGGAGGCGAATGCCGCGCCGAGCCCGGTCCCGAGCGTAATGCCGCCGCAGCGGGAGAAGCCCCGGGCCGCGCCATGCGTCATCTCCCCCAGCAGAAAGGCGTTGGCATCGTGCAGAAAGCATGCTGCCTCCCGGCCGGAAAGTTCCGCGAATGACCGCCCGTTGACCGCCGCAAACTTGTGCGGCATGCGGAATATCCCGTGTTCGTAGTCGAACGGCCCGGGCACCGCCACTGCCAGATGGTCAAATTTCCCCGCCTGCCGGATGACCTGCCGGAACGCCGCAGCGATCGCTTCACGATTCCCTTCCGAGCGGCTGGGAACCGGTTCGAGCCGATGGAACAGCTCCCCGGAGCGGAAGAGCGCCGACTTGATGAAGGTTCCGCCGATGTCCAGCGCCAGAACTATTTCAGCATTGTTTTGGTGATTCGACATGGAGTTTTCCCCAGATTGATGATCTCATATTCCCCCATCGACGCCGGAACGACCACCATATCCATATGCTTCTGGTGGTAGCAGTGCGTCGGATCGGATTTCGAACAGATCAGCACCTCGTCTCCTTCGACCAGCACCAGCACGTGAAACCTGCCGTTCGTGTTGTCGGCGATGTCGTGCTCGAAGGAGAGGCGCCGCAGAGAGAAGTAGATGAGGTCATGTTCGCCGACGATCTCCTCCTTCCAGGAGTCTCCCTGCCGCACCGTGACCGGTTTCGGGCGGAGCACGCCGTCGATCCGGCTCCGGCGGCGGTCGGTCACCAGCACATTTTTCCCGTGAATCGAGTGGATCGGCCGCGGATTGCCGTCGAGATCGTTGCGCAGATAGTCGTAGAGCTTGAAGGTGTAGCTGCCGATCGTGTAACTTCCGATTTCCAGTACCACCTGATTGCGGCCGGAGGCGTGGATCGTTCCCCCGGGAATCAGAAACTGATCCCCCTGTTCGCTCGGAAAGCTGTTCACATAGCGGTCGTGATCGAAGGGGACATGCTCCTTTTCCGCCCGGTCGATACAGCGGAAGAACTCTTTGACGTCGCAGTCGTCCTGCAGACCGAGATAGGTTTTGGAACCCGCCGTTTTGACCACATAGTAACTTTCGTCCTGCTGGAACGGTTCCCCGAAGTGCTCCTGATTGTACGCCTGCGGCGGATGCACCTGAATCGACATGTTCCCCGAGCCGCCGTAGGTGTCGTCGTAGTTGAAGCGGATCGGGAAAACATGACCAAACCGTTCCACACTTTCCTTGCCCATGATCCGTTCCCCTTCCGCCTTGAAGAAGGTGGAGAAGGGGATGTTCAGTATGTGTCCGCCCACCTTGATCTGGATCGAGACCTCGTTCGGAATCATGTCGAACACCCACGCGCAGTTCCGCATATCCGAGGGCAGCGAGCGGAGATTCTTGACGAAGAAGCCGCCCCATACCCCCTCCAGATAGACCGGCGTACAACGGAACGGATAGCTTGTCTGAATTGCCAGCAGCTCCCGGAAGGCCGCCAGAGGCAACAGTTTGAGGTTGTCCTCCAGGTTGCTGTCAATATAGAAATCCATATCGCCGCGTGCGATGAGATCCTTGCGGTGGAGCATCATGATCTCATAGTCGAAGTAGTAGAGCCGGCGGAAGGTATAGGAGGTGGTGCGCTCTTTCGTGTCGCCCAGCGCCCGGACCCGTCCTGCCTGCACCCGGGTGGTTGTCGAGAGCGGCGTCACATCAAGAAACGCGGTCACGTCGGCACACTCGCGCAGAGCGGCGCAGGCGGAGCCGCTACCGTACAGAATGACCAGATCGGTCGTCCGCTTTGCTTCGACAATCTCCCGGCGCAGCGCTTCAACCCGCTCCGGATCGAACAACGATTCGATTTCACGATAGACGCTTTTGCCGAAGAGCAGAATGGGATCAATCTTCCGGTCTTCCGGCAGAGTCTCCGCGAGCATCTTTTCCAGCTCATCCGAATCTTTATATGCGCAACGGACATCGATCCGCTTAATGCTTTTTCCTCCGGAGGCTTCTTCGATGCGTTTTATCAGACGGTCAAACTGCGCTCCGACATAGCCGTCGAGCGCCAGAAGACCGTGTTCTGGAGTCGCCTCAAGAAGTTTTTTCCCGACAGCACGGTTCCCCGCGGTCACCGAATTCTGCAGCTCCGGCGGCAGTTTCGGCGTGTTGAGCGCCTGAGGATCAACATAAGGATACGGTTTGAACATGAAACTCATAAAAAATCGCCTTCTGTTTCTTTTGCAATTTTATTGTTTTATTCTATATTATACAACAATTACAATGAAAAAACAAGAGCCGGTTTGACAAAAAACAAAAAAAATGCTATCTTTGTCCTGTAACATCAAAATGATTGAGGGAGAGTATGGAATCCACTCCGAAATTTCTGTTGGAAATCCGTCAGAGGCTCGCGGAATTGAGCGGAAATAATCGGGTGATAGCGGAACGGATCATCGACTATCCGGAAGAGGTGCTTCAGTCGAAGGTGAGCGAGTTCGCCGAGCGTTGCCACTGCGACAGTGCGCAGGTGGTGCGGCTCTGCCAGAAGCTCGGTTACGACGGCTTCACCAGTCTGAAGAACCGGATCGCGATGGAATTGATTGATCCGAAACGTACGCTGCACCGGCAGATTGCGGAACCGGCGACCAGTTTCGAACAGCTGAAACGGAATTTCGCTCTGAATTTTACCCGGACAATCAACGACACGCTTGCCAATCTCGACGAGAAGGCGATTGAGCAGGCGGTCAGCCTGATTCGGAATGCGCGTCATATTGTTGTCCACGGGTTCGGCTCTTCCGGGCTGGCCGCGCGGGATCTGCGTATCAAACTCGTGCGAATCGGCTATTACGCGATGTTCCCGGATGACGCGGAGTATACAAGAACGCTGGTTGCCACCCTTTCGAAGGAGGATTTGCTGATTCTGATCAGCTTCAGTGGCGACACTCCGTACATTCTTGACAATGTGAAGGTGGCGAAAAAGAATAATGTGCCGATTCTTGCGCTGACCAACTATCTTCACTCCCCGCTGGCGGAAAGCGCGTCCTGCGTCCTCCCCACCACGGCGGATGAGCAGCGCATCCGCCTGGGAACGATGGATTCCTCAGTGGCACAGTTCCTGGTGATTGATCTTCTCAGCTCCCTGATGGCGGTGGAGTTTCCGCACCAAACTGAGCAGCGCATCCTCCAGATCTTCGAGACCACCCGCTGATCAGTGATCTGTCAAGCGTGAGACAATGTTTTTGCAAAATCTCAAATAGAATGCGATTGATATTCCTGCATTCGGCAGAATATTCCTCATGGATAATTCTGCTTTTATCGAATAAGGACAATTTTTCAGGAACTGAATGGATCAAACTCCGCAACAGAACTGGCAGAAAGAAGATAATATAGGAGTGAAAACATCGTGGACAACGAAACTCTTTGCGGATCAAGCGCTGAATTGCAACTCCTCCCGAAAATTCATACGATTGATGTTGAAATCCAATAAT
>CASFTV010000055.1 GCA_949297765.1 uncultured bacterium | reverse complement strand
TGTCCATTTTTCCTCCTGGTTTGGTCGCCCGGAGCTTAAAGTGAACCCTCTACCTCTTTTTTTCTACCCCGCCAAATTAAATACTTTTGAAATTACCTCTAGGGATAAGTTCTAATTCGTTTTCCGGATCAGTTCATAGAGAAGAATGCCGCTTCCTGCGTCGTTGTCCGCCGTGAAGGAGAGGGTTTTCTCCGTTTTCCGGAACGGGATTTGAAAGAGTCGTTTTCCGTTCGGATCGCAGGCAAAAAGGGTGTATGCGTTTCCCGTGACAGTCAGTTCAATCTCCGCTTTGTTCCGATAGAGAAGCTGCCGGGAGGTCCCCTGTTTCTCCAG
Source organism: uncultured bacterium (assembly GCA_949297765.1). Classification (GTDB taxonomy): domain Bacteria; phylum Verrucomicrobiota; class Lentisphaeria; order Victivallales; family UBA1829; genus UBA1829. Next base: position 12,231 of record CASFTV010000055.1, on the reverse strand, counting down.
AATGCTCTGGTCCGCGTTCCGGAAAACGGTTCCTTCGTTGGAAAGATTGGTCAGATGAAGGATCATGATTCTGCCGCTTCGGGGAAGGGGAAGCCCATCCAAGGAACCTGCGTAGAATGCCGCATGTGCCGAGCCGTTACGAACATGCAGAATGGAGCCTTTCGCCTCTCTCTTCTTCGGAAGAAGCAGTACTTCTGCCCGTTGTGTGACCACGGTGAAGATCTCATTTGCTGCATCCAGAAACAACTCTCCGGTATCGCTGAGCGCTGTTTTGCGTTTCAGGGAGAGCGCATTTTCCCCAATCACTTTTTTCTGCTTCAGCTTCTGCAGGAATTCCTCCAGATTCTTTCCGGTGACAGAAGATGGATGCGAAATTTTTTCATCGGGCGATGCAAGCAGGACTCCTTCCCGCGGATAAGGGGGATGCCGAATTCCGAATTTGGAAACCAGCTGAAGAAAGGAACCCGCTTTTTTTCCGCCTTCCACCGTCGCTGCGATCGTGCGGAGGGATGGTTTTACATCTTCGCGCAGATAGAGCAGTGCTCCCGCCCGCAGCGCCAGACGCATCACGGCGTTGTTGGAAGAATTGAACTCCGAAAGAGTCCCCTCTTTTGCACGTTCAAAAGCCGAGGAGAGAAACCAGAGTCCGTTGTAGCCCTGCAAAGCCGCATATGCCCCGGTCAGGAAGGGCCCTTCAAAGAAATGCGGATTCGGCCAGCAGTAGTTCCATTCCGTGATGGTCATCGGTTTGCCGATAATCCGCGTGAGGGCAATGTCGCGGAGTCCGGCGGAGTATCCCCGGATCGGGGAACGGGAACCGTAGAACGTCGGAGGCGCGTTCCCGCCGGAAAGACTGACCGGATGGCAGAAGTAGAAATGAGAATCGACATAATCGTACACGTTTCTCGTATCCAGCGCGGTCTGAGCAAAATTCTGGTCGGAAAAGAGAACCTTTACTCCGAGTTTCTTCAGTTTCCCTTTGACTTCGTGAAAGAAGCGTTTTCCCGCGTCGGCGAGAAATCCTGCATGAACCTCTCCGCGGTTCTGAGCGGTAAGGGTGATGTTCCGTTCCGCTGCATACTTCTGAAAGGCTTTGTCCACGAGTTCGCGCACCCGCTTGCCGGTTCGCGGCAGAAGGGCGGGAAGAGTGCCCTCGTTGATCAGATTCAGCGTGATGATCGCCGGTTCGTCCTTCCACGCGGTGCCGGTATAGGGATTGACGTGGAGAAAGAGCTCTTCCGCAAATCCGAGCAGTCCGGCTCGCGCCTGTTCGTCGAAGTAGCAGAGAACCTTGTAATCGGTCATGGACGGATTCCCGAGTTTCTCCATGACATCGTAATGCCGATAGGTGAAGAGATCCAGCGTAATGTAGATGCCGCGCTTTTTCGCCTCCGCCACAAGGAAATCCAGTTTGCGGAGATTTTCCGGATGAAAGGTCCCGCGTTCCCGTTTTCCATGGGTCAGAGAGTTGTCAAAATGATGCAGGCGGATGGCATTGGTTCCGAGAGCCGCTTCTTCGTCCAGCATTGCCAGAGTCTGATCCCCGGACTGGAAAAGAGTCCGGAACCCCATACATTTTCCCCAGAAGCGGACGGGAACCCCGGGACGTTTTTCGAATTCGAACTGATCTCCCCTGCATTTCAGGAATCCGTATTTTCCCGCGGGGGCTCCCGGCCGAACCAGAAAGGAGAGATCCGCCACGCTGCCGGGAAGTGTCTGATAACCGAAGGAGACCCCTTTCCAGTGTTTGTCCGCCCGGATGACGGTCCGGATGAGGGTGTTTTTCTGTTCGATTTCACGATCGGAAATGGTCGCTGCGGGAATCATCCAGACCTCTCCGCGGGAGAGAAACTCCAGCGATACGACTTTCTTCCCCTCCCGAAGAGGAATTTTTGTGGCATACAGTCCGATATTCGCTTCTCCGTTGCTGTTTTTCCAGACAACAGTTCCATTTTTCAGATTCGAAGGATTCCAGAAATCCGCCGTATCCACCCCCGATGTCAGTTCCTGCATCTGTTCGGTTCCGTCCTCATATCCGATCCGGACGGCGCCGCAGCGGATCTTCTTTCCGCCCGGCAGCCATGCCATCGCATTCAGGAGATAGAGATACCTGCCCGCGACTCCGGGAACTGAGACCTGCGCTTTTTCAAGAAAATACGGGCGATGTGTTCCGCGTATTGCCAGACAGCTCCTGCCCCGGTTCGAGGCGGGATCTATGATGTCGAATGGAACTCCTCCCATGTTTTGTGTTCCGAGAGTCATGGCGCTGAGATCGTTCTGCGGTCCCTGATCGGTCCATCCGCCTTTCCCGTCATCGGGGAATTCGTCGCGGAATCCCATGTTGACCGCCTGCCGCAGATTGATCGGATGCGAGGCGTATGGGGCATAGTTCAGTCGCACCTTCAGTTCGGAACGGCGGATTTTCCCCCAGGGATGGGAGAAGGAGAGACGCAGTTCCGTGAAACCCCATTCGTTTCGGCGAACGGTCAGCTGAAAAGTTCCGGTAATCACCAGACGGCCCTGTTTCAGGTTCAGCGTCAGCGAGTCGTTTCCGGCGGATTTACATTGGACAAGCTGTTTTTTCCGCTCGCATGGGATGGCTTTTCCATTGTAGATTGCCGGAGCTTTTGCATAAAGCGCATCCGGAACGAGGGTGTGCCAGCAGAGGATTGCGGAAGGAACCCCCGTTTCGGAAGTCAGGGTGAAATGCACCTTCAACTCTTCCTGCGATGCCGGAAGAAAGGTTTCCGCCAGATGGAATTCATAGCGGTCGGAGATGCGGAAAATTCCGTCGCGGCGGATTCCTTCCGGTGTTTTGATTCCCTCTTCGCCGGGAAATGTGACAATTTCCGGTTTGAACAGCTGGGAAGCGGACGTTTTCCAGTTCTGTTCCCAGAAGGCAATCCCGAATTTCTGATCCTCCACCTGAATCAGACCTTCCGGAGAGCGGGTGATTCCCTCTCCGGAAGCGGTCAGGGAGAAGCAGAGAATCGAGGTTAGCAGCAAAATGACATGTTTCATCGGATCTTCCTTTCTCCACATTTGTTCACCAGCGGTCCCAGACGCTGTTTGCCTGAATATTCGGATTCGAATTTGATCCCCAGACATAATAGCTGTTGCCGTACAGCTGTCCGGTGGAGGTCTGCATCAGGGACATGACGGCGTTTTCCCCGGTTCCGAGACCCCGGATCAACCCGGAATGCCCGTCCACCCAGAGGACATTCACGCTGGAACAGTTCATGTGGGCGGTCCAGAGCCCCTGTCCGCTGGTCGGTGCATTATAGTAGGGAACGATCCGGTAGAACCCTTTGGAGTCCTGATTCCTGCCGGCTCCCATGGTGATTGCGTCCGAGCCTTCCACGGTTTCCGAGGGCCTGCGGATATTGGAGACTCTTGCACAGTCGCCTGTATTGTGATAGGTTCGTCCGAGATACCAGTAGTTGTAGCCGTAGTCGATGTCTTTCCAGTTCCCGTCGTCATAATCGTCTTTATCCGGCTGAGTTCGTTTCGCGAGATTCGGACGGCTCGGACAGAACAGAACCTTCCAGTTCAGATATCCTCCGTTTACGAAAAATGCCGGCCAATGCCCCTTGCTCGCATCCGTGGTGTTGGAGGGAATGAAATAGTCATCGCTGTCCCCGCTGTAAAGGGAGAAGGCCAGCCCGAGCTGCTTCTGATTCCCCTGACATAAACTGGACTGTGCCTTTTCGCGCGCACTCTGAAGAGCGGGAAGAAGAAGTCCTGCAAGAATTGCAATGATTGCAATCACGATCAGAAGTTCTATCAATGTGAATTTTCCAATTCTTCTCTTTCCGAACAGGACGGTCGAACGGTTCATTTTCATATCACTGTACTCCTTTTTGAGATTTTGTTTTTTTGCGGTTCAGGGTGCGGTTGCCACGGATTCCCGGCAGATCAGTTTCCCCTTCAGGAAATGGGTTTTTCCATTGCCATATTCCGGTTGACCGGTGATTTTCCGGAGAAGCAGTTCCGCTGCGAGTTTTCCCATGGCCCTGGCGGGAATTTCAAAAACGGTGACGGGAGGACACAGCCAGCGCAAAACGGATTCATTGTTGTAGGCAATGATGCTGAGGTCTTCCGGGATTCGTTTGCCGATCCGGCGAATGCGATAATAGAGCTCCGGACATAGACTTGATTCGCAGATGAATGCGGTGATTCCTTTTTGGATCAATTCGAGAAGCGGAGCGGAATCCTGAAGGTACACCTGCTCCCGGAAACGTTCCGCGCTTCCCCCGGAAGGCTGATGTTCCAGAAGGCTTGCTTCCATTCCCATCTCCGTGCAATCGTGAAAAAAAGCCTTTCTGCGTTCCCCGCCAATGGTATAGAAATTTTTCTCCGATTTTAACATTTTCTGCTGGACCAGACAGATTTTCCGGTGTCCTGTGTTGTGGAATTTTTCCAGAATCTGTTTCATTCCATCCTCTTCATCGCAGAGAACGGAGACCCCTTTTCCGGCGGCGATTCCGTTCATGCAGACATAGGGAATTCCTGCGTTTTCCACTGCGGCAAGAGTCTCCTTTTCATGATTATCCGGGATGAGCAGACCGGAAACTTTCCAGAGCGGAAGCTGATAGAGAAAACGTTTACTGTCACTTCTGCTGCTGAACGAGAAGTTGACAAAGTAGTTGTTTTCCTGAAAGAAGAGACTGGCTTCATCAATCATGTCATCCATGGTCAGTCCGGTGGATTTCGGGGAAGGCGAGTAATAAAGGATGGAGATCTGCTTGTTTTTTTTCTGCTTGATGGCGCTGAAAACCGGATTGGGACGATATCCGCACTCTTCCACTTTTTTCAGGATTCTCTGACGAAGTTCATCTGTAATGGAAAAACTTTGCGTGTAACCGTTCAGAACCCGGCTGATGATCGAAGGCGATACGTTCAGTTCCGCTGCTATTTCTTTCAGTGTCATCCGAAAAATCCCTGTTAAAAATCAATCATGAAAACTGTTTTCATGATTTTATTATACTCTAAACATCGCAATTTGTCAAGAGGAGGAAAGAAAATAACGGAAAATTTGTGGTCCGGAAGACGCGAAACGGAAATCCGCAGGGAAAAAATGAGCTTCCGGTATTTTCAGAAAAGTCTCCGGAAGACCTTGCAGTATCCCGAAAACAGAGATACATTATCAAAAATTGAAGAGACATGGACATCTGCTGCCGTTCCTGTTCTCTTTTCAGAAAAAGGAAATCGGTAATCCCCAAGCCCGGAGAATACAAATATGGCTGATTCGAAAATCTATAATGACGAGGTTCTGTACTTTTTTGATGAACTGGTTCTGAATTCCGGCGATTTTGCAAACCGGACAACCATCCTGTCCGGAGGTTCCCTGATCGTGGAGGCCGGAGGGATTGCAAACTCCACAAGCATTGAGGTAGACAGCCCCTATGAAGGCATTCGGGAACTGATCGTCCGGGGAACCGCCAACGAAGTCCGGAACAAGGGCGGAACGGTGGAAGTGTTCGACGGGGGAAGTGCCTGGACACTGACGGTTTCCGACCTTGGAATCCTTGCGGTGGAAGAGGGCGGAAGCGCTGTTGACGTCACCATTGAGGATCAGGGAATTCTGCGTCTCTCCGCCGGAGGATCCGTTTCGAATGTCACCGTGGAAGACGGAGGAGCCCTGATTCTGGAAAACGGAGCATCCACGACCCGTCCGATTCTTCAGGAAGGAGGAATCTTCGGCTATGATTTCAACTGCTCGCTGCTGGAAGAACAGGATGGAATCCTAGTCAATGTGCTGAACGCCGGGGAGTCGGAGAACTACCGGATTCAGAAAGAGAGCGTGCAGGTCGTCGGGGATGGTCTTGTTTCCCGGTCCGCGACGGTGCAGACCGGTGGAGTCCAGCAGGTGCTTGCCGGAGGGACCGCAGAGGGAACGCAGGTCGAAAAGGGAGGTTCTCTGATTGTCGAAAGAGGAGGGACAGCGGTCAACATCACGGTTTCACAGTCGTCGGACATCAGTTACGATTTCGGAACGACCGTGCAGGCGGAAACGACCGATACCGGCTCCCGGATTATTTCCACCGCGGACAGCTCATACAACTATTCGGTTACGACGCGTCAGGATGTGCTCGACGGCCAGATTGCGTTCGGCGGTTCCGTTCAGAAGAACGCCGTTCAGAATGTGGAGGCGGGCGGAGAGGCCAGCTATATGACGATCCGGGAGGGCGGAGTGCAGAATGTCCGGGAGGGGGGAAGAGCCAATGTCTCCGAGGTTTTCGGGGAGATGGTGGTCGCTTCGGGCGGCATTGCGAACGATACGGAAGTGAAGGGGGGCGCGCTTACGGTGCAGTCCGGCGGAACGGTCAACAATGCCACAATCTCGATCGGAACCGAAATGAATCTGGAAGCGGGAGCTGTGCTGGGCGGAATCACGCGCGTCACCGGTCAGATTCAGGCGGAAGGTCCCGTGACAGTGAATGGAATTCTGAATTTCAACCTGATTGAACCCGGCTTTCTGCATACCGGGGTGTCGCCGTCGGAGCTGGAGGGGCCGATGGTGAATGACATCTCGCTGTTCGACGGAGCAGCCTTCCAGCTCTCAATCTCTCCGGATGCGGTGGAGGAGGGAGAGTTCCGTCTGGCAGGGAATGCGGCGGATTTCACCGGATCCATCACCGTTGTCGGAGCGAACGATCTGGAGATTTACTACGAGCTTGATCTGACGGACCGGAACTCGTTTTCCCGGAACGGCTACCGTTTCTCGCTCGGGAGGAACGATGCGGAGGAGCTTGTCCTGCAGGTGGAAGCTCTTCCGGCCGGACCGGATACGGAGGCGCCGCTGAAACTCCGGAACATCGAACTCACGGTCTACACGGGGCTCGCAGTGTCCGTCAGCTGGGACGAGGGGGTGGACAACATCGGCGTCACCGACTACGAGATCCGCTATGCTCCTGAAGGAACCTCTCTGGATCAGACTGTTCCGCTTTCCGTTTCGGAGAACTACGAATTTCTTCAGGATTTTCTTCCGGGCACCTACTCCCTCCAGGTCCGGGCCGTGGACGCCGCGGGGAACCGGGGAGAGTGGAGCGATGTGCAGACCTTCCGGATCGTCGGCGAAACACTCGCAACCGACCGGATGATCTCGACGGAGATCTGGGGCCACGATTTTCTGGAGGATCTCTACACCGATCCGGAACCGGGACACGCCAACGACGTGACCGGTCTCTATTTTGCCGACGCCGAAAAACTGAAAACCCCTCAGGATCTTCTGTACTGCTGGGGAGCGGCATCCTCGAACATTCTCACCTGGACCGGCTGGGCGGAACACTCTCCGCTCCAGTTTGCGAACGAGGACGAGGTGTTTGAATACTTCATCAACTACTGGAAAAACGAGGGGGGCATGGAACCGGACGCGCTCTCCTGGTTCTTCAACGGAACCGGAAGCACGGGAACCATCACGGTTCCGGTGGAAGGGGGAAATCTGTTTCCGCAGCTGGATGAGAAAGACTACGCCGTGTTTGTGAAGGCCGATCTTGAAACCGACACGCTGCTGAACACGCTGACCGATTATTTCGATGCGGGATACGGCATTGCCTATGCGATCTATTCCTCGCAGGGACTCTCCCACGCGATCACGGGATGGGGATATGAGGTGGATGAAGGGGGAACCGTCTGGCTCTACTACTCCGATTCCGACAGCGACTACTGGGGAGGAAGCGACAACCGCCGCGACGCGGTGAACCGTCTTTCCAAAACCCGCACGGAACTCCGTTCCGACGGACGGATCTATCTGCCGGACTACCAGGTCGCAGGCGCCTATCTCGGCTCGTTCACGGCGCTGAAGCAGTTCGACAAGCTCTTTCTCGGCGAGCAGGAGACCTTCGCCGATGCGCGGGAACTGGAATTTCAGGACTCCTCCGTCCTTCGCGGCGGCAATCTGGACGGAGCCGCCGATCAGGACTACTACCGCTTTTCCACCGAGGTGGCCAGCGATCTGGAAATCTCGGTTCTGATGGCGGTCACCGATCCGGCACTTTCCGGCATTCTTCTCTCCATTTACAATGCGGATGGCGATCTGCTTTTCTCCTCCTCTGAAGCCCGGACGGAGCAGACCATTTCGTTCCATACGCAGGCGGATGCCTCCTATTATTTGCTGGTTCAGGGCAATGCCTTCACCGGTGTCGGCTCGACGGTCCCGACCATCGACACCTATTTCATTCAGATTTCGGCGGAGCCGGATGCGGAAGAGCGGAAACAGGCGGGGATCTCTGCGGAAGACGACTCCTGGCAGAAAGCGCTTGCCGGTGAGAATCTTCTGGCGTTCGTTCCGGGAGACAGCGCCACGCTGGAACCGGTGAATCTCTTTTCCGTCAATCTGGAAACGGAATCGGGCGATTCCGAAATCTCCAACTGGGTTGGTCCGGAGGATCCGAAGGATCTGTGTGCTCTCCGGGTGGAAAGCTCCGGGTCTTACAACTTCACGGTAACGGCCGTTGAATCCAGCGCAAAGTTCTCGGTCTACAAACTGGTCGACGACAAGCTGAAGCTGCTTCGCCGGATCTCCGTTTCGCCGAAAACCAAAGAGGACAAACGCGGCGTTTTCCATTTGCTGCTGGATGCGGACACCACCTATTTTGTGGAAATGGCATCTACCGGAAAAAACGAAACCTTCTATAATGTTTCGCTTGATGGAGAAGTTTTTGTCAAGGCCGACAATTTCGATGACTCCGAAGCGGCGGCATGGGCAAATTCACAGAACAAAGTGGAAACCCAAGCAGCGTCCGATCCCGCGGAAATGGTCCGGCTTTCCCTTTTCGGCGAGAACTGGGTCGGATACAACGACGCCAAAGACTTCCGGATTCTGGAGCTGGCCGATGCGGGAGCCTACACCTTCTCGCTTTCCCAGCTTGAGTCGAAAGCCTCCGCGACCTTCTCTCTCTGGGAAATCCTTGACGACGGGAAAAAGAAGAAGATCTTTTCTCTTTCCGGAAGCTCCTCCAAAATCAAGGAGAAGAGCAATGTTCTTCTGGATGCGGGAATCTATCTGGTCTCCTTCGAGTCCGGGAGCTGGAAACGGGGAGCAAACACCGACTACTCCGTCTCCCTCAGCGGAACGCCCTTTGTCAAGGCTGACAATTCCGATGACTCCGAAGCGGCGGCATGGGAAAATGCACTGAACAAAGTGGCAACACAGAAGGCCTCCGATTCTGCGGCCCCCGTTTCGCTCTCCCTCTTTGGAGAGAACTGGGTCGGGTTCAACGATGCAAAGGACTTCCGGATTCTGGAGCTGGCCGATGCGGGATCCTACACCTTCTCCCTCTCTCAGCTTGAGTCGAAAGCCTCCGCGACCTTCTCTCTCTGGGAAATCCTTGACGACGGGAAAAAGAAGAAGATCTTTTCTCTTTCCGGCAGTTCCACCAAAATCAAAGAGAAGAGCAATGTTCTTCTGGATGCGGGGACCTATCTGGTTTCCTTCGAATCCAGGAGTGGGAAACGGGGAGCAAACACTGATTACTCCGTCTCCCTCTCCGGGACGGCGTTCGGAAAAGCGGACAACTCAGATGACTCCTGGCGGAGTGCTTCGGAACGGACAGTCGTTTCTGACGGCTGGGTCGGCTATTCCGATCTTCAGGACTGGAGTCGCTTCACGGTGACGGAGGAGAGTGTAGTTTCTCTTCAGCTGACCGGAGTTTCCGGCAATTCCGCCTCGATGATTCTGTATCGTCAGAACAGCAGCGGAGACGTGGAAAAGAGTCCTTCCAAACTTGCATCCGCGACTGCAAAGGATGGGATTGCGGAACTGGAGAAGGAGCTTTCCGCCGGGATCTATTATCTTGCGGTGCAGGCTGTTGGGCAGGGCCGGAAAAGCGGCACGACCTATGATCTCTCGATCCGTTTTGACGAACCGGAAAAGCAGGGTCTTCTTGCTTGAGAACGGACTTGCGGTCCGGTTCCCTGAAAACGGAAAAATGCGAGAGCATTTTTCTCGGGTCAAGGACGGTGTCCTTGTCGCGGTCCAGCGGCGAGACGCTGGTCGTGCGCAGCACGAAAAAGAGAAGATAGGAAAGATATTTCGCCCGTTGGGCGCCCAGCTTGTTCAGCTGGACCGAAGCAGGTCACGGACCTGCACCGAGCCTTCGGCTCCTGCCCTTCGGGCTGTATTTTATTTTTGCTCGTTTCAGTTCTTCTTCAAGCAATGCAATCAATCGGTGATAATCTCCATGCGGAAAACCGAAGCGTAACGTCGTCCACTGGCATTCGCCGTCGCCCGGAATCGATAATAGCGCGCCCAGAAACTCTTCTCAAATCGCACAATCTGCTGAACCGGCATATTCAGAATATCCCCGAAAGACCCCCTCCCGGCCAGAGTGTTGACATTGTCTGACGAGTCTCCTACATAAAACTCGTATTTGAGGATACGCAGGATAACGAACAGATTCACATGTCATGGAAAAAAACTCCTTTTACTGGTTGAATAAAACAGATTATAGCATAAAAAAAAGAAAAATGAATGGAAAATAGAGAGGAAAACATGAGGATTATCCGCACAGTCATAAATTTTGTCTGATCCGATACTGCTGCTGAAAACGGTGAGGGGAGATGCCCAGATGCTGTTTGAAAAAGCGGGAAAAATAGTATTCACTGCTGAACTTCAGTTCCAGAGCCACCTCCCGGGCGGTGATATCCGGACGGCGCAGAAGTCTGGTGGCTCGATCAATGAGCATCCGGTGAAAGAACCGTTTGGGCGGAATGCCGGTATCGGCGGTGAACTTTCTTGTGAACACGTCGCGCCGCATGTGCATGAGTTCCGCCAGTTCTTCCACGGAAACAAGGGCTGTGCAGTGGCTGGCGATGTAGTCGATGACCTCCTGATAGGGGGCGAACTTTGAAACCAGTTCCAGCGTGCTTTCCTCCATCTGTTCGAGACAGCAGGAGATGATTTCGAATGTCAGTGTATGCAGCTCCACAGCGGCGGCCGCTTCCGCTGCCGCGGTATCGGAAAAGGCGTGTTCGGCACGGATGAGAGCATTTGAGGCGGGGCCTTCAAAGAGTCGCTTCTGCGTGGAAAAAAGATCGATCCCGGGAAAGAGTTCCAGATTGAAATGGATGGAGAAGAAGCGGATCGTCTCATCAAACTGGAATATGACATCGTGGAATGCCGGAGCCAGACAGAAAGATCCCGGGTGCATGATACGGCGTTCCGCGGCATCCTCGATATAGTTTTTTTCCCCGTTTGGATTTTCCAGAACCAGAATCAGCCGGTTTACGGTGAAGCGGGTACGGGAAAAACAGGGATAGGTCCCTTTGGCAAAATGGTGAAAACGCATATTCAAACGGTCGGCCAGACGGTAGATGCGTTTTTTATCTTCCACGGACATAAAGAAGCTCTCCTTGTTCGGACTATATTGCTTCGAGGGATGTTTTTCAAGTTGTTTTTTTTATCTAAAGTCACAAAATCATAATATTTTGTATGATTCGTGCATTCATTTTTTCATTCGGACCGGCTATAATAAATGAAAGAAAACAAAAAACGGATTTCAGAAAGCAAAGGGGAATGGAAAGGTGGAAACAAAAGAAAACTGGATCCTTGTACTTCTTGCCGGACAGTCCAATATGGCCGGACGCGGGGAAGTGGAACCCGGAGACCGGGAGGAGATTCCCGGTCTTATGAAGATGAATCGAGAACTGCAATGGGTGCCGGCGGTTGAGCCTGTGACGGAGGACCGCGCATTTGCGGGAGTTGGTCCGGGACGCACATTTGGACGGCTTCTGCTGGAAGCCAATCCGGGATGCACGGTCGGTCTTGTTCCGGTTGCGGTTGGCGGGACTCCGATTTCCGCATGGAAACGGGGCGGATGTTCTCCATGGAACGATCAGGAACATCCGTATGACGATGCGGTCCGGCGTGCAAGAGCTGCACTGGAACGGGGACAGTTTGCCGCTGTGCTCTGGCATCAGGGGGAGACCGCTGCCAAACAGAAAAATCTCCATTATGCCGATGATTTGAAAGAGGTCATTGGGAATTTTCGCGAGGACCTGCCGCTTTCCGGAGTTCCGTTTCTCTGCGGAGAGCTGGGGCATTATCTGAAGGGGGGACCATACGACTTCCCGCAGATCGACGCCGATATCCGGCGTGTAGTCTCCGAGCTTCCGGATCTGGGATGGGTTTCCGCGGAAGGCCTGACGGACAAAGGCGACGGCCTGCATTTTTCCGCCTCTTCGGCCCGCGAGTTCGGAAGACGTTATTTTGAAGAGTATCTTCGAATG
>CASFTV010000054.1 GCA_949297765.1 uncultured bacterium | reverse complement strand
CGCCTGCACGCGCAGAGCCGAATTCGCAAGACGATCCGAAGAAAGAATCCGTCCCGCGGCGAGGAATCCCCTGGAGTTTTTCGGAATCAGCGCGCCCAGCGGCACGGTCGGAAGTACGCCCGGCTTCAGCTTTTCGTTCACAAGGCCGAGTTTTGCGTCGTGCAGATCCACCGGATAAAAAGCGTAACAGACCGCGTCATCATGGATTTTCCCCGCCAGATATTCTTCGACCGTCACCGTTTTCTCGCCGACGATCGTCCGGGTTTCCCGCACGCCGCACTCTCCGGATTTGATATGGAATTCAATCTGTTCGAGTCCGGGCTGTTTCCGGAAGAAGCGGTAGAGCCGCAGAATGGAACGGCGGCCTTCGATCTCCATCCGCGTTTTCCCGGCGCTGTCGGCGGCGTTGATTCCGGTGATGTGGTTGCTGTTGCCGCCGAAGCCGTGGAAGAAGCCCAGATTGAATTTTTTTGTCCAGCCCATATCCTCCATCGTGATCTCTCCCGCGGCGACGGCCCGGTTGAAGTTCTCCTCCATCTGTTTGAGGTCAAGTTTGTCATAATCGAAGTTATGGCAGTAGACACTGAGGGTGCCGGGCTGGGTCGTTTCCGGCTGGAGATAAGGCAGACCGGCCATTTTTACCGCATTCGCGTCGCCGGTGCAGTCGATGACAATGGAGGTTTCCACATGGTAGAGTCCGTCTTTTCCGCAGAGTCCGACGCTCCAGCCATTTTCCTTCCGCTCCAGAGTCGCGGGCATCGTGTGATACAGAAGGGTCACGCCTGCCGTCAGAAGCGCCTCGTCGGCGAATGTCGCGAAAATCAGCGGATCGACAGGAATCTGGTGACGCCAGTGCTGCGGTGACGGATCCTTCTTCAGAAAATCTTCGGGCAGAGGAGTCCCGGTCTCTCTCATGGTTTTCTCAATCAGTTCCCAGCCGATTCCCGCGATGATCTGCCTGCCCCATGCGTCGAAGATTCCCGGATAATTGATTCCGCAGAATGTCATTGTCCCGCCGCAGATGCCGTTTTTCTCCACGAGAGCCGTTTTCGCTCCGGCCCGGGCCGCCTGAATTGCGGCGCAAAGCCCGGCCGGACCCCCTCCGATCACAAGAACATCCAATGGATCCATGATTTCCTTCCTTTCAGGTCCTCCGCTGTTCCTTCTCTTTCCGGAAATATAGACGGCATGCGGGAAATGTCAAGAGATTCTCCCGGCGGAGACAATTTGATTTTTCCGGAAAAACGGCTATCTTACCGGAATGATGAAACGGATTTTCCTTCTTATTCTCTTTTTGTTCTGCGTCCGGCTTCCCGCGGAGGAGGCGAAGGACTCCCTCCGGGAGGAGGCGCTGAAGGGCGATCGCGAAGCGATGCTCAAACTCGCGCACGAGTATTTCCACGGATCCGCCGCCCGCCATCCGGATCCGACCGTTGCCGCATACTGGTATCGGAAGGCGGCGGAGGCCGGAGTCCCGGAAGGCATGTACAATTACGCGGTCTGTCTGATGAACGGTTCCGGCGTCCACCGGAACCGCTACGAGGCCGTTCAGTGGTTCCGGAAGGCGGCGGAGGCCGGGGTCCTCATGGCGCGTCTCCATGTGGCCGGCATCACAATCTCCGGACTGCCCGCAGACAAAAAACTCGGAACGCCGGAGATCCCGCCGCTGCCCGAATACGGCCTCTCCCTGCTGAAAGATCTTGCCGCAGAACATTTCCTGCCGGCGGAGCTGATGTATGTCCAGCTGATTCTTCAGAGAGGAAAAGCGGAGGAAATTCCGGAAGCCGTGGCGATCCTGAACCGGCTGGCCGCCCTGAAAAATCCTCCGCCCGAAGCTCTCCGCATGCTGGCGGACTGCAAATACGGAGGAATCGGCATGAAGAGCGATCCGCCGGAGATGATCCGTCTGCTCCGCCGCGCAGCCCGGCTCGGCGATGCGGAGGCGCTTGGAAAGCTCGCGTACTGTTATGAATACGGCCGGGCGGTTGCGGTCGATCTGCCGAAGGCGTTCAATCTGTACCGGCTGTCGGCGGAGCGCGGAAATGCAATGGCGCAGTTCAAGTACGCGGAGTTTCTCGCCAACGGGACCCTTTCCGGAAAACAGGATCTTCCCGCCGCGCTGCCGTGGTACAAACGGGCCGCGGAACAGGACAATCCCCAGGCACTGTTCCGTCTGGGCGTGTTCTGTCTGGAGGGGATCGGTCTGAAAAAAAACGAACGGGAGGCCTCCGAACTCTTCTTCCGGGCGGCGAAACAGGGGTATGCGCGCGCCCAGTACAATCTTGCCTGCATGTATGCCGCCGGGCAGGGCGATCTCGAGAAGGATGAAACCGCTGCCGTCTACTGGTTCACTCTTGCCGCACAGAAAGGGGACTCCGCCGCACAGCGGGTTCTCGGACTCCGCTATCTGGAGGGCCGGGGCGTCACCCGGAGCATCTCCCGCGGTGAGGAGTGGCTGGTCAAAGCTGCGAAAAACGGCGACTTTGAAGCCCTGGATCTTCTCCGGAAGCGCGGACTTCTCCGTCCCGGACTCTGATTTTCCCGGGCATCCTCCGCTGGACGATCCTTCCTCTTTCCGTTTTTACTCGCTGATGCTGTTGCTGTTGAAGAAGGCATAGGGGAGCCACTGGCAATCCGAACAGTTTGCCACACCCATGACCCAGTAGATGTTCTCATCGGGAGAGGCGGGGGCGACGCCGGCGACAAGTTCGTGAACACCGGCATCCACTTCCATGTCGCAGTACTGGTTGAGCGGGACCGTATCGTAGGATGGTGCCATCCATCCGCCGTCGCGGCCGAAACGGAAGACGCCGTCGACCCACACGCGGGAAACCGCGTTGCAGTTGAAGATCACGCGAATCATCTTCGCCTCTTCGATCGTGAAGCGGAAACGCATCATGTAGAGGGAATTTGCCGGGACTTCGAAGGTGTCCAGATAGTTGAAGCATCCGGGGAAGGTGTATTTGGTCTTCAGCTGAAGACCTTCCGTGACGGGAATGGATTCATCCCAGCGGTTCCAGTTCCGGTAGATGCCGCATTCAACAGGAATCAGGAAATGGTTCCAGTCGGGTTCATCGCAGACCGGCGGCGTGTGGGCTTCCAGCCGGCCGGAGAGTTCGATGACCGCGTCAATGAACGCATTAAAATCCGCCGGATAGTCCAGCTGCGATTCGGGATCGTTGCTGCCGATGCGTTCGGTGACGGGACTCAGGTACCGGGCGGGAATTTTTTCCGGCTCCAGCAGCCCGAGCAGTTCTCCCACCATTCCCGCGTTTCCGCAGGTATTCCGGGCGCAGTTCACCGCGATGAGCAGGGAGGTTTCAAAATCCCCTTTCCCGAGCAGAAGAGCGGTGATGATGAACCCGGTGTTCATCACGCTGTCCTCGTAATTCTCGCAGGCGTATTTGGCGAGGAGGAGCTGGCGGACCTGTTTCCAGTCCGTCTCTTTCGCGCAGATTTCGCGGGCGTCTTTCACAACCGCGGCAAGACGCGAATCTTCGGGAATCGCCGTCAGCGCCGAATCCAGAAGGGTGTTCAGATCGTTTTCGATGAATGCCGCGCTCAGAAGATAGGCGAAGAACTCCGCCGCGTAAATCCCGTCGGAATCGTGGTCGACGCAGGCGTCCTCATAGGAAAGTTTTTTGGCAAGTTCGGGTTTGGCCGGTGCGAGGAATGCCCAGATGTCCGTCCGTTTCGCCGCTCCGAAATTGTCGCTGAAGAAGTTGTCGAAACTGCCGGACCAGGGCGGCATGATGCTGTTTTTCAGGTTGCGGAGTGCCAGCCCGTATTCGGCGTCGTAGAAGCGGATGTGATCCAGCCAGCATTGCGCGAAAAAGTCCCGTTCGACGACCGGGCGGGGAAGCTGGCTCAGTTTTGCCAGCCACACCAGCTGGAAATCCAGAAAGCAGCAGGATGATTTCGGAGGCGGAAGCGGATCGTAGAATTCGAGATTCATCGCATCGTGTGCTCCCATATGGGGCCGTCCGATGGTTTCTCCGATCGTTTTTCCGAGCAGCGCTCCTTTGATCTTTCTTCTCCAATATTCTTTATCCATACCGACACCTCACTGGTTTCATTCGAAAGCACTCAATCCGAACGGAAGGTTTTCCGAAAAAGTCTAACACGGATTCTTTAAAATGTCAAACAATTTTCTCCTTTTTATTGTAAAAAAGAATAACAATAATTCCTGTTTGCAATTTTTACGGTTCAGGAAAAACAGAGAGAAAATAAAATCATAAGTGATAAAAATTAATGGAATCTGCCCTCTACATCTTGACAGCGATGAAAGAGAACGTAAATTATCCGTATGCACAGGAATGCGGCCGGAAGGATTCCGGATTGAATCAATCTTGAAAAAATAAGGAAATGGATATGGACGCCTGGAAAAAAAATCCGCTGGAGGAAACAACGCTTGCCATTCTCAGGTACTGGACGAATTATGCTGATTCCGCGGAGATCGCGGTATCCGAAAGGAACGGCTGGGAGATTCTCCGCACGGAGGAAGCCGGGACGGCGACCATTTCCTGCGTCCATCCCGGACTCGGTTTCCGTTTTGAACTCCGCGTGACGGAGCATCCGGACGGATTCGATCTCTTTCTGCCGCGGGAAAGCCTGAAGGAGACCTTCAACCGCTGGCATTCGATCACGCTTCTTCCGGATCTCTGCAGCACGCGGGAAGGGACGGAAGGCTGCTACATTCTTCCCCAGCAGTCGGGGGTCGTCTCCCGTTTCCGGAACAAGCGCGACGCCGCATACGAGATCGGCATCTACGGCAGCGGCCTTTCCGAATGCACGATGCCCGTCTATGGAATGAGCGATGGAAAGACTCTTCTGGGCGCGGTCATCCGGGAGGGCTTCTGCGACGCCGCGCTTCGGCTGGAGACTGCACGCGGGCCGCACCGGATTTACCGTCTTGCCCCGGTCTTCTTCCTCCGCTACGAGATGAACGTCCGCCGGCAGAACATGCCGATGGTGAACGAGGATATCCGCATCCTCTTCCGCCGCATTCCTCTGGATGGACGCTCGGAAGCGTCCGTCCTGGCGGAGTTTTACCGTTCCCTCCGCCTTGCCGCGGGAGAGATCGTTCCTCTGGCGGACCGGGTGAAGGAGAGTCCCGAGCTTGCGGAGGCGCTGCGGTCGCCCGAGATCCGTGTCCGCATGGGAAGCAAATGGCCGTTTCCGCCGGAGATCGTCGAACAGACCCCCGAAAACGAACCGCCGGTTCATGTGTTCTGCACGTTTGAACAAGTCGGAACCATTGCCGCGGAGTGCCGGAAGCAGGGGGTGGAACACGCGAATTTCTGTCTGGTCGGCTGGGCGGCGAAAGGACACGACGGCCGCTATCCGCAGATTCTTCCGGTGGAGGAGGCCTTCGGCGGGGAATCCGCTCTGCGGTCGCTGATCCGGGAGGTGCAGTCCGCGGGCTACACCATCTCCGCCCACGACAACCATTACGACGCCTACTCCATTTCGGAAGATTCCTTCGACCATCTGCTGATCCGCACGCAGGAGGGATTCCCCATGAAGGACGGCATCTGGAGCGGCGGACAGGCGTATCTCCTCTGTCCGGATGCGATGCTGAAGACCTATTCGCTGCGCAATCTGCGCGCGATCCGCGCTCTTGGCTTCAAGGGTCTGCACTTCACCGACTGTCTGAGCTCGACGGGCCTGAAAGTCTGCTGGGATCCCGC
Source organism: uncultured bacterium (assembly GCA_949297765.1). GTDB lineage: Bacteria > Verrucomicrobiota > Lentisphaeria > Victivallales > UBA1829 > UBA1829. The sequence continues at coordinate 9,580 of CASFTV010000054.1, read as the reverse complement.
TCATCCGGCGTCCAAAAGCCGGATGGCGCACTGTCGGACGGAGATCCTCCGGAACGCGAAACAGATCTTCGGCGGCGTTCAGTGCGAAGGCCCGTTCGATTTCGCCGCCGGCGTCCTCGACCGCGTTCTCTACATCGACACAGCGGATAACGGGTCCGGGATCAGTTCCCGCGATTATGTGGATGAAACCGTTCCGCTCTACGAAATGGTCTATCACGGAATTCTTCTGTACAACCGGACCGGCGAGTCCATCAATGCGCGTCCGGGATCGCAGCAGTATCTCCGGAATCTCTCGTATGGCGGCATGCCGTTCTTCTACTTCTACCGTCATTTTGCAACGAAGAATTATTTCCCCGGTACGAACACTCCCGTTCCGGGGCTTTTCGAGACGGAGGATTTTACTCTGGACAATCTGGAAGAGGAGATCGCCGCCGTCAAACAGGCGTCGGACGATTTCATCGGAACGCTCGGCCATCTGCAGCTCTGCCGGATGACCGAGTTCGTCCGGCTTTCGGAAACGCTGACCCGCACCGATTATTCCAGCGGGGAGTCGGTGTATGTGAATTTCAGCGATCTTCCGGCGGAGATCGACGGTCTTGCCGTTCCCCCGCACGGATTTGTCCTGAAATAAGGCGGTCCGGCGCGAAGGTCCCCGGCCGGATGGAATCCGGTCAGGAGCGTCCGCCGAAGATTGCCGTGCCGATGCGGACGATGGTCGCCCCTTCCGCGATCGCCTCCGGATAGTCGGAACTCATCCCCATCGAGAGTTCCGGGAGACGGACCGAAAATTCCTGTTCCAGCCGGTCCCGGAAATTGCGGAGTCCGCCGAAGGTCGCGTGAAGGACGGACTTCTCCGCGTCCAGCGGCGCCATTGTCATCAGTCCGAGAAGACGCACCGCGGTCAATCCGAGCGCGTGTTCCGCGGCTTCGCGGAGCGCGTCGTATCCGGAGAGTCCGAATTTCGACTCCTCGCCCGAAACGTTGACTTCGAGCAGGAGATCCTGGACTTTTCCGCGTTTTTCCGCCGCGGCGGCAATTTTGTTCAGCAGTTTGACCGAATCGACCGAATGGATGCAGTCCGCCAGTTCGACCGCTCGGTCCGCCTTGTTCGACTGAAGATGCCCGATCAGGTGCCAGCGGATCTCCGGCGCACCGCCGGGGACCTTGGATTCGAGTTCCTGAACGCGGTTTTCCCCGAATTCGATCTGTCCGGCGGCGAATGCCTCGAGAATATCGGGCAGGGGAAAAGTCTTGGAGACCGCCAGAAGACGCACCGAGGCAGGATCGCGTCCCGCCCGCTGCGCCGCCTCCGCTATGCGTGCGCGGACCGTTTCAAGATGTTCCCGGATGGCGTTCATCGTCCGGCCTCCCCTGGTTTTTTGATGGTCAGTTCGGGATCGGCGATACGGACCTTCGTTCCGGGCGGAACGCTTTCCGTGAGCCAGACATTGCCGCCGATCACGGAATTTGCGCCGATCGTGACGTTGCCGAGAATGGTGGCGCCCGCATAGATCGTGACGTTGTCTTCGATGTCCGGATGGCGTTTGGCGCCTTTGATGATTTTTCCGCAGGCGTCCTTGGGGAAGGAGTGGGCGCCGAGCGTGACTCCCTGATAGAGTTTGACATTGTTGCCGATGGTGGCGGTTTCGCCGATCACAACGCCGGTTCCGTGGTCGATGAAGAATCCTTCGCCGATGGTTGCGCCCGGATGGATGTCGATGGCGGTGATGCGGTGGGCGTATTCGGTCATGATGCGCGGGATCATCGGAATCTTCTCCATATAGAGAATGTGCGCGAGACGCTGGATGGTGATGGCCTTGAGTCCCGGATAGCTGATGACGACTTCATCGAAGGAGCGCGCGGCGGGATCGCCGTCGTAGGCCGCCTGAATGTCTTTTTTGATGGTTTCCCGCAGACGGGGCAGGGCGGAGAGCAGATGTTCGGTTGCCGTCCGTGCCTGCTGACCGCAGGTGCATTCCCCGCAGGATTCTGTCAGGCGGCAGTGGAAATTCAGCGCCCGCTGAAGGACGCCGTTGAGCTCGACATACAGCGAGGAGATCATCTCTCCGACCGAGAAGCGGAGTGCCGCCATGGAGTAGGTTTCTCTTGTCCCGAATCCGGGATAGATCAGCTCAAGCAGTTTGGCAAGGACGTCAAGCACCTCCGCCTCGCGGGGCAGATTGTTGCCTTCGCTGTGGTTCACGCCGATTCCGTCCTGGCAGGTCCGGACCAGATCCAACGTCACGGTATGAATGAAATCGGTGATCCGTTCCGGTTCGGGGGCCGGCTGTCTGCAATGTTTCATGGGGGAGTCCTCCTTATTCGATGTTCTGTACCTGCTCGCGGATTTTTTCCAGCTCGGTTTTGAGTGTGACGACCCGGGGGGAGATCTCGGTGGACGCTGCTTTGTTGCCGAGCGTGTTGCACTCCCGGAAAATCTCCTGCACCATGAAGTCGAGGGCGCGTCCGACGGGTCCGTCCGTCTCCCGCGCGAGCTTGCGGAAATTGGAAAAATGCGAATGGAGACGTGTGATCTCCTCGGTTGTGTCCAGCTTGTCCCCGTAAATGACGGCTTCCCGGAGAATGCGTTCGTCGTTGTCCTCGATTGGCAGATCGAATTCCTTCAGGCGCTTGTAAAGGCGCTGTTTCTGGAGATCGGGAAGAGCTTCCGCGAGCGGCTGGATTTCGTTCACAACGGTTTCCATCGTGTCGATTCGGGAGAGAATGTCCTTCTGCAGATTCTGACCCTCCAGCTCCCGCATCCGGATCATTGCGTCGATCGCCGCTGCAAGAATCTGCTTCAGAAACGCCATGCACGCTTCGTTGGAGAGATCCACCGGCTGGACGGCGACTGCATCCGGAATGGCGAGAATGTCGGAAATGGTGATTTCTCCCGGCAGATGGTGTTTTTCCTGAAATTCCCGTGCCGCGGCAAGCAGCAGTTCGGCTTTTGTGAAATCCGCGCTGCTGCCGGAGTGACCGGCGATGAGCAGCGGTTCAATCCGCAGCATCAGTGATCCGCGGGTGACACGTTCCGCAACAAATGCGCGCAGTTCCATTTCAAACGGCATCAGTTCCCGCGGCATGGAGATTTTCAGGTCGAACTGTTTCCGGTTGATGGAGGAGATTTCCGCCTTGAATCCGCACTGCAGTTCATTGCTGTATTCTTCGGCTCGTCCGAATCCCGTCATGCTTTTCATAAAAGAATGAATCCTCTGGATGAATAAGGTTGTTGGAAGACGCTCCGGGCAGAGCATTCCGTTTTGGTTCCGCGTTCTTCCGGAGGAATCCGGAACACCCGTCCTGTTGAGGTAATATCGCCTGAAAACGGGAAATTTCAAGCGGGAGGGAAGGGAAAATCGGAGCGTTTCTGGAGATATTTTATCGTCCGGATTTGATAAAAGTACCGTTCCGCTGTATGGTAATCGCCGCCGCGGGAGCGGAGAAGGAACGTTTGCAGACGGGAGGTTGTGAAGTGAATTGCCTGGTCAGGAAATACCGGATGGAGGATCTGGAAGAGATGCGGCGGATTTGGAACGCCGTCGTGGAATCGGCGGATGCCTTTCCCCAGGAAGAGGTGCTGAGCATGGAGTCGGCGGAGAAATTTTTTGAATCGCAGAGTTTTACCGGCGTCGCGGAATCGGACGGGCGGATCGTCGGCCTTTACATTCTGCATCCGAACAACATCGGCCGCTGCGGCCACCTGGCGAATGCCAGTTATGCGGTGGATGCGGATGTTCGCGGATGCCGAGTGGGGGAAGCGCTGGTGCGTCATTCGCTGCGGGAGGGGCGGCAGCTTGGATTCCGGGTTCTGCAGTTCAATGCGGTGGTGAAGTCGAATGTCCCGGCGCTCGCGTTGTACCGGAAACTCGGATTTTCGGAGCTGGGGAGCGTCCCCGGCGGATTCCGCAGAAAAGACGGGTCCTTCGAGGATATTGTCTTGTTTTATCATTTGTTATAGTAAAGACTTTGTCCAGCGAAATATGGTGCATGATTTTGTCCCGGTTTGCGGAGAAAATGGTTTCTCCGTAAAAAAAAACGAATTTTTTTCAAGAAAGGGGTTGCCAAAATCAACTTTATGTGATATAATGTATCCATAACATTCGTGGATTAATAAGACGGGCGTCTTGTAGTCTCACAAAAAACAATTAAGGAGAAAAAGAAAAAATGACAACGAAACGGAAGAATCGTGGGTTTACGCTCATTGAGCTCCTCGTGGTAATTGCGATCATCGCAATTCTCGCGGGTATGCTTCTCCCGGCGCTGAACTCAGCTCGTGAAAAGGCTCGCAGAATCTCCTGCGCGTCCAACCAGAAACAGATCGGACTTTCCTTCCAGCTGTACACCAACTTCCCGGATGACGTGGTCCTGCCCTCCGGCGGTGCTGGCCCGACGTCTACGACTTATACGGCAAAATCCACTCTCGGTCTTGAGCCTCTTGTAATCAATGCGGTCCTGACCGATATGAAGATGTATGTCTGTCCGTCCTCCTCTGTGAAGGCAGCGACCTACCTCTCCGGTATTACAAACGCTCCCTTTACCAACCAGAATACGTCTGGTACGACATCGAGCGGGGATCTTTCTCCTATAGGTCTTTCCTACCATTATCTTCCGGGGATGAACGCCAATACCTGTACTTCTGATTCCGGTATCCTCTTTGACGGTATGTCCGGGACCAGCGCCAACCATGAAAAGTTTGGTAACATTCTCTTTGGTGATGGTCACGTCGGTTCCTTTGTCTCCGGTTCCGGAGAGAATTACTGGGCCAAGAAGGCAAACTGGGCGGTTGGTGAAGCTGCCAATCTGAAAGATGGTGCTGGTGTCCAGATCACAGGAAATGCAGCAAATCAGGCCATCGGTACTGCGGAAAGCGTGGTGGTTGATTAAAAGTTCTTTGAGCTGATCGTTTTACAGGCTTCTGCCTCAGAAGGCAGAAGCCTTTTTTTATTGAAAGATTTTTATGAACAGAAAAGAAATATTGAAAAAATACCTGGAGATCCCTGTTGTTCTGGGAATTCTGCTTGGAATGCTCGGGCTCATCTCGTTTCGATATGCGTTCTTTTTTGATGGAGAATTTTCTCCAGATGATTTTTATCATGTTCGCATTGCCTTGGAAGGGTGGAAGGTATTTACCGCAAAGACTTTTCCCGGCTTGATCCTCTCTTCCTGGAATGAATGCTTCGCGGACAAGGAACTTCTGTTTCATTTGCTTCTTGGCTGGATTCAGAACACCAGCATCGCACTGGGGATTCCGGAGATGCCGTTCCATGTTCCGAATGCTTTTTTTGTTCTGCTTCTTTTATCTGCGTTTGCGTATGCCGGAATGCGGTATCATGTTCGAGGGCTCTGGTATATGATTCCTGTTCTGGTGGTCGGATTTTCCTACTTTGCACCGCGATTGGTGATGCTTCGACCTCATTTGCTGGCGATTGCTTTAATGCTGGTATCCGCGGTAGTTTTCTCTGAAATCCGCACGTTGAAAGATCTCTGGAAGGGGGGATTGATTGGTTTTCTGTTTGCCTGGTCTTATTCCAATCCGCATTTTGTTTACCTGACAGCGGGAGCATTTGCTCTGGCGTATTTCCTGAATGATAAACGAAACCAGGCTTTTCTGATTCTTTTCAGCGTAACAGCAGGGCTTCTGGCAGGATTTTTGATTCATCCACAATGCCCGAATACGTTTATCAACTGGAAGATTCAGTGTATTGACGTGCCTCTTTTCATGCTGCAGGAAAATCCTCCTCTTTCTCTCGGCAAAGAGATGATTTTAAGACCGTACAGATTGTATGGTCATGATTTTTTCCTTTTTCTTCCCTATTTTCTGCTGCTTGCATACAATGTTGTTGTGACGGTTCTCTGGCTTCGCCGTGTCGGGAAGGGATGTTTCCGCCAGGAGCGGGAAATGGCATTGCTGTTTATTGCAGCGGCTACGGCGCTTGCCTATATTTTTATTTATCGGATGGTGGAATATGCGTGGCCGTTCAACGTTCTTTATGCGGGAGTTCTCTCTCCGTATGCTTTTCGCCGGACGATTGTCTGGAGACGCCTGACGTGTTTTGTGCTGCCGCTTCTGCTTTCTCTCCTCTGGTGGTGGACAGTTTTCTGTATGAATTCGTTTTATTTTCAACCGATCAAGCCTTGTACCCGTCTGGCGTCCTGGTTTCAGCAATACGGAGATTCTGTTCCGCAGGGTTTGGTGATTGCAAATGTGAACTGGTCGGATTTTCCCCAGCTCTATTACGCGATGCCGCAGTTCCGGTATCTTTGCGGACTGGATCCGACATTCGGCTATTTCTATAAAAAGGATATCACATTGCGGCTGGAAAAGCTGTATGATGCTTATGCCATCCCGGAACCGTCAAACATGCTTAATCTGGTTGGGACACCGCTCATCTATGTTTCCGAGCGGGAAGGGGCTCTTGCAAAAAAATTTTATAATTCGGGGTATCGGATGATTTATCAGGGGATAGACGGGTGGCTGTTCAGCGCACTGGGAAACCCAAACAAGCGAAACTCTTCACACCAATAATAAACATTTTTTTTCAAAAGAAGAAGAAATGAAAGAAAATCATATATATAAATAAAAAAATATTACCATGACAACTTGATATCCACGAGGAGCTCAATGAGCGTAAACCCACGATTTTTCCGCTTTGTTGTCATTTTTTTTGGTTCTCCTTAATTGTTTGTTGGTACGGAATTACAAGATGCCCGTCTTGTCAATCCACGAATGTTATGTTTACATTATAACACATAAAATTCATTTTGACAAGTCCTTTTTTTAAAAAAAACAAAAAAAATTACAAATCACTGTCTCCGTTCTTCTGTTTTTTTCAAGGAAGATAACCGATTTCCATTTTGTTTTTCCGGTACAGAAAGGTCGTTGGTCCATGGGAAGAGCCATTTCCCTTGAAGAGGATTCGAAAGGAGGTGCGGCGGCTGTTGAATTCCGCCAGATGGACTTCCGGATTGAAAAAACGTTTTCCCTTCAATGTTTTGGGAATGGTAATGATATCTCTGTTGAACAATTCCAGTTCGTAGCGCTCCTGGAAAACCCGGATCTGGAGAAAAATTTCTCGTATGATCCGCTGTTTTTTGACGATATCCAGATTTTGCCACTCCGCATAGGAATGGATGTAGTCCACGATTTTCTGGCTTTTCTGTTTTTCCAGATCCTCTTTCAAAATCTGAATTTCATTGACGAGACGCTGTTTTTCCCGGACTGCATTTTCAAGAGAGTTTTTCAGCGTTTCGAAAAGCATGAAATTCTGTTCCAGACTTTTCTGAATCGACAGCAGAGCCGCGTTGACTTTTTCCAGTTCCGCGGAACGCTCATTGAAAAGAGATTCCAGTTTCATTCGTTCAAAACAGGTTCCGTCTTTCAGAAAGTAGAGCATTCCAAACGGGGAGATCAGGGATTCGAGTCCCGTCTGTTTTTCATTGGTGTCGATCAGCGCGCTTCCCCGGCAGGGTGTCGCCTCAATGCATGCGGCGTGACGCTGACAGATATAATATTTGTCCGCACGTCCTTTCCGATTCGACTGGGGTTTCATGGAGGAGCCGCAGTAGCCGCATTTCACAAGGCCGGCCAGAAGATATTTCCGTCCGGCAAACTTTTCTTTCCTCGGTTTATATTTCTGTTGGAGAACCTGAACTTTTTTCCATTCATCCCGTTTCAAAACAGGCTTCAAAACCGCCGGACAGGGGATCAGTTCGCCCTCGGAATTATAAACATATCCGCAATATTTCGGATTGTTCAGAACCATATTGATCCGTTGCGGGGACCAGTGTACATTGCTTTGTCCACCGTTGAGACTTCTGCAAATCTCATTTTTCCCCTTCCCATTGAGAAATTCCTGAAAGATACGCCGAACGATGGGGAATGTGGCTTTTTCAGGAGAAAGAACCTGACGGCCGTGAACCCGGCTGAAAAGATATCCGTAAAGACAATGAAAACCGACCATGACACCTTTGTTTTTTGCACTGATCAACCCTCGGACGGCGTTCCGGGCCTTTTCCTCCTTGGACTGCGTTTCAACTGCACTGATGATTTTTACGCCGATGTCCCGCGGATTGTGCAATTTTCCCCCGACATACGTTTTGATTTCCATTGCTTCGAGCCAGTTCCAGAGATTGCTTTCATTGGTCGGGATGACTGTGGCGCGGATCAGACGGGTCGCCGTATCCAGCAGAAGAATATCGCCTTTCCGCATCTGCCGGAAAATAAAGCCGAGTCCCTCCCGGAAAACCGGCTGATGGTTGGTTGCCGCATGGGTCATGAAATACTGCTGGAGTGCAAGATCCAGACGGTAGCAGGCCCGGAAAAAATCAGTGTCCGGATATGAGTAACCGGTAATGTTCGCATCCCAGTCCTCCCAGTCGATCTTCAGTCCCAGCACGGTCGCCGTTTTCCGGTTTGCCGCCAGCTGATCGGCAATGCTGGCGCTTTCCGCTTCATCTCCGCTCGACTGACGGGCAAAGGAAAAAACCGCCGGTCCCTGCGGATGAAGAAAATGTTTCCGTTCTTCTTCCCGCTGGATTTGAATGAATTTCTTTTTGTTTTTCATAATCAGAACCTCCATACATTTTATTATACAAATATAATATTCCTCGTGGTGATTGCGATCATCGCAATTCTTGCAGGCATGCTCCTTCCGGCGCTGAACTCGGCTCGTGAAAAGGCTCGCAGAATCTCCTGCGCGTCCAACCAGAAACAGATCGGACTTTCCTTCCAGCTGTATACCAACTTCCCGGATGACGTAGTTCTGCCCTCTTGGAATGGGGATGCAGCGGAAGAGTCTTCGCAGGGATTGGCTCCTCTTGTCGTCAATGCAATTCTGACCGACATGAAGATGTACATCTGCCCTTCCACCAGTACAAAGAGTGCAACATATGAGAGTGGTTTGGCCTTTGACGAAGTCTTTACCAACGGTCTTGATTCCGGACTTGGCCTTTCCTACCATTATCTTCCCGGTATGAATGCCAATACCTGCACCTCCGATTCCGGAATCCTCTTCGATGGCGGAAGCGGATCCACTGCGGAAAATCATGAGAAATTCGGCAACATCCTCTTCGGTGACGGTCATGTCGGTTCTTTTGTTACCGGCGGAACCAATTACTGGTGGATTAAAACCGGCTGGAAACGGGAAGAAAACAGCGTGAAAAACGGTGCTGCCGTGGCTCTGACAGGTGCTGCAGCTGCTCTGATCAATGCAGGAAACTCAATGGTTCAGGTTGAAGAGGCTGAAGCGGGTGACTGATTGATCCATTTTGCCGCAGGCTTTCATGCCTGCGGCTCATCTTTAGTTCCTTTATTTATCAAAGAACATGGAATTGCTGAATGGGTTAAAGGATGGATTGAAACCACCTCTTTGCGGAGATTTCCCTTGCCGGAAACCTCCGCATTTTTTTATCCGGATTGAAAGGGAATCGCTTTCCGGAATCAAAATATGGCATACAGCATTTTTTCCCTGATGATCCATAAATAGGGTCTGCTGAACCGGAAGGGATCATGCTGAATTTTGAAAAAACAGCATAATGATCGGTTTCCGGCCCATGAAAAATAGAGGCCGGAATCGGA
>CASFTV010000053.1 GCA_949297765.1 uncultured bacterium | reverse complement strand
CCTCCGATTCCGGCCTCTATTTTTCATGGGCCGGAAACCGATCATTATGCTGTTTTTTCAAAATTCAGCATGATCCCTTCCGGTTCAGCAGACCCTATTCTATACTCATCCGAACTCAGACCTCCTATTGAATGATGCGGTCGGTTCCAGTTGGAAAAGTTAATATCGTCTGCGGCCTGCAGAGCGATGTCCTTCATTTGCTTTCGCTTACACCCCTTGCAATCGCCAGGAAATGGCAGTAAAACAGTCCATGAAATACTGCCAGGAAGATTTCTGTATGAAGTTGCATTTTCCGGATTCAGAAATGCTGAGTCACTCAGACAATACTGCTTGTATTTCAAAATAAAAAGTTGAAAAAACAGCAAAGAGCATTAGAGTATTTCGATGTCGGATCTCCGTTTCAGAACCGCAGCAATGCCTCTGTCTGAAACGAAAAGGAAAACAGCTGAAAACAGCATCGTATCAAAAACAACAAGGAGAAAAAATGTTCAAGATGAAATCCGCACGCCTCCTGCTCGGAGGAGCATTGTTTCTGGCAGCATCCGCTCTGCCGGCTCAGATCACGGTAAAAAACGGCGACAGAATCGCATTCCTCGGCGATTCCATCACACAGCAGGGCAACGGCCCTTCCGGATATCTTAATCTTGTCATGTCGGCTCTGGAAGCCAACGGAATCAAAGCGGTCAAGATTCCCGCGGGAATCAGCGGACACAAATCCAATCAGATGCTGGACCGCCTGGAACGCGACGTGATCCGGAAAAAACCTCAGATCATGACCCTCAGCTGCGGAGTGAACGACGTCTGGCACGGCAAACGCGGCGTCCCGCTGGAAAACTACAGAAAAAACATCACTCAGATTGTGGAGAAAGCCCAGGCCGCCGGCATCAAAGTCTACATCCTCACCTCCACAATGATCTCTGAAAATCCCCAGAGTGCAAACAATCAAAAACTTGCCGCATACAATGATTTCCTGCGCACACTGGCCAAAGAAAAATCCTGCACGCTTGTCGATCTGAATGCAGACATGCAGAAACAGATCGCTTCCATCAAAGCGGAACAGCCGAACTTCAAAGGCAATTTCCTGACCGTGGACGGCGTTCACATGAATCCTCTCGGCAACATCATGATGGCAAAAGGCATTCTCCGCGCATTTGGAATGACCGACTCTCAAATTGCCAAAGCTGAACCTGCCTGGAACAAGAAAATCTTCCAACAGGGAATCCGCCTGTCTGTCGGGGAATACAAAACTCTTTCAGAAAAAGCACGTCAGGCAAACCAGTCTGTTCCGGATTACCTGAAATCCCTGATCCAGAAAAACATCCAGTAATCCCTTCCCTCGGGCAAAAAACGTCGTTTTCCAGCAGGAAAACGACCTCTTAAAAAGGTTTGGAAAAAGAAGAGCGCGAGAAGGAAAGAACCTTTCCTCAAAAGGTTTTTCCTTCTCGCATTTTTCTCTCGCATTTTTCCCCCGTATTTTTCGATAGAACCCCCTCCTACTTTGACTCATTTGCATAAAAAAAATCTTTTTTAAGCAAATTTTCTTCATTTTCATACTCTTTTTCATTGAAAAACGTCGAACAGAAATTGTTTTCCGGATTTGGAGCAACTATATTCTCCCGGAAGAGCGATGAAATCAAATCCCCAATATAAGGAGGAATCAATGAAGAATTACCAGATCATCATGGAATCGGTCAGCAACGCGGTTCTGAAGGAGAATGACCTTCCGGAACTGAAAGAGGATCAGGTTCTGATCCGGAATGAGTACACGGTTGTCAGTGCGGGAACGGAACGGGCATGGTCCATGGATATGCCGAACGCGCATTCAACATTCCCTTATATGCCGGGGTACAGCGGAGCGGGAGAAGTAGTCCGGATCGGAGGGGGCGTGACAAAAGTCAAGGTCGGCGACCGGGTTGTTGTCAACTGGGCCGGACACCAGCTCTACTCCGTCAAGAACGAGAATCTGGTTCAGATTCCGGAACAGGTATCGACGCTGGATGCGGCATTTGCCCATATTGCCTCGTTTCCGCTCAACGGCGTCCGCAAACTTCACCTTGAGATCGGCGAAAGCGCCATGATCGCGGGACAGGGGATTCTCGGCGTATTTGCGCTTCAGTTTGCCGGGCTTTGCGGGGCGGTACCGCTGCTTGTTTCGGATTTTTCCCCCGAGCGGCGCGATCTGGCCAAAAAGCTGGGGGCCGACTGGGCGCTGAATCCCGGCGACAAGGATTATCTCGAACAGATCCGGGAGATCACCGGAGGCGAAGGAGTCCGGGCGGTTGTTGAGGTCACCGGAAGCGCCGCCGCGCTCCAGCAGGCTCTGGAATACATTGCGTGGGAGGGACGGATTTCTCTGCTCGGCTGCACCCGCGTCTCCGATGTGCCGATTGACTTCTACAAATACATTCACCGCCGTGGAGTCCAGCTGTTCGGCGCACATACCTTCTCCCGTGCGAAACAGGAATCGGCGCCCTACCACTGGACCGAACAGGATGATTACAGAGCCTTTCTGAAACTGGTTGCCAACGGGAAAATCAAGGCAAGTCCGATCATTTCCGAAATTGTTTCTCCGGAAAAGGCGCACGATGTTTACCGGATGCTTGCGGAAAACAAGAATCCGCCGCTCGGCATCGTCTTCGACTGGACGAAAATCGCCTGAAGCGCAGGCCTTTCAAAAAAACATGTCGCGATGGAATAAGGAAGGATCTCATAGTGAGGAGCGTTGAAAAAGCAGCAGAGGAAGCGTTGAAACAGATCGCCTCCGGATTGATTCAGGGAGCGGTGTTCACTGCAACCGGAAGATGTCCCGTAACCGCGGTCGGGAAACAGTGTGTCCACCCTGAGGAAAAACCGATGACGGAGCATTCCCGTTTCGACATTGCCTCGGTTGGAAAGGTCTTTACGGCGGGATGCTGTGCCCAGCTGATCGCCGAGGGAAAACTGGATCCCGATGCTCCTTTTGTGAACTATCTGCCGGAATATTGCGATCCGGCGTGCGATGTCACGGTCCGTGATCTTGCGATGCATGTGAGCGGATTCGACAACAGCAAGCCGTACAATTCCGCCGATCCGGAGGTGTTTCACCGGGAGCTGTATCACAAGCGTCCGGTCCGTCCGCGACTGGAGGCATTCGAGTATTCGTGTTTCAATTTCATCCTGCTGGGGAAGATTGTCGAGCGGATCGACGGAACGGATCTGGAAACGGCGGCAAGACGCCGCATCTGGAAACCGCTCGGCATGAACCGGACGCAGTGGAACGCTCCCGGAGAAGGGCCTGACGAGGTCGAACTCTGGTTTCCGAACCGGCCCGCCGGACAGCACAACGACGGCGTCTGCTTCCACTGCGGCTTCCCGATCGGGAGCGGGAGCTGCTTCTCGACCGCCGGGGACATGCTCCTTTTTGTACAGGATCTTCTGGAACGGAAGCATTTTCCGGACCGGTATTATGATCTCATGACCACCTGCGGATTCGAAAAAAACGGCAATCGCCGCTCCTTCGGATGGGATATGCGGGCGTTCCAGCGGCCGCGGAATCTTTCCGAACGAACCATTTATCACACCGGCTGGACCGGACAGACGATCTGCGCGGATCCCGAAAACGGATTCGCCGCCGTGGTCCTGACTTCCCGGACAGGGAATCATGACGAGGCGATTCTCGGACGGGCCCGCATCATCGAAGCGCTTTATGACTGCTCAGAGAATTTCTGACAACATGAGGAAGGAACAAAAGAGGAAATCATGAAAAAACGGATTAAAATTGCCCAGATCGGTGTCCGCCATGAACATGCGAACGGGAAAATGGCAACTCTGCGGACCATGCCGGATGAATTTGAAATAGTCGGGATCTGCGCCGAGTCGCCCGCCGATCGCGACTCGTTCGGAAAGCATAGCAGCTATGAGGGACTGAACTGGATGAGCCGGGAGGAAATTCTCGCATATCCCGGTCTCGACGCCGTCGCGGTCGAAACGGAAATGACGGATCTGGTCCCGACCGCCATGCTCTGCGCAGAGCGCGGCCTTCACATGCACATGGACAAGCCCGGCGGAGAGAATCTTCAGGATTTCGGAAACCTTCTCGCCTTCTGCGAAAAGAAAAAAGTCATCCTTCAGATGGCCTACATGTTCCGCGGAAATCCCGCGATTCAGTTCTGCATCGAAGCCGCGCGGAAAGGATGGTTCGGGCAGATCTTACCGGGGCGGCGGAATTTTTGATTTCGGATCTCATCTGGTCGATATCATTGTCTCCATGCTCGGCGCGCCGGAAAGAGTCGTCTCCTTCCAGCAGCAGATCGACAGCGACGGACTCAACGACAACGGCCACGCCGTCCTGCTCTATCCGAAAACCATTGCAACCATTCAGACCGCCCTTCAGCAGGCCGACAGTCAGCAGTCCCGCCGTCTCTTCGTCAGCGGGACAAACGCCACCTTTGAACTCCGGCCGCTGGAACAGAACTATATCGCCTATCCGAAATTCAACAACACCCCGCTGAAAGCCCGCTTCTTCCTCCGCGAGGGAAATGAATCCTATGCCCCGGGATATCATGAACTGACCTTCGGTCCCATGCGCGACCGGTATATTGATCAGCTGGAGGATTTCGCCGCGTATGTCCGCGGTGAAAAGGTGAATCCTTATACGTTCGCGTATGAATATCTCGTCCAGAAGACGGTTCTCGCAGTCTCCGGATACTGCGAATGGAAGAAGGAATGAGATGGATGGCGGCAGGATGGTTCCGGAATGGTTGCAAGATGGTTGCAAGATAGTTGCAAGATGGCAGTTTCGTGCTCCGCACGACCAGCGTCTCGCCGCTGGACCGCGACAAGGACACTCTGTCCTTGACCCGGGGAACAGGCGAAGCCTTTCGCCTGTTCCCCGTATGATGGAATGATATGTGGAGGTGGGTATGGAGAAAATTAAGATTGCGCAGATCGGCGTGTGTCATGAACATGCGTCCGGAAAGATCACGGCGCTGCGTCGTCTGTCAGAGCTGTATGAGATCGTCGGCGTGGTAGACGACAATCGAAGCTCCCGGACCCCGAAATTTGCCGGAGAGAATCTCAAGCCGTATGAAGGGCTGCCCCGGTTGACCGAGGATGAGGTGCTGAAGAATCCGGGAATTCAGGCTGTTGTGATCGAAGTGCCGAACAATGAACTTGTCCCGGTTGCTCTCCGCTGCATGGAGCGCAATCTGCCGATGCACATGGACAAGCCCGCCGGCGAGGATCTCGCGCTGTACCGGAAGCTCCTGAACGGCTGCCGAGAACGGAATCTCGCTTTTCAGATGGGGTATATGTTCCGGGGCAATCCCGCGTTTCAATTCTGCATCCGGGCGATCCGCGAAAAGCTGATCGGTGAAGTTTTCGCCATCGACGCCGATATGAATCACTGTTACGGCGGAGAGCTGTATCAGGAGTATATCGGAAAGTTTGCCGGCGGAATCATGTACAATCTCGGATGTCATCTGATTGATTTCGTTGTTGCCGCAATGGGCCGGCCGGAAAATGTCACGCCGTTTCTGCATTCGGCGCCGGGGGATCCGGAATCGGTGCGGAACAACTGCATGGCGGTTCTGGAATATCCTCATGCGATTGTGGCACTCCGTTCCTGCAGCCGGGACAGCGCAAACGATCACCGCAGAGTCAAAATCTCCGGGACCTCCGGTTCCCTGATCTTCAGCCCGGTGGAACGGTTCGACGGAAATCCGGTGGAGATCGCTCTGACGCTGGCGAAGGATTCCGGTCCGTATCCCGCCGGCAGACACACGCTCCGCTTCCCCCCGCAGGCGGACCGGTATGTAAATCAATTCATTGAACTGGCGAAGATCCTTCGCGGAGAGATGAAAAACCCGTACAGTTATGAACACGATGATCTGGTGCACGAGGTCACACTGGCCGCCGCCGGATACACAACATGGAGGTGAACAACCATGCATGCAATGATTCTCGATGACAAACTCAATTTTGTCTGGGCGGAAGTTCCCGATCCGGTCCGGAAGGAGGGAGAGGTTCTGATCAAGGTCCACGCGGCGGCGGTGAACCGCGCCGATCTGATGCAGAAGGATGGATGCTATGCCTCTCCGCCGGACTGGCCGCAATGGTGCGGGCTGGAGGTCTCCGGAGAAGTTCTGGAAGCTCCCGCCACGGCCGCGGTCAAGCCCGGCGACAAAGTCTGTGCGCTGCTGGGCGGCGGCGGATATTCGGAACTCGTGACGGTTCCCGCCGGAATGGTCATTCCGATTCCGGAAGGTCTTTCCATGGTGGAAGCCGCGTCGCTTCCGGAGGTCTGGTGCACGGTTTATCTCAATCTGCAGCTGGAGGCCGGCGGCATGAAGAAAGGCGATGTCTTCTACATGCAGGCGGGAGCAAGCGGAGTGGGCCTCGCCGCGATTCAGTATGCGAAATACCTGGGAGCCGAGGTTATCACCACGATCGACTCCCCCGCGAAAGCGGAATTCGTCCGGAAACTCGGCGCGGATTATGTTCTTGATTACCGGACCGAGGATGTCCGTCCGGTCATAGAGGCGCATCCTCCCACCGTCGCCCTGGACTGCATCGGCGGAACGCGGATGGGGGAATGTTTCCGCAACATGGTCTTCGGCGGACGCTGGATCATGATCGCGACCATGGGCGGAGCGGAAACGACGATCAATCTGGAAACGGTCTGGCGCAAGCGGATCCGTCTGATCGGCAGCACGCTCCGCAGCCGCACGCCGGAGGAAAAGAGCGCCATTCTCCGGGCTCTTTACAACGAGTTGTGGCCGCTGTTCTCCGCACATAAACTGATTACCAATATTCATGCGGTCTTCCCGATCCGGGAAGTGGAACAGGCGCACGGCGTTCTCCGCCGGGCGGAAAATATCGGGAAAGTGGTTCTGACATTCTGACCTGCGGTTCCCGGGAGCGATCCTCTGCCGTTCCGGAGAAGAGTCTTTTCCGGAACGGCTTCTTCTTCTCCGCCGGGAATGAAACGGTGTCCACGTTGAAAAGCGGCGGATCCCGTGATATAGTATCTCCGGATGTTTTCAGAAAAACCGGAGAGCAAATGATTTACGACAGACCTCTGACAGAAACCCAGCGCCGCATTTCCCAGAAGAATTACAACTGTTTCAGTGCGGTAAACGGCGCATCGTACATGTGTCTCGGCGAGACGGTCATCATTCTGTTTGCGGTGAAGCTGCATGCGCCGAACGCCATCGTTGCGGTCATTGGGGCGATGATGTTTCTCGGATTTCTGCTTCTTCCGCTCGGGGTGATCCGGACCGGACAGGTGGGGGCGGCGCGGAGCCAGGCGGATTTCTGGGTCTGCCGGAATGTAGCGGCGCTGCTGGTGGCGGTCAGCGCACTGGTGCTGCCGTTGAGCCGGGAACTTGCCTGGGGAATGCTGCTTCTGGGGAGTTTTCTGTTTTACGGATTCCGGGCGGCGGGAGTGGTGATGTCGCAGCCGCTGATCGGAGATATTTCCTCGGATTTCGACCGGGCTCGGCTGATTGCGCGGTCCACGGGGCTTTTCTATGGGTCCGGACTGGCCGCAATGGTGACGATCAGCCTGATCCTGATGCGCTATGACAATCTCTGGGTTCTGGTGGGAGTGATTGTTGCGGGGGCGTGCTTCGGCGTGACCGCGTCGACATTCATCCGCCGGATTGATGAGACGGCGGATATCCGGCGATCCGCCCAGTCTCCGCTGCTTCCGCAGCTGCGGGAGGCTTTTCACGACCTCACGCTCCGGCGGCAGATCTATGCGGGCTTCATGGTGAATCTGGGAATCATCATGATGGCGCCGATCGCGATTCTGACCATGAAACGCGGCTACGGTGTCAGCGATACGCAGGCGGTCCTTTTTTCCGTGATCCAGTTTGCCGCCTCGATTGCGGCAACCCAGATCAGCGGGCGGGTGACGGAAAAGATCGGTCCGAGAAAAGTGGCGATCTACGCATATTCTCTGATTTTCCCGGTCTGTCTGTTCTGGCAGTTTGCGCCTTCCTCGATTCATGCGGCGTGGATGTGGGGGCTGTTTCTTCTGCCGTTCGCGCTCATCGGTTCGATGGTGGTCTCTGCGCAGAACGCGATGATTCACTATTTTCTGATGGCGGTTCCGAAGGAGCGGCAGGTTGCAAGTTCCATGTTCATCAGTGTGGTGACGGGGGCGGCGGCCGGCGTAACCGGAATGGTCGTCGCGGGCGCGATCCTGAAATTTGCGGAGCGGATGTTCGGGAGCGGACTGGCGATGTACCGGGCATATTTTGCCTGCGCGGGAGTGCTCTTTCTCGGCGGACTGGTCTTTGTGGTGCGTCTGGTTCCGGTGATCGACACCTTCCTCCGGGAGCACGGAATGGAGAAGACCCGTGCCATCATCCGCGAAGTGCTGCCGCGGAAATAACACTCCGCAGACGCAGTTTTCCGGAAGATTGCCGTCTTGCAACAAAGAAGCAACAGTCCGGCAACATCCCCCCTGTATGGTATCAGAAAAAAGGACGCGGCACAGTGCCGCCGTCCGGCAGGAATACAGGAGAAGCAAACGTGAGCAGAAAATCCATCTTTCTGTTTTTCTGGGAGTCCGCCGTCTTCCAGGCCGCATGTGTTGCATGGGGCTGGAGATAACTCCCTCGTGGAGCGGCTTTGGGCCGCCATGGTTTTAAACGGGTCGGATTTCGGATGTTTGTGGGTGTGTGTCCGGTCTGTTTGCCGGTCTTGCGAACGGGTTTTTCTGTTTCGGAAGACCGGTTTTTTATTTTTTTGTTTCGGGGAAGCGGGTCATGCCGGACGCGTTCCCGCTCTTCCGGGAAGAAAATATATTCCGCAAATCTCGGAGGAGTTTCCGCCTTTTCCGCTTTACAATCCGCACTTGACGGTGTAAATTACCGGAAATCGAAAAGACCTAACAGGAGCAGAAATAAAATGGAAAACTGGACAGAAAGATGCCACAAGTACACGTTTGTGGACGGAACAAGCGGATTTCAGATCAATTTTGCGGGAATGACGTTCAGCGACGCGGACATCGAAGAGATGAGCAAACGCTTCGCCGGCGTTCACGAGGAGATGCTCAAGATCGAACGCGGAGAGATCAAGAATCCCGATGAACACCGGAAAGTGACTCATTTCACGGATCGTTCCGTGTATACAGGATCCGAAGAGTATCAGGAGGTGGAGGCTTTCGCGGAAGCGGTCCGGAGCGGCCGGATCGTCGGCTCCACCGGGAAGAAATTCGAATCGGCATTCATCAACGGGATCGGCGGTTCCGCGCTGGGTCCCCAGCTGATCCAGATGGCAATCAACGGACCATACTGGAACGAGAAGTCCGACGCGCAGCGGAATGGCTATCTGAAGATCTATTTTCTCGACAACACCGATACCGCCGGACTGGCCGATGCCCTTCAGGTGGCCGATCTTGAAACCACCCTCGTCGTGAACATCTCCAAATCAGGCGGAACGCAGGAGACCAAGAACAACATGATCGCCTGCCGCCAGTACTATGCCGCCGCCGGACTGGATTTTGCAAAACACGCCTGCGCCATCACCATGAAGAAAAGCGAACTCGACCAGCTTGCCCGCGGCGAGAACTGGCTCAAGGTGTTCGAGATGGCGGAAT
This sequence comes from uncultured bacterium, assembly GCA_949297765.1. Lineage (GTDB taxonomy): Bacteria > Verrucomicrobiota > Lentisphaeria > Victivallales > UBA1829 > UBA1829. Next base: position 12,230 of record CASFTV010000053.1, on the reverse strand, counting down.
CCATCGGCGGACGGACGAGCGAAACGAGCATTGTCGGTCATCTTCCGGCCGCGCTTGCGGGAATCCGTTTCGAGGAGCTGCTTGCCGGAGCCTGCCACATGGACGGACTGACGGCCAATCCCCAGCTCACCCACAATCCGGCCTACATGCTTTCCGCGATGTGGTATCTTGCAGGAAACGGAAAAGGCGACCGGAACATGGTGATCGTTCCCTATTCCGACCGTCTGATCCTGATGTCCCGCTACCTCCAGCAGCTGGTGATGGAGAGTCTTGGCAAAGAGAAGGATCTCGACGGCAACACCGTTTATCAGGGGCTCAACGTGTTCGGCAACAAGGGCGGAACCGATGCGCATGCATTCATCCAGCAGCTCAATGACGGACGGAATGATTTCTTCGTCACCTTCATTGAAATTCTCGAAGACACGCTCCCTGCGCCGATCTCCAAAGGCATTGCGATGGGCGATTATCTGCACGGATTCCTCACCGGACTTTCGAATGCTCTCCGCAACAAGGGACGGCAGGTGATTGAACTGCGGCTCAACACGGTTTCCGCCTTCAATGTCGGCATGCTGATCGCTCTCTATGAGCGGGCGGTTGCGGCCTATGCGGAGCTGATCCATATCAACGCCTTCCATCAGCCCGGCGTGCAGGCGTACAAGCTGGCGAGCAAAGGCGTCATCAAGCTGCTGACCGATCTGGAGACGGTATTCGCCGAAATGGCTCCGGTCTCGGGAACCTCCGCGGAACTCGCCGCAAAAGCGAATTTCTCCGCTCAGGAATACGAGGTGGACGGGATTCTCGCAAAACTTTCCGCAAACACGGGAAAACGCGAAATGCCGATCAAGGTCTCCCGCGCCTGGAATCCCGATAAAGGATGGATCTATTCGATTGAGAAGCAATAACCCCGTAAACGGAACATCCGGCGGCGGTCTCACCCCCTCCGCCGGCATCACCGCACTGACGGGACGGATTCCGCCCGGGAAAAAGGGAACCGATGAAATGACGGATTCTGACGGACAAATGACGGAACTTCTCAGACGTTATCCCGTCCAGCTGAATTCCTACTGCAAAGCTCTTTCCGGCCGATCCTCCGCGGTGGCAAAGCTCTATCTTCCGGATCTGCGGGAGCTGGAAAATCCCGGACTGGAAGCGGACGGACTGGCGGAACTGGAGCAAAGTCCGGTTCCGAACCTGATCCGCCGCTACCGGGATCGCGCGGTCCTGCTGACGACCTCCGAATGTTTTGTCCGCTGCCGCTTCTGTTTCCGGAAGCGGCTATGGGCGGATGGCGCTGCGCGTTTTTCGCTTTCGGATGAAAATCTTGACCAGGTCTGCGAGTGGCTCGACCGCAACCGGGAAGTCGACGACATTCTGCTCAGCGGCGGCGATCCGCTGGTCCTGAACGACGACCGTGTCGTCCATCTGGCCACCCGGATCCGGGCAGCCGGAAATGTGCGGACGGTCCGGATCTGCTCCCGCGCACCCGCTGTCGAACCCCGGCGGATCACGGAACAACTGACGGAAAGATTATCCGTCATTGACGGATTGTGGTTTGTGACCCATTTCAATCATCCGGATGAGCTGACGCCCGAATCGGAGGCGGCGCTGAAGCGTCTTGTGTCGCACGGGATTCCGGTTCTGAACCAGAGCGTGCTGCTGAAGGGAGTCAATGACGATGCGGAAACGCTGCGCCGGCTGTTCAAAGGTCTCTCGGCGCTCCGGGTGAAGCCGCATTATCTGTTTCACATAGATCCGGTCGAAGGAGTCTCCCACTTCGCGACGGGAGTGGAGAAGGGACTGGCGATTCTGGAGGATTTCCGGTACACCCTCTCCTCACTGGCGACTCCGGCATTTGCAATCGACCTGCCCCGCGGAGCGGGAAAGGTGGTTCTCGTTCCCGACTGCGCCGGAAAAAACGGATATCGCAGTTCGGTGACCGGAGAGTATGTCGATCATCCGCTGGCCCGGACGGGCGGCGGTCAGAGGAGGTGACCGATGGGGAAAATCATCCGCCGAATCCGGGCGACGCTGTTTCCGTCGGAGAAGTTTGCACTGATCCGGCTTTCCGGACTGGTGTTCGCCGCGAATGTTCTGGAGCTTTGCGGAATCGGCCTTGTGATGCCGATCATAGCGCTGTTTCTGAATCCGGAACTGTTCGATCAGAACCGGATTCTGATCGCAGTAAAGCGGGCAACGGGGGATCTGCCGTATTCGTCGCTGCTGATTCTGCTCTGTTCGGTGACCGCGTTTTTTTTCCTGTGCAAAAATGTATTTCTGTATGCGGTTGCACGGATGCAGATCGGATTTTCCTATCGTCTTTCCGCGCGTCTCGGGGCGGATCTTCTGGAGCGCTACATCGGCGGGGATTACCGTTTCCGACTGAAGGAACCGGCGGCGCGCTCTCTGGAAAAGCTGAATCAGACCAGAAATGCCATTCCGGACCTGTTCAACAGCCTGATGATGCTGGCATCGGAAGTGCTGCTGATGCTGATTCTTCTTGCGGCGGTGTTTGTGCTGGCTCCGCTGACCGCACTGGGAATCGCCGCGGCGGCCCTTCTCTTCTCTCTGCCGGTGTACGGACTGATCCGTTTTCTTGTCCGCAACATTGCGGAGGCCAATTATGAAAAGACGGCGCAACTGTCGGGATTTCTTCTGTTTGTCCTGAATGCGCTGAAAGAGATTAAACTTGCGGGCCGGAAAAACTGGTTTGTCCGGGAGGGACGCCGTCTTGAATTTGCATCGGCGGAACCGCCGATGCAGCTGTTTCTCTATTCCCAGCTGCCGCGCTTCTGCATTGAGGCGGGGGTGATTTTCCTCGGGATGGGGACGATCGTCCTTCTGCTGCTGTTCCGGGTGGCACCGACGTCGATTGCGCTTCAGGTTTCCTTTATCGGGCTTGCGCTGCTGAGGATGATGCCGTCGGTCTCGCGGATTCACTATTATCTGGCCAGAATCCGCTCCCAGTGCCTCTGGTTCGAACGGATTTCCGACGATCTGACCGCCATTGACGCAGCGGATGCGAAAAGTTCCGGACCGGAACTGAAGTTCGACCGCGAAATCCGGATCGAAAATCTGTCTTTCTCATACGGAAGGAAAGAGGTCCTGAAGAATTTCACCCTGACGATTCCCAAAAACAGCTCGCTTGCTCTTGCCGGGCCGACCGGCTGCGGAAAGACCACGCTCGCCGACTTGATCTCGGGTCTGTTTCCGCCGGACTCGGGACGGATCCTCGTGGACGGCCGCGACATCCGGGAAAATCTCGACTCCTGGAGAAGACAGATCGGGTATGTCCCGCAGACCATCACTCTTCTGGAAGGGACCGTTGCGGAGAATGTGGCGATCGGAGTGGATCACGGCAAGGTGGACCGCGCCCGCGTGGCGGAATGTCTCAAACTTGCTCAGGCGGAAGAATTTGTGCTGCGCCTTCCCGGCGGGATGGACTGCCGCCTCACGGAAAACGGACGCAATCTTTCCGGCGGACAGCGTCAGCGGATCGGAATCGCCCGTGCACTCTATTCCCGTCCGGCATTTCTGATCTTCGACGAAGCCACCAGCTCGCTGGACAACGAGACGGAAGCTGCATTTGTGGAGGCTCTCGCCACACTGCGCGGAAGCATCACGATGCTGGTGGTCGCCCATCGGACCACCTCTCTCGAACACTGCGACCGCATTCACCGCTTCTCCTGATCTCTTCCGCCATTTCCAATCCGGGAGAACTTCACGAAATCCATCTTTTTTTTGAAAAAATATTTGCATTTGCCAACGATGGCATTTATTTTAAATCAAACCTGGGGAAAACGGAAAAAGGAGATCGGAAGAATGAAGAGATATGTGCTTGTCGGAACGGGATCCCGCTGCGGAATGTACCTGGAAGCCCTTGCGGGGGATTTCCGGGACGCCGGCGACATCTGCGCGCTGTGCGACACCAATCAGACCCGGATGAATTACTGGAACAGACGTCTTCAGGAGAAATACGGTCACGCTCCTCTGCCGACCTACAAGGCGGATCAGTTCGACCGCATGATCGCCGAGATCAAACCGGATAAAGTGATCGTCACCAGCATGGACCGCACCCATCACAAATACATCTGCCGGGCGATGGAACTCGGCTGCGACGTCATCACCGAAAAGCCGATGACCATCGACGCGGAAAAATGCCAGCAGATCATCGACACCATCAAGCGGACCGGCAAACACCTCACGGTCACCTTCAACTACCGCTACGCTCCGCGCAACACCAAGGTCAAGGAGATCCTCCAGAGCGGAATGGTCGGAGAGATCACCAGCATCCATTTTGAATGGCTGCTCGACACCAGTCACGGCGCGGACTATTTCCGCCGCTGGCACCGGAACAAAAACAACTCCGGCGGACTCATGGTTCACAAGGCCACCCATCACTTCGACCTGGTCAACTGGTGGATCAACTCCGCGCCGAAGACCGTGTTCGCAATGGGCGACCTGAAGTTTTACGGCAAGGAAAACGCGGAAAAACGCGGCGTGACGGAGTTTTACAGCCGGGCCCGCGGCAACGCGATCGCCGCCAAGGATCCCTTCGCCCTCCACGTCACCGAAAAGGATACCGCTCTGCAGGAGCTCTATTACAATGCCGAACACGAGGACGGATACTTCCGCGATCAGAGCGTCTTCGGCGACGGCATCTCCATCGAAGACAATATGGGCGTGATGGTCCGCTATGAAAACAATGTGGTCATGACCTACTCCCTGAACGCCCACTCCCCGTGGGAGGGATACCGCGTCTGCTTCAACGGAACCAAAGGACGCCTGGAATTCAACGTTGTGGAGAAATCCTATGTGAGCGGCGGCCATGAAGACTTCAACCAGCCGGGCATGCGCGAACTGGAGGGCGACAAGAAAACCCTCGTTCCCGAAATCATCTTCCAGCCGCACTGGGGCAAGCCGCGGGTCATCACCTACGAGGAAGGCGACAAGGGCGGACACGGCGGCGGCGATGTCCGTCTGCTCAACGATGTCTTCCGCGGCGTGAAGGATGATCCTCTGGGACATGCCGCAGGATATCTCGACGGCGCCCGCTCCATCCTCACCGGAATCTCCGCCAATCTCTCCATGAAGACCGGTCTTCCCGTCAACACCGGAGATCTTGTAAAGTTCTGACATCCGAATCCGAACCATCAACCCATACAACAGAGGTCGCATCGTTTATGAAACTGCTGAAACGCGAAACCGCTCCGGTTCTTCCGGTCAAAGTCCTCCAGTTCGGCGAAGGGAATTTTCTCCGCGCGTTCATCGACTGGATGATCCACGAAATGAACCAGCAGGGCAAATTCAACGGACTGGTCCAGATCGTCCAGCCCCTTCCCGCCGGTCTGACCGACGCCATCAACGCCCAGGACGGACTCTACACCCTCATTCTGCGTGGAATCACCGATGGAAAAGTCGTGGAAAAGCGAGAGATCATCGAATCGGTCAAAGGCTGTCTGAATCCCTATTCCGACTGGGATGCGGTGGTCCGTGCGGCGGTCAATCCCGATCTCCGCTTTGTCTTCTCCAACACCACCGAGGCCGGAATCGAATACAAGGAGGAACCATACGTTCCCGGCCGGTGCCCGAACACCTATCCCGCCAAACTGACCAGTCTGATGTTCGAACGCTGGAAACAGTTCAACGGCGATCCGGCAAAAGGAATCCTCTTCCTTCCCTGTGAACTCATCGACAAAAACGGCGCCACCCTGAAAACCCACATGCTCCACTATGCCGCCGACTGGAAACTCCCCGAAGGATTCTCCGGCTGGCTGGAACACTCATGCCAGTTTTTCAACACGCTGGTGGACCGCATCGTGGCGGGGTATCCGCGCGCCGAAGCGGCAAAGATCTGCGAAGAGCTCGGCTATCAGGACAATCTGCTCGACTGCGGCGAAATTTTCCACTTCTTTGTGATCGAAGGCCCCGAATCCATTCTTGCGGAACTCCCGCTCAAGGAGTGCGGCCTGAATGTGGCGGTCACGGGCAACCAGACCCCCTACCGGACCCGCAAAGTCCGTTTCCTGAACGGCGCTCACACGGCAAACGTCCTCGCATCCATCCTCGGGGGACTCACCTTTGTCGATGAGATGATGAACGATCCCGTCTTCGGAAAGCTGGTGCGCAAGTCGATCTACAGCGAAATTTTCCACACAGTCCCTCTGCCGGAGAATGAAAAACAGTTCTTCGCGGATTCGATCGTGGAACGGTTCCTGAATCCGTTTGCACAGCACCGGCTGCTTTCGATTTCGCTGAACTCCATTTCAAAATGGAAGGTGCGCGTACAGCCGAGTCTTCTTGACTTCCTCAAACTCAAAGGGACCCTTCCTCCGGCGCTGGCGTTTTCACTTGCCGCCCTGCTCCGCTTCTACCGGCTGGAGAAGGGAGCGGACGGAAAGGCATCCGCTTCCTGCGGCGGTGTCTCGTGGCCGGTATCCGATTCGCCGGAAGTGATCGACTTCTTCGCCGGAATCGCAAAGAAGCCGGCCGCGGAGTATGTCCGTGCGGCTCTGGCGAACACCGCGTTCTGGGAAATGGATCTCAACACCGTTCCCGGACTGACCGATTTCACGATCGGAAAACTGGAGCTGATCGACCGGAAAGGAATCCGGGAAGCCGTTCAGTCCGTTCTGTAAGGAGAGTCCATGCAGAGCATCCGAATTCATCCTCTGGACAACGTGGCGGTGATGCTGGACGACTCCTCGCCGGAGATTCCCCGCGGACACAAATTCGCGCTCCGCGACATCGCCGCCGGAGAAAATATCGTCAAATACGGACTGCCGATCGGCAGAGCGATCCGCGACATCCGCCGGAATGAACACGTTCACACGCACAACATGAAAACGAATCTTGACGGGATTCTGGAATATGTTTACAATCCGTCGGAACCGACCGTCCATCCGTCGGCGGAGCGTGTGACATTTTCCGGTTTCCGCCGCAGCGGCGGAGGTGCGGGAGTCCGCAACCACATTTTTATTGTCCCGACCGTTGGATGCGTGAACCGGCTCGCCCGGACCCTCGCCGACCGTCTGAACAGCACCCTTCCTTCCGGGAGCGTGGACCGGGCTCTCGCACTGGAGCATCCATACGGATGTTCCCAGCTCGGCGGCGATCACGAGATGACCCGGGCGATCCTCCGCGGACTGGTCCGCCACCCGAATGCGGGCGGCGTCCTGGTGGTCGGACTCGGGTGCGAAAACAACACGATCGACTCCTTCCGGGAGATGCTCGGGCCGTTCGATCCGGAGCGGATCCGTTTTCTGGTCGCACAGCACGAATCGGACGAAATCGGAGCGGGAATGAACCTCCTGAAGAAGCTGGTGGAAACCGCGTCGCACGACGTCCGGACGGAAATTCCGGTGAGCGAACTGGTGGTCGGACTCAAATGCGGCGGATCGGACGGTCTCAGCGGAATCACCGCCAATCCTCTGGTCGGCCGCTTCTCCGACTGGCTGACTGCGCACGGAGGCAGCACGATTCTCAGCGAAGTTCCGGAAATGTTCGGCGCCGAAACACTGCTGATGGCCCGCAGCCGCAGCCGCGCCGTCTTTGACAAATGCGTTGCGATGATCAACGACTTCAAACGGTATTTCACCCGCTATGGGCAGACCATCTACGAAAATCCCTCTCCCGGCAACAAGGCGGGCGGAATTTCCACTCTGGAGGACAAATCGCTCGGCTGTACCCAGAAGGCGGGAAATTCCACGGTGTGCGATGTTCTGCTCCCGGGGGAGCATGTGCGGGAAAAAGGACTGAATCTGCTCACGGGGCCGGGCAACGACATGGTCGCCTCCACGCTTCTTGCGGCATCGGGCGCCCAGCTGATTCTGTTCACCACCGGCCGCGGAACACCGTTCGGATCGGTGGTCCCGACAATGAAAATTTCCTCGAACACCGCGCTTGCGGAATTCAAGAAAGAGTGGATCGATTTCGATGCCGGACGAATTCTCAGCGGAGATCCCGATGCGGTCGACCGGGAATTCCGGGAGGCAATCCTCGCTGCCGCAAACGGAAAAGAGACGGCAAACGAACGCAACAGCTATGAGGAAATCGCCATTTTCAAGGACGGCGTAACGCTCTGACCGCCTCAGGCGCAGGAAAAACAAAAAGGAGAAAAAAGATGCAGTCCTATCCGCTTCATGCCGGATATCCGTTTGAACTCCTCGACGGGCTCTGGGAGTTCGCGTTTCAGGAGAATGTTCTGTTCCGGGAAGCGGTTTGTCCGGACCTGGATTTTCGCGATGTGACAGAGGTTCCGTCCTGTTTCGACCTTCAAAGCGGATACCGGGGCGTCCGCGGGACCGGCTTTTACAGAAGACGCATCCGGGTTCACCGGGGACGGATCCGCCTGATCTGCAAAGGGTTCGGCTTCGTCCTTTCCGCCTACTGGGACGGGAAAAAGATCGGGGAAAGCAATCTCACTTACTCGGAAGTCCCGTTTGATTTCCAGTCGGACGAGGATGGGTGGCATGAACTGGTGCTTGCGGTTTCGAACCTGTACGATCCCGATGGCGCACCGCTGATGCACCCGTTCTATGATTTCTACGGCTACGGCGGACTGTACCGGAGCGTGGAACTGCATCAGCTTCCGGAGTACTCCGTCGACCGGGCGGAGGTGCGGATTGTGAATGCGGAAGAGGGACGAATCCGGGTGCGTCTGCGCCTCTCCGGCGAAGTTCCCGAACACTGCACGGCCTCCTTTTCCTTTGATGGGGCGGACGTTCAGGAACGGTCTTTGAATCCCGCAGCGCCGGAGCTGGAATTCCAGCTGAAAGACCGGAGATTGTGGTCGCCGGAACAGCCGCATCTGCATACGGTGACGGTCCGGACGAAGCACTCCTCGGTGACGGAACGCTTCGGTCTCCGGACAGTAGGAACCGAAGGAAGAAATCTGCTGCTGAACGGACGGAAAATCCGTCTGAAGGGCATCTGCCGGCATGAATCCCATATTCTGTTCGGCGTCTCGCTTCCGCCGTCGCTGATTCTGGAGGATGTCCGGCTTCTGAAGGATCTCGGCTGCAACTTTGTCCGCTGTGTCCACTATCCGCAGGATTCCCGTTTTCTGGACCTCTGCGACGAACTGGGCATTCTGGTCTGGGAAGAAACGCTCGGATGGGGCAACCCGAAGGAGGATTTCCAGAACCCCGCATTTGCGGCCGCCCAGAAAGCACAGGCACACCGCCTGATCGAAAAAAGCATCAACCATCCGTCGATCGTGATCTGGGGATTCCTGAACGAGGGACACTCCAATGAGCCGGAGACGGAAACACTCTACCGGGATCTCGCAACCATCTTCCGCTCCGCCGACGACGGCCGGCTGATCTCCTACGCAACGATGTTCCCCGATACCGACCGCTCTCTCGCCCTTGCGGACATCATCAGCGTGAACCGCTATCCCGGCTGGTATGCAGCAGATCAGGATCTTCCGCGTCCTCTGAAGGAGATCGAGGCCGAAATGGAGCGTCTTCAGAACTCTCTCGAAAGCCGCGGTTTCGGGAACCGTCCCCTCCTGATCAGCGAGATCGGCGCCGGAGCAATTCCCGGCTGGCACGACACCTTCCGTGCGCACTGGAGCGAAGAGTACCAGACAGACTATATCCGGGAAAGCTGCCGCGCCATCCTGAGCCGCCCGGAATATCTTGGACTTGCGGTGTGGCACTTCTCCGACTGCCGAACCTATGCCTCCTCCCGCGCTCTGGGCCGGCCGCGCTCCCTGAACAACAAAGGGGTCCTGGACGAGTACCGGCGGCCGAAAATGGCCTACGAAGCTCTGAAGCAAATCTATTCCGCCGAAAAATAGAAAAAACCCTCCCAGCAACCCAGTTTTTTGAAAAAAAACACGGTTTCTCTGTTTGAACTCTGCGAAAAAGAGAGTATGTTATGGAGAAACCATCCGCGGGTGTAGCATAACGGTAATGCACCAGCTTCCCAAGCTGGCTACGAGGGTTCGACTCCCTTCACCCGCTCCAATTTTTTTACGGAAAAATGCGGCAGCATTTTTCTCGGGTCAAGGACAGGGTGTCCTTGTCGCGGTCCAGCGGCGAGACGCTGGTCGTGCGGAGCACGAAATCCCCACTTCTTCATCCATCTTCATCCATCTTCATCCATCCCCATCATCCGCATTGAATCCGGGGAAAAGCGAATCAATCTTCCGGAATCAGTTTCAACACGATTCCGGGATCCGAGAAATCTCCATCGACCGGAAGGTTCAGAACATTTACAACCTCCCCGGAAATTTCCGCCCTACCCTCATGAATCCTGAGGAATGCGGAAACATCCACCGCTTCCGATCGGGCAAGATCCTGCCCGATCAACCGTTTTGCTCCGTCTTCCACGGGGAAACTCAACGTATCGAATACACCGAAAACACCGATCGGAATTCCTTCACAGGGGATGGGAAGGGAAAGAGCCGCCGCAGGCGTATAGAACCCCTGCCCGTCGGAAATTCTCGGCAGGAAACCGATGGCGACCGCACCGTTCGGATGACGCGACACAACGGTCCACGGGAAATCTCCTGTTCGGGAACTCACCTGCGGAAGCGGCAGATTCCGGGCAAGGACCGCCGGAGCCCCCTGAGAAATTTTCTGATTGAACACCCGCTTCAGCCATACGGAATCCGGGCGGTAGGTCCATCGGTCGGTCAGGATGGTCTTGGAGAGCGTGACCGGCTCCTGATAGGAGGATTTCCACGCCGGAGCAATTCTCTGCCAGCGGACAGCCCGGAACACCTCCAGCAGTCTCCGGTCCCGCGGGCGGATGATCTCCCCATTTTCATCCACTTCCGCACCTTTTCCGGAACGCATGATGCCGAAGGAGCAGCCAGCGGCCGCACCGAGATAAAGCTCATCCTCGACATTGAGAAGAACACCGTCGGAACAGGAGAGATAGAACGCCAGACGGTCGATGGCGGTCGGAATTGTGAGCGGATACAGCAGGTCGTAGATGCGGACCATTTCGCTGAACGAAAGCAGACAGGAGATCCTCTGAAGAAGATCATCCCCCATATCCGCGAACCGCCCGCTTCCAGTCTGCGCACTATTCTCCTGCGAACTATCGGCCGCATTCAAGGGAGAAAGTCCGACGGAGTGTTCAATCAGGATTTCCGGATTGATTTCCTTCGCGATTTCCGTAATCCGCCGGCGGTATTGCAGATCCCGGCATCGAATCCCCCAGTCCACTTTCCAGAGACGAATCCCGGCTTCGGAGGTCCAGCGCAGCCGGTCACGCAGAAACGCTTCCTGTTCCTGTCCGGACGCCGGATGCTCGCGAGTTTCTCCCGTGACCTGCGGAGCAATCCAGAGTCCGACATCGCGCCAGCCGCGGCTCTGCACCATCCGGTTGAGCTTTTCAAGCCGCTCTTCCGGCGTCCCTGTGCAGAACGGAAAACGCTGCGGATCGGGAAGAACTGATCCGAACGAGGAGAGATTCTCCTGCGGATGAATCCCGTAGGGGACATCCCAGCCGTCATCCAGCACCAGAGAGAGATCTCCGCGGATCCCGTCAAACTGACTGCTCCATCCGTTTTCTCCGAACAACACATCCGCATTCAGATTTTCCCGGGCGGAACGCGCTCCCTGATCGCCGGTAAAAACAAGATTTTCCGCATCCTCCCTGCTTTTCAAGGAAGAATTCTGAATTCCCCAGGTGCACCAGTAGTTTGGAGTCGTTCCCGACTGTTCCGGTATAAGATTCATTCTCTCGTTCTCCATTTTTCTGAAAGGGTTCTCCTGATACAAAAATATATTCCCTCGACACACCTTTGCAAGAGAACCCCTCAAAGAAAAACAGAAAACTTATCCCTCAACAGTACATAACACAAGAAATACTATATCACCATCCGATACGGAAAAATGCGCCAGCATTTTTCCCGGGTCAAGGACAGGGTGTCCTTGTCGCGGTCCAGCGGCGAGACGCTGGTCGTGCGGAGCACGAAATCCCTTTTATACAAACATCAAAGAAAGAAGATTTCGCCCTTCGGGCGACCAGCTTGTTCAGCTGGACCGAAGCAGGTCACGGACCTGCACCGAGCCTGCGGCTCCTACTGACGTTCCCCGCTGATGTCGGTGCGGAGAAAATGCCGGAAAGGCAAAGCGCGGCGGCAAATAAAAGTTCTTTTTTCATATCGAACTTCCTTAGATCGTGTCGTCAATAGTTAAAAGACCCAAGCTGCAATACACCTGATTTGTACTGCAGCAAGAAACGAAGCGGTGTTTTTAGCATATCTGGTTGCG
>CASFTV010000052.1 GCA_949297765.1 uncultured bacterium | reverse complement strand
AGTAGCGCCGGTCAATTTCAACAAAGACCGTCGTCCCGTTTTTCAGCCGCACACAGAGAACCACGGGAACATTGCCGGAGTGTTTGAGCAGAAGTCCGTTCAGGTTTTTCAGCAGTGTTTCTGAACACTCCTCTTCGAACAGATGCAGATGGATCTGGCTGGTCTGAGTCTGGATCATCGACTCCAGGGAGAGGATGGTTTTTGCGCTGATGGAGACCGGCGCGTTCTCCTCGTCGCCGCGGCGGAGGTAGCCTGTGACAAAAACCGGCGTTTCCGGAATGAGCAGGTCTTTGAAATCGTCATAGGTTTTCCCGAAAACCATGCATTCGACGGTCCCTTTCAGGTCTTCAATCTGGACGATGGCAAAGGGCTTATTGCTTTTCTTGCTGATTTTCTTTGTGACGGATTTGATCAGACCTCCGAGGATGACGCCGTCGTCCGCGACCCCGTGTTCCTGGATGGCTAGCGTGTCCATGGAGGAATACGCCTTGAAGAAATGCGCATATTTTTCTGCCGGATGTCCGGAAACATAGAATCCGAGCAGCGCTTTTTCCATTTTCAGCAGTTCGGTGGAATCAATTTCGGGAATATCGGGCATCTGCACGGAGTTGAAACTTTCCTGTTCGCCGCCGCCGAGCAGGTCGAAGAGGGAGCCTTGTCCGCTCTCCTTGTCCTTGCGGCGAGAGGCCGCACAGTTGATGGCTTCCTGAATGGTTGCGAGAAGCTGGGACCGTTTGCAGCCGGTGAAGTCGAACGCTCCGCAGCGGACAAGAGAATCGACCGCCTTGGAGTTGACCGAGCCGCCGACCCGTTCCAGAAACTCCACCATGTCCTTGTAGGGACCGTTCTTCTCCCGTTCGGAGATGATGGCGTTGGAGGCCCCTTCGCCGAGTCCTTTGATCGCACCCAGTCCGAAGACGATGTTTTTGCCGTCCACGGAGAAGTTCGTGTCGGATTTGTTGACGTCGGGCGGGCGGATTTCGATGCCCATGTCTTTGCACGCATTGATCAGGAACGTGACTTTTTCCGCGTTTCCGAGTTCGCTTGTCAGCACTGCCGCCATATATTCCTGCGGATAGTTCGCCTTGAGGAAGGCGGTCCGGTAGGAGACCATGCCGTATGCGGCGGAGTGGGATTTGTTGAATCCGTAGCCGGCGAATTTGTTGATTTTCGTCCAGATCTGTTCCGCAAGTTCCGGTTCGATGTCGTTGGTTTCCTTGCATCCCTGGATGAAGTTGATTTTCTCCTTCTCCATGATGTCCATCTTCTTCTTCCCGATGGCACGGCGGACGATATCGGCATGACCGAGCGTGAATCCCGCAAGTTTCTGGACCACCTCCATGATCTGCTCCTGATACAGCATGATGCCGTAGGTCTCTTTGAGGATCGGCTCCATCTTCGGATGGTCGTAAACGATCGGCTGAAGCCCCTTCTTGCAGCCGACGAAGGTCGGGATGAACTCCATCGGCCCGGGACGGTAGATCGCCAGAAGCGCGATGATGTGCTCAATCGTTTCCACGACGAACTGACGGCAGAGGGTCTGCATGCCGCCGGATTCCAGCTGGAAAACCGCGATCGTGTCGCCCCGGTTCAGAAGATCGTAGGTGTTTTTGTCGTCCAGCGGGATGCGGTCGATGTCAATGTCGATGTTGCGGTTCTTCCTGATGTTCGCCAGCGCGTCGGAGATCACGGTCAGCGTGCGGAGTCCGAGAAAGTCCATCTTCAGCAGTCCGAGCTGTTCGCAGGGATGCGCAATGTACTGCACCACCGGCGTTCCTTCGGGACTGCGCTGGAGCGGAACCACATTGTCGAGCGGCATGTCGCCGATGATGACGCCGCAGGCGTGAATACCGGTCGTCCGGTTGAGTCCTTCGATCGGAAGTGCCTCGTCGTAGATTTTCCGCGCGTCGGGATCGTGATCGAGCAGATCCTTGAATTCCTGAACCTCCATCGCCTTGGCGAGCGTAAGTTTCGGATCGTTCGGCAGAAGTTTGGTCATCCGGTCTCCGACCGCCGGCGGATAGCCCAGCACGCGGGCGCAGTCCTTGATGGCGTTTTTCGGCTTGAGGGCGCCGTAGGTCGCAATCTGCGCCACGGAATCGCGGCCGTATTTTTCCCGCACATAGTCGATAACCTCTTCGCGGCGCCGTTCGCAGAAGTCGATGTCAAAGTCCGGCGGCGACACCCGTTCCGGGTTCAGAAAACGCTCGAACAGCAGCTTGTACCGCAGCGGATCAATGTTCGTAATCCCCGTCAGGTAGGCGACGAGGCTTCCGGCTCCGGAACCCCGTCCCAGTCCCACCGGAATGCCTTTCTTCTTGGCCGCGTTGATGAAGTCCCACACCACAAGGAAGTAGCTCGGGTATTTCGTCTTGATGATGACGCTCAGTTCGTAGTCCATGCGCTTCCGGATGGTTTCGGCGAGTTCCTGCTGATCCGGCGGCGGATTGTCGAGTTCGAATCCGTAGCAGCGTTTCACGTTGTCGATGCAGATTTTCCGGAGGACGTCCGCCTGCGAGACACCTTCCGGAACCTGATAGACCGGATAATGGTTCTCCATCGTCTTGTCGATGCGGAACTTGAAGTCGCAGCGTTCGGCGATCCGGAGGGTGTTCGGAATCGCCTCCGGGATTTCGGTCCCGAAGATATCGTACATTTCGTCGTAGGTTTTGTAATAGAACTCCTGATGGTCCATCATGGTCATGCGGTCGGTGTCGCCGAGCTGGCTCCGCGTGGAGATGCAGACCAGAACATCCTGCGCCTTCGCATGTTCCTTGCGGACATAGTGGATATCGTTGGTTGCCACGAGAGGAAGATCGAACTCCCGGGCGAACTTGACCAGCTGGCGGTTCACCAGCTTCTGCTCTTCGATCCCGTGGTACTGGACTTCCAGATAGAAATTCTCTTTTCCGAAGATGTCCAGATAGTCTGCGAGAGCCTTCCGGGACGCATCCTCCCCCCGGTCGAGAAAGGAGCGCGGAACCTCGCCCTGAATGCAGGCGGAAAGAGCGATGAGTCCGTCCTTGTGCGCGGCGAGGAACTCCTTGTCGGTCCGCGGCTTGTAGTAGAATCCGTGCAGCTGGGCGTCCGAAACGATCTTGCAGAGATTCACATATCCGGTCTGGTTTGTCGCCAGCAGAATCAGATGGTATCCGCGGATGTGGGGGACCGAGGGATCGTGGACCAGTTTGCTGCCCGGCGCCACATAGACCTCGCATCCGATGATCGGCTTGACCCCTGCCGCCCCCATCTCCTCGTAGAATTCAATGGCTCCGCCCATGACGCCGTGGTCGGTCATCGCGATGGCGGGCGCATGGTTTTCCAGGCACATCTTCACAAGATCGCTTTTGGCTTTTCTTGCCTCTTTATCTTTGATGCGGGTTGCCCACGAGATGGCGGAGGCTCCGTCGAGCAGGCTGTAATCCGTATGGACGTGAAGATGGACAAACTGTTTATCCGGGTTGGCGGCTGGCTGGTCTGACATGATGGTTCCCGATCGTGTTTTTTTCCGGTACTGTATCATGAATCCTCCTTTTTTTCCACCGGCCGGAGGATTTTTTTCCAACTTTTCCGTTTCTCCGGAAGGAATCAGAATTTGCTTTCCCAGGAGGCGCTCTCTTCCCGGGAGAACGGAAGCGGCGTTCCCCGGTCCGCGGTGAGTTCGAAATCGTCGAGCTTCAGGCGGGTCACGGCTTTGGCGACGATGGGGACATCACCCTCCACCACGCCGCTGATTCCGGAAAACTGAATGTCGCAAAGCGGGGTTTCCGCATTCCCTTCCAGGCTGATCGGCTGTTTTGCGCGGATCCGGATGTTGCGGAAACGGATGCGTTCCACACCCCGCAGGCGGATGGCTCCCTCCACATTGATCCGGATCGGGAAGAGGCCGGTGGTGATGTCGAAATTCTCAAAGGAAAGGTCGCTGACGTGCAGATAGCCCCGGCAGTTTCTGCGCAGGTAACGGTAGGGGTTTTCGCACCGGATGCCGCTGCCTTCGCCGCGGAAGACGATCCCGCTGAACTGGCAGTTCCGGATGGTGTCGTCGCTCGGACAGCCGATCCGGATTCCCTGACAGCGGCTGTCGAGGACGCAGTTCGTGACGGTGACCTCTTCGCAGATGGAGGGCTGATCCGGCGAACGGCGGATCGCGCGCAGAATCAGGCAGTCGTCTCCCGTGCGGAAGAAACTGTCGCTGACCGCGACTCTCCGGCAGCTGTCGATGTCGATTCCGTCATTGTTGATCATCTGCTGGCATCCGATGATCCGGATCCGGGTGATGCGCACATCTTCGCAGGCGATGAGCCAGAAGGTCCATCCGGGGGAGTCCAGGAAGGAGACTCCGTCGAACACCACGTTCCGGCAGTTGTAGAACTGGATCATCCGCGGACGCGGATGCGGCGGCTTGGCGAAAAATGCACCCGGTGCGACATTGCGGTCGTAAAATTCCGGTCCGTTTCCGTTGATCTCTCCGCTCCCGGTGATCGAAACATTTTCGCAGTTCGCGCAGGCGATCAGGCATTTGCGGCTTCCCTCCGGTGCGACCGCGTCGAATCCGGGATCCCGGAAGTCGTCATAATGTTCCGGATCGGGATATCCGAGAAGTTTCACCCCCGCCGGAAGATGCAGTTCAATGTTGCTTTTCAGATAAAGTGTTCCCGTCAGATAGGTTCCCGGTTCCAGCGTCACCTTGCCTCCGCCCGCTTCCGCCGCCTTGTCGATGGCGCTCTGAATGGCCGTTCCGCTTCGTTCCGTCACAAAATATTCCATGGAAAGAGTCTCCTTTTCTGTTTCTCCGGTTTCTCCGGGCGGGATGCTCCGGGTGCATCCTTCCGGAAGCGTTTAAAATATCACGGATCGGAGAAAAAAACAAGTTCTGATGGTTTTATTTTTCCGGCCCGGCTCCTCTGGATTCCGGCTTGCAATCACACACAGAAACGGTATAATAAAAGAAAACGAAAGAGAGAGCCCGATCATGATTGTTTCCGCCAGCCGCCGGACCGACATTCCCGCCTGTTTTCCCGAAGAATTCATGGAGCGCATCCGGAGCGGGTTCTGCACGATGAAAAATCCGTTTTCCGGAAAGGAGAGCCGTATTTCCCTTGCGCCCGGGGATGTGGACTGCATCGTCTTCTGGAGCAAGAATCCGGGACCGCTGATGGCGCATCTTCCGGAACTTGCGGAGCGCGGATTCGCGTTCTATTTCCAGTTCACGCTGACGCCTTACGACCGGAAAGTGGAACGTTTCCTTCCGCCGAAGCCGGAGCTGATCCGCACATTCCGGATGCTGTCGGAACGGATTGGACGGGACCGTGTGGTCTGGCGGTACGATCCGATCATCTTTTCGGATTCGCTCTGTCTGACAGGAAGATGGCACGAACAGCAGTTCCGCATCCTGTCGGACCAGCTTGCCCCGTATACGGATCAGTGCGTGATCTCGTTTCTCGATTTCTACGGGAAATGCCGGAGGGAACCGGTCTGCCGGGCGTTCCGGGAGGCGACGGACGGGGAGATGCTGGATCTCGCCGGACGTTTTGCGCGGATCGCCGGAGAGGCCGGACTCCGGATCGCCGCCTGCGCGGAGAAACTGGATCTCTCGCCGGCCGGCGTGGAATCCGCACACTGCATTGATGCGGAACGGATCGGACGGATCACGGGAAAACGGATCTCCTCCGCCCGGGACCGCGGCCAGCGCAAAGAGTGCGGATGCGCGGTGTCCCGGGATATCGGACGGTATGGAAGCTGCCGCAACGGGTGTGTCTACTGTTATGCGTCGTGAGTGTTTCCGGATCCGCCGTTTTCCGCTGCCGCCCATTCCCGGATGCGGGCTTTCATCCCGTTGATATCGAGGATGCCGAATGCAAATCCTTTCCGGACCAGTTCCGGCGGGAGGAATTCATCATACTTTTCAAACAGCGGGATCTCTCCGGGATAGAGAAGTTCCATCGGATCGAGCGGTAGTTGTTCCTGTTCGGCGAGAACGCGGAAGAAGTCCTGGCGGGAAACCTTCATTTTGAACTGCAGAAAGTAGGGGCGCGAGGAATCCGCGGCGGAGAGCCCGAGAGATTTTGCACATTTGATCTTGAGAAACCGTTCCAGCGCGAGAAACGCATAGGTGCCGAGCCACGGGAAGAGACACCACATTTCCCCGCCCAGGGAGATCAGGGCATCCCGGGTCATGCCGGAGTGGTGTGCGCTGACTCTTGCTTCGGCGAGACGGGCGGCCGCATGGGGTTTCAGATAGGCCGGGACGTCGCTTTCGCGGAGGAGCTCCCGCATCCGTTCGAGAATCCGTGTGTGGATGTCGCCGGGACATTCCCCGAAGTAGGCGGGGACCTTTCCCGGGACCTCCTCGCATTGAATCAGACGGCGTTTGTAGTCGATCTCCTCGACAATCCAGACGTGTCCGGCGAGCGCGATTTTCTCTCCGACCGGCGGCGGACGGACGATTGTCCCCAGTTCCTGCGCATGCGACCGGACGGTGAACTCCTCATTCTCCTTGAAGACCGCATAGAATTTGAAGGAGTTGATCTGACGTTCTCCGGCGAGCCCCACAATGAGTCCGCCTTCCTCGGTTTTCTGAATCTGTCCGGTTGCGATGAGATGGCGCAGCAGAGTCCGGTAATCTTCTCTGGAAATCCGGTGGAACGGGGGAAGACGCAGCGCGCGGGCGGCCAGTTCGGCGGGTGTCATTTCTCCGCATGACGCAAGAATGCTCATTGTCTGATGGTACAGCAGACTGAAGGGAAGACGGTCCGTTTTCGGCGGTTCAACCCACCGCTCCTTCCGGTACAGTTCCACCAGCGACGCCGCCTGAAGGAGTTTCCATGGAACGGTTGCCGGGAGCATTGCCCGTGCTTCCGGAATCTCTTCGCGGATGATGAAGTGCATTTCCGGAGGCAGTCCGCGCCGTCCGGTGCGGCCCATCCGCTGGAGGAAGGAGGAGACGGTGAACGGTGCGTCGATCTGAAACGCCCGTTCGAGCTTTCCGATGTCGATCCCGAGTTCGAGCGTGGCGGTTGTGACGGTGGTCTGTTCCTGTTCGTCGTCCTTCATTGCCGATTCCGCGCTCTCCCGGAAAGAGACGGAGAGATTCCCGTGATGGATCAGGAAGCGGTCCGGTTCGTTCCGGGCTTCGCAGTACTGGCGCAGCGTGGTGGTGACCGCCTCGCACTCCTCCCTTGAATTGGTGAAAACCAGACATTTCTTTCCGCGGGTGTGTTCAAAGATGAATCCGATTCCCGGATCGGCGTGTTCGGGGGCGGTGTCGGTTTTTTCCGGGTCCGGATCGGCGGAGCGGGAGCCCTCTTCCACTTTCGCTGTTCCGCCGATCGGAAAGCGGTCCATGGAGAGACGCCAGCGGATACCGGATTCCCGGATTTGCGGAATGAGGGTTTTCCGTCCGCTTCCAGCCGAAAGGATCTCTCCGGTCAAAGCGGGATCTCCGATCGTGGCGGAAAGCCCGATCCGGCGGGGTTGGACGCCCGCAAGCGTGGAGAGGCGCTCGATCAGGCAGAGGGTCTGTCCGCCCCGGTCGCCGCGCAGCAGCGAATGGACCTCGTCGATCACAATGAACCGGAGATCGCAAAACAGACGGGCGACGATGCCGTGCCGCCGGAGCAGCAGCGCCTCCAGCGATTCCGGCGTGATCTGCAGAATGCCCGACGGCTCCTTCAGAAGACGCTCCTTGCGGGAACGCGCCACATCTCCATGCCAGTGCCAGACCGGGATTTCCGCCTCCCGGCAGAGATCGTTCAGACGGGCGAACTGATCGTTGATCAGCGCCTTCAGCGGCGCAATGTAAAGCGCTCCGACCGATTTCGGCGGATCCTCCGAAAACAGCGTCAGGATCGGAAAGAACGCGGCCTCCGTCTTGCCCGACGCCGTGGAGGAGGTGAGCAGAAGATTCTCTTCCGTGTGGAAGACCGCGTCGGCCGCTGCGACCTGAATGGCGCGGAGCGACTCCCAGTCGTTCTGATAAATGAAATCCTGAATGAACGGAGCATAGCGTTGAAAGATCGACATGGCATCCTTTCTCAGAGTTCAAATTCTTCGAAATCCGGTTCGCCTGTTCCTGCCTGTTCCGGAGGTTCCGCCGGACGGAAGGCGCCGGAGGCGAGAAGTCCCGCCAGTCCTGTTTCCGGATTCTGTGCCGCAATATTCAGCAGTTCAATGAAGTCGCGGATCACTTCGCGCGGCGTGATATGGCTTTCGGCTCCGACTCTTCCATATTCCTCCCGGAGGAATGCGATCAGTTCTTCCTGCGCGGGAATCCGGCTGTATCCGAAGAATCCGGCATGGATCTCCGCAAGTTTTTCGACGAGCACCAGCATCTCTTCTCCGGTCAGCGGTTCCAGCCGGATGATCGGCGCCAGGAGATCCCGGACCGGCCCGCCGGCGAACCTTCCCTCCTCCAGACGCGATTTCAGTGCCTCGTAGCTGAAGACCCCCCGCCGCGGATCTTCCACGCTCTGGGGAGTTCCGCCCATCAGAATGCCGATGTGCTGTGCCTTGCCCTGAAGAACGTCGTTGTACATCGCGAGGAGTTTTTCGTAATTGTACTGCCGGGTGATGCTGTTCGGAATCTTGCTGAGATTGACCAGTTCGTCGATCACGATCAGGAGACCGGCGTATCCGGCCCGTTTGAGAAAGGTTGCGAAGAGCTTGATGTAGTCATACCAGTCGTCGTCCGTGACAATGACGCCGACGCCGAGTTCGGACCGGGCTTCGGACCGGGTCGCATACTCGCCGCGGAACCATTTCAGGACATTGGCTCCGGTCCCCTCGTCCCCCTCCAGATGCGACCGGTAGTAGAGCGTGAGAAGACGGGCGAAATCGAATCCGTGGACCAGCTCGTTCAGCGCGTTGACAACACTGTAGATCTTCCGTTCCACCAGACCGCTGAATGCGGGATCGTCGGGAGAGCATCCGCTTTCGGCCGCGCATTCGCTCCGGATCGCGCTGATCCAGCGGTCCAGAATCAGCGGAAGCGCCCCGCCTTCCGGACGGGTCCGCGTGGACATGTTCCGGATCAGCTCCCGATAAGTGGCCAGTCCCTGTCCCCGTGTGCCCTGCAGGCGGCGTTCGGGGGAGAGATCCGCGTCGATCACCACAAAATTCCGGTCCATCGCATAGTTCCGGATGGTCTGAAGAAGAAAACTTTTCCCGCTTCCGTACCGTCCGACAAGAAAGCGGAATGCCGCTCCCCCTTCCGCGACAAGGCCGATGTCGTGCAGCAGCGCTTCGATCTCCGCCTTCCGTCCCACCGCGATGAACGGAAGACCGATCCGCGGCACCACGCCCCCCTTCAGGGAATTGAGGATGGCGGATGCGATTCTCCTGGGAATGTTCATTCTCCGATTTCTCCTTTCAGTTCTTCCGCGTATTCTTCCGGAAGTTCCGGCGTATCGCCGTCGCAGACGATGGCGGTGTCGTTGAAATGTTCAAACAGTTTTTCGTTGATGGAATCGACCATCATTGCAAGGGATTTCCGTTCCGAGCGCAGCAGGTCCTTCCAGGGACGGCCCGAGAGCAGACAGCGGAGAAACTGCCGTTCTCCTTCGTCCAGAGCGGAAAACGGTCCGGCGGTTTCGTTTTCCTCCCTCCGGTCTTCCGCCGGCGGGGGCGATGGATGTTCCAGCGGGGAGGAGACCGGTTCTGTTCCGGCGGAATCCGGATCTTCCACGGTCAGTTTTTCGCAGATTTCCTCCGCGTCCCGGCGGATGGTTCCGAGTCTGGAGAGATCAATGCGGATTGCCGGTTCCGCGGCGCGTCTCTTCTCCTCCCGATACTGTTCGATTGTTTTGTCGATGAAGGCGAGGCGGCCGGCGGAAAGAGACTCCTCTTTCAGGGCCGGGGAGAAGCCGAAGGCGTTGCGCATCCGCCCTTCGACGGCTTTCAGAAGCGTTTCCAGACGGCGGAGCTTGTCGCTGCGGAGGAAGAACCTCTCCACGCTCCAGTTTCCGTTTTCGCAGAGATAGCGGTGGACGGGATTGATTTCATAGCGGAATTCCATCCGTTTCAGCGGATCGCAGAACAGCGCGGAGCCGAACATGTGATATCGGGTGGATCGGAGTTCGCCGAACGGAGGTTTTTCCGGGGTCGCGCCGCCGGACCGCTTCTCCAGTCCGGTGTAGACCCGGAAGATGATCTCCTTCATCTCCTCCGGATGTTTCCGGTAGAACGGCGACTGATCCGGAGGATGGGGCGCAAGCGCCTTCAGGGCCGCAAAAAGTTCATCCGCGGAACAGGAGGGGCTTTGCAGAAGTGTCAGAACCGGCTGATCGGGATCCGGGCCGGGGAGTTCCTCCAGGTGCGATTTGTCCAGATCGTAGTAAACGACGTAGTCGCTCATCCAGCGGCAGAGGGATCGGCCGATTCCCGGATCGAACGGCATCCATGCGGTCCGGAACTCCTTCAGAAGACGGAATCCCTCTTCCGCGCGCTCCCATCCGATTCCGTTGAGCAGTTCGTAGATGTAGAGCAGGGCGAAGGCGGACGGCGCCGCTTCGGTGTTTCCGTGCCGGATGCGGGTCCGCCAGGTGAAGTAGCCGCGGAGCTGACGGTCGTTCATCGCCTGATAGCTTGGAAAATAGCGGTGGAATTCACCGTCATAGGGGCAGTTGTCTTCGAACTCCTCCATGAATCTGCCCTGCCGGAGGAAGAGTTCCGCTTCCGACGCGGTCGAGAAGGAGCAGCAGCGGGCCATGCGCCGCATTTCCCGGCAGCGGTCCGGGAGATGTGACGCGGTCCGTTCCGGCGCCTTCGGAATGGGTTCGTCCTGATAGAAGAGTCCTGCTGCGATCATTGCACTGTCTGCTCCGGGGGTTCCGCGGGTTCGGATGGATGGGAAAAAACGTTCCTGTCCCGTTCCGGACCGCGCAGGGATAATATACCGCGTCCTGCCGGGATGTCAACTGCCGGTCGCAGGGGAGGGGAGGTCCTTATTCCGCTCCGGAGACGGTGAGAAAATCGCGCAGCGCCTGAAAACGCTGTCTTTCCCGGAAGGCCGCATCCGCCGGACGGGAGATCGTCCGATTCCGGTCTCGGAACGCTGTTTCAAAGTGTTCGAGTTTCCGCATTGCGTCCGCGGGAGGCGTCCTGCCTTCCAGTGCGGAGCGTTCCAGTTCCGCCCGGAACAGAAGTTCTTCGACCGTTTCGCGGAAACAATCCTTTTCCGGGTGCTCCGCGAGAAAGGCTTCTCCGGTTCGGATCGTTTCTTCGCAGCGGGCAAGTTCTTCCTCCGCAAGGCCTGCGCGGCGGAGCCAGTCGAGCTGTTTCCGGTAATCGGCGCTGGTCCATTCGATGGAGAGGAAGTCGTTGAATTCAAAATCATTCGCCGTGCGCAGATAGAGCTCGAACGCTTTCCGTGTCCATCCTTCCGGAACGCAGCGTTCCAGAATCTGCCGGTTGTCCTGTTCCGGATTTTCGCTCAGCGCCAGAAAGATCCCGATTGCCGGTTCCAGCAGCTGGAGGTCCGGCCAGAAAGGCGACCAGTAGCAGGACATGATTCCTTCCGCGCCGTCTTCCCTGCTTCGTTTTGCAAAGGAGCGGACATGATCCAGTTTTTCCGCGAAGTTGGAGAGGACCGATCCTTTTTCCGGATAGGTCAGGCAGCTTGAAATCACCGGGAACCCGTGATCCCGGAAAAAACGGATGTAGGGAAAGCTCTTCGCCCTGCGTCGGTCTTCCGACATTTCCCAGTACCGGCTGTACCGTTCCGCCAGTCCGCAGGGGATCTCCTCCGGCGGCCGGACGCCGGAATTGCGCAGGATTTTCCCCAGATCCCGCAGCAGCGCATCGCGGTCGAGCACGACAAGGTCCGAGCATCCTCCGCCGAGCGACAGGATCGGGCACCGATCGCCGAAGCTCCAGTAATCCCAGTAAAAAATCGTGTAATCGCGGTTCAGCGAGTCGATCGCCTCCGGATACCGGATCAGCATATCGGACCAGATTCCGAACGAGAGCCCGCATCCCTTCATCCGTTCCGCAAAACGGTTCAGGAACTCCACATACAGTCCGCTTTTCCCGTGACGATGCGCGAAGGCGTGACTTTCCGGCGCAAGAGCAAAACGGAAAATCTCATCCCCGCCGAGATGAATCATCCGGGAACCGGGATGAAGGGTTGCCAGCTGACGGGTGCTTTCCGCCAGCAGTTCGACACTCTCCTCAAGCGCAAGATTCAACGCTTTCCCGTCCGCGAGATGCGCAAATTCCGGACAGTTCAGGATCGGTCCGGAATGGGAAAAGGAAACCCCTTTCGGGAGCAGTTCCAGTCCCCGTTTTTCCGCATGGGCGCAGAGTTCCCGGATTTCCTTCTCCGAATAGGCGTTGACCGCCCGGATGGAGTTCAGTGTTCCGGAATAGGGAAAGGCGTCGTTGTAGTCCAGGAGGATTCCGTCTCCTCCGTTCCGCGCAAAGAAGTCAAACAATGATTTCAGCCGTTCGACCGGCCACCCTGCCGGTGCCAGAGAGACATGCTGCAGTTTCCGGAACGCCATGATGCTGTTCCCCTTTCCGCTTCGGATATGCTTGAGTGGATCTTTCCGGTTCATCGACAAAAAAATGGCGGAAGCGACGGGGCTCGAACCCGCAACATCCACCGTGACAGGGTGGCACTCTAACCAATTGAGCTACGCCTCCGCTAGAATACGGGCCTTAATATATTCTCTGTCGTGCAAATGTCAAGCGGAGAAAGAAAAAATGCACGGATTTTATTCCGGATCTTTTTTCTGTCGGCACGCTGTCCGGAATTGCAGCGGAGAGCTTCCGGCTGCGCGGCGGAACTCTCCGGAAAAATGGAATGCATTGCAGTATCCGAGCCGTTCGGCAATCTCCTTGACCGAGGCATTTGTATGGTTCAGATATTCCTTTGCGGTTTCCACGCGGCAGCGTCTGCGGAATTCGTGCGGTGAAATTCCGAGATGGTCGCGGAACATCCGGTTGAAGGTTCGGAGCGGCATCCGCAGTTCCTCCGCCAGAACGGCAATCGGACAGTGGTTCCGGAAGTCGGACGAAAGCCGCGATTTTGCAATCCGCAGTGCCAGCGGAAGAGGGGGAGCCTCCCGGGTGAATTCGGAAATCCTGCCGAGAAGTTCCAGCGTGATTCCCATATTGCGGGGGAGGTTTTTCCGGTCGCCGGATTTCACCATCGTATAGAGCTCCTCCACGGACTGCTGATGGAATCCGGGGGCATCCGGCGTGAGAAGCATGGGCCGGTTCAAATTCAGCGTTTCCAGAAGGACCGGAAGATTCACTCCCAGCAGAAACAGGGTGGTTTTCCGGTAATGCGGATTCCGGAGTGTTTCGAAACGGTAGTCCATTCCCCGGGGGATCAGGAGAATCCGGTTCGCCCGGAACAGGAATTTTTCGCCGCCCGCGGAATAGCGGATCTCCCCTTCCTGGAGAAATACAATCAGAAAATAGCGGTTGCATGGGTCGTGATACCAGGTCGGGGCGTTGCGTTCGGTGAATTCGACCCCGTTTGTATAGACCGGCCAGTTGAGCTGCTGCTGCGCATAGAAACAATCCTTCCGGATCAGTTTTCCGCCGCTGCTGTCCAGATGGTCCTCCTTGAATTCGTGCCGGATGCGCATCAGGGGAATGCTTTCCCGTTCGATCATTGTATGATTCCACCCTTTATATGTTTTTTGGCTGAAATTTGTATACTTTACCATGCTCCGGTTCTTGTGTCAAATGTTCTTTTGTGCTATACTGGAATCCGGATGCGGAAAGAGGCGGATTTCGGAAGAATCAAGTCCGTTTCCGGATTTTCTCGGGATTTTGAGCAAAGGAATCCGTTTTTCTTTTGCTCTCCGGTTCGGCATTGTCCGTTCCTGTCTGAAGGAGAAATGGCGGATTTTTTTATGGCTGCATCCCTGTCGCAGGACGGGGGGTGCTCAAGATTCAATGGGTTCTGGTGGGACACAAAAAGCTGGGAGGATGACGGGAATGATTTTCAGAGCAAAAGAGTACGGCGCTGTCGGCGACGGTTCGACGGACGACACATCCGCTTTGCAGAAGGCGATTGATGCGTGTGCGGGGCAGGGGGGCGGAACCGTTCTTGTGGAGGGTGGAACCTTTCTCTGCTACACCCTGTTTTTGAAAAGCGGAGTCCGGTTTGAGGTGGAGGTGAATGCGAAGATTCTCGGGGGGACGGATCCTCTGAAATATCCGGAGCTGCCGGTGGATTCGTTCTGGAAACCGGATCACTGTTCGCGCATGAACCGGAGAACGCTGTTTGCCGCGATCGGCGTGGAGAATGTCGCTCTTTCGGGACGGGGGACGATCGACGGGCAGGGCGCCGCCTTCTGCTGGACGGATGACAAAACCTACCTTCTTCTGACGCACTGGAAGCGGCGTCATGATACGCTGATTCCCGGCCGGATGATTCTGTTTGTCGGCTGCCGGAACGTGACTCTGGAAGATCTGACGTTTCTGAACTCCGCCGGCTGGACCATGTGGCTTCTCGACTGCGAAATCGGACGGATCAGCGGAATCCGGATTGACTGTGAGTTCCGCGTCCCGAATGTGGACGGCATCCACTTCAGCGCCTGCCGCGACTTCACCGTTTCCGACAGCGTCATCCGCAGCAGCGACGATTCGATCATTCTGCGCAGCCATCAGGAACAGCTCTACCGTCCGGTTCCCTGCGAGCGGATCACCGTGACGAACTGTACGCTCCGGAGCGGCTCCTCCGCAATCCGGATCGGCTGGAGCAACGACTATCTGATCCGGGACTGCGTGTTCAGCAATCTTGTGATCCGTCACAGTTTTGCCGGAATCAGCATTATGGTCCCGCGGGTTGGTGTGAAGCAGTTTGATCCTCCGCGCGGAGAGAATACGCCCCCGCCTCCGCTGATTCGTCCTTTTGCGGTCCGCAATCTGCGTTTTGAGAACATTGTAATGGAGGTGGAGACCTCTCCGTTCAAGATCTCTCTGGATCCCCAGGCGGTGTTTGCGGAAGTCGATTCCGTGGCGATTCGCGGACTGCGGGCAAGCTGCGGCGGCTGGTTTTCCATCCGTGCGGCAAGGAGTCAGAAGGTCCGGAACATCTCGTTTGACGACGTCGAACTGGAGCTGTGCGAACCGGTCCGCTCCGACATTTCCCGGTTCAGTGAATTCCATCCGACCCCGGAGTTCGACAACGTGGAGAACCTGACGTTCAACAATCTGAGGATCCGCCGCGGTCTGACGACGAAGTCTGCGGAGTGATTCCGCCCGGATCAGGTCTTTCCCGTTCCGTTTTCCCCGGACTCTCCGGCAAACTCTTCGTTGTAGAGCAGCGCTCCTGCGGCTGTGAACCCCGGAAGCAGAACGATTCCGGCAAACGGGATCAGATACAGCAGATAAATTGTGACCCCGAATCCGGTCATCAGCATTTTCCGCTTTCCCGCGCGTTCGCGGATCTCCGGAAGAGAGAGCCCGTGGCTGAATCCGCTGGAAAACAGACAGGTCAGCGCCTGACGGTATCCGACCACCAGAAGCATCGGAAGCACTCCGATGACCGGAATCAGCAGCGCCGCCGGCAGAAGGAGAAGCGAAAGACACAATGTCCCGATGGAAAACGATGCGGACTGAAATGCGCATGCAAGATTTTTCCGGAACGGGAGGGGAAGCGCTTCATGATGATAGCGGAGACGTTCAATCCGGACGGTCATGGCGTCGAAAAAGAGCGATCCGGCCAGTTCATATCCGGTTGTCAATGTCGCCAGCGAGATCAGCAGAACGGCGATGCAGCAGGAGAACGCCGCAAGAGCACGCAGCAGAACCAGCGGGACCCGGAGAATGCCCGGCAGATGTTCCGGATTCGGCAGAAGATTCACAAGATACGGAACGGCAAAGCGGTAGGCAAGATAAAACAGCAGCAGATAGAACAGCAGCAGGAAAAGAAACGGCACCAGGGAATATTTCCAAAGCGCGGGTGTCCGGTAGAAGAAACGGAGTCCCCGGAAAACATAGAGAAGACCGTTGAAGAAATCGGGGAACATCTCCGCCCCTCCGAGTCAGCTTTTCAGGGCGTGCCAGACGAAGTCCAGAAAGGAGTCCGCCTTGAAGTCCCAGGAATTTTCTTCCGGGGATCCGAATCCGTAGGCGGCATATGCGGTTTTGCATCCTGCGGCTTTTCCTGCCCGGATGTCGGGATCGGAATCGCCGACCATCCAGCTTTGTGCGGGATCGGAGTTTGTTTCCCTCAGGGCATACTGGAGCATATCCGGTTCAGGTTTCATCCGGATGGCTTTTTCGCCTCCGATGATGGCGTCGAATGCGTCGGCGGCACCGAGTTTTGAAAGAATCGGTATGCAGAGTTCGAAGGGTTTGTTGGATGCGACGGCGAGGCGGAATCCTGCGGTTTTCAGAATCCGGAGTCCATCTTCGACGCCCGGATAGAGCACGGTTCGGACGACCGGATGTTCCCGGTAGGCGCGGAGGAGTTCCTCTTTCGCCTTGTCCGGGGGGATCTGGGGAGCGTCGCTGACGGCGAGTTTTGCGAGATGCGCGATTCCGTGTCCGACATAGCGGATGACCGTCTGCTCGGGCAGGGGCGGCTGGTGGAAACTATGACGCATCCGGTTGGTCGCCAGGACAATATCTGCCACGGAGTCGATCAATGTCCCGTCGAGATCGAAGATAATGCAGCGATTCATGTGCGGTTGCCTTTTATGCCTGGAAGGGAATTTTGAATTCTCTTGGGATCCGTGCGTAGGCATCGAGACTCATATCGTCGAATTTTCCGGCCTTCCAGTAACGGTATGCGAGGCCGGCGATCATGGCGGCATTGTCCGTGCAGTATTTTCTCGGGGCGAGGAAGGTCTGCAGATGTTTGGGTGCACCCGCTTCGAAATGTTCCCTCAGACAGGAATTGCATGCGACTCCTCCGCAGAGGATCAGACTTTTGGCATGGTAGTATTGAGCGGCGTCGAAGGCTTTTGAGCAGAGGACGTCGACGATGGCGTTCTGATAGGACGCGAGGGTATCATAGAGGAGTTCTCCGGAGAGGTTTTCCGGGTTGTCCCCGCAGATTTTTTTTGCGTGATAGAGAAGAGCCGTCTTGACTCCGCTGAAGCTGAAATTGAATCGGTTTTCAGGGGCGAGGGCTTTTCCTGCGCCTCCGGTGAGGGATCTTGGAAACGCGAATCGTCCAGGATTTCCGTTTTTTGCCGCTTTTTCGATGACGGGTCCGCCCGGGTATCCGAGATTGAGCATTTTTGCGGCCTTGTCGAATGCTTCTCCTGCGGCGTCGTCAAGGGTTGTCCCGACGACGGATGCGGTTCCGTCATTTTGAATCAGAACCAGGGATGTATGTCCTCCGGAGACGACGAGTCCGACCATTGGAAAGAGTTCTTTTTTTGCGAAGATATCCTCTTCCTGATCGAGGAAGACGCCGTAGATATGTCCGAGGAAATGGTTGATCCCGATGAGGGGTTTTCCATATGCAGCGGCGAATCCTTTTGCGAAGTTGAGTCCGACGAGGAGGGCGGGTACGAGTCCGGGACCGTTTGTTACGGCGACGGCGTCGATTTGATCCATATTGATTCCGGCGTCTTTCAGGGCTTCGTCCGTAACTCTCCGGATGGCGGTCAGATGTTCTCGTGCGGCGAGTTCCGGTACGACGCCTCCGTAGACGGCGTGTTTGGCGATCTGAGAGGCGATAGCGTTTGAACGTACTTTACTTCCGTTTTCGATAACGGCGACAGCTGTTTCATCGCAGCTGGATTCGAACCCGATAATAGCGGTCATGAGAAAGTCCTTACATTTAATAGATTCAGTAATATTATCTGTGAAACGGGAAAAAGCAAATCGGGAAAGAGAAAAAGAATGTTCAAAAAAGCAAAAAGGCGGAAAAGTTAGGGGATTGAGTTTGCATTTTTCGGAAGAGCCTGTATATTAATTTTCGTTTTCTGATTCGGGATATAGCGCAGCCTGGTTAGCGCGTTTGTCTGGGGGACAAAAGGTCGCGAGTTCAAATCTCGCTATCCCGACCATTTTCAAAATTCTCCGCCGACCGGTCTTCTGGTCGGTTTTTTCGTTTCGGGGGTAAATTTGAGCTCAACTCGCGTTTTACCCGAAAGCG
>CASFTV010000051.1 GCA_949297765.1 uncultured bacterium | reverse complement strand
CCCATGATTTGACTGCCATATTCACCTCCCGCGTTACAGAATGCAAATATAGCATAATTTTCTTGGATTTCATCTTTTATTTAGGGATAAGTTCTAAGTAAACACCTTGCGACTGAACCAGCCGACAATTCCGATCACAAATGCCCGATGTCCAGCGACCGCCGTGTAGGTAATGTCCGTGCTCCATACCCGATTCGGGCGCTCTATCTTGGATTTGCGCAGAAGATACGGGAATTTCTCATGTTCCGGATAAGATTCCGAGGTATTGAAATGCGGACGCGGATAGACTGTTCGCAAATTCAACGTTTTTTGCAGCCTGCGCACCCGTTTATGATTTACTTTGTAACCGCGGCGTTTCAATTCCGCTGTCAAACGGGGAACTCCGTAAAATGGCGTCTCCATAGAAATCTCCAGCATTTCGTCCTTGACCCGTTCGTCGGAAGGTGTCCGGGAAATCTCCCTTTGGCTTTTGTAATAAAAGCTCGAATGAGGGACCTGAAGCAGCTTCAACTGACGATTCACGCTTAATCGTTTATTTGAGCTTTTCGAGATTCAAGCCGCAGGCCAAGGACACTCTTCGTAAAAAGTCATTCTCGATTTCAAGGCGTCCGATTTTCCTCATCAGATCGTCCTCGGTATACGGCTTGCTTTCTTTTCGCTCTGTCTTGGACAGGAAAATCTCGGAAGCTCCGAACGCTGCATCTTTCGCTCGACACCTCGAACCTCCGGTATGGCACCTTCTTTTTTGAACTGGTCTATCCGAAATAACCCAAAGGAATCCTGAAAAAAATGAAACGACGCTTCACTCTTCTGGAACTCCTCATTGTAATCGCGGTGATCAGCATTCTGGTTGCGATGCTTCTTCCGGCATTGAACAGCGCCAGAGAACGGGGAATTGCGGTCACCTGTGTCGGCAATCTGAAGCACTTCGGCTTCGCGTTCAGCGAATATTCCGACATGGCGGACGGGAATTTTCTCTTTGCCGACACCGGTTTGACCAGGCTCTGGAACTGCAGCATGATCTGGGGGCCGTACTACCGGATTCTCTCCGGGAAGACGTCGCAGCCGGATTCGGTCTCCGCGGTTCCGCTGTCGCGTCTCTGCCCGAAAGTGGCAAGCTACAAGGATGTCTACAGCTTTTCTCTGGCGGGAACGGACGAGTACACCGGATGGACCCGTCCCTCCTTCTATGCCCTCTGCGGCGGACTGGAGGCCGATGTCGGATCCTCCATTCTGCTTTCCGGCGACTGGCTGTATCACCGGCGCGAACGGGTGGTTTCCCCGTCCTCGAAAGTCCTTCAGGTGGAAGCGAATAATTACAATCCGCCCGAGACCGGGAATCAGGGGGTCTGGTGCCTCAAGCAGAGTCATGCGGATCCCGATCCGGACCGCGCACAGAGGATCGCCTACGAACATCTGAATTCCGCGAACGTTCTTTATTTCGATCTGCACATCGGCGCGCAGAACTGGAGAACCCTCTTCCACACCTATCAGAACACCGGCAGCTTCCTGCCGTACCGGTGATTGCCGGTGTTCCGGAGAGAGACGTTCAACGGCCGTCGGAGACCAGCTCGAAGACTCCGGTCGGTCCGTCGGGAAGCGCGGCGGTGTCCAGATGCAGACGAAATCCATCCGGTGTCCGCTCCAGCGGGATTCCCTTCCGGCGCAGCCCGTCCGAACGGAGCGGATAAAGGGTCCATCGCCCGGGAGAAAGTTTCAGATGAAGTTCGAGGCGGCCGGTCCGCAGAAGCGTCGGAAGAGTGCCGTTCCCGAGAAGAAGGGACCCGTCCGCAGAGAGCTTCATTCTGCTGTTGAAACTTCCCGTCAGATAGAACAGGAGCAGGTGCGATTCCTCTTTCAGCGCTTTCCCGCCGCGCGAAACCAGAGCCACCGCCGAGGGGACGGAAGACCAGATCTTCGAAAGAACCGGAAGCGAAATGTCCGGATTTTTCTCGAACACCGCAGCCTCCGTCCGGGGAGTGCGGAGCAGAAACGTTTTCCGCCGGGCAAGCAGAAGCAGTTCCCCCGTATCGGATTCCCAGATCCCGGCGGAGGGATCCGAGCGGTTTTCGGCGGAAAACACGCCTTTCTTCCGCAAAGAGGCAATCAGGGGAAGAGGGTCAAACCGTTTTCCCCCGCTGGTGCCGGTTTCCGTAAACATCGTTGCTCCTGTAACGGCGGCATATCCGGTCAGCGGCATCGCGGCGGCGGCCTTCGGGAAAGGATGCCGTGCGACCATCGGCGGACGGGAGGTTTCCTCATAACGGACGGCGAACCGGGTCAGCAGAGCCCAGCGGGCCTGTTCCGGAGCGATGGCGGAGTCGGCTCCCTTGGCGAACAGCGACGACTTCGGAATCCGCAGTTCCACCAGATGCTGTGATGGCGTGACATCCCCGCGCTGGAACAGGAAATAACTCAGGTATTCACTCATCCGGTCGATATAGGTGGAGAATACCCCTTCCCTTCCCCAGGACGGATTCAGGTTCACCGAATGAAGCGTGATCCCGGCAAATCCCTGGAACGCGGCGTAGGCGGGAAACAGAAGCTGTTCGTATTCATAGCGGTTGCGCGCATGGTTGTACTCGGAAACGACCATCGGACGATCGGCAAACCGGCAGGAGGCGACATTGGTGAAATACGGAAGAACCGTCTCAACAGCGCTCTGCTGACGGGTCACCGATCCGTTCCGCGTCAGATTGCTCGGATGACAGAAATAGCTGTTGCGCAGGACAAAATCGCTCTGTTCGTACCGGATGTCGCCGAAATAGCAGGCGGGCGAGATGTTGTATTGCCTGATCGGCGCCCGGCAGCCGAGGTCCCGCAGTTGCCGGTTCATCCACGCGCCGGATTCCCGGAGGGAGCGGACGCAGAATTCCAGCCATTCCTGACGCATTGCTCCGCCCTCGACCTCGTTCGGATTGTGCGGAAAACGGGATTCCTCCACCCGGCCGTTCCGCTGAAGAACATAGGCTCGGAATTTTTCCCGGACGAACTTCCGTGTGGATTCCTCCTTGTAGGGAGTCCGCCGCATGGCCTGTCCCAGTTCATTGAAGGGTTCCACAAACACCAGCATGGGTTCATCCTTGAGCGCACGGCCGGTATAGGGATTGATCCGGCAGAGGAAGTAGCGCGCACAGTCCAGCCAGTCCTGCCGGGTTTTCGGATCGCCGAAAATGAATTTCGGTTTGATGTCCTGCGGACGCGACGAGCTCGAAAGCGTGAACGGATACAGGAATTGATAGGCCGCGATATTCAGATTCAGGCGGATTCCGTTTTTCGCGAGCTGAGCGAAACAGTAATCGACCGCATCGGCAAAGCGGGGATCGGGCGTGCCGTTTCCCGGAGCGTCAAGCATCAGGAACTGCTCGATCGTATGGGTTCTGACCATGTTATATCCCCGGCGGCGCAGTTCCGCGACATAATCATCAATCATGCGTTTCAATTCCGCCGCCGACAGTTTCCGGAGGGAACGCATAAAACTCCAGTCGGCTCCGAAGAAATAGGCCTGACGGAAGCGGAGAGGAGGAGCCGGCCGGTCTTCCTGGACCATGTCGCCGGTCCCGGCGGGGACGACCCGGACCCGGGGAGAGTCCGGAATCCCGTACGGCAGGGAGCTGAGATCCAGAGCGGAGCCGGCAAGAGTAAAGGGAGTCGGAGCGAGATCGGCGGGCTGCCAGTCCGGCGGTGCCGGGGTGAAGAAGGTCTCCTTCCACTGGATCTCCCGGTCGCTGAGCGTCGCAGCGCAGAGGATCCAGATCATCTTTCCCGCGCTCCGGAGACGGATCTTCTTCATCTCCGCCAGCGGAACGGGAATCCGGCTCAGATAGACCGACCGCGGATCGCCGGAATAATGGCCGGATGAGACGGAGAGCGCATTCTCCGCCGATCCGGAACGGTTCCAGTCCAGCAGGTCCGTACCGGAAACAAGCAGATGCTCCGCGCGCTTTCCGTTCCGGTCTTCAAACACCACCGTGCCGACCGACTCCGCTTTGCCCGGCACATAGCAGCCGGTATGCAGCAGATACAGAAAACGGGAGTTCCGGGCCTCTTCGGGCACGTTGAATTCGATTTCCCGCAGTCCGGTCGGAGATCGGGAACTGTCGAACACCGCCACGCCGTTTCCTCGGTTCGCGGAAGGACGAACCAGCTGAAACCGGATTCCGCCGAACATACTGCGTGAAAGATCGAATTTCCGGAGATCCTTGTCCGGTCCCTGATCGGACCAGCCGCCTTTGCCGTCCTGTTCGATTTCATCCGCATAATCCCGGTTGGCAAACGGGGCGAGAGCGAGCGGGTACATGCCGGAGAGCGGCGTGAACGCATCCGTCGGACAGGCATCCACCTCCACGGTGACCTTCCGGCCGCCCTTCACCGGAATCCGCCGGGAGATGAAGCCGTCATGCCAGACGCGGACACAGGGGCCTTCCGGCGTCAGCGCGGGATCCTCCACCACGGCGGCGTTCCGGCCCGACGCCGTCTTTCGGATTCGCCATCCATCAGGAAGTTCCCCCTTCTCCAGAGCTTTTCCGTTCCAGCGGAGATTCCGGTACAATACCCACAGATGCTCCTTTTTCGCATCCGGTCCCCGCAGGATGAGTGTAACAAATCCGTCTTTTTCCGGCAGGAAGGAAAACGAGCAGCGTTTCCACTCCTCTTTTTCAAACGATTCGACAAAGACCAGACGGGTCTTCCGCTTCGCTCCGAGCCATTCCGCAAACCGGATGTTCTTTCCTGCGGGAGCCAGTTCCCCTTTTTCCGCCTGAATATCAACACGGACCGCCGGAGATGCCGCGGAAAGAGACAGCCGGACAACAGCCAGAAACAATATTGCAGAGAGCACGCTTTTCATGATCGCAAAACCTCACCGGTTGTAAAAGAAATGCTGTTTATCCTCATCGCGGCTTGTGAAGGGCGGCGAAGCATAAGGATTTTCCAGATTGAGAACCCGGTAGGAATTCACATGTCCATCCGCATGGAGGACATTCACTCCGCGGGTGTGGCGCCCTGCCCAGATTCCATAGCCGCTGGTGGGCGTGGACCAGTTGATCCGGTAGAATCCGGCATTTGTCCAGAGCTGTCCCCCGACATACGCCCAGACATCACCCAGCAGGAACTTTCCCGAAGGATTCTTCAACTGTGTCACCTTCGGCATTTCCGGCTGAGTCATCCCCATCGTGGTGCATGGAGCATAGTGCGGAACATTCGTATACCAGTACTCGGGCTCTTTTCCCGTGTACGGATTGACCTTCGCCGACATTGCGGGACAGGCGAACATCTCCGGAGAAGCGTAGCGCCCGCGGATATGGTTTTTATATCCGGTCTGTCCGGAAGCTCCCCAGATCTCGATGCCGACCAGATACATCGGCCAGTAGATCTCATTGCTGCCCTGCGAGATCGGCGGAAGATAGTCCAGATTCTCCGAAAAATAGACCCCGTAACCGATGCCGAGCTGTTTGAGATTGTTGAAACACGATGCGCTTTTTGCCATATCCCGCGCCCGGTTCAGCGCCGGAAGCAGCATCGCCGCAAGAATGGCAATGATCGCGATTGTGATCAGAAGTTCTATCAGCGTGAATCCCGCCGGACGCTCCACCGGCCGCGCTTTCGGGAAAGGACGGTCATTCATTTCTGTTTCTCCCTGCTCTTGTGATGGTGTTTTTCTGCATTTTCTTTCCGTTTTCTCCATCCGTTCCGTTCAGACGGACCGGCGAAGCTGCTTTTCCAGAAATTCATAAGCGTAGTGACGGATTTCCAACGGGACATCGTGCCCCATGCCGTGATACAGGAATGCGATCCGCTCCGGAACTCCCGCCTGTTCCCAGACCCGTCCGGCCCGGTCGAAACACTCCACACTCGCGAACGGATAGGGATTAAAGGGATCGTTGAACGGCTCCACCGCGAAGAGCGCCCGGGGAGCAATCAGCGCGAGAAGTTCCTGATACTCCCACGGAGGCTTCCCCCGGGAAAGCGTCTCCGCATTCAGGCGGGGACTGTTTTCACCCCTCGCATGGCCCGGAAGATTCCGGTAGATGTTGGTCCGGTTCGGACTGATCCCGCAGGAGACCACCGCCGCCGAAATCCGCTCCTCCAGCGCCGCCGCATACACGGAAACCCGTCCGCCGAGGGAATTTCCGATCGTGCCGACCGCACCGAACCGGTACTCCGGAAGAGCCGTCAGCCAGTCGATCGCCATGCGGTGGGTCCGGAACCACATTCCGTCCAGCGACCATGCCGGGAATGCCCGGTAAAACTCCTTCCGCAGTTCCGCGGTTTCCTTTCCGTTTCCGCACCACTCGCCGAATCCGAACAGATCCATTGAACAGGTGGCAATCCCCCGCTGGGGAAGTTCGATTCCATAGCAGCGGTTCGGATGTTTTTCCGGATCCAGCACATTGCGCCGGCCCTCCGAAGCGGTCCCGTGGATACAGAAAACCAGCGGACAGCCCGGCTGCGGACCTTCCGGCAGAACCAGCGTCCCCGCGCAGAGATATCCCGGCAGAATCTCAAGGACAAATTCCCGTGCGGAACAGCCGTAAAGGGTCTCCTCCCGGATCCATTTTCCCTCCGCTTTCCAATCCGGGAACGGCTCGACGCCCATGGTGTTCAGAATCCGCTCCCGCACTTCCGGACGCCTTTCCATCCACTGCGTCCACGACTCTCCGTTCCGAATCACGCTCTCAAACATCCGCAACACCTCCCTTCCCTGCTGGAACGTTGCCGCCGCACCGCTTCTGATAGACAGGGGGACAGCCGCAGCCCTCTTCCGGCGACTCAAACGCCGGAAGCATCTCCTCCGGGATGTTGAAACGGTCGCACGGTTCCGGAGGAAGCTGCTGATACTCCTCTCCGGGAATCAGGGCGGGCAGTCTCCAGACCGGATTGGCCCGGTGATCGGCGAGATACCGCGCGCATTCCGGAAGTTCTTCCGGAAGATCGAACATCGAAAACAGCCGGGTGTACTCGATCGCGCGCGGACGGCCCTTGATCTGAAGCAGCGGCCACGGTTTCCGATAGAAGAAGTAATCCAGATGATGCTTCACCACCTTCACGAGAGTCATTCCGGAGCGGTTCGGCCGATGATACAGGTCCATCCCGAGCATTCTTGCGTATCCCGCCACCCACGCCCAGCCCTGCAGATTGAAATAGGAGTAGAACAGGGAGATCGTCCGGTGTTCCTCCGGCAGGATGCGGCCCTCGGCGCTGAAATGACCGTCCATGCGCGGAATGGAATAGTCACGGATCTGGCGGACCGCAAGATCGGTCCGCCCCAGAAACAGCGCAAATGCGATCAGCTGTGCATCGAACCAGAT
Source organism: uncultured bacterium (assembly GCA_949297765.1). GTDB lineage: Bacteria > Verrucomicrobiota > Lentisphaeria > Victivallales > UBA1829 > UBA1829. The sequence goes on along the minus strand of CASFTV010000051.1, from coordinate 10,772 downwards.
CCCGTGGTTGTTCACCGATCCGCGTTCCTCAATCGCCAGCGGATGGGTGAGAAGAAAGCCGTCCAGATACTGTTCGCACCAGTCGCGGAACGATTTCCGTTCGTCCTCGCCCCATTCCGGAATTTCGGGAAGAGTGGCAACCGCTTCCAGAAGTTCGCAGAAAAAATGCTGTTCGATGATCCCCGGCGCCTTCGGAAGATGGCTGAGTGAGGGATTCATCCGCGTTTCCGGAAGAAAGAAGAAATATTTCAGCTGTTCCGCCGCGCGGGCAAAATAACGCCGGTCCTCAAGAAAATGTCCGGCGGCGGCAAGTGTTGTGACAAAAAGAAACATTCTCATGCTGTATCCGTGCGCGCAGTGTTTCAGAAGCCATGGATTGGAGCGGCCGTCGCGAAGGATCCATGGCAGACCGGTCGGAGTGTCGGGATTCGGCCAGCAGTACTTTCCGATCGTCGCATAGTCGTGAACGGTTGCGCCGGGCGGAGGCGGAAACGGCGTGGAGGTGATGCTCTGCAGCGGCTGTTTCAGAATGGCGTCGGCCATTGCCTTCAGCTCCAGACGGTCGGACGGGGTCAGAGTGCGATCAATCTCGCGATAGAGATCCGGGGAAGAAAAAAGACAGGGGGAATTCTTCATAAGGAGGTTCCTTTCTGATAAATCAATCGGTCATCGCTCATGGTAAAGAATCGCTTCCGGTCGATCACGCCCTGCGGAGGCAGACCGGAAAAGAAATGCTGAAACTCTCTCAGAATCCGGGGAGCGTAGGAATCCGTTCCCCCCGCGGCGCCCATGTGGGGGGTCATAACCAGATTCGGAAGAGTGTTCCAGACGGAATCGGCGGGAAGAGGCTCCACATCGAACACGTCGAGAACGGCATGAAGACGTCCGGAGCGGAGTTCGGCGACGAGAGCATCCGATTCAATCAGTCCGGCGCGCCCGGCATTGATGACGGTCGCACCGTCGGGCAGAAGGGCCAGACGGGAGGCATTCAGGAAGCGGTGCGTCTCCGGCGTGAGGGAGGAGAAGCAGATCAGGATCTCGCTCTGCCGCAGCAGATCCTCGAAGGAATCCGCGGGAAACGCTCCCCGGTCCCGGATCTCTCCGGCGCTTCCATGCCGGGAATAAAGAAGAATCCGTCCGAGGTCAAGTTCTCTGCAGAACCGGAGCAGAATCCGGGAGATGTCGCCGAGTCCCCAGATGCCGATCGTGGCGTCTTTCCGGACGGGGAACTTCCGTTTGGATGCCCAGTCCAGCGTCTCGTTTTCCCGGATCCGCCCGCAGAGAAACAGATTCCGCCGGACCGCGAGCAGCATCATCAGCGCCCACTCCGCAACCCGTTCCGCCATCACCGGATTGGCGGATATGACCGTTACACCCGTATCGTAGGTGGTTGCATCGGTCACAATCCCGACCGATCCGGCGGCGTGTCCCAGAATCTTCACGGAAGGAAGACGTTCCAGGACCGCCCGGCTGAAGCAGGGACTTTCCCATGTGGTCATCACGCCGTCACAACCGGCGGCGGTCTCCGGAGAATCGCCGAAAAGAATTTCGAAACCGAATTCCCGAGCCAGCGCCTCGGCTTCCGCATTCCAGACCAGCGCTCTTTTTTCCTGAGGTGCAACAAAAGCGATTTTCTTTCCCATGTCACCAGATCCTTTTCAAAGCGTTTTCAAGCGGGGGCAGTTCCGGCTCCCACATTTTTTCATATTCGAACACAGCCGTCAGGTCCGTATTGTCGAGCAGGCGGAAAAGGGAGGAGAACGGGAACTCGCCGTCGCCGGGAAGAACGGAACGGCGTTTCCCGTCCCGGCCCGGGAGAGAGTCCTTGAAATGCACATCGACGATCCGGTCCCCAAGCAGCTGGAAACTTTCCTCCGGACTCTCTCCGCCCGTAAACAGCGTATGGTGCGCATCCCAGACCACCGGAAGCTCCATGCCGATCCGCTCGAACAGCGCAAGACACCGCTTTGCCGAAGCATATCCGTCATGCGTCTCCAGCGCGATCCGGACCCGGCTGCTCAAGGAGGAAAACCGTTCCATGTTCCGGAGCGTGATCCCGGCAATCCGGTCGTCGATCTCCTCGTCAAAGCCGATTCCGCCGAACACCCGGAGATATGGAACGCCGAACCGTTCGGCAACCCGGACAAGCCGTTCCGGAGATTCCGTGTTCTCCCGGCACGAAAGATTGAAGCCGCACCCGAGAACCGAAACCCGTCCCGCAGCGGACAGCGCCTCCATGCACGCAAGATTTTCCTCTTTCAAAAGCTCCGCCGCCCAGTCGCAGCTTCCCGAAAGAGAACGTATTTCAATTTGATCAACGTGGAATATATCAGCCAGTTTCACCACTTCCGGAAGAGTCTTCTCCGGACATCCCAGTGTGGAAATTCCCCGTTTCATGATTTCAAATCCTTTCTCTTCCCGTGTTTTTCTGTTTTACATTATACCATATTCGAGGAAAATAGTCAATCCTCTGCGGCAAAGGATGTCTGCAAAAAAATGATACAAAATGAAAAAACATGGTTGAAAAATTTTCATTCCGGCAGTATGTTTTCTCCATGAAGACAAATTTGAAAACCATTTCGGAAAAGACGGGCTTTTCCCCTTCGACGGTCTCCCGTGCGCTGCGGGGCGCTCCGGGTGTTGCGGAAAATGTCCGCGGGAAAATTCTGGAGTGTGCCAGGACGGTCGGCTACACCGGCTCCTCCCGCACCGTTGCACTGATTGTCCCTTCTCTGGCGATGAGCCGATACCTTTACCGGATGCTGGAAGTGCTGCTGTTCCATCTCAGAAACGCGGGTTTTCTGGTGGAGATGCTGGAGGCGTCGAGCATCGGGATTCTGGAAAAGCAGAACATCTGCGGAGCAATCTCCATTCTGTCGCTGAACGGACTGGAGCGGATCTGGAGCCGGAAGATGGCGCCGCCGCTTCTGTGCATCAATACGAAAAGCAGAACTCTGGAAGGCGTATATTCCATCTCGTCCAACAATGAACAGGGGATGTCGCTGCTTATGGAGAAACTGCTGGAGGCGGGACACCGGAAAATCGGGCTGTTCGGCGGACAATACCTGATGCAGGAAGCCAATCAGTCCTCGCATATCCGCAGGGACGTCTTCCAGGAAATCGTGCGGAAACATGGTCTGGAGGATATCTTCTTTCTCAAGGCCGGAAATCCGGAAGAGTTTCGTTTCGTTGTCAAACGGATCATCCGTTCCGGCGTCACAGCCGTCCTCTGCGTCACGGAAGGCGAAGCCTCCCAGCTGATCCATTTCCTGAAAGAGTACGGGAAACGAGTTCCGGAAGAAATTTCCGTCGTCGGCTGGGTCGCCCCGGAGGAGGCATGGTACAATCCGCCGATCACCGGAGTGCAGCAGAATTTCGAGCACATCGCCCGCCATGCGATCATCCTGTTTCAGAAACTGCTGCATCATGAACCCGTAAGCGGGAATGTGATGGTCGATATGATGTTTGTCGAACGGGACTCCCTCGCACCGCCCCCGGGAAATAACATTTCCACTTGAAAGAATCCGGAAACGGCGTTATGATACCGATAGAAGGAAGAAAAGGAGGGAATCATGACGGGACATCGGATCGTTTCACTTTTCTGCATGGCAGCGGCGGTGCTTCTTACGGGATGCTCGGTCACCGCGTCGCTGACGCCGCCGTTCGACAAAACCGCTGCGGACTCCCCGCGCAAATATCTCGGTGAATGGATCTGCTCAACAAAATCCGACACCTACGCAATCTCGGTTTACCTCCATCCGAAGTCCGACGAGGCGCTCCGAATCCGGATTCAGCAGACTCCGCGGGACCGGAAGAACCATTTCCGCGGCACCTGGATTCCGCTTAACGGAATGGTCTTCCGCGCCGGAGAAAACACCTTTCTGGCGGTGACGGCGGATGTCGAAGAGATGCTCCGGGAAGCGAACCGCAACGAACAGGCCGGATGGCTGCTGGCTCCGCTGTTCCATCTTCTGAAACTAACTCCGGAAAACGAGGGATTCCAGCTTCAGTTCGTCACATTCGCATCTCCGCCGGAATCCGGTACCGCATGGACCCCGGCGAAGAAAAGCATCCAGCTCCACGAAAGAATTGTGCTGAATTCCACCGGGGAACTCCAGAATTTTCTGAAAACGGGCGGATACCGGCTGGATAAAAACGTGTTTCATCTTGTCCGGCGGGAAGAGTCCGGCCGCTGACGGCGGGTTGTTCTTCCCCTCCCCCCGGCCCTCCGGGAGGAGGAAGGAGCCTGTCCGGACGTTCCGGGCTGCTCCAGGAGTTCCTGAAGACGGTTGAAGGCGATTTCCAGCCACTCCTTAGCATCGTCGGAATCCACTCCGCCTCCGGGGCCATCGCACCAGTGGGTTCTGTAACGCCAGAAGGAGAAAATGGCCGTTCCAAGAAATCTGATCCGGGTGATCCGTCCTGCAATGGACCGGAACCCTTCGGGCGTCAGGACCGGGACCTCCGGAAAGGCGGCGGAAAGCGACCGGGCCGCGTCCATCTCAAAACCGAGAGCCTCGCAATCTCTCATGAAAGAGGGATCCTCTGAAACGTGTCCGCGCCATTTGAGCAGAAACGCCGCAACTTTTTCTGGATTCGTCATAAAAGATCTCCTTCGCTGTATGCATCCGGCTCCGGAGCGGAAATTTGTTTATCTGCCGTTCAAAAGAATCAGATACAGGATCAGGAACACGGCGGAAAGATAGGAGAACCAGTTCAGTTCCCGGATTCTTCCGCAGCAGATTTTAATGAGCGGATAGAAAATGATTCCCAGCGAGATTCCGCCGATGATGCTGTTGCTGAACGGGATTCCGGCAAAGATCAGAAATGCGGGGACTCCCTCCGTGTAATCGTCCCAGCGGATTTCCGAAACGGACCCCATCATCATGACGCCCACAACCACCAGTGCGGCGGAGGTGACGGGCGCATATCCGGCGATCGCCGTGATGAACGGGGAAAAGAACATCGCCAGCAGGAAGCAGAGACCGATGACGACGGCGGTCAGTCCGGTTCTCCCGCCCGCTTCCACGCCGGCGGCGCTCTCCAGATAGGAGGTGACGGTGCTCTGGCCGCAGAGGGCGCCCGCCACGGTTGCGGTTGCATCGGCGGCGAACACCCGTTCGACCCGGTCGATTTCGTTGTTTTTATTGAGAAGTTTTGCGGAGGTCGCCACGCCGATGATGGTTCCCATCGTATCGAACATGTCCATGAAGAAGCAGATGAAGATCAGCGGGATCAGTTCCAGCAGATGGCGGAACACCGAGGCGATATCCGCCTTGAAGACCAGCGGCATCGGACTGGCGGGGAGTCCCACGATTCCGCTGAACGGAATCTTTCCGCAGAAGAACGCGATCAGCGCAGAAACCAGGATTCCGATCAGGACGCCTCCTTTGACCTTGAAATAATGGAGCGTGGTAATGACGAGCAGTCCTGCAAAGAAAATCAGGGAGGGGATGTCCGTCACGGACGTTTTCAGGGTCATCTGTCCTCCGTTGACCTCAATGATGCCGCCGTTCTTGAGTCCGACCATTGCGATGAAGAGTCCGATTCCCGTCACGATGGCGAATTTCAGGGAGGGGCTCAGGGAGTTCAGCATCATCCTGCGCAGTTTTGTGAACGAGGTGATCAGAAAGATCACTCCGGAAATCAGCACGACTCCCATTGCGGTCTGCCAGACCACCGGATCCCCCATCTTCCCGCCCGTGACAACCGCGCAGGCGCTCATGACGCTGAAGAGGACAAAGAAATTCGAGCCCATTCCGGGAGCAAGCCCGATCGGGTAGTTCGCGAGAATCCCCATCAGGAGCGTTCCGATTGCGGACGCAATGCAGGTCGTCGTAACGAGTGCGTCAAACGGCATTCCGGTCGCGGAGCCGGTCATCTGACCGGAGAACAGCGCCGGCTGGATGCAGATGATGTAGGCCATCGCCGCAAAGGTGGAGAGTCCTGCGATGAGTTCCGTTTTGAACGTGCTGTTGTATGCCGTGTAGTGAAAAAAGCGGTCTGGATGAAGATTCATTGTTCAGAAAAAGGGGTTGGGTCCGGCGGACGGAAATCGGCGCTGCAACGATGTGCGAAGAAACGGGGAGTTCCGTTTTCGGATGATTGTTGTAGGGTTTCTGGGTAGTGTTTCATCGTTTTTCCATGCTGAATGATGAATAATATAGTTTCCCTGGATTGAAAAACAATCTCCGGGAGTGTATTTTTCCGGATATTGAACAAAGAACGGAATAAAAACTCATGGATGATTTTGAATTTCTCCGGGAACATGATCCCGCTGCATATCGGAAACTGCTGAATTCCCTGCCAGATGTCCGCGACGGACTGAACCGCCGCCAGCGGGCGCTCCTGGTGACGATGAACCGTCTCGGGCTGACGCATGACGCCCGCATGAAAAGCACGGCGTATGTCTCTTTGAACACGCCGGACGAGAGCGAAACGGAATATGATCCGGTCATCCGGACGCATCTGCGGGAAATCCGTTTTCAGGATGAGGAGGGAAATGATCTGCCCGAACCGGAACGCTGCTACACGCCCGATCTTGGGCTGAAATTCGACTGAACGCACGGGAGGTGAACGAATGGACCCGACTATCCGGAAGATGATTCACGGTTTCCGCCATTTCCGCAAGGCCTATTTTTCCGACAGCACCGAACTCTATTCCCGTCTGCGGCACGGGCAGATGCCGGGAACGCTGATGATCGCCTGCTGCGACTCCCGGGTGGATCCGGCGCATGTGACCCGGAGCGGACCGGGAGAGATGTTTGTGATCCGCAATGTCGCCAATCTGGTTCCGCCCTACCATCCGGATTCGGCGTTTCACGGCGTCAGTTCCGCAATCGAATATGCGGTCTGTCATCTGGAAGTGAAGCACATCATTGTGCTCGGGCATTCAAACTGCGGAGGAATTCATGCGCTGATGTCGGAGGGAGAGGAGAATCACCATCCGTCGGAATTCCTGACGCGCTGGCTTTCTCTGGCGGAGCCGGCCCGCCAGCGCGTGAAGGAGCGGCTCGGGGACCAGCCGATGGAGCTTCAGCTCCGCGCCTGCGAGGAAACCTCCATCCTGCTTTCCATGGAAAATCTGATGACCTTCCCATGGATCCGGGAACGGGTCGAAGCCGGACTCCTTAAAATTCATGGCTGGTACTTCTGCATGAACAACGGCGAACTCTATGATTACGATTCGGAACAGGAGGAATTCCTGCCGCTGGACGATGGAATGGAGTTTCTTTGATCCTTCATTCGTTTTGTCGGGGTGTCAAGGTATTGTTCTTGTTTTTTGAGGGAAATTTTCACGTCTTTCTCGAAGGAACGGAGACGTTTCCGGGAAAAGGGGGGCTGGTTTTTCTGTGTGATTCGGAAATTCCGAGGTGTTTGCAGGGATGGTTGCGGTCATGTGTGCAAGCCTTTTTCGGTTTTTTGGATCATGGGGGAAAGAGAGAGCGAGAGAAAGAAAGAGAGAGTGTGGGGGGGATTCTGTTTTTGTCCCGGTTTCGTCGGTGGATGGGTTTCGTGCTCCGCACGACCAGCGTCTCGCCGCTGGACCGCGACAAGGACACATTGTCCTTGACCCGAGAAAAATGCTTCCGCATTTTTCCGTATTATTTGAAGATCTCTCTGCACTGGCGGAGTCTTTCCCGGATCGGGATGTTCTGCGGGCACTTCTTTTCGCATGCGCCGCAGCCGATGCAGGCCGACGCGGTTTCTCCGGTATCCCACGGATTCTTTCCGATGGCATTGTAACGGTTTTTTGCGGCCTCGTCCAGGTTGTAGACCTCCTTGTAGATCAAAGCCTCCAGGCATTTCGGGATTGCGATTTTTTTCGGACAGGCGGGAGTGCAGTATCCGCATCCGGTGCAGTAAAGATTTCTCAGTTTGGAGCATTGCTCGGTGACGGTCTCTATGGCGTCGAGTTCATTTTGGGTCAGCGGTTCCGGGATATCTGCCATAGCGGCATTGCCGTCCACCATTTCGCGAGTTCCCATTCCGGAGAGGGCGCAGCTGATTCCCGGGGTGCTCAGGACAAAGCGGATTGCCAGTTCCGGAGTCGAAATTTTTCCGCCGAGAGCATTTTCAAAGACACCGCCTTTGAATGCCAGACGGCCTCCGCCGACAGGTCCCATTACAACCACTCCCATTCCGAGTTCAGCCGCATGGCGGATCCCCGTCAGATTGCTGCGATCCAGCAGGTTGAACTGGCAGAGGACCGATGAAAACGCCTGAGTGTCAAGGATCTCGACGATGCTTTCCGGATGCGGATCGTGAAAGGAAAAGGAAAGATGGCGGATCACCCCTTCGCTTTTGAATTTTTCTGCAAGATCAATGAGCTTCTGCGGCAGAATCAGATTCTTGAATGTCTGGCTGCTCAAAGCGTGAAAATGGTAGAAATCAATGTAGTCCGTATCGAGTTTTTTCAGCTGGATCTCGAGGATTCGTTTGAAATCGTCCTGTGATTTGACCTCTCCAAGCGGCAGTTTTGTGGAGAGTCTGATTTTTTCGCGCCATCCGTCCTTGAGCGCCATTCCGACAGCCAGTTCGCTGCGTCCATCGCAGTACATATAAGCGGTGTCGACGTAGTTGATTCCTTTTTTGAAACCGTACCGCAGCAGATCGACGGCGGGACCCAAATCGTCCTTGGCGTTTTTGTTCTGATTTTCCGGAATCGGCAGACGCATTGCGCCGAATCCGAGGGCCGATATTTGAAATCCCGTTTTTCCGAAGTCCCGGTATTGCATGTTTTCTCCTGGATGTGAAGTTCTGTACTGTATGAAATTTTTGAAAATCAGGGATAATATAGATGGTCAGGCAGGGAAGATCAAGTCCGCTGCGACGGGAAAGCTCAAGGACTCCCGGATCATGAGCGGAAAAAGGAGATGATTCTGAAAAACTTCTCCCGGAGAACACTTGAACTCGTGCATACTGTGCGGCGGACGCCTCTCACTCCTGCAGTTCTGCCCTGATATACCCGAACACATTGTGAGGACTGTAAAGCAGAGGGACCGGTGTCGTCATAAGGGCTTCTCCGCCAGGATGATTGCAATTCGTCCGAACCAGCATGAAATAGAAAATGAGGTTGGCCCCGAAAACTGGACAACTTGACTTAGTGTAAAATGCCCGTTAAATTAACTTGGAAAGTGAGGGCGTTTTATGAAAAAGTCGTATGACTCCAAATTCAAAAGCCGTGTAGCATTGGAAGCGTTGCGCTGGGAACTGACCGTCGCTGAGATCGCGGGGAGATACCACGTTCATCCAAATCAGGTCCAGCAGTGGAAAAAGAAACTCATGGAAGGAGCTTCCGAGATTTTTCAGTCCAAGACAGAACGGAGAGAAAGCAAACTGTATACCGAGGACGATCTGATGAGAAAAGGTCGTGTCCGATCTTTTGCGCACATTTGTTGCTGAATGATTACAGATGACAAACGTGATTTGCCGTAGTTACCTTACATCATCTTTGCAAAGTTTACAAGGGGTCATGTACAGACGAGTTCCCCTTTTTGTCGTGGAAATATGCCTGTGCTTGCTTCCGGCCGGCATCATAGCCGAGTACCCATCAGGAAAGCTCCCGACCACTCCGTTTACAACTTTTTTTCACAAAGAAGCATTGTCCAAGGAAGTGGCGAACAAATATCTATAATTTGAAAATAGTTGCCGACCAGTTTTGCGATTTGCTTCCGACTCCAATGCTGAATATGTCCCGGGGTGTTGCCTAAATCTTTCAGATATTTGAATCTCATCATATTGCAAACACGCCAGATCGGTTCATTTGGCACGCTGATAATGACATATTTTGTGGCTTTTTCCGCAAGCCGTAACAGCGCCTGTTCAGGAGAATCAAGATGCTCCAGAACTTCGGAGCAGAGAAGTAAATCTGCATGGGGGGAATCTGTTAGATCATAAACGGAATCTGTCTGAAAAATATCCGGAGAAGCATGCCGCACTTTCGCGTTCTTCCGCGCAATTTCTATTACTTTTTGTGAAAAATCGGACCCTGTGGATTGGAAATCGTTTCCATAAAGTTCTTTCCACTTCAAAACCCAAAAACCTTCACCGCATCCGACCTCATGAATTGAATGCGGATGAATTTGTTCGACATATTTCAATAAAGCTTTTTCAAATCCTCGGGTAAGATAGCGTGCTATTACATTTGTTGAATTATATTTATCATAATAATTCCCAACATCTATTCCATTTTCTGTTATTTTGGAAACGGTCTGCAATGGAGACATAAGAACTCCCTATTTTGAAAAATTTATAGCGAAAGAGCAAAAACACCCTGGCTCAGAATATTGCTTCCCCTGATGAATTCTATATATATTAGCAGATCTTCTATAATTTTCAAGAGTGATTTTTTGAAAGTCGTTGATAATTCTTCAAATAGATGCGGTATCAAAAGCATAAAAAAACATAAACATGCAGAGCTAAGACTATGCATCTCCCCTCGCGCTGGACAACTTTTTTATAAAAAGACGGGTCTAAAAGCCTTTGAGTTACAATATCCCGCTGTTTACCGATTGCAACTTCTCAAATAGATGGTCTGTCACAAATACAATACGCCAGGGCTTCCAGGAGCAAGGTGCGGAAACGTTTAGAGGTGGCCTGCTTGCCGGATGGAAAAATGAGCATTTTCTGGAGATCTCGGAAAATTCAAAAACCGGCTGTTTTTCAACTTTCTTTTTTCGGTTCTTCTGCACTTTATGTAAAAAATGGGAATGGAATATCCGGAACCCCTGTGCAGTCAAGTCCCAATCCGGCATAATCGGTCGCGATGC
>CASFTV010000050.1 GCA_949297765.1 uncultured bacterium | reverse complement strand
CCGATATATCATGTCGTTCGTATGCATTCGCCATTTTCCCGATATCCTTTTTTTGACGTTTGCATAATATAGCACAAATCTATTGACGACACAACCTAGCTTTTGATGATTCAAGCTTTTTCATTTCCAGAGCAGAAGAGCGGGCCAGAGATGGGGCTTGTTGTAACAGTCGGTTCCGTCGCCGGAATTGGTCAGGGAGGAAACGGCGCGTCTGGCTGTCCGGACGGCGGGATCGTCCGCGTTCGGAACATGGACGCCGAATCCGAAGGTGTACCCCTCTTTCAGCTGAATCGGCAGAATGTGTTTTGCGGGGAAGAAGATTTCGTAAACATATCCGCCGGGGATCTTTGTGAACTTTGTCGGAATGTCCTTTGCGAAGGTTCCCGCCTTTTCCTGCGAGGTCCCGAGTCCGAGCTGCCAGTCGACCATCCGGTTGCGGTAGACGGAGCAGCTGTTTCCGGCCGCGTTGGGAAGGATCAGGTAGTCGTAATCGTTTTCGTCGTATCCGATGGCCTGCCGGGAACGTGCGTCGGCGAAGGTGTCGAAATAGACCTGCAGAGAATCGTTCGCCCAGCGGCTCTCGGTTTTGGGAAATTCCAGATGAGAGAATTTTGCATCTTTGATCTCCACCCGGAGGAAGAACCCTTTCCGGTTCCATGCGGCGCGATAGACTCCCGACGTGAGCGCAGGTTTCCCTTTGGAATTCGCCAGCTGGACTCCGGGGATGCTCTTCCAGTCGATCTGTTCCAGCGTTGCGGAGTCCGGAACGCGTTTGCAGAGAGAGCCGCGGAAGCTGAGATCCATCGAAATCTTTCCGCCGTTTTTCCCCTGAATGCGAACCGGGAGTTTCTCGTCCGTGATCCGGTCGTAGACCAGCGGTTCCGGCAGCGGAAGAAGAACTTTGCCTTCGGTCGCTCCGGCGATTTTGACCTCTGTTGTGCCGATTGTTCCGTCGAACGGAGTCGAGAGCAGATTCTTGAGCTTCAGCTCCGCTTTGTCCGGGGCGGAGGGGTTGGCGGAAACGAGCAGCGGCGAGACCCCCTCTCCGGAAAGGATCACCGCATTTTCGAACGCCTTGACCATTGCCGGAAGCGTTCCGGGCTTTCCGCGGAAGAAGAGCGGAAAGGAGGTGACCGCGAATTTGACTTTTCCGGGCGTGAAGGAGCGTTCATTGTTCATCAGGTCGATGACCGATTCGAGCGAGTTTCCGAAATCGGCTTCGGCGACGGGAGCATCCTGCCGTCCCTCGTCGAGCGCCGGGAGATGACACCAGACCGCGGCCACCGGACGCTTCTGCGCATCTTCAAAAATATACGTCCGGATGTACGCTGCGAACCGGACATCTTTTTTGAATTTTGAGTCTCCAAGCAGATTCCCGAGCGTGTTCGGCATCACCTGCGAGGCGAACGGCGTCAGATTCAGATCCATGGCGAAGTTGTTTTTGTCCGACGCGGCGCAGGCTGTCTTGACCCGGTCGGAATATTTGAGCGCAACGAGCCAGGAGCGGGCGCGCCATGCGGCGGAGATTTTCTCCACCCACCCCATGTCATAACTGATCGCGCCGCCGATCCATGTTCCGGGCGAACCCATCCAGTCGGCAGAAACCACGCCCCATGCCGGGATGGTGTAGGGGCCCCAATGCATCATCTCACTCCAGTAGAGCGGCTCCTTCGTATAGCCGAGTTTGCCGACGGTGTCGAAATAGAGCGCGGCGTCCGCATCCAGATCGGGACTCTCCGGCGAGGCCCGGTAGGTGTGACAGGCCAGACGGTCGAACTTGAGGCCGATTTGATTGCACGCGCGGAGCAGCTCGGCGGTCTCCTGAATTCCACCGGTCGGATTCATGTTCCACGGGCAGTCCGCGCTGACTTCCGCCTTCGGATTTCCCGCCTTGATTCCGTCGGAGAATGCCTTGAGAATCCGGGCGAAAATTTCCGCCCGCTTTTCCGGCGTTCCCTCTTTGGACCACCATTCGTTCGGGAATCCGGCGCCCATTTCATTGGAGAACTGCCAGCGGATCACATGCGGATATTTCCGGGCGAGTTTTTCGCACCCCTTCCGGACCTTCTCCAGATACTCCGGCGTAACGGTTCCGTTGGAATCCAGATGGAAATCCCGGAACAGGAAATCGGAACGGTTGTGGTAGTAGGGCCGATGGAGAAGATCCTCTGCGGCACCGAAGTGCCGAGAGCCGTCTTTGGCCTTGTAGCCGCGGACAATGATGATTTCCGAGATCGGGATCCCGAATTTCTCAAACGTGCTGTGGATCAGCGGATCGCCGACGTAATCCTGCGCCTTGTAACCGAATCCGAGCTTTTTGTAACGATCCAGAATCCGGTAGAGATCGGGGTTTTCATAGAGTCCTCCGTAGTTGTCGCTGAACAGGAAGCGGAGGGGATGCTGATTCTTCAGGAAATCGAGAATCGTCAGCCGGTGAAGATCGTAGCATTTGCGTCCGTCCGCGAGCGTGTAGTCCGTGCGGAGCAGAAAGATGCCCTTGCCGATGCCGTCGAGATTCAGCGGGACAACGGCGCGTCCGTTCCGGTCGGTCCGGAAGGAGAACTCCCGTTTCGCCACGGTCTCGCGGTAGAAATTGCGGACGGTGGTGACGCCTTTCCCTATCGAATCCGGAACAGACTGGATTTCCAGTTTCGCATCAAGCGGGGCGGAGGCCGAGACAAAGTTGTCGGGATCGGAGGTGACCAGACGCGCTTCCGCCGCCTTGACGTCAAATGCGCTCATCCGGTCGCCCTTTTCCACCTGAAGACCGTCGATCCAGACAAAGCCGCGGCGCTGCGAGCTGACCGCGTTGAAACGGACGGTCAGCGGCATCGTCGATTCGATCCGGAAGGTTGTTGTGCAGCGTTTCCACTCTCCGGTGACCGGCAGAGTGAGTTTTCCGTTTTTCACTGCCAGCCAGGTCGTGTAGGGTCCGTAGTTGTAGGGAGCGACCCAGATGTTGAAGGTCTGTTCGCCGGGATGCGATCCCTTGATGTAGAAGCTCAGCGTGTAAACGCCCGGCGCCACAGCGACATGCTGGGTGGAAAAATTGCACGCCGTGCTCAGATTCCGGTAGTCGTCCCCTTTCTTGTGCGCGAAGAAGGTTGTGATCCGCAGAGAGTTTTTGCCGAACACACGCTCTTTGCTGTCCAGCGCATACATCGGTGTTTCCCATTTCTCCCGACTCTGATTGTAGCCTTCTTCAAAGAAATGGTAGCCGAGAAGTCCTTGCTCGAACGAGGGATTGACCAGAATGTTCCGGCTGGAATGGTCGGGCATATCGAGATTGTCGAGCGCGCGGAAATCGACGTTCCCGCGCATGGCGTCCGAAACGGCGGGACGCACTCCCTTCCGGATGTCGATCGTGAACACCAGCTTTCCTGCCGGACGATTCTCCTTCAGATCAAAGCGGAGCGTATCTTTCAGGGCGAAACAGGAGATACCCGCAAGCTCTCCGGCCTTTCCGGAAATTGTGAAAGTCCGCGCGGGATCATCCGGGAAAAACTGAATGGAATGCGGTTTCTCCCCGCCCACCGTGGTGATGAAGTTGACCGGTGTCGTCGGAAGGGAGAAGGTTTTCCCGTCGCAGACGATCCGTTTCCCTCCGCCGACGGAATAGGGAACGTTGATGAAACAGCCGTACAACTTCAGCGTGTACTTTTCCGGATCGGGATCCTTCCAGGTGAACGTGACCTGGAGAAGGCCGTCCGGAAGAAGTTCAATCTCCTGCCGGGCGAAATCCCATGTGTAGTCTCCGATGGATATTTTCTCTTCCGAGATCTTTTTCTTTCCTTCCCATCCGGTTTTATACATTCCCTGCCGCCTGCTGCCGAGGGAATGCCAGGTTGTTTTTCCGGTTTTTCTGTCTGTCAGAGTAAAAACATATCGGGATTCCGCAATGGTGTGTCCGCTTTCCGTGATGGAGAGTTTGAACGTGTCGGTCAGCTGGATTTTTTTGTTTCCCGCCGAGACGGTGTTTCCCTCCATGACCGGGGTGAACATTTCCGCTTCCGTTTTTGCCGTATTCTGCGGCAGCCCGGCCTTCCCCGCCGGGATGGGCAGTTTTTCCGCCGCGAGCAGCGGTCCGAGTGTCAGAAAAAGAATTCCGATCCGAAAATTCATGGAGACTCCTTTCTATAAGATGATATTTTCAATTCATTGTCCGGGGACCGGTTTTATTTGTATCCGACCTGGAAGATGACATTGTTTCCGGTATTTCCTCCTTTGATCGCCATGGCGGCGCCGCGTGTCAGCGAGCCGGTGTGGCCGTCGGAATAGAGGACATTTGCCCGTCCTCTGCCGGATTTTGCTCCGTGGCGGTCGTAATTCAAACTGGTCGCTGTTTCATACGACAGGAACACAGACCAGCTTGCATAACCATTGGTGCTTCGTTCCGCAAGAGAAATGGCGATCGACGGGGTTCTGATGCGGGAAACCTTGTAAAACGGAAGTTGATATGAAGCCTCATTGTTGAAATATCCTCCGTGCAGAGGGTGATTCAGGTGATAATGCGACCAGAAATAATTCCCGCTGTTGCTGGCGGCTCCCCACTGAACACCAAACTCCGCCGCTGGGCAGGAAAAGTCGCCCTGTGGCGGATGTGGTTCCCAATATTGACCCCACATAACACCGTAGGTCGGGGAACGGCGGAAACTGTTTTCTCTGGTATTGGCATTTTCCGTCGGCAGTTCACAGAGAACTCCGACCCAGTAGGCATGTTTGTTGGAATCGTTTGGCGCTTCGCCGAGAATGTTGTATGTCGGGAGGAGATAATCGTCGTAATTCAAGGTGTACTGGTTCAGTGCAATGCCGAGCGTCTTCAAATTGTTCAGGCAGGAGAGCGCTCTTGCCTTGTCTCTTGCGGAATTCAGCGCGGGCAGAAGAAGACTCGCCAGGATCGCGATGATCGCAATTACAACGAGGAGCTCTATCAAAGTGAAAAAACGACTGATCCGGACCTCCTTTTCTGATTTATTCCATGGAATCCGCGAGGGAAAATGGGCTGTTTTCATGGCGCCTCCTGATTTTTAGTCTGCTTTTTTCTTCCGATAATTATACTATAATTTGCAAAAAATGTAAATGGAGTTATTGTAGAAATAGGTGCACTTTTTATAAAAAATAAATGCAGCCCGCCGGTGTGCGTCCAGGAACGGAAAGCCGGAGGACTGCGCGGAAAGCTCCGGAAGGAAGCGGATGGATGAAAACCGTATTTGCAAAGATTTATTCTCCGTGGCACAGCTTTATCGGCGGGCTGGATCTGGAGATGATCAATATCGGATTCGGAGAAGAGGTGGTCACATGGCCGACTCACAAGCCGTTTACGGGGGATAATTATTTTCGTCTGTATCTTCCGGTCAAAGGCGCGTTCCGTTTGAATTATATGCAGGAATCCGTCGTCGTGGAACCGGGTTTTTTCCATCTGGTGCCGGCCCAGACACCGTTTACCTACGAGAGCATAACGCCGTCCAGTCATTTCTGGCTGCATTTTCTTTCCCGTCAGCTCCGGACCCTTCCCGCGTTTCAGTCGCATCAGAAACTGTCGGGGAAAAATCTGCCGAATCTGCAGACCACATTTCGGAAACTTTTCCGGGAAATCCGTTCCGCCCGGACCATTTCCGACGACATCCGGGTCCGGAACGCCATCTTTGAACTGATCTCGCCCTTTCTGGAATCGGCTCTTCAGGAACTTCCTCTGGCCGCTCCGGAAAAAGGAAGTTTTTCCGAGGTGCTGGAGTATATTGACCGGAATCTCAATACGGAAATCAGTGTGGCGGATCTCTGCGCCATGACCCAGCTCTCCCGCGCCGATTTCTCCTCCCTTTTCCGTCGCTCCTGCGGACTTCCGCCGAAGCAGTATATTTCCCGCCGTCGCATTTCCCGCGCAAAATATCTGCTCTGGAGGACGAAGATTTCCGTGAAGGAGATTGCCGAACAGTGCGGGTATGAAAATAAGTATTTTTTCTATCGGATTTTTAAGAAGTATACCGGAGTTACTCCAAGTCAGTACCGCCGGAACGGAAATGTGGACTGATTCCAGTTCCGGGAGATCGGGCGAACCTGGAATCGGGGAGGATTCGTGTCGAACCCGGGAAGGAAAAACCTTTTGAGGAAAGGTTCTTTCCTTCCCGGACCCTTTCTTTTCCAAACCTTTCCGGGCGGCCTTTTCCCGGCCGGGAAAAGGCGGGGAGGGGTTTCAGGAGATGTGCAGTTCCAGATAGTCGCCGCAGGAGTTCTGCGGTGTCACCAGCTGGAGGATGCCGCAGAAGCTGTCCAGAGAGAGTTGATGGGTATGGCCGGCAAGGATGGCAACCGGCTGTTTCAGAGAGAACAGCTCGCGGTGGAAAGTTCTTGTGGTTTCCGAAGGTCCGTTTTCCGGCCAGCGGGGGCGGCGTTCGATCTGCCAGGAAGGATCGTTTTCCGAGCGCCAATCCGGATTGCCGCAGCTGAAAAAGATCTTGCGTCCCGGCACATACATCGGCACATGCACCACCAGAAGAAGCGGAGTGCCGGATGCCGCTTTCTCCCGGAAAAATGTCAGCTGTTCCGGCAGGATTTCGCAGGTGGAATTGTCGAGCATAAGGATTTCAAGGCCGTTCCGCCGGACGCTGTACATGAGAGGGGCGCGGCCCTGAAACAGCGGAAGGAGTCTTTTTGCGGTCCACTCCGCGCGAAGCTCCGTTTCCGTGCCGGGGAGACCTTCGTAGTGCCAGTCGTGATTCCCCGCCGTGTACAGCCACGGAATCCCCGTTCCGTTCAATGCCCGGACCGCAAACTCGACTCCGGCTTCGGAGGGGAAGCTGAGCAGATCGCCGGCAATCAGGATCAGATCGTATTTTTCTTTTCCGGCAGTTTCCAGAGTTTGCAGAAAATGTGTCCGGCTGTCCGGGGAGAACTTTGCCATCCTGCGGCTGTTTTCCCGGTAGGGAAGTCCCCGCTCGTCGTCAAGAACGAGGTGGGTGTCGCCGATTGCCATGATCCGCAGCGGACGGGAAAGTCCAAAGCCGGAGAAAGATGCGGTCATGCCGGTCAGAGAGAATGCGGCACCGGTCGGCCGGGAAAGAAAATTGCTGGAGTCCTTCATGATTCCTCTTCTTGCCGGGGTTGCTGCGGTAAGATATCCTGTCCCGCTGTTCTTTGCAAGAGGAGTTTGTCAGAATCGGTCGATTTTCGTCCGGATGCGGGAAGATGCGCCGATGTCCGCCGGGAGGTCCGGACTGCGGTTTTCTCAGAATAATATCAGTAATATGGAGTTGAAACACAGCCGGGAAATGCTATTGTACAACATTCCGGGATATTCTGTTCATTCTTCGCGGACGGAACAGGTCTGGAACCGCTTCCCATCCGATTTTCCCGAGCGGGGAATTTCCGCCGATCCGGTTTTCCCGCTTCGGCAGATGGAGTCCCGGCAACGGGATCTGGAACATTGCGAAAAGATTCGGAAAAGTGTTTGGCAAAGGAGGAAATGAGCATGTCTGGAGTTTCATTTTCCGAAGAGGAAAAAGCGCGGCTGACCGAACAGGCGTCCGAATGGGAAAGGGCGCTTCTGAAAAACTGTCAGGAATTTGCACAGGCGCCGGAGGTTCCGCTGCTGATGGCGGGAGATCAGTATGCCGGAATCTGGCTGGAACACAATCAGGATAATCTGTTTCTTGCCGAGTATGCGCCGGAGAGCGCCTGGGCGTCACAAAAAGTTTTCATGGACTTCCAGCGGGAAGACGGACTCCTTCCTTTTGCGCTTCCGCTGGATTTCCGGAATCCGGCGAGTTTTTTCCACGGTTTTTCCGCCTGTTACTGGCAGGTCCAGTCGATCTATCCGTTTACCCGCTGTGCGCTGGAAATCGCCCGGAAAACCGGACGGCCGGAAAAGGATTACGAACGGATTTATCAGGCGGGAGCCGCCTATGATGCGTGGCTGGTCCGCTATCGGGGAGGCGCGGAAAAAGACCTGGTGGAGATGTTCTGCGAGTATGACACCGGACACGACAACGATCCGCGCGTCAAGGACGGAGGAATTCCCTCGTCCTGTCCGGGCAAGGATGCCGTGAACATGCCGGATCTTCCTGTCATGCCGATTCTTTCCGTGGATCTTTCGGCAATGATGTACGGAGCGCGGATTGCGCTGGCGGAACTGGCGGAATGTCTCGGGCGGAAGCGGGAAGCCGGGCAGTGGCGTCTCCGGGCGGAGCGGACCCGGAAGGCGATCCGGAAACTCCTGTTTGATCCGGAAGACACCTTCTACTACGACCGGAGCCCCCAGGGATTCCGGAAATACCGGACGGAACATGTCACCCGCCTGTTTCTCAACCGGGTTCTCTCCCGGGAGGAATTTGATGCCGTGTATGAGCGTTATTTCACGACACCGGGCAGGGAATTCCGTCCGGCGTATCCCATTCCGGCGGTATCTGTGGATGATCCGCATTTTGACCGGAACTGTCCGCGGAACTCCTGGGGAAGCAATTCGCAGGCGCTGACGCTGCTCCGGGCGATTCTGTGGATGGACTTCTATGGACGAAGCGCCGATCTGACAGAGTTTCTTTCCCGCTGGCTGCGAGCCGTCTGCGACCATCCGGAATCGACCTGCCAGCAGGAGTTGAATCCTTTCACCGGAGCGCCGGTCGGAGACGGAAGGAACTACACGCCGACCCTTCTGGTTCTGCTCTCCGCCCTGAAACGCCTGAACATCCGATGACTCCGGAAGACGGATGAAAATCTCCTCTTCCCGGACAGGAAAACTGCGGATCCGTTCGGACTTGCGGACACGGAATCAGCGTTTGAGATTCCGCGGAGAGATTTCCAGAACGGAGGCCGGCGGCATCGGCACTCTCGACACTCCGGACGGAGGCACGTCCACCGGAATGCTCTCACCCAGACAGTTCTTCAGGACAGCGGTCGCACCGCCTTCCGGAAGCGCAAGATCCATGAGGACTCCATTCCGGGCTGTCGCATTGACCAGATAGGTCACGCCGGTATAGGGTTCCGGTCCGAATTCCGCACAGATCCCCCCGCAGTACACGGCGGCGATCCGCTCTTTTTCTCCCGCGGCGTATACGACCGGATAGTTGTGATCCGGATAACACGGAGTCAGATCGGTCTTCAGGAGAAGATCGCGATGGGCAAGGAAAAAGCCCAGCAGGAAGCGCAGCATTTTTCTGTGGTCGTCCGGCAGATCCGCAAACCGGACCGAAATCTGCGGGACACTGAAAAGGACATTCAAAAGCTGAAGAGCCGCCGGAATCACTCCATCCTCCCGGCGCCATTCCAGCATATCGGAATGGACCGCGGTTCTGCCGGAAGCCAGACGCAGTTTGATTGTATTCCTCCGGTTGGCGCCGGGATCTGCCGGACAATCCGTTGCACGCAGCATATTGCCGTATTTCCGGATTGCCGGGCCGCTGTACGGCTGACGGAACTCGATCAGCGCATCCGGGCAGACGCTCCGGAGCGCGGAGCAAATCTCTGTCATCAGCCGGTCCACGGCGTCCGGGAGGGAAATCATGTCGCGTCCTCCCATTCCTTCGGACAGCGCCGGATCGCTGTTTCCTGACGTGAACAGGTCAATGAAATCCAGTTTCAGTCCGTCAAGAGCGTAATCGGTCATCAGAGCTTTGCAGGAAGCGATCAGGAACTCTCTCACATCCGGGAATCTGGGATCCAGCACGCCCGCATCGGCAGTCTCCCGGAGATACCGCCCCTGAAAACGTTTGAAATTCTCCGACCGTTTCCCGATATACGGAACCGCAAACCAGACCAGATACCGGAACCCGAGCGCCTGAACCCGTTTCACATGAGCGGCAAAATCCGGGAATCTCCGGACGGACGGGCGCCAGCTTCCGCAGGCTCCGGGGCCGAGGGTATTGTCATCGTTCTCCCAGCCGGAATCCACGATGATGGTTTTCATTCCGCACTCCGCGGCGAAACGGCATTCGCTCTCGATCTCGGATGCGTGCACGTCATGATGACAGCAGTACCAGGTGGAGTACAGCGGATCGTATGCCGTTTCCGGAACGGGGAGAGGGGTGTACTGCGGAAACGTTTCATACCACGCGGTGAAACGCCGGATCATCTCCGCATAGAAAATCCGGTTCATATCAAGACGCACCGCCGCGGAGTATTCCTTCCCGGGAGCCTCCTCCGTCAGAAACAGGGCAAGGGTGAAACGCAGCGCGCATGTAGATTCGTGAACGCCGGCACTGAATTCCACGGAGCGGAGGGCATCGGAAAAGGCCGCCGACGCCGTGCAGATTCCCTCCCGGTTGTGAAACACCAGCTCCGGAATATGGTTCGCAATCGAAAATTTCCGTTTCCATCCCCAGTCCGGCGGGAGATCGGAGGAGCCCGAATGCTGGGAACTCCAGCAGTTCACGGTGTCCAGAAGCGGAAGCTCCCACGAAATCACAAGTTTCGGATAGCGCGCGGGAGATCCGGAAGAAAGCGAGAATTCAAACTGCCAGATCTTTTCTGCGACGGGAATCAAATCCCCCTTCAGCGTCCAGGACGCAGTATCAAGGCCCTCCACTTCAAAATCGGTCAACGCGGTTTTGATTTTCATTCTTTTTCCCTTATGTTTCAGCGGCTCCGGTCTCTCCGGGGAGAGAGCCGTCACCAGTTGTGGAACGCGTCCACATCATAGAAGTTCAGCTTTTCAACGTAGGGAGAAGGATCGGGAGCGGCGGACGGGAATTCGGAAATGATCTTGAGCGGCCCGAGCACACCGCCTTCTCCGGAGCGGTCGAACACCTTGATCTGCAGAAGGTTCTCCCTGCCGAAGCGGAGGATGTTTTCCGGAATCCGGTAATTGCGGATCCGCTTGTAGGCATCCGGGAATTTTTCCAGGGATGTTTCGCCGACTTTAACGCCGTTCACCCAGCATTCATCCGCGTCGTCGATCGGGCCGCCGACCAGCCGGACCGAGGTGGTTTTCCATGATTCCGGAATGGTGAATTTCACACGGATCCAGGCAGAACCGTCATACGGCTGCTTCCGCAACTTCGCCGTCCCGGACGGATAGACATGGTGCGGATTGGGCTCCGTAAACCCCTGTTTCTCCCAGGAGATCCCGAGTTTGTACGGACGATATCCGGAAGGAGGATCGGAAATCCGGATGCGGTTTTCACGATCCGTTTTCAGTTCGCCGTCGGTCAGGACGATCTCATCCAGCGACGGGGAAATGGTGTTGTGGCGCATCTTCCGGTTTGTGAAAAATCTCAGATTTCCGCCGATCGGAAGTCCCATATTGGTGAACAGCGTGCTCCAGACGCGCGTCACTTTCTCCCTGTTCCAGAAGGAATCGTCGAAATCATCCGGCGACACGTTCATCACCACAATTGCACCTCCCTGCTGAGTGTCGTAGCGGGCAAAGAGTGCCGGCTCCGTCTGAACCAGCCGATGGGGAGACTCCGCCACGTTCATCATGCGCTCCCCGCGGAAATAGAGATCCGCCTCGGCGATTCCGCGGAACATCGGATCGTTGTCCGGCAGCTCAACGCGGAAGACCGGTTTCCGAGTGTTCTTCATCGGAACCGGGAGCAGATCCAGCGGCGCACCGGGAAGACAGATTATCAGCGAACGATGTCCTTTCCGGAGCAGGTTTCCCAGTTCCCGGCGAAGCGCTTCCCGCGCCTCCGGGCGGACCGGATCCGCGCCGAGAATGACGGTCTGCTTCAAAGTTCCGATCTTCTCTTTCGATCCGTCATGGCGGATGCACTCCATGTTCCAGCGTTTCAGCAGTTGATATCCCTTGTCATCGCCGAAATAGTTCACCACGCGTTTCGGATTGAGCGGAAGAACCGGCCGCCCCATTTCCCGGAGCATGTTGTCCGTCAGAATGGTTGCAACCGGATCCTTTCCGTAGCGCGACGTCACATCCAGCTGACAGAACAGAATGACTCCGTGTTCCTGTTTGACCTCCATCAGCGCGGCGAACATCAGATTGAATCCGCAGTCCACGATGGTCCGGAAACGTCCGTACGAGGGTTTCCGGATCACATTTCCGGCCACCATGCCGCTGTTGCCGATTTTCCACTTCGAACGCGGATAATGGAACGGCGTATCCGGATCACTCACAATTTTCTCCGGAACGGTGTCCGACGCTCCGCGCCAATGCGAGAAATCCTCATCCTTCAGCCCCCGCACATAAACGCTCTTCGAATCGCGGATGAAGGCGTCCCGGCAGCTGGGAGATTCGAACACCAGATTGCCGAGATTGCACTGTTTCTGTTCAAAAATCAGAATTTTCCGTCCCAGATGAAAATCTCCGTTCCGCTCCTGTTCCTTCAGGAATTCCGGGACATGCTCCCCGAGCGCATTCTGCCCGATGATAAGAAGCCGGTGACGCCGGGCATCCTCCGGTTTTTCGATTTTACGGTACGGGAATCCGGCCGCTTTCAGAAGAGCTTCCGTTTTTCCGGCAGGATCATACAATCCGGCGGTCTCCATGCGGCGGAAGTCCGGTTTCTTCCGTTTCGGGAAAATCTGGAGAGCGAATTCATCCGTATCGAAGGTGTCCTCTCCCCGGAAGACATTCAGAATGATTTTTCCCTCGGTCCGCCGGGCGACCTCGGGAGCCTGAAGCCGGAGTGGCAGTTTCAGGATCTCGCCCGGCCGGACCGTTGCGGACCGTTCGCCGCGGCTGACGGTCTCTCCTTCCGCGAGGAACTTCCAGCTCATCCGCAGGGACTGGTCCGTTGTTGTATCATTGACGATTACGATGCTTTTCTCGAACGTCTCCCGGGAGAAGAACGCATGATCCTTGCTGGTGAAGTCCTCCGGATTCCCCGCGAGGAAGACCCGGAGCGAAGCGAATTCACGCCGGATCCGGTCCGAGAGTTCTTCCGGCTCCGAAGCATCAATCATCGGCGCATAATGCATCCAGGCGTCCGGCCGGGCGCCGGCTTTTTTCACTTCGTTGTCCAGTCCCCAGAACATGTGGAAGCGCGCGGCGGGACCCCAGTTGCGGAACGCTTCCCGCAGAGAGGAGAAATCCCCGACGGCGGAAACATCATATCCCCGCCAGGCGCGTACAACACGCCTGTACATTTCATTCGACAGTCTGAAATAATTGACCGGGCGCGGCGCTTCCGGAGAAAACGAGGAACCCAGTTCCGTTCCGAACTGGGCCGGGATGTTTTCGTCCCGGAAAACGGAATCGCCGAAATAGCGGGCCGCATGTTCTGCGATCAGCCAGTGTCCTTTCGGACCGTCGAAATAGAAGAACTGAGGCGCATACGGGAATCCGGCCTCGACGACCATCAGAGGCTGAGTATGTTTCTGCGCCCAGATTTTCGGCCAGTCCTCCTGCTCCTGCAGCGGAACGCCGAACGACTGATAGTTCATGGAGCCGAAAATCTTTCCGAAATTGCCGCCGGCATGCTGAAAACACTCCCGGCTCGGATCCATCGAACGCATGGTCGCATCGGCGAAGGCCGCAAGTTTCCGGGCTTTGAGAACGTGTTTTCCCGGGACATAGTCCGTATTGTTCAGATAATAGGGGTCCTGACAGGCCGGATAGCTGCAGGTGTTGAAATCCGTATACCACATGAGGATTCCCGGGAAACGTCCGTAATATTCCAGGAAGCGCTCCACCTCTTTCCGGTATTCCGCCTTGTTCTCTCCCTCGTAGGAGGGCATGGGGAAGAGGTTGTAGAGGCCCTGCCGGCCGCACTCGCGCAGATACGCTTCGCCGTAGATTTCCCCGATGTTCTTCTGCATGAGGACATAGGGATTGTAGCGGATCGTGTTGTAATTCAAGTGTTTGTAGACATCGACCAGCTGGGCGATCGCGCGCGGATTGGCAAGATACAGATTGTACGATTCCAGAACAGGATTCGTATTCATGCGCAGACGGGTTTTCAGACCGTTGAGCCGGAACTCTCCGTTTTCGACCCACGCTTCCCGGAATCCGAAATCAAAGGCGGGGAGCGCGTCGGCGTTTTCTCCGTTGACGGCAAGTTCGACGCTCTGGGTATATAGATTCGGCGTCTCGCAGTTCCAGAGGACCGGATTCCTCCAGGGACGGGTAAAGACAATCCGCTGTTCCGGTTCTCCGGTCAGCTTGAATTCCTGTTCGAAGACCTTCCGGTCGCCGGTCCTGCTGTATCGGAATGTGAGTTTTCCCGTTCCTTTCCGGCGGGCCGGATTGGAAACTGTCGCACGCATCTCCAGAGATTTTTTGCGGAACGACGGAAATGCGATCGCGCTCCGGAGAGAAACCGGCGACGGCCCCGATTCCAGACGCACATCTCCGATCGTGATGGTTTTGGAATCCAGCATATCCGGCAGATTCCTGTACCAGAAGTACCGGATGGTCCGGTTCAGAAAAACCGAAAGAACATTTTCCTTTTCCAGAAACTCCGTCACTTCGATCCGGACGCAGTTCGGTGTCGTGCAGAAATTTCTGGCTTTCTGATGGAACGCATGGATCAGTTTGCCGTTGATGTAAATGCGTCCGTAATCGGCATTGAGCTTGTCGAAGTTCAGATAGATATGTTTTCCGTGCCACTCCTGCGGAACGGTGAACGAGCGGCAGTACCAGTCCGCGGAGGTGCTCCGGCTTTCCGGCACAACCGGCGAAAGTCTGCCGTTCTTCTCCTCATACTGTTTGAAAAACTCCGAACGGAAACTGCCCGGGACGCGTCCGTAGCGGACCTTCTTTTCCGGGAGCGGCGCATAGGAGTACCGTTCATCGGACGAGATTCTCCAGTATCCGTTCAGAGACACGGAACGGCGGATTCCCGCATGATCCTCCCGCTCCGCATCGGAGAGATCCCAGAGCTGTTTTTCGAGTTTTCCGGCGGCTTTTTTCCGGAGAGCGGCCGTCTCTGCTTCGGAGGGATCCGGCGGAAGAAGGGTGATGCCGCGAATGCCGCGGATGGAATCCAGCTGCGTCCAGCCGCCCGGCAGAGCAACCGTTCCCTGGAGCGCATCGTCGAAGAAGATTTCCGCTATCTTCCCCCGGGGACGGACCGCGATCTTCAGCGGACGGGTCAGATTGATCTCATACGGGGATTCGCAGACGGAATCCTTCCCGCCGATCATGAGTTTCCCCGACACCCCCTGCGTGGAAAGAGTCAGACGGGATGTTCCGCTTCCGAATTCCAGAAGCGGACGGGCCGCGGGAAAAGAAACCGCACCGGCCTGAAAACGGATCTCAAAACCATTTCCGTTCCGGCGGACCCGGGAAAGCGGAAGCGCCTGCATTTCCGCGGAATTTCCTCCGAGGTATTCGGAGAGAATCTCCTGTGCGGAAAGCTGTTTTTCAAAAATTTTAAGTTGATCGAATGCGCCTTCCGCGACCTCAGCCGTAAAGCGGTCGTTTCCTCCTTTTCCCAGCCATGCGTTCAGGGATGTTTTGAATCGGTATCCGGGGATTTTCCTTTCCTCAAAGATTTTTTTTCCCGCCTCTTTTCCGTCGATATAGATGGCGACCTCTCCCCTGGGAAGATTCCAGGAAAATGCAAGATGCACCCATTTTCCCGCCGTCAGAGGATTCCCGACAAGGACCTGAAGCTGCCGGGGAGCAAAGACGCTCAGCTCCAGTTTCCCGGGCGAGGGTTTCAGAAAATGACAGTAGAATGGAGATTTCCAAACTCCTCCCCGGAAAAGCCAGCGCTCGCCGGGATCCTTCGCGTTCCAGTTCGGCCGAAAGAAAAAACAGACCGTTCCCTCGCGGCATTCCATCGGCGGCAGACCGCTCAGCTGAAGAGCTCCGACCTGGTCATACGCAAATCGTTTCACATCCAGAGCTTTTCCGGAAACGCCCTCCACAAACTCCATCTTTCCGGAGACGGCCCGGGCGAGAAATTCGCCGTTCGGACCGAATCCGGAGAGCGACTCGTCAAACGGGAATGTGCAGAACGCCTCCGCTCCCGGCACGATAAACGGAAGCATTCCTGCCATCAACAGCAGCAATCGTCTCATTATTGTCCTCACGAAAAAACCTTTCCTTCCATGAATGATAAAAAAAACTCTCCGGTTCCATACAGCGGATCCCGGACATTTGTTCGGGAAAAGATCCGTTCCGGGAGCGGCAGACCGCCGCTCCGCGGATATTCATCTGTAAGGATCCCAGTTTTTCCCCGTGTTGTACTGAAGATACACCGTCTGATAATTCAAAGCCTGGATATGCAGATCGAAATGCAGGACATTGGCCCGGTTGTTGTGGGCGTATGCGACGCGGTTGCTGCTTGTAATTGCGGCCTGCGCCCGATAAATTCCCCAGCTTCCGTAGTTTTTGTTTTCGACAGCGGTCGGGTCGTTGGTTTCCACCTGAAGGAGTTTCGAAGACGGGGACTTGACTTTATTGAAAACATGACAGAGCCACTGTGCCGAGGAGTCGTAAACCGTGGTGTTGATTCCGTAAAAACTGGCCCGGACCCATCCTTTGTAACGGCTGTCCGTTCCATTGTAGACCTCCTTGTTGGCATAGCCGCTGACCTTCGGACAAAGAACCGACAAAGGGACAAATCCCATTCCCGTCGGCGCATCCTGCTTCTGATGCAGATTGCGGAAATATCCATCCCAAATCCCCTGGGAATTCAGATACCACATTGCCGAATAGCTTGCATTGTAGTGCGGAAAAACACTGTCCGCCTGATCGGTATAGAACAGCATCGCCGTCCCGAATGTTTTCAGATTGCTCGTGCAGAGAACTGCTCCCGCCGATTCCCGCGCCTTGTTCAGCGCCGGAAGAAGAAGACCGGCAAGAATGGCAATGATTGCAATGACGACAAGAAGTTCTATAAGAGTGAATCTTTTTTTCATCATCCGTCTTGTTTCCTCCATCTTGTTTGTCAGAAATCCTTTCCCGCCCCGTTTTTAATTATATACCAATGCGGAGAAAAAAACAATATGGAAAACAAAAAAAATACCGCAAAAAACTGCAAATTGAAAAAAATGGACGGCAGATCGGTTTCCCGTTTTCCTCCCGATCCTGCGGGAAGAAGCGGTATCCGTTACGATTTCCACGGGACAAAAATATCAATGGTGCCGGCGGCGTAACAGTCGATTTCATACGGATTGTAGATGAAATGGATTCCGCAATCGTCCAGATAGAAATTTTCGGTCATGTACGGCTTGAAGACCGTACACTTCCGGGAATACTCCTCAAAACTCCTCGCCTTGAAATGGCGGGCGACCGCCTGTTTCCATAAAAGTTCCAGCTTCTCTTGCTCCGGCAGATCCGCGAGTTTGAGAAGGACACCGTCCTGAAACGTTCCGACCCGGGTGCAGGTCATTCCGTGAGCGCCGCCCGTATACACGCTCTTTTCGATTTGAAAGCTGACCCGGTGATCCGAAATAAAAAGGATTTTACAATCCGTCGAACTTGTCCAGTGAAACAGCGGCATTCCTGCAAGCTCCTTTCTTCCCTGCAGATTCCGAATGGCATTCAGGAATTCCCCGGACATGGAAGACTCCCGTTCCGGCACAGTGGAACAGGCGCAGAAACAGAAAAGGGCGCACAGGGCGGCCGCGCTCAAAAGCATTCTCATTCTATTGATCTCCTTTCTTGTCAAATCCGGAGGTAATGTATCACACTTTCCGGAAAAAGCATCCATTGTCCGCGTTTTGAAAAGATTCCTCCAGCTCTCCTTCTGAACGCGGCTTCATGGAAAATCTTCCGACCCGCTTCTTTCCGCCCGGACATCTTCTCATCCCGCTTCCAGAGAAGATGATTTCAAGAGCCATCTTCGTTCATTTCACGGGAAAATCCGTTCCATCCCGTATCTTTTTCCCTTTTGCATCTTGACATTTCAGAGCTCTTGTGCTATAATTAAAAATGTAACGATAAGTGTTATGAAAAAGGTGTGATATGGGGCGGCGCAAAAGTAAAAACGGCATCTATGTACCCGTCGGTCTTCAGATCCGGTTTGAGGTTATGAACCGCATTTACAGGAATCCGGAGAAATCGGAGAAGATTCCGTCGGTACGCGAGCTTGCCGCGAGGCACCATCTTTCCCCCTCCACGGTTTCGCTTGAACTCCGGAAACTTGTCAAGGAAGGGTTTCTTGTCGGGAAACATGGATCGGGGACGTATACCAATCCGGGGAATATTCAGTTTGCCCCATCATCGGTGGCGCGCAAAATCATCGGACTCCTCATTGGCGACGGCAGAAAGCTGATGTATGATGCGATGGACTGGCTGGCCATGACGCAGTGCGGAATGGCTTTTTCCCCGGATCAGGCTCAGCCGCGAGTCTGCAGTCTGGCGTCCAATACGGAAGAGGAGATCTGCCGGGAACTCCTCTCCCAGAATCTGGACGGACTGATCTGGATCCATCCGCCGCCCGGCTGCAACAGCATCATCCGCAAACTGGAAAAAGAAATGCTTCCGGTCATTGCCCTCAACAGCAAAGATCCGGAAGGGGCGGCTGTCAGCTATTCTCCTTTTGCCTGCGGAGAAAAGATCGGCAGACTTCTTGCGGAAGAACAGCGGACGTCGATCGTTGTTATCCCTGTCAACAACGATCTCATAATAATTCAGAAACTTGAAGGGCTGAAACATTATATCCGGAACAGCAAACATTCTGCAATCGAAGTCCATTCCTTTGATTTGTATCACTCCGCCGCGGAAGACCTGAAGTGCTTATTTGAAAAGGGGAATTTTCCGGATGCGATTTACTGCAACGGACCTTACATTTACAGTGTTCTGGACCTGGTGAAGGAATACGGCATCGACATCCGGAGTAAATGCCGTCTTCTGGCGGAAGAACCCTACATCGTTCAGCGGAGCGATTTTCATGGCTGTGCGATCCATATTCCGTTTGATGAGGTCCGGCGGGAAATCGTGCGGAGAATGACCCTTCTATGGCAAAATCCCCAAACGAAACTTTCCCCCGGCTTCATCAGTTCCGAGCTGAAGTTCTATCCATAAACATCTGCGGCCGAAATTTGAAAATACACTATTCGAATTACAAGAAGTTGTCATAACGAAAAGGAGGGCTGAATATGTTTCATTGGACATCCGGAACAGCATGGGTTTTCTTCTTGTGTGCATTTTCCTGTTTGGCAGGAAGGATTCCTCTGGAAACAAAAGAGGGATTCCGGGAATGGAAGAAGGAAATTTCGGGAATTTCTCTGGAGAAGGGATTCGTAAAAGTGAGTCCATCCGAGCAGGACAGGAAGAAGAAAGGGCTTCTGGGACTCTGGAGACAGATGCGTTTTCCGCAGTATGCCGGAAAACCAGTCCGCTTCTCCGCGGAGATCATGCTGAAAGATGTCTCCCTTCTGCCGGGAGCCCGGTTTGCCGGGACCAAGTGCATGCTCACATTCAACGAGAACGGACAACGCTTTTATCCGGGAATCCCCGACATGCAGGGAACAAAAGAGTGGAAGCGGTATTCGTGTGTGTTTCGGATTCCGGAACACGGTTTTGTGACCATCAGTCTTGGAATGCAGGGAGCGTGCGGGACTGCGGGATTCCGCAATCTGGCAATAGAGCCGGCGGAGTTGTGTGTCGACCTTTCCCGTGCGGCGAATATGGGATTCGCCGATCCGGCCGCCGGTGACGGAAAAGGCGGCTGGTCCGATCAGGGACCGGAAAACGATGGTTCCGGTTTCGATTTCCGGAAATCCCGTTATGCAAATGTTCCGTTCCGTGTGATAAATCCGGAGGAGAACAACGGTAAAGCGGTCCTGACCTTCCATTCTTCACACTTTCAGAACGGCCTGCGGAACGTCGTGATCCCGATTCCCGGCCGGAGAGCGGAAATTCTTTATCTCCTGCATACGGTCTGCTGGGCCCCCCGGTCAGGAATCGCCGGAACGATTCATTTGAAAGGCAGCGGCGGGGAATATACAATCCGGCCGGAGCTCGGGCGCGATGTCCGCGATCAATGGAATCCTTCCAGCCTGAACAACGCACTGGTCGGCGCCGTATGGGACAACCGTTCCGGAGGAAGCAACGGACTGTATGTCAGCCGCTTCAAACTGCCGCATTCTCTGGGGGAGATCCGGGAAATCCGTCTGGAATGCGAAAAGAGCGGAGATCCTGTCTGGATTGTCGCCGGCATCACGCTTTCCGGCGTGGACTATCCGTTTCCGAAGGAGCAGAAATTCATCGTCCGGGAAAACGGGCGGTTCCGGGCATTGCGCCGTCCTCCGACACCGCAGGTCATCCCGGGCTCCGCTCTGGATTTTTCCAGTCTGAATACCGGGAAAATCGAACGGATCATCATCAACCGTCACGGACGGATCGCCAGAGAAAGCGATCCGGAAAAACCCTTCCGCTTTTTCGCCGTGGAACTCGGAACAGGGATCCGGGACGGATACAGCCGTCACGACGACGGAAAACGGAAACTGATTTCGCCCGCCTATTGGAAAGACAAAGCCCGCATCTCCGCCATCGTCCAGGAGGTGAAGCGCAGCGGATGCAACATGGTGCGGCTTCATGATTTTGAGATCGTCTCCGTCAAAAACGGAACCGTGCAGTTCCATCCGAAACTGGACCGCTGGGACTGGTTCATTGCCGAATGCAAAAAGAACGGCATCTACATCCAGATTGATTCGATGGGAAACCACGGGTTTCATGAAGACGGCCTCTGGTCCAGCGCGGCGAATCGAAATGCCAAGTTCCATCTTCTCTTCGATGAAAAAATGAGGAACGAATACATCATCGGCATGAAAGCGCTTCTGGATCATGTCAATCCTTACACGAAGATGCCGCTGCGCGACGATCCCGTGCTTGCGCTGATCAATCTCTGCAATGAGCAGGAATTCGTGGGGCATATTTTTAAAAATCAAGAAATTTCTCTGTTTTTATAATATGCTTATAATCAACGCAATAAGCGGGGACACATGAATCAAAACGGAGAAT
>CASFTV010000049.1 GCA_949297765.1 uncultured bacterium | reverse complement strand
ATCGGGGCTTGGACATTTGGAAAACTGGCAGTCAATCCTAAAATCGGCATTGGTATCTGGCAGAATTTATTATTCAATTATTTATGACGTTACACTTACCACATCTTCTTTCACTCCGTTTTTTCCAGAAGGGTTCCGTTGCGCCGGAGTTCAACGGACGGTTTTGCCTGCGGATTGTAGAAGTTGCGGAGCGTCAGGAGATCGACCGTCCCGTCCGAAAGAGTGACTTCGACTCTGTTTTCGTCAAGCGCGCGGACACTTTTCACGCGGGAAGTCCCTTCCGTCGGCTCCAGAACGCTCAGGAATTTCGCCTCGTTTCCGACGGTGCGCACCGATGTGAATTTCCGCAGATTCTCCTCCTGCCCCGCGGGGAAATCCCCGCCGACCGACGCCGTCAGACGGACCGCATTGCATCCGGAAAGATCATACACCAGTGTTCCGGGACGGCCGGAGGAAACCGGTTCCGCCGCAATCGTATCCCGGTACGGCGTTCCGGCGATCCGGACCGGACCGCCATAATAGTCCACGCCCGGCGATGTCTGCGTCTTCAGCTGGGAAACAAGCGGTTTCAGCGAGGAAAGCGGAATGGTTTTCCCGTCGGCGGTCCGCAGGAGCGCGTCCGCCCAGAAGAGCGTGTCGGCGGTGCCGCGTTTGCAGTGGTCCTTTGTCGTTTCGAGCGTCAGAGTCCGGACCCCGGTGAGATCGACATCGACCGAACCTTTTCCGAGAATCCACGCATGGAAACGGCCGGAGGCAAGAGTTTTTCCATCCCCGAGAACGCGGTAGATCAGGCGTTTTCCGACCGGCTGGCTCTCCGGATAATCGGCAATCAGCATCTGCGCCGTCCGCGGCCAGACATGCCAGACATCCACCCGGAGTTCGCCGGGTTCATGATAATAATCATCGGTCAGTTCAAGGGGAGCGCGGCGGTTGCGTCCGTCGGCCTTTTTCGGATGGAAGCGATGGAGACTGGTCAGCTTCGCCGGAGAACGCATCTCATACTCCGCGACGTTGACCACGAACTGCCCGGAGGAGAGCGGCGAAGAGTCGAACTGCGGACGGTGACCGCTCCGCTTCAGTCCGGCGACCGCCTTCGCCCCGCGGAGATGGAGCAGATTGTCGAACGTGTGCGGACGCTCGCTTTTCAGATGGTCCGCAATCAGCACATAGTCGTCGGCGACCAGCTGGAGACGGCGGGAATAGACCTTTTCCGTATAACCGGTAACCTCCCCGACCGCGGGACGGGATTCGGGAATCGGCAGATACCGTTCCGTCCCCTCTCGAACGCCCCGTATCTTGTCATATCCGCCAAGATACGGCGGATTGCTCCAGCGGGTGGAGGAATCCGCGGCGGAGACCTGAAGATGGCGGCCGGAATGGAACAGCAGCGGACGGCATTCGGAAGGCTCCTGCATTTTTCCGTCCACAACGACCATGTTGTGCGGAAGGGAGGTCTGCACCCAGAACTTGTACAGATAGCTCGGATAGCCGTACCAGGTGGATTCCGGATTCCAGAAACCGCGTCCGTACCGCATCAGGCTCATCAGACTCAGACGGTCGAAATGACCATGATAGCCGCCGTGGGTGCCGTATTTGAATCCGGCCTGGATCTGCTCCCGGTCGGAACCGGACTGCGAACGCAGAAGCGCGATTCCGGCATTGTCGCTGTGTGCGGAGGCCCGGTAGAGCACCGGCGTCGATTCCGGAAGCTCCCCGACCGCGTAGACAAGATCGCGTTCCGGCGCGGTTTTCAGGATCGACGCATAGCGGGGATCCCGATAGGCGTAATAGGCGATCTCAAAAAAATTGCCCGCGACAAGCGCCTCGTGCCCGTCCCCCATGCCGACCATCACGCCGCGATAGTCGGGATACGCGAGAATCCCATCCCACATCGCCTTGAAGGAAAGATTGTTGCGCAGAATCGGACCGTATTTCGTAAACGCCATTCCCTGATAGTTGGAAAGCTCGAACGGACGCCGTCCGGAAAGATCAGAAAGAGCTATCGGAAAACGCATGTTCAGAAGGTCGATCCCGAACGGACGAGCGATCAGCGCAAGCTGCGTGAATTTTTCCGCGCAGTGAAGATTGTAGGTGACCGACATCTCAAACCACCAGCCGTCGCTCATTGTCCCGCAGACAAACTGGTCGATCAGGCCGGTCGGCGCATACAGCAGCGTGTTGAAACGGACCATGTCATGCAGCGCCAGCGCACAGGCGGCGGCAGGAACCTGATTGAAAATGGCCCAGTTCGTAATGCCGCCGTCCCCCATCCGGTCGATGATGGTATCGACGTAAAGACGCATCGAATGTTCGATCTGGTTCCGTTCCGCCGGAGAAAGCCGGTCGCGGAGGATGTCGTATGCCTGCGCCACCAGTTCAAAGGTTCCGCCCTCCTGCGGAATCCCCTGGCTGGTCGCATGCAGCAGAACCGGATAACCGGTCCGCGGATTGCTGAACATCAGAAGAAAATCGCGGATCTTTTTGAAATACTCTTCCCTGCCGGTCAGCTGGAAGAGGACCAGACACGCGCGGAATTTGTGTTCATACCGCGTGTGGACAACGCCCATCGTTCCCTGATCGGACATCACACCGGCCTTTGCCGGCGGAGTCCATCCATCCGCCAGAGCCTTCAGCTTTGCGAACTCCTTTTTCGCCCAGGCGCAGTTCCGGACGTTTTCCGCGACTTCCCGCCATCCGGCCGCATCGCGCAGCAGAAACGGCGAAGGAACCCGCTGGACCGTTATGAACTCCAGCTTTTCCGGAGCGAATCCCGGGGTGGCGGAAGCGATTTCCACCGTGGTTGTCTCATGGGCGCCCGCAGGAAGTTTTGCCGGAACGTTCACGGTAAGTTTCACCACGGCGCTTCCGCCCGGACCAAGTTCCAGCATTTCGTGCGAGAGTTTCGGGGTCATCCCTTCCCATCCGCGCCGGGGAAGGGTCAGGCGGAGCAGATGCGCCTCTCCCGTGACATTTTTGATCGTGAACGCATACTCGGCCACACCGTTTTCAGCGGCTTTCGAGCGGATCGGCGCACTCACTCGGACCAGCGGAGCCTCCGCAAAACGCAGATTGCGGATTTCGGTGTTTCCGCCCCGCCCGGAAAACGCGATGCGGGAGATGAATTTCAGAAAATATTCCTCGCCGCGCGCATAGTCGAACGATGCAATCGGCAGTTCGAGCGTCCGCCAGACTCCGTCCGGAAGCACCCGGAACGACGCACTCGAACGTTCCAGCCGGTCGCGCCGCCCCTGCCCTTCCGCAAGGAACAGTGTCGCCGTGCCCTCGAACGAGAGTTTTCCGGTATTGCGCGCTTCGAAGCGCAGCGAATAAACGTCATCGCGCAGATTCCAGACGGAATCGTGTTTCTGGACCAGTCCGTGCCAGAACCATCCCCGCGGCCCCTTCGGCGCACTCAGGACCGCCGGTTCGGAAAGAGATACCGCTCCGGGATCATTCAGCTTCAGCTCCGCGGCAGATCCCGCGGCAATGGAGACTCCCCCCAGAAGAAGAACAGAAAACCACCGTTTCAACATCATCCGCCTCACGGTTTCGTAATTTTGAAGGTGCGGACGACCGGTTTCGCCGTCCGGAGCTTCGGTTTGTTTCCGGATCCGTACTGCCAGGCGGTCACTTTGACCTCGACGGGATACTTCGCCCCTGCGGGAATCTTCGTCAGGAAGAGCGTTCCGTCCTTGAGAGTGGCAGGACCGTGGTCGACAAAATATTCCACCGGCATTCCCGTATTGCAGAAGGCTTTCAGAGGAACGGTTTTCGTTCCCTCCTTCACGTCCGGAATCTCCGGGAAGGTGATATACTGACAGATCCCCTCCTTGTTGGAACTCGGAACGCCCATTTCAGACTGCAGGACCGAACGGCGGAACACCTTGTCGCCGGGATGGATCGCATTGAAGGAGAACGTGTGCGAACGACGGCTTTTGTTGAATCCGAAGCGGTCGAAGCGCAGCGCGACGGTCTCGTCGTCGATCCGGACCGCCGGCCCGGAGGAAGGATAAATCCTCACGTTTTCCGGATCGTTCCCGTGCACAAGTCCGCTCCGGACCGTTCCGTTCTTTCCGGCGAGGGAATCCGGGAAACAGCCCTTGAGTTTGAAACGGAGACCGTCCTTTTCCGGAAGGAATTTCGGATGGACCTGAAAATGATCGCCGCGCCGGGGCAGAATTCCGCCCTCCTGAAGATAGCCGACTTCCTGACGTTTCAGGCCGCGGAAACGGGCTTCGTGCGCCTCATGGATTTTTGCATGTTCGCCGTCGAAGACCCAGTTGCATTCCGCGCCCCAGCGTCCGGTTTTTGCCGGTTTGAACGCTGCGGCGGGAGCGGCGGGGACCCGCGGAGGATTGTCTCCCTGCCAGAAGTCGATGTACCAGCCGTCGGAGACGGAGACCTTCTTCAGCGGAAACGAACCGACGCCACGCGCCTTGTCCGCCTTCCGGAGATAGCAGCCCATGTATTCGACGATGGCGTCGTTAATGTCAAAGTGGGTGGAGCCGGGATCGGAGATTTCGGTCAGCACAATCTCCGGGACCTTGCTGCGGACAATCAGCGGACGGTCGTTGCCGACTTTGCCGGTACCGGCGGTGCGCTGAAGAAAGGGGATGCCGGTCATGCGCCTGACATCATCCGGCGTCAGAGTCGGATTTCCGCCGAAACGACGATTGTGGGTGAGTCCCGGCGCGGTGCCGTCATAGGAGATTCCGGCGATGGTGCGCTCCGGCTTCCAGGCCGCCAGCTGATAGGGAAAATCCGCCATCGCGGAGTGTCCGATCCCGACGAACGGAATCGACGCAAGTTCCGAATATCCGGAGACTTCCGCAAGTTTCCGGAACATCGCATCCAGCGGCTCCGTGTGTTTCGGATTGCGCGGATCCAGATTGCCGTTCCACGGTTTTCCGGAAAACCAGGTCGGCGCAATCCAGATGCAGCCGTAATCCAGCTCCTGCATGACCTTGCGGAACGCGGGATGCTCCATGATCGGGCGTTCGAGCATGTTGAACTGACCGATCACCACGCCGCGGAGTTTTTTCGTCTCCGGGGGGATGTAGAGGAAGGCCCTGGACGGCTCCCCCGTCTCATGGCTGATTGTGCCGGGAATCTGAATGGACCACTGCCAGACCGCCTTGTCCAGCTCCATTCCGCGGAACGGGGAGACCACTTCCTTTGCCAGCGGAATCGGATCCGGCGATCCGTCGATCATGGAGCCTTTGAACTTCGAGCGCTCCTTGAAGGAATCGACATGCTGTTCCCCGCCGATGGAGTACAGGACAATCAGATATTTCGTCTTTCCGGGCAGCGGATCCGCCACGCCGAGGACGTTGTTCCTGAGTTCGACCGTTTTTCCGCTCCGGATGATCTCCGCGACTTTCCCGGTCACTTCAACAAAGTTTTTCCGGTCGCCCCAGAAGGCGCGTCCGAACGAGAAGTGCTCGGTCGGCCCGGGCGTGTTCGCCGCAACGGCCGCAAACGCTTTTTCCGGCAGGATCCGTTTCTGTTCACTTCCGTCGTTGTCCCGGTAGGTCACGACGATCTGTTTGAGTTTGCCGCGTGCGGGGTCTTTTCCCCCCATGGTCGCGGCGTTGAACCAGCCGCAGTAGAAATCATCGTTGACCTTCGCCTTTTTGAAGACCTCCGTCACATCCAGCCAGCGGCTGTCGCACCCGACCTCCGCCTTGAGGATTTCGATTGCCGGCAGAGACGCGGAAACACTGAACAGCATTCCCGCCGCAATTTCAAAGATTCCCGATCTCATATTTTCTCCCTTTCCAGTCCGAGCGGATTGCCCGATTCCATGGTGTTGTCCGAACGTTTCCGCAGTTTTATTTTTCTTCCGCAGAAAATCAGCCATGCGCCGAGTCCGGCGACAAAACCGCCGCAGAAGAGAATCGCCAGCCGCCCGGCCGGCGCGTTGTCAAAAATCAGCAGAAGAAGAATGGAGATTCCGTAAACCAGCGCCAGCATTCCAATCGTGAAAAACTGCCGTTCGTCGCTGTTGTAGGCTGCACCAGCGCACTCTTTTTCGGGGTCGATCGGCCGGTTCATGTCGTCGAAGAAGCGCTTGACCCGTTCTTCCTCTTCCGGACTCCGTTTCCGCGGGACGAGCATCGTTCCGTAGAACCAGAGAACACAGATCAGAATCAGAATTCCCGTGGTGATCGCCAGTTTCAGATCGTTCAGCTCGCTGACGGAGAGGTTGTATGCCGCAAACCAGTGCGCCAGATTCTCCTTGCTCAGCACAAAGACCAGAATCAGCGCGGAGGCGAATCCGACCGCAAGCGTGCTCCAGGCGGCCCAGTCCGGAGCCTTTTTGTGGAACATGCCGAGCATCATCGGGACCGCCTGCGGAATTCCCGTACAGGTCGCCGAAATCAGAACCAGTTCGTAGAGCGGAAGCGACTTCAGCGTGGAGAAAAACACCGCGAC
Organism: uncultured bacterium; assembly: GCA_949297765.1. Taxonomy (GTDB): domain Bacteria; phylum Verrucomicrobiota; class Lentisphaeria; order Victivallales; family UBA1829; genus UBA1829. The sequence continues at coordinate 14,515 of CASFTV010000049.1, read as the reverse complement.
CAGCGCATAGAGAACGCCGAGCACCACCGTGAAGACCCGTCCGAGCCAGACCTGTCTCTCCTCTGAAGCATGCGGATTGATCAGCGGAAGATAGATGTTGCGGATGATCGAACCGCTGGTCGAATTCAGTCCGGAATTCATGCTGGTCAGCGTCGCCGCGAAAATTCCGCACACCAGCAGACCGAGCAGTCCGTGCGGCAGCGCCAGCGACGCGATGTGAATGAAGCTCGCCTCCTGCGGATTCGCCATTTTCGGATACAGCGCCTGCAGCTCCGGAAGCGTGAACAGCACCGCGCACGCCAGTGGCGGAATCATCACAATGAACGTGTGCGGCAGCGCCGCCAGCCAGGAGATCGCACAGATCTTCCGGGCATCCTTACCGGTCTTCACAAACACGAAGCGCGATGCACCGGATGCCAGGCTGTTCGCAAGAATCGTCTGATTCAGAATCAGGGTGATCAGATAGGGCAGAAGGATCCACCAGCGGCTGAATTCATTCCAGTCGATCAGACCCGGTTTCGCCTTGACCGCCGCGAAGAGCCCGGAGAATCCGCCGATGGATTTGCCGGTCCCGCCGAGGTCGTCCGAATAGAGCACCAGTCCCACAACCGCGATCGAGGCGACAATCAGAATCAGCATCTGGACAAAGTCGCCCGCCGTCGCCGCCCAAGATCCTCCGAGCATCGTCATCACCACGATGATCGTCGTCAGCACGGCGATCAGGAACAGCATGCCGCCGTCCAGGCCGAGCGATACCGCGAAATCGTTGAGCGCCCCCTCATTCAGCCATTTGAGTTCATTCGGGAACACGCAGCTCATGAAAAGAGCGATCGTATACAGCGAAATCCCGCCGAAGAGAATGTTGAAGGGCATCGGCAGCCAGGTGATCACCTGTTCGTTGATGCGCCCGAAGCGGTTCCGGACCGCCTCCGCACCGGTGATGACCCGCATCTGGCGGAACTTGTGGGCGGTGAAGAAAACCGTAAAGAGCGTTCCGCAGAAATTCGCAATGGTCAGCGTCAGGAAAAAGAGTCCCGCATGATAGATCTTTCCTGCGGCGCCGGTATAGGTCCATGCGGAAAATCCGGTCATGAACATGCTGGCGGCGGCAATCCACCACGCCATGTTTCCGCCGCCGCGGAAAAAGTCGCTCGCATTGCGGCTGAACGACTTGAACACGGGGCCGAGCGCCAGCATGAACAGAAGGTAAAACGCGATCACAAGCCAGTCGGGAAAATGCAGCATGATTCCATCTCCTTTCCGAATCAGTCGCCGTCCATGACGGTCCAGAACCCTCTGGGAGTCTCCGTCGTTCCGGTCCCGACGGTTTCCAGAGGACGATACGTTCCCGTATGCCCGTCAACGAAGAGGTAGTTCCAGTACGATTCGTGCGTCGTCGCCAGGCTGAACACCGTCTTGTCGCCTGAGCCGCCGGGGACATTCTCCTGCTGGTTGGCCGGACTGGACACACTGCTGTGAGGATACTGATTCAGAAACGCATTGGCCTGAGGCTGATTCGGATGTTCCGCAACAATCAGAACCCGGGATGCACCCTTGATCGCCGTAATTTTATTGATATGAAGCGACGTGCTGGTCCAGTCGGACAGATAACCGTAGGGAGAGGTGTACTTTGTCGCCGTGTTGTAGGAATAGGACCGGGCGTAAATTCCCTCTGTCGTGGTCATCCGCAGCGGATCGGACGGACAATGGAAAATCAGCGCCCCTTTCACGTTCCGCGTATCGTAGTACGGAGACTTCTCATATAAAGCTGGAAAATGAGACTGCTCCACGGATTCTGCTTGTCGCTGTTCGGAACCCACGGAAGAAGATAATCCTCAAAATCCGTCGTATACATGTTCACATAGGTGCCGATCGATTTCAAATTGCCGGAACAGGAAATCCTGCGCGCCGTCGCTCTCGCCTTGTTCAGAGCCGGCAGCAGCATCGCCGCCAGGATCGCGATGATCGCTATTACGACCAGAAGTTCGATCATCGTAAACATCCTTCCCTTGTTCTTGTTTCTGCTTCCACCCTTTTTGCACATTTTACATCCCTCTCCGTTGTTTTTTGTGTATGACATCTCTTATTCTCCTTTGATCAATTCCGGTTTGACAAAAATTTCGCTCGCGGCGCCGACGATGTCGCCATTGATCCGGCGCAGAAGCTGATCCACCGCCATCTGTCCGATCTGGGCGACCTTGATGTCGATTGTCGCCGGCCGCGGATTGATGTATTGGAGAACAACCTCATCGGCGTTGCATCCGATCATGTCCAGCTTTTTCGCATTGTATCCGGCCGCCAGAAGTTCGGTATAAATCCCCAGCATATCCTGATCCGCGCAGAAAAACGCGCCTGTGATTTCCTTTCCTTCGCGGATGAATTTCCGGGCGAGATGTCCGTATGCCTTCCGGTTGAAACCGCTTTTGCTTCCATCCGCGAATTTTCTGCACTCCATTCCGTGTTCAGCCGCACGGCGGAGAAACGAACTTTCTCTCGCGGGATAGGCCGTATGAGAGGAATCCAGATTGAAAATCGCCACCTTCCGGTGTCCGCGCGATGCCAGGTAATCCGCCGCGATCTCTCCAACTGCCGCGTTGTCGTAGAAGATGTGATCAAAACGGCCTTCATCGTCCGCATGTTCGCGGAAGCACCACACCGCGGGCAGATCAGGAATGGATTTGCGGAAGCGCGAAAGGATTTCCGCATCGTGGGGTTTCGAAAAGAAAATCACCCCGTCGCAGCGGCGCGGGGAAACGCATTCCGGAAGCCGTCCGTTCCGGTCGATCTGTCCCAGAAACAGCGAAAGCTGCTTGCGCAGGAGGATCGACTGCACGCTGCCGATCAGGAGCGGAAGAATCGGCATGCGCCACATATCCGCCGGAGAGAAATCCGTCAGCGACACCAGCGCGATCACGCCGTTCCGGATTCCGATCCGCTCATTTCCCTTCGGTCCCGGACGGACAATCCGCGGACGGTAATTCCGTTTGGCAACAATTTCCTCAATCTTCGCCGCAATCTCCGGAGACAGCAGCTCCGGACGGTTGAAAAACCGGGAAACCGTGCTCACACTTACATTGGCATCTTTGGCAATATCGAAAATAGACATTTCTGAAACTCCGTTTCTTTTTTATATTATAATATAAAAGGTGTGAAAAGTCAAGAGGTGTTTCTGAAAAATAATAAAATATTTTTCAAGAAAAATTATTTTCATCCCTTTCATTGTTCTTTTTTCTGAAAAAGAAGGCGGGACTGGAAGGCTTCCGCTCCCTCAGCCGCCCGGAGATTTCATGATGTCATTGCCGGAACTCCGGATGATGGAGTGTCATCCAGAGAAGAGCTTCGAGGGTATTGGCTGCCGCCCAGGCGTTATAGGAGTACCAGAGAGAGGAGGGACGGCCGTCGGAGTAGCAGAAATCCGTCAAGCCGTCGCTCGGGCAGTAGCGTTCGGTCGTGATTCCGTAGCAGCCGCAGCCCGTGACTTTCGGATAGAGTTCAAGGCTGTTCATGATCCACGCCATTCCGTCTTCCGCGCGCATGCGGTGCAGTTCATTTCCGGTCTTCTCCGCCAGATAGTACAGTTCCTCCGTGACCAGAACGCCCATCGGATGAATATGCGGATTGGAAACGCTCGTAACCGATCCGCCGCAGGAGTTCCACGAACTTCCTTTCAACGGCATGATCTCCGGAACAGCCCGGAAGGCATAGCGCCAGAGATATTCGTAATGGGCGGCATCCTCCAGCATGACAAGATACTCCGCGCGTCCCGTGGCTTCATGCAGCATCCGCGCCAGTTTCATGAATGCGAGGTTTCCTTCCTGATCGGGCGCTTTCCAGGTATCCATCGGAGTGCCGCAGACGTTCAGTTCGCGGACGCTTTGAACATAAAAATCCGCAGCCCGGGCGGCGGCATTCAGGAAACGGCTGTCGCCGCAGAACAGATATCCCGCGGCGAGAGCGGCAGCGATCCAGCATCCGGCAAAACCGTCATAATCCGCCACCTCCCGCCGGTCGGTCCGGAAGGCATATCCGCAGCAGCCGTCCGCGCGCTGAAGACAGAGCAGATTTTCCGCGACCTCAAGCGCCCGCTCCCGCCAGAGATCCGGGAACGTTTCTCCACGACCGCAAAGATGCTTCATCGTGCGGAACAGATAATAGAGGGCATGTCCGTTGGTGTAGGCGCTGTGGAGATCGTGAGTGATTTTCAGAAAATCCCACCAGCCGTTGACACGGCTCCCCTCCCGCTCGCGCACGAGATCGAAGAAGAGGCCGCCGGCGGGATTGTAGGATGCGACGATTTCATCAAAGAGCCGGCGTCCGCTCTTCCGTCCGTCGAAATACGCGGCGGGCAGCCCGAGCACCTGTTCCGCGACAATGAACGGATACGCCAGAATGGAACCGCCGGTCCATCCGATTTCAATCACCGGACGCCATGGTTTGAGTTCCATCTGCGCGGGCGGATGGGCCTCCCGGTTGGTATAGTGGTCGAATTCGGCGGAATAGTTGCAGCGGAGAAACGCATCAAGAACCGCCTGCGCGGCCTCGCGGAACGTTTTTTCAAAATGCGGACATTCGCGATAGCGCCGGTAGAGGGAGTCCAGGATCTCCCGGATGCAGTCGCGTCCGCGCCCGGGATAAAAAAAGATTTTTCCGCAGACCCGTCCGCCGGCCAGCGGATTCGAGGTGGATTTGGAACTCCCGTCGCAATGATCGCACCGCTTGTTCACAAATGTAAACGGAAGATTCGCATAGCCGAATGTTACGCCGAAACGGTTCGGAAGCTCCGCAAACACGCCGTTGCGGATGAGCTGTCCGTCGAGATCGCGGGAATACGGATCCATCGAAAGAGCGGCCGTTCCTCCGGAAGCGGTGAGAATGGAAACCGGATGACTCGCGCGGTCGGCCCGGAACTCCCAGAGCGGAGAGGAATACTTCGCTTCGGGATATTCCTCCGTCAGATTCGGATACTGGTCCGGGCGCGCGTGATGCAGATTGTTGTCCCCGTGAATGCAGCACGGAATCAGATGCCAGGGATTGTCCCCCGCCAGTTCGCCCTGCACTTTGATGCGCGTCGGATACGCGCAGCGGAATTCCAGTTCAAATGCCGTGATATTCTCCGTTTCAGACTCACAGGAAACGGAAAGTTCCAGATCCGCATCGCGAAAACGCAGACCGCATTCCGGATCCAGGATCCCGAGGGAACGCCACTCGCCGTTCCGAAGCTGAGCGCAGACCGTGATTTTCAGCATGGTTTTCTCCTTCCTTTCGATGAAACCTGTCATTCCGCAGTTTTTTCCGCTGTCATAATTTTACGCCGTTCCGAAGAAATGTCAAGCGTTTTCTGAAAAATTTTTAAATAATTTTCATGAAAATATCAAAAAACCTCCCTTTTGATCCCTTCTCCCCTCCCCCGGCCGGATGAATTTTCCCTCTCGCGAAAAACGGAAAAATCTCCTGACCAAAGAGAAAAAATTCTCCAGAGAAAGGAGAAATCCATAAAAAAATCTGTTTTTTTTCAGGAAAATACCTTTTTTCTCTTGATTTTTTTCTTCAAAGCTATAATTTAACAGAAAATATAGCGTCAAGAAAATGTTTTTCATTCCTAAAAAACAACGGAGGAAGTCATGGAGAAACGGAATGTGCTCGTCACCGGCGGAGCCCGCGGAATCGGGGCTGGAATTGTGGAACAGCTCGCGGCAAAGGGACACAGTGTCGCCTTCTGCGGACGGGGAGGAACGGAAACGGCGGAAACGGTTCTGAGTTCGCTCCGGAGCCGGTATCCGAGCAAATTCATGTACTATCAGTGCGACGTCTCCGTGGCGGAGGACCGGGAACGGCTAGTCAACGCCTTCCTTGCCGATTTCGGCTGCATCGACGTGCTTGTGAACAATGCGGGAGTCGCCCCGAACGTCCGCGCGGATCTGCTGGAGATGAGCGAAGAGAGCTTCACGCGCGTCCTTACGATCAATCTGATGGGACCGTTCTTCCTGACACAGCTTGCGGCGAAGAAAATGCTGGAAAATAAAAACGGAAAATTCCACTGCATCATCAACATCGGCTCCGTCTCCGCCGATTATGCCAGCATCAACCGCGGGGAATACTGCCTCTCCAAAGCGGGAGTTGCGATGGCAACCAAGCTCTGGGCTGTCCGGCTTGCGGATGAGAACATTCCCGTTTACGAACTCCGGCCCGGAGTAATCAAGAGCGATATGACAAGCGTCGTCTCCGCGAAATACGATAAAATGATCGCGGAGGGGCTCACGCTTCAGCGGCGCTGGGGAATGCCGGAAGATATCGGGAAAGCGGTCGCAATGCTCGTCGAAGGCTCCCTCGCCTACTCCACCGGCCAGGTCATCAACATCGACGGCGGACTCACCATCGAACGCTTCTGATTCCGCGGAGGACCCCCGTGATGAAAAAACTCAACACCCTGATTATCGGCAGCGGCGCGGCGGGCCTTGCGGCGGCGGTCCGGCTGAACGCACTCGGCGTCAGCTCGATCGCAATTTACACGGAGGGACTCAAAATGGGAACCTCCATCAACACCGGAAGCGACAAGCAGACCTATTATAAACTGGGGATGTACGGACAGGAACCCGACTCCCCCGCCCTGCTTGCAAAAGACCTGATGAACGGCGGCTCGGTCCACGGCGACATTGCCCTGACCGAGGCTTCCCTTTCCCCGCTGGCATTCCACAACCTTGTGGCGCTCGGAGTCCCCTTCCCTCACGATGAATTCGGCCAGTACATCGGCTACAAGACCGATCACGATCCCAAACGCCGCGCGACCAGCTGCGGACCCTACACCTCCCGCGACATGTGCCTTTCTCTGATCCGGGAAGTGAAAACGCGCGGCATCGAAGTCCGGGAAAAACGCATCGCACTCTCCCTTCTCACCGTGGAGGAAAACGGAAGGAAGCGGTGCTGCGGAGCGATCTTTGCAAATACAAAGGCGAACGGAGAGGACGCGCTGGAAACGGTTCTCGCGGAAAATGTCGTCTTCGCGGTGGGCGGCCCCGGAGGATTCTATGCGCGAAGCGTCTATCCGGTGGTTCATACTGGTGCGATCGGTCTTGCCATCGCGATCGGAGCCAGGGCGCGAAATCTCGCGGAATCGCAGTTCGGCATGGCGTCCACGAAGTTCCGCTGGAACGTTTCGGGCAGTTACATGCAGGTCCTTCCGCGAATCGTCTCCCGCGCGGCGGACGGCGTCAGCGACGAAAAGGAATTCCTGCGCGAATACTTCAGAACGCCGGCGGAAATGTACGACATGATCTTCCTGAAAGGCTATCAGTGGCCGTTTGCCGCAGGGCATGTGCCGGGTTCTTCGCTGATTGATATTTTCGTCAACATCGAAATTGTCGAACGGGACCGCCGCGTCTTCCTCGACTACCGGACCGATCCCGCGGACTACGATTTCAACGCTCTGAATGCGGAAACCAGAGAATATCTGACCCGCTCCGGAGCACTCGCCGACACACCGCTGAAACGCCTGGAACTCCTCAACCGCCCCGCAGTCGAACTCTACCGGAGCCACGGAATCGACCTTTCCAAAGAAGCACTCGAAATCGCGGTCTGCGCTCAGCACAACAATGGAGGACTCGCCGGGAACCTCTGGTGGGAATCCGAAAACATCAAGCATCTCTTCCCGATCGGAGAAGTCAACGGCTCCCACGGCGTGACGCGGCCGGGAGGAACCGCCCTGAATGCCGGACAGGTCGGGGCATTCCGCGCAGCGGAATTCATCGCGGCAAAGTATGCGGAGGAAACCCTTTCCATCGAAGCAGCGGAAGCATCTGCAAAAGAAGAACTTGCACATCTGAACGCGAAATGGGACAAACCGGCCGGACGGAACTGGAAGGAAGAACGGCGAATCTTCCAGCTCCGCATGAGTGAGTCGGGCGCGTTTGTCCGCGAGGAGGAGCATCTGCGGAAGGCGCTTGCGGAAACCCGGGAACAGCTCACCCGCCTCAAAGCGGACGGACTCGGGGGGAAGAGGGTCGAAGACCGTGCGGAAGCCGTTCGGAATCAGCAGCTTTTGACTGCACAGATTCTTTATCTGGAAGCGATTCTGAAACAGGTGTCCGACGGCGTCGGTTCCCGGGGCGGAGCGATTGTTCTTTCCCCGAACGGAAACAAAATCCATCCGCTTCTTTCCGATAACTGGAAATGCGCACCGGAAGATGAATCCTATCGGAAACAGACGCTGGAGTGCGCCCTCCGCCCCGACGGATCTGCTGAATTTGCATGGACTCCCTGCCGGGAACTGCCGGTCACGGACGGGTGGTTTGAAACGGTCTGGAGCGATTACCGCAGCAAACGGATCTACGGAGGCAACGCATGAGCCCGGAACAGGAATCCATCTGCAACTTCATGGTTCTCAGAGATTTGCGCAAAAGGGAACATCTCAGCATTGCGGAACTTTCGGAACGGAGCGGTGTTTCGGCAAGCGTGATCTCCAAGCTGGAACGCAATCAGAGTTCCGCGGAGATGGACACGCTTTACCGGATCGCCCGGGTGTTCGGGATGACGCTCTCGGATCTGATCTCCCTGGCGGAGAACCAGACGGCGCATCTGGTCCGGGAGGAAAAGTACAAATCGGGCGATTTTCAATTCAACCGTGTCGGCTACAACAATCTGCGGGCGATGCATGCGCTTGCGAAAAAGGGCTCGCGTCTTTCGAAGCCGGAGCTGCACCGCGACGATTACGAACTGCTCTGGGTTCTGCGGGGACGCATGAAAATCACCCTTCCCAATGAGAGTTACACGCTAACTCAGGGGATGTCGATCCAGTTTGACGCCCTGCTCAGCCATTCTTATGAAGTTCTCGAAGACAGCGAGCTGGTCATTCTCCATCTTCGCAAAGGCAAACGATTCTAAATCAAGGAGATTCGCAATTATGGCAACGTATCGGAAAGTTATGGAATTCAAGACCGTGCAGGCGTTCGACGAATATGTCCGGAGCCAGAATTTCACCATCGGTCTTGCCCCTGAAATCAAAACCGACGGCACCGCCGCTCTGGCCCGCCCGCTCGAATACAAAGGACGCACCATCGGCAACCACTGGGCAATCCTCCCGATGGAAGGCTGGGACTGCATGGACGACGGAACCCCCAGCGAATTCACCAAACGGCGCTGGCTCCGTTTTGCGCAGAGCGGCGCAAAACTTCTGTACGGGACCGAAGCGGGCGCCGTCATGCACACGGGAAGAAGCAATCCCCGCCAGCTGCTCGTTGCGGAACACACAAAGGAGGCCCTGACCCACATCTGTTCGGAAATGCACCGGGTTCACCGGGAAAAATTCGGACGGGATGACGATCTCTACATCGGCCTTCAGCTGACCCATTCCGGCCGCTACTCCCATCCGAACAAGGCGGATGTTCTTGAATCCAGAACGGCCTACGCGCATCCGCTGCTCGACCGGAAATTCCACAACGGGCCGGAAAACGTCGTAACGGACGAAGAGGTCGGCGATATCGTCCGGCACTTTGTCAAGGCGGCGAAAATAGCGCAGGAGGCGGGATTCGATTTTGTCGACATCAAACATGCGCACGGCTATCTCGGGCATGAATTCCTGACCGCCTACGACCGTCCCGGCAAATACGGCGGCTCCTTCGAGAACCGCACCCGCTTCTTCCGGGAAATCGCGGAAGGGATTCAGAAAAACGTTCCCGGACTGGATATTTCCGCCCGGGTGAGTCTGTTCGACATCTTTCCGTTTATCAAAGGGGAAGACGGTGTCGGCCGGCCGATGGAGTGGAACGGCGGCCGCTATCCCTACGCCTTCGGCGGCGACGGATCCGGAATGAACATGGATCCCGATCTGAAGGAGACCGTCCAGTTCATCCATCTGCTGGAGGAATACGGAGTCAAAATGATCTGTGCCACAATCGGAAGCCCCTACTACAACGTCCACATGCAGCGTCCGGCCTACTATCCGGTCTGCGACGGCTACGAGATGCCGGAACATCCGCTCTACAACGTCGGACGCCACATCGAAGCGGTCCGCAGAGTGAAGCAGCTCTGCCCGGAGATGCTGGTGGTCGGTTCCGGCTACACCTGTCTTCAGGAGTATCTGCCGAATGCGGCGGAGTATTCGGTCGCAAACGGATGGGCGGACTTTGTCGGCATCGGGCGCATGGTTCTCTCCTATCCGGAAATGTGCACCGATGTCCTCACCGGGAAACCTCTCGACCGGCGCCATATCTGCCGGACATTCGGCGACTGCACCAACGCCCCCCGGAACGGAATGATTTCCGGCTGCTATCCTCTGGACGAATACTACAAGCAGCGTCCGGAAGCCCTCTGCCTGAAACAACTCAAAAAGAACACCAAAGCATAAGGAGACGAAATCATGATCTATTTTTTTGCGGACGACCACTATAATGCCCATCCGGGCAAAGTGATCTATGAAAATCTTCCCGCGGAGCTGAAATCGCGGATCGTCTTCCGGGAAAACGACTGGACGCTGCTGGAAAGCGGCTCCTGGCGGAACGACTGCGAACTGCTGATTCTCAATCTGATCGGAGCGACCTGCAACCTTCCGCATCCGGGAACGGGCGCGGAACAGGCGGTCCGCGCCTGGTGCGAAAGCGGCGGAAACATCCTGATGCTCCACGGGTCCAGCGCCGCATTCTGGCAATGGGACTGGTGGCGGGAGATTGTCGGCTTCCGCTGGGTCCGACCGAACGATCCGGACGGCGTCGTGCCGTCCACCCATCCGAAGAAGCCGTATTCGCTGACCGTCTCCAAGACCCGCCATCCGCTCGCAAAATCGCTGGAGGAGATTGAACTTCCGACCGATGAGATCTATATTAACATGGAACAGGTCTGCCCGGCGCTGACGCTGATGGAGACGCATATCGAAGAAGGAACGTTCCCGCAGTGCACGGAAGCGGTCTCCCCGTGGAACGGAAGACTGGTGAACTTCATTCCCGGACATGCGCCGGAAGTCACAGCGAATCCGAAGCTCATCCGGAACGTTGCAGCCATTATCGACGATCTTCTGAAAGGAAAATGAAGAAATGAAAAAATTCAAAGCGGCCTTCCTCTGCGACAACAACACCAAAATCGACTATGTCTACAGTCCTGCTCAGCAGAAACTCATCGCGGAAATCACCGATCTGATGCCGGAACGCATCTGCTCCGGAAACTTCGATTCCCTGGATCTTTCGGAACTCGAAGTGATTTTCTCAACCTGGGGAATGATCTGCTTCTCCGAAGAACAGCTGGCGAAGATGCCGAATCTGAAGGCGGTCTTCTATGCGGCCGGGGCAACCGACGCCTTCGCTCGTCCGCTCCTGAACCACGGCATCAAACTGGTCAGTGCGTGGAGGGCAAACGCCATTCCGGTGGCCGAATTCACCCTTGCCCAGATCATTCTCTCCATGAAGAACTATTTCACAAACAGTGCTTCGGTCACAGGTCCGAGCGGATGGAATCAGACCACCGCGGGTCCCGGCTGCTATGGAGAAACGGTCGCCCTGATCGGAGCCGGCGCCATCTCCGGAAAAGTTCAGGAACTGCTGAAAAACTTCAATTTGAATGTTGTCGTGGTTCCGTCGCGTCCGGAGCGGAGGACGGTCAGTCTGGAGGAGGTGTTCCGGACCGCGTATGTCATCAGCAACCATCTGCCCAACCGCGAGGATAATAAAAAGGTCCTCACAAAGGAGATGTTTGCCTCCATGCGCAGAAACGCCACGTTCATCAACACCGGACGCGGCGCCCAGGTGGATGAGGAAGGACTGATCGAAGTCCTCAAACAGCGTCCGGATCTCACCGTCCTGCTGGACGTGACCTGTCCGGAGCCGCCGGAACAGGGATCGGAGCTTTACACGCTCCCGAACGTCCACCTTTCCTCCCATATCGCCGGTTCCCTGAACGATGAGGTCCACCGCATGGCGGACTATGTCATTGACGATTACAAACGCTTCGCCTGCGGGGATCCCCTTGTCCATGAAGTCACGGAGCAGATCCTGATGACGCATTGACAGAACTTGTTGAATATCAAAGTAAAAGAGCAGAGGGAACTCTGCTCTTTTTTATACGTCTCTTCTCCTGCTGAATCTCCGGTGATAGACCAGCGGCGTAAAACCGCTCCATTCCCGGAAGAGTTTTCCGAATCGGCTCTGATCGCGGAAGCCGCATCGGTCCATTACATCCTGAATGGTTGCGTCCGGAAGTTCGAGAAGCTGCCGGGCGGTCTTCAGACGGAGAAGCGTCAAATAGTGCAGAACCGAACAGCCCGTCTCCTTCCGGAAAAGATGCAGAAAACGGGATTCGCTCAGGCAGCATCCTGCCGCAAGATCCCTGATCCGCAGATGACGGGAAAGATTTTTTTCAAGGAAATCAACCGTTTTCCGAATTCTCGGATCGCGGATTCCATCCGCATCGTCCGTTTCCTTCCCCAGCGAATCCCGCCGATCCCGGAAAATCCGGGAAAGCTCCTCCAGAAGAATCCGGAGATGTTCCAGACGTTCCGGCTCCACAGAATCCACGTTCGCCGCACTCTTCTCCGTCCGGAAAATTCCGGCGAGGAAAACCTCCGTGCAGCGCCCTCCCTCAAACAGCGGAACCACCAGTTCGGAAACACCCGCATGACAGGTGCTGATAAACGACGCCTTCTCCGCTTCCGCACGCCGGGGAATCAGAACATCGTCATTCTCCGAACAAAGACGCAGTCCCCTGCCCTCCGATTTGATCTTGCGGCAGAATGTGCACATGTGATAGGTATGCCGTTCCGAAAGCCCGCAGGAGGTCTTCCCCGTTCCGACCGATTTCCAGAGAATCGTCAGATTGAAAATCGTTTCCAGTTCCTCCAGAACCCGTTCCATCCGTTCCATAAAATCTCCTTTTTTATATTTATTCTATTAAAAATAGCATAATCGGCATAAAAAACAACTGTTTTTACAGAGATTTTCCTATTTGGAGCAGTATATTGACAAAAAAGCAAACCAGAGGCAAAGGAGACGGAGCATGAAAGAAATCCTGATTCCGGCGGAGAAACTGCCGGTGGCCGAAGAGGCCGACATCTGCGTGGTGGGAGGAAGCTGCACCGGAGTTTTTGCGGCGATCCGGGCAGCGAAACTCGGAGCGAAAGTTGTTATCATCGAAAGCCAGAACCGATTCGGCGGAGCCGCCACCTGCGGACTGGTCTGCATGTGGCATTCGCTGTTCGACATCACCGGAGAGAAGCAGATCATTGGCGGACTCACCTTTGAAACCATGAAACGTCTTGAAAGGAAAAATGCAATTCAGCCTTTCCGGAATGAACACGGACTCCGCCATATCGCCTTCAATTCGGAGGAACTGACGCTTGAACTGGATGCCATGGTCACGGAACAGAAAAGGATCCGCCCTCTGTTTCACACCTTCTATTCCCGCCCCCTTCCGGACGGAGAAGGACGGATCAAAGGCATCGTCGCAGAGAACAAATCAGGAAGATTTGTTGTGGAAGCGCAAGTCTTTATCGATGCCACGGGAGATGGTCTGCTCTGCCGTGACGCGGGAATCCCGATGCTCCGCCCCGCGAATCCCCAGCCGCCGAGCGCCTGTGCAAAAATTGAAAACTTCCGCCGGATGAAGGAACTGAAACTCAAGGAGCTGATCGAAGAAAACCGCTCCCGGTTCCCCGATCTTCCCTGCGGCTATTACTGGGGATGCGACATTCCCGGAAGTGAACACACCTACATGTTCTCCGGAACCCGGATCATGAACTGCAACTGCATGGACGCCAATGAGATAACAGAAGCCGAACTGGAATCGCGCCGTCAGCTCCGTGCCCTGATGGATCTGTTCCGGACATCGTATCCGGACGCCGCGGTTTCCCTGCAGGCCCTTCCCTCCGCCATCGGCATCCGCGAAAGCTGCCACATCACCTCCATCGGACAGCTGAAAGGCGCGGAAATGCTTGCCGACACGAAATATCCGGATACGATCGGAAGAGGAACCTATCCCGTTGATATTCATGGGAATACCGATGACTCCATCACGTTCAAGCACCTGACCGGAGAACGGAAGACCTTCCGTTCCGCCGCACTGATCCGCGAAGACCGCTGGCTTCCGGAAGGGAAAGTCCTTCCCTATTACCGGATTCCGCTTTCCAGCCTGATTCCCGCAGGTTCCAGAAACCTGATTGCCGCCGGACGGATGCTGGATGCCGATCCGGAAGCGTTCGGAGCCGTCCGGGTCATGGTCAATCTGAACCAGTGCGGAGAAGCCGCCGGCGTAGCCGCGTGGTGCAGTCTGCAGAACAAGACTGATCTGCCGAAGGTAAATGCGCAAGAGGTCCGGAATCTCCTCAACAACGGCGGATCGCTTGTCGAGATCTGAGTGTTCCATCGGTCAGATCCCGAAAAATTTCCGCGGTTTCCTCCGCAGGGATTTTCTCTCTTCTCCGAATTCACCGGAACAGAAAATCCGCCTCTTCTGCAGTTTGTGAAAAACTCGCCTCAAATGATGATTTTGAGATTGTTGTTCGGTAGATTGAAAATCTTGAGGCGCATATATTCAAGATCTC
>CASFTV010000048.1 GCA_949297765.1 uncultured bacterium | reverse complement strand
ATGTGCGCGGATTTCTCTACTGGCAGTTCCGTTCGGAGTCGCTCGGGTTTGAAGCGCCCGCGTGGGGACTCGTTCGCGGCGACGGATCGGAGAAACCGGTCGCGCATCATGCGGAGGAGTTCATCCGCAAACTGAACGCATATCTGCCGCTGCTGATGAAATCGCGTTCTCCGGAACCGTCGGTCGGCATTCTCAAGAGTGTGCGCGGCGAATTGTTCTTTCAGGCGTTTCCGCAGCAGAAGGGAAACTGGCTTTTCCGTTCGATCCGCGGATGGATGGAGGTGCTGCGGAGTCTTGGGATTCCGTTCCGTTTTCTCTCTTCCGCTCAGCTGGAGAGGATGGAATGGAAGGGACTTCGCGTCCTGATTCTGCCTGCGGCCTACTGCATGTCGCAGAAGGAGGCGGAGGCGGCGGATGCGTTTCTGCGGGACGGAGGAATGGTGATCGCAGAAGGATCGGTCGCCGGATATTCGTATGACACGGGACGGCACAGCGCGGTGCTTCCCGGATACGGACTCGCGGAACGGTGGGGAATCCGGGAGACGGAGTCGGTTTCAACGTTTCATCTGGATTGTTCCGATCCGGAGGAAGCCTCTCAGTCGGGGGCTTCGGGGGATACGGCGAAAGCGCTTGCATCCATTGAGTCGAAGGGCGGAGAATTTCTGCCGCTTCTGACTCCGTGGGGAAGCGGATACGGCGCGTTGAACCTGAGTTGTCTGGAAGCTCCGGATGCGGACGTGCTCGCTTCGGCATGTGGAAAACCGTGTGTTCTGAAAAAACAGATCGGGAAGGGTTTTCTCATCTATGCCGGGACCTATCTTGGAATCGCCGCGAAAGAGAAATCCGATCTTTTTCTGAAGACTCTGCTGAAGGAGCTTCTGTCATCGGAAAAAGTCCGTTTCGTTCAGGACGGCGTTTTTCTCACACCGCTCCTTGCGGAGGGAAAAACGGTGTTTCTGGTTGCGGAGAACCGCTCGGATGCGGAAGTCGGGCTTTCGCTTCCTGTCCGCTGCCGGGATGTCTTCGGGGGCGGGGAAGGGGAGAAATTTGAACTTGCTCCGCAGTCCGCGGCTCTCTATTTCGTGATTCCGGAGGGGAAAGAGTAGGAATCCGAAGTTGTTTTTTCCGGAAGAGGAGCTATATTCCGGGAAAATGGAAGGATCTTCCGGAATGCCGGAGAAAAATGGACTTTGCTTCAATTCCGTTGCGGAGAAGTACGAACAGTGGCGGCCGGGATATTGTGCGGAGCTGTTCCGGGATCTCTTTGCATATTCCTCGCTTCCGGCAGGAGCTTCCGTGCTGGAGATCGGCTGCGGAACGGGGAAGGCAACGCTTCCGTTTCTGGAGCGCGGCTGTTCCGTAACTGCTCTGGAACCGGGAACTGAACTGGGACGGATTGCTCTGCGAAAGTTCGGAGGGTGGAAAAATCTGACCCTGCGGAACGAACGGTTTGAAGAGTATGACGGACGGGACGCCCCGTTTGATCTGATCTGTTCCGCAACAGCGTTTCACTGGATCCCGGAGGAGTGCGGCTATCCGAAACTGCGGTCTCTGCTGAAAGACAATGGTTCGGTTGCCCTGTTCTGGAACATTCGCTTTCCGGCTTGGGGGAATCCGGAATTGTTTGAGCGGATTCAGGAGGTCTACCGGCGTTTCCGTCCGGGGAGCCGTCCGCCGGAACGGGAGGGACTGTCGCGCTACTCCTCCTGCATGAACTCTCTTGCGCGCAACGGGTTTTGTGAGATTCAAGTCCGTGTTTACCGAGAGATTCTGGAATATTCCGCGGAAGAGTATCTCGGGCTTCTGAACACATATTCCGATCATGCTGCCCTGCCGCCGGAGATCCGGATCCCGTTTGAGGAGGGGGTGCGGGAGGCGATCCGCGCATCCGGAGGGAGTCTTTCTGTGGAAAACCGTCAGGAACTCTATCTGGCGAAACCGGGGAAGGATCTGTAAAATCTCTTCCCCGGTCCTGCAGAAGAATGGTCCGGACGGGAGATTTTATTCCGGCAGGGAGAGAACAAACTCGTTTTCGCTTCGTGGAGTCAGAGCGACCCTCTTCCGGCATCCGAGAAATTCCAGTTCATATTCGCCGTAAAATCCGTTCCATGCGCCTTCGCCGTTCTCATCGGTGACGATGGATGTTTCCGTGTGCCATTCCCGGTTAACCAGAGCGTCCAGAATCCGGTAGGCGGGTTTTTCATTGAAATCCGCATCAATCAAACCGGCATTGAAACGGCTTTCCGTTCCATAGGCGGTTCCGTCGCAGAGGTTCCAATAGACGATGGACTGGCAGTTCTTCTGACTGAACCAGGTCCGGTAGAAGTTCCGAAGAAGTTCTCCCTGCACCTCTTCGGCAAGAGCGCGGGGAAGTTCGGGATAGGTCGGAAGAGAGATTTCCGAAATGTGGATCGGAAGATTCAACGAGCCGAGCTGATCCATGACCTGGAGAAGATGAGCCGGATCAAAATAACTTCTTCTCTCCATCCGGGCGGCCTCTTCCACGCCGCTGTACATATGAAACTGAAGGCCGAGTCCGTCCAGCCGGGCTCCGCGCCTCAGGAGACGGTCTGCGAGGAGAAACATCGGGGAACTGTCGTGCGCAAAGGTCAGGAAGGAGATATCGCTTCCGTCGTTGTAGACGAACTCGTTCATGGAAGGGAAATATTTTTCCGCCATTTTGAAAATCTGATACACATAGTCCGGCGGGACGGACGCATCGCCGATGTTCGGATTTTTCCGCGGATGAAAGGTGAACGATTCATTGACCACATCCCACTTCCGGATTCTTGTTCCATAGCGCTGAGCGAGTTCCTGAATCCGTTTTTCGAGGAGAAACATGACTTCGCGGGAATCTTTCGGGAGCCATCGCGGGACAAAGTTGTCGCAGAAGATCCAGTGGCCTTTCGGAGCAATCCGGTTGGCTTCACACCAGTCGACCACCACGTCGGCGGGCGGACGGCGGTCCATTGCGGGACTGTCCGCGGCAAAACGGAGCTTTCCCTGTTCCACTTCCGTTGAATCCCAGAGAAGCGGAACGACGGCTTCGTTGAAGACCCGTTGGAAAAACTCTTCGTATGCACGATTCTTTTCATCCTCTTTGAAGTCCTTGAGCTTGAAGGCGTTGCATCCGAATCTGAAGTCGTGGGTTTTCTGGCGGATCCGGATTTCCCGGTTTTTCAGGGGATTCCCCTTGTGATCGTTCAGAAAGAGGGTTCCCCATCCCATCCGGTTGCGTTTGATGTCGAGTTCGACCCGTTCCCATGTTCCGGCTTTCGGATGCTCGAACTTGCGCAGCAGTTTCCGGACGATTTCCTGCGAGGCGTTTCCCTGAATCATTTCCTTTCTCCCTGTTGTTTTGAGCGGCTTTGCGATGCTTTGAAGGATACTATAATCACAAGGATTTGAAAAAACAGCGGAAATATTCTATATTATATTTGATGAAAGGGAAAAATATTTGGAAAACAGGCAGAAAGAATGGATCTTTCAGAATTCCGCAGTCTGGTTTCGTCCTTGAATCCGAAGTGTTATCACCGGGTCGGGCGGGAGCGTTATTATACGGTGGAGCGGCACTGCTTCCTGCGTTACCGTCATCCCGTGGAGAGCGGGGACGGGGAAATGTTTCTCCAGTGCATTCTCAGCTGCCGGACACGGTCATGGACCGGGGATTACCACCGCCGGGAGCATCCGCCGTTCCTGAATGTCGGGATGGTTCACTCCGGTGAGACGGCGATCCGCTGCGGGGAATCCTGTTTTATTGCAAAGGCCGGAGATGTGTTTTTTCTTGCGCCCGATACCGAATATGAAGTTCTGACTCCCAGCCGGAGCGAACGCTCCGCCGTTTTGATCTCGGGTCCGCTTCTCCGGGCGATTGCGGCGGAAGGCGGATTGCTCTGTCCGCCGGTGTTTTCTCTTGCGGTCCCGTCGGTTCTGGAGCGCTGGTTTGAGCGGATGGATGTGCTGCTGGAGGAGTCGTTTCAAGTGTCTGTGCGCAGGGAAATTTCTGTTCTCTGTTTTGAACTGCTTCAGTATCTGCGTTCGCCGGAGAGGATGCGGACTCTTCCGGATGTGGTGAATTCCGCCGTGGAAAAATTTGGAAGGGAATATGGAAAAGCCCTTGCGGTGGAAGATGTTGCGGAAGAGGTCGGAGTCAGCGCATCGACGCTGACGCGCCTGTTCCGGCGTTATCTTGGGAAGACTCCGCATCAGTATCTGATCGGAATCCGGATGCGGCAGGCGGCGCGGATGCTGGAACAGCACTCGTTTTCCGTGAAAGAAATTGCGGAACGGGTCGGTTATGGGAATTCCCTGAATTTTTCAACGGAATTCAGGAAATTTTTCGGGGCGTCCCCGAAAAAATGGCGCGGCGGCGGTCTCTCCGGCGAATGAGGATCAATACAGCAGCCACGCGTTTTTCCCGGCAATTTCATTCAGCGTGCCCGCGGAGGGTGCCTGCCATTGGAAACGGGGAAGGGCGTAGATGGAGGCTGCAAAGGAGACAAGGTCGACACCGCGTCCGCTGATACCTTCCACATGACCGTCATAAAACGCCATATTGCATGTCTGTGCATGCCAGGAGGCAAAGTAAGTGTTTCCCCAATCCGGTGCGACGGCAAGAGCGATGCCTGCTCCGGGTGTGTGTGCGGCGTCGTATCCGTTTTTCACTCCAGAATCCGCGAACATGAGTTTTTCGGAGGTTCGTTTGAATTGTCCCAGCCTGGCTCGCGGATAGAGATTGGATGAGGAAACAACCATCGGATTGAAAGCAAATCCTCCGTAATCCGCCTGCCAGCCCATAGGATCGGTATTTATCCGCACGGTTTCAGCTGTCAAGTCATAGGTTCTTTTCCAGCAGTAGCCTCCAGCATCGCGGAGGCCGGGGCAGACCAGGGGCTTTCCATCCGGCAGACAGTCCGTCAGCAGCAGACACCAGGCCCAGGAGGCCGTCTGTGGTTTTCCGACATCATTGCCTATGGCAAGCGGAATGTATCCGTCGAAATTTTCGCAGTAGAACATGACCGCCATGGCAACGGTTTTTGCATTGCTGCGGCAGGTAATTGCGGAGGCTTTCTCTTTCGCTTTCTGCAATGTCGGGAGAAGAAGGGCCGCAAGAATGGCGATGATCGCTATTGTAACCAGGAGTTCTATCAGGGTGAATCCGTGTTTTCTGCACATGATTTGCGTCCTTTCCTTATTGTTCGATCAGGTAAACGGGTGCGTCGCTGACGGAAAAATCCGTCCCGGAAAGGTCTTTTTTCTCTCCGAGATGTCCGTAGGCTTGCTGTACCGGGAATGGAATCCGGATTCGTTTCGGCTCTCCGGTTGTCCAGAATGCGTGGACTTTCCTGCCATCCGGACGGGTCCAGGATACCGAGTATACGGTCTTCTTCTGTTCCAGTACGGGACGGCTTGATCCCGGCGGGAGCATCCGGGTCAGAAAACGGTGAGCGGTGAATGCCTCGCGCGGGGAGAGATCGCGATGGACGATCCCGAAATGAGCGCCGATTCCGCTGAGATTGGTTTCTTCCGCAAGAAGTTTATACCAGAACACCGTTTCGATTCCGGAAGAAAGAAGGGTCAGATAGGAACGGACCAGAAATTTGCCCTGAATTTCCTGACTGACCCCGGTCGTTCGCTGAGCCACACTCATAATGATTGCCCCCTTCAGATCGCTGTTCAGTTTGTAGATTCCGGCGACCGGGGCGGAAAATGCTTCGTTTTCCTGAATGAGAAGCGGGAGAAAATGATCGCCTTTTTTCATATTCTTCGTAGAGAGATACCGCTCTCCGCCGGGAACGTGAACGGGAAAACTTCCCCCTGATGCAGGACGGACCGTTCCTTTTTTCGGGACATTGTCACGCCATGCGGCAAGCCAGTCGATATGAAGGGCTTTCAGGAGGCTTCGGGAGTCTTCCGGAACCCGTTTCCATGTTCCGGAAGAGGTCTTTACCGCATCATAATAGAATGGGAATCCATTGACGCAGAGAATTAGAATGCCGCCCCGCCGGACATAATCGACAACATCGTTAAAATACTTTCTTGGGAACTCTTCGGTCAGCGACGGAACCAGCACAGGGAATGCTGCCGGTTCCAGATTCTTCAGATCTTCCGGAGAAATCTCTTTCCGCCTGGGAAAGAGTTTCTGTGTGAAATCTTCCGCGGCGAACTCTTTTCCGGAGCGTTGTTCCATGGCGGGATTCCGGATGACGGCAGCGGGGACGGTCTCCGGATTCAGGCCGAGTTTCCGTATTGCCAGATCCAGAACAGGAACTGCGATTGATTTTGTCTGATGGGTCGGCCATGAGAATTCCGTTGCCCAGACCGGCTTTTTCACATTGTATTTGCGGAACAGGGTGAAGAGCGGAGCAATGAGTTCCCGAAGCGTTTCCGGTTGCTTCTGCATCTGATAGGGATGAAGATTCATGATGTCGAAATATTGTGCGCTTCCGGCTTTCAGAGTCGCTTCAATAAACGGGATCGGGACTCCTCCGGTTCCGGTGTAGAGAACTTGCAGATCCGGATCAATTTTCTTGATTTCCTCATACGCGGCTTTCAAGAGTTCGGTGTACTGTTCCGCATTCAGTCGGGTGTAATCCGGGCCGTTGGTCAGATTGGCTTCGTTCCAGACTTCCCAGTAACGCAGATCCTCGGCGTAGCGGGATACGGTTCGGCGGACATACTCGCGCCACAAATCCAGATTCCGGTAGACCGGAACCGCCCATTTGACATCGTATCCGAGAATCGGGAGAAGTTTCACGTTGTGCTTTTTCGCGGTTTTCAGCAGTGAGTCCAGATGGGAGTAGTCCCATTGACCCGGAGATTTCTGAATGTATTTCCAGTCGAAGTCGGTTCTGACCCAGTCGATGCCGCCGGCTTTTGCCGTCTGGAGTTCCCGATCGGCGTTGTTCCATTCCGGCAGCCGGCTGACATGGGCGCAGATCCCGTAAGGCGAGTGGGGATCTCCGGCGGTCAGTGTGAGCATTGCTGCAAGAAGTGTGGCGTTGAGCAGTAATTTCATACAAATCCCTTGTTCTTTTGTTTTGTGTTTCTTTTTATTATACCATAAATTATTTGAAAAATGATGAAAAGATAAGTATATTTAATTTGAAAAAGAACAGATCTATTTAAAAAATCACAGAAATTATGAAACCTCTTTCCGATATTTCCATTTTTTCCGTCAGTCCTCCGCTGGTTTTCGGGAACAGGGGGCGGCGGATCTATTCCTCTCCGCGGGAACAGGGGATTCAGGTGATTCCGCTTCTGATGAATGTATCCAGTGTCCAGCCGTTTTATTCCGACGCTCTTTTTCGGGGCAGAGTTGGTCCACAGTATCGTCATCGGCAGGAAAACGTTCCTTATTTCGGGATTGAATATGTGCGGGAGGGAAGTCTGGCGGTCCGTCGTCAGGATCGCTGTTATCTGGTTGAACCGGGAGAAATCTTTATTCTTCATCCGATGGAGGATTGTGAAATCGCCACGGGACCGGATGGATTCTGTGTGAAGGATTCCCTGTCGGTCCGGGGGGCTTTGCTGGAAAAATTTTTTCTTCAGGCGTTCGAGGTTGGCGAACAGGATGTTTTTTCGCAGTTTGATTCGCAGAAGCTGGATCTCCTGCTCGACCGCCTCTCAAAACTGGCGATGAAGACGGACGTGGAGGATCAGATTGCAAACAGCGTGCTGACCTATGAGATCCTGGAAGTGATCGTCTTTTCCCGGAAACGGTCTCCGCAGATTCCGAAACTGGAGAGCCTGCTGAACTTCATGCGTTCGAATTTGAACAGACGTCTGACGCTGAACGAACTGGCGGCTTTTTCCGGCTGTTCCAAGACAACTCTTCTTCTTGCGTTCCGGGATGTCTTCGGCAAGACGCCCCATCAGAAACTCATTGATCTGCGGATGGAGACCGCCGCCGGACTCCTCATTTCCCGCGAAAGCCTTTCCGTGAAGGAGATTGCCGACCGGACCGGATATCCCAATCCGATGAATTTTTCCTCCGCGTTCCGGAGATACTACGGCATTCCGCCTCTTCAGTACAGAAAAGAAAAAATCAACGCTTCTCTTTTTTCATTGTCCGGAGTTTCTCTCTGAAAAACCAGCGGAAAATTCTTCCGGAAGTTGAATCCCGAAAGGAGAGGTTCTATATTTCTGCCGGAACTGCTGGAAACAGCGAAGAAAAACCGCAGAAAAATCACCGGGAGAAAAAAATGAATCCGCTTGCATCATCGTCCTGGAACAATTTGTCACGTCTTTCGACGGCGCAATCCCGCTCGATCAGTCCGGAAAACCGGACGGGGGCTCCCGGCGGAGGCGGCCGTGCGGAAGAGGGAACCGGAGCGTATCATGCCCGCGATCTCGGGATCGGCTGGAAGATCTCTCCGAGCGTTGTCATCCCGGCGGGAACGGTGTTCACGCTGGCCGATGTGGAGGGGGAAGGCGTGATCCAGCAGATCTGGATGACTCTCACCGGATGCTGGCGCTTTCTGATCCTCCGTTTTTACTGGGATAACGAAGAGATTCCGGCAATCGAATGTCCCGCGGGGGATTTCTTCTGCTGCGGATGGGGAAAGTATGCTCCGCTCTCCAGTCTTCCGGTCTGCGTGAATCCCGGAAGCGCCTTCAATTGCTACTGGGAGATGCCTTTCCGCACCCATGCGCGCATTACGCTGGAGAATTGTTCGGAAGAGGATGTCGTCGCGTACTATCAGATCAACTACGCCCTCGGAGAGGTTCCGGCGGATGCGGGCTATTTTCATGCGCAGTTCCGCCGGGTGAATCCGCTGCCGTACAAGGAGGTCTTCACGATTCTCGACGGGATCGAAGGATTCGGGCACTATGTCGGAACCTATCTGGCGTGGGGGGTGAACAACTTCGGCTGGTGGGGGGAAGGGGAGATCAAGTTCTATCTGGATGACGATCAGGAGTTTCCGACCATCTGCGGAACCGGGACGGAAGATTATTTCTGCGGCTCCTACAACTTTGAGAACCGGGAGGAAAAACGCTACGGGACATTCTGTACGCCTTACAGCGGACTTGTGCAGGTTTTGACTCCGGACGGGCTCTATCAGTCGCAGCAGCGGTTCGGACTTTACCGCTGGCACCTGACCGATCCGGTCCGGTTCCGGAAACGGATCCGGGTGACCATTCAGGCGCTCGGATGGCGTTCCGGAGGTCGTTATCTTCCGCTTCAGGATGATATTGCTTCGGTCGCATACTGGTATCAGGATACGCCGTCCCACACGCCGCGCGCGCTTCCGGAGAAAGATCTTCTTGAAATCATCTGAAGTCAGGAAGATTTTTTATGAAATCGGGGAACGTGACCGGGTTCCGTGACGGTCTGTCGAGGAACCCGGCGTGCGGTTTTATTTCACTTCGTCGAAGACGCGGACATAATCCACGATAAACGCATCGGGGAGAACGGCTTTCCGGAGTTCGTCAATCGGATGGTCGCCGCCGCGGTATCCCCGGCATTCGGTGGAGACCAGAATGAACTGTTCCCGATGGGAGATGGGGCCGGTCACCCGCCAGGATTCCTGTCCGTCGATGTAATAGACATATTCTTTTTCATTCCATTCGAGACCGAACACATGGAATCCGTCGGGAGTCTCCTTCAGGATCCGGTCGCCGGAACCGATGTGCTGATGATCGACACCGTATCCGTTCCAGTGGTTGTTGTGGCTGACGATCCCTTTCGGAGTGAAGCACTCCATGATGTCCACTTCAACGCCGCTCTCCTCCGGATTGAGAGTCGCCCCGATGATCGGAGACTGAAGCCAGAATGCGGACCACCATCCATCCTGTGTCTGCAGTTTGCACCGGATCTCGTAATAGCCGTATTTGTGCATGAATTTCGGTTCCTGGATTTTCGCGATCGGCCAGCACATCTGATCTTTTTTTGTGCTGTCCGGCTCTTCATAAAAGATGGTCCCGGGACGATCCATGAAATTATAGCCGGTCTGGAGATGGGGGGAGTAGTACTGTCCGTCCTTTTCGATGAGGTTCAGATGCAGACAGCTGTTCCCGTCCAGCACAGCTCCCTCATCGGTAAAGGTCTTGTGGCGCTGCTGAAACAGATGAAGACGGAAATCCCATTTGGTCCGGTCCAGTTCTGTTCCGTCGAATTCATCGTGCCAGACCAGTTTCCACTGTTTCCCTGCGGGAAGAAGGCTCTTGACATGTTCCGCCATTTCTCTAATCCTTTTTTTGTTGTTTGACTGCGGAGGTTGAAACCCTGCGATTTCCTCTTTGATCAAAGTATATTGCCGTTTTGCGTTTCCGCAAGGATGGAGTGTGCCAAAAAAACAGAAATATTGTGCCATTTCAACCCTTGTAAAAACGATCGGGAAGGATAGATTATCAGAGAATGGAGTGCGGATTATGCTGTATGAAACCGATTTGACCCAGCATCAGAGAATCGTGCCGTTTCCGTTTCCTGTCAAACGCGTCGGCAGGACCCTCGGGGATCAGCGCAGAGAGTACGATTTCTTTTTTACGGACAAGGTCGAAATCTGCATCCGGATTTCCGGCGGGGAAGAGGAATTCGCCGTGGACCGGATCGACGGAAAAATATATCGGACTCGGTTCCCGCATGTCCTGGTCAAATATCCGTTCCGTCCGTTTTCGAATGCTCTGCCGCATCCGCGGAATGCGTTTCACTTCAGTTATTCGCTGGAAGCGCTGGAGAAGATGCGGGAGCTCGGGATTCTGCCGGAAGAGATTGCGTGGGAGATTGAACTGTCTCCGGAAATTTCGGAACTGATCCGCCGGCTGACCGATTTGCAGAATCATTCGCTGGAACGCGGGGTGGCGGACCGGATCGACCTGGCCTGCTTCCAGCTTCTTCAGGAGCTTCTCTTCATGAGACAGAGACCGCGAACAAAACATGACCGCAGAAAGGATAGAATCATGGCGATTGCGTCCGCGTTGAAAATGCGGTACAACCGGGCGTTTGATCTGGAAAGTCTGGCTCTGGAGCATGGAATGTCGCGCCGGACGTTTTTCCGGTACTGGGGAGAATATTTCCCGGAGTCGCCGGCGGAGTATGTCCAGAATCTCAAATTGTCGGAGGCCGCGCGCCAGCTCCGGGAGACCAGCCATCCGGTCGGAGAGATCACGGCGCTTGTGAATTTTTCGGATTCGGCGTATCTTTCCAAGCTGTTCCGCCGCCGTTTCGGCATGACGCCGCTGCAGTACCGGAAAGCTGTCCGGGCGGAAGCGTACGATCCTGCCCGGAAGATTCCCTCCCTTCCGGAGAGCTGATGCGCTCGGATCCGGAGGTTTGGACCGGTTGCCTTTCCGGAAAAACAGCGTATATTACCAGGATGGGAAAAAACGAAAATGGAAGGAGAAATCCATGTCGAAAAAAATTTTGATCATTGCCGGAGATTTTGTAGAGGATTATGAACTCATGGTGCCGTTTCAGGCCCTGCAGATCTGCGGGTTCGAAGTGGATGTCGTGAGTCCGGGGAAGAAGGCGGGCGAACGGATCCGTACCGCAATCCACGACTTCGAGGGAGATCAGACCTATTCGGAAAAACGCGGACATGATTTCCGCCTGAATGCGGATTTCCAGTCCGTGGAGGAACGCGACTATGATGCTCTCCTTCTGCCGGGTGGCAGAGCACCGGAATTTCTGCGCCTCAATCAAAAGGTGATTGCTCTGGTACAGGCGTTTGCCGGAGCCGGAAAACCGGTTGCGGCGATCTGTCATGGACCTCAGCTTCTGACGGCGGCCGGTGTGATTCGGGGAAAGAAAATTTCCGCGTATCCTGCCTGTGAACCGGAAGTTTCCGCTGCGGGAGCGGAGTTTGCCGCTCTGCCGCTCGACGGCGCGGTCACGGACGGCAATTTCGTCACCGCTCCCGCATGGACTGCTCATGTCGAATGGCTGAAGCAGTTGATTGCCCTCCTGAATTCATAAGCCGGAAAATTGTTCAGAAGAACCGCAAAAGCGGTCTGTTTTTCAGGACCGCGATGCTGTCTCTGCGGAAAGGTTGTGCAAATGGAGGAAAGATCGGTGGGAAAGAGCGAGATGATCCGGGCATTTCTGTTTCTTCATGGATCAATTCTGCTGGCCGGATTCACGGGAATTTTCGGAAAACTGATTGAACTGTCGAGCGGAGTGATGACCTGGTGGCGGATGTTCTTCACCGCGCTGCTTCTGTTTCTGTTCAGGGGAATCCGCCGGGATTTCGGAAAGGAGACCTGGAAAGACCGTCTGAAGATCGCCGGAGCGGGACTGCTGCTTGCGCTGCACTGGATTTTCTTTTTCGGGAGCATAAAAACCTCGAATGTCTCCGTGGGCGTTGCCTGTTTTGCCATGATCGGCTTTTTTTCCGCGATTCTGGAACCTCTTCTGCTGAAGCGGAAATTTCAATGGCTGGAGCTGGTGTTCAGTCTTCTGGCGATTCTCGGCGTTCTGCTGGTGTTTTCGCTGGACATCCGGTTCCGGACCGGGATTCTGCTGGGAGTCGTCTCGACGCTTCTGGCTTCGCTGTATACGATTGCGTCGAGGTATCTGGGGCGCTTTTACTCTTCGGGAACAATCCTGTATGAAGAGATGTGCGGAGGATTTCTGGCATACACCCTTCTGCTTCCGGTCTGGCTGATGCTTTTTCCGGCCTCCCGCTTTTTGCCGACTCTTCCGGAAACGGGAGAGCTGATTGTCTTTGCCGCCGCGTGCACGATCGGGCTTTACTATTTTCAGATCCGGGCGTTGAATACGATTTCCGCATTTACCGTGAATTTGAGCTACAATCTGGAGCCGGTGTACAGCATTTTTCTGGCGATTCTGATTTTCCGGGAACACCGGGATTTTTCTCCGGCCTTCTGCGGATGTCTGATTCTTCTGGTGGTATCGGTCTCTCTTCAGAGTGTCCGCCAGTTTCTGGAACGGAGGAAAGGGACAGTCACTTCATAAAAATATTCCCGGGGAAGTTCGGAAACCTTCCCGGGAACTGGACCGCTTCCGTTTTGTGATGCCGCATTGTTCTCCGTCCGCTCAGCGGGGCTGCGGGACGGGAGATGCGGTGATTCGTGCGGCGGGGATCCAGATATCGCTGTATCCGCAGGAGTCGAAGCGGGGGGCGAGATGGGGTGTTCTGGGATTGTCTTCGAGACGTTTCAGCGCCCAGATCATCCAGCCGACCCTTTCCCTGGCAAAGAGAGTCACCATTCCCGCGATGAAGGAACGGCAGGCTGTTTCCGTTTTGCTCCAGTGTGTTGCACCGAATTCCGTGCAGAGAACGGGGACATTGTGCTTGTCGCGGAAGGTTGTGATGGAGTTTGCAACGTGCCAGGGATGATTGTCATCGGGATAGTCGTGGAAGGTGAACGCCACGTTGTTGAAGGGCGCATCGACCGTGGAGGCGACCGGTCCCCAGGTCTTCTCCATTGCGCGGGCGTGCGACCAGTCCGCATTGCCGAGGAGGAGAATGTGCCGCTGATCGACGGTGCGGATGGCCTTCAGACAGCGGGTGTACCAGTTCCGGGTCGCTTCCGGCGAGATGTCGTGCGGCTCATTGAGCAGTTCATAGCCGAGAACCGCGGGTTCATCCTTGAAATATTCGGCGACTTTGACCCAGCGGCGGATCCATTCGTTGAATCCTTCCTCGTTCCAGCGGGGAACCTTCTGCGTCTGACGGGCCTTGGCTTCGTCGATCTTTGCCGTGAAGTAGCCGTGATCGTCCAGAATCACATACATGTTGTTCCGCTTTGCCGCGAGCACGACCGGAGCGATGAAGTCGCGGATGTGTTCTTCAATGGAGAGCGGTTCCTTGTCGTTGTTGTTGAAAAAGCGGGTGTAGAAGGAGAGTCGGAGGGTATTCAGGTTCCGAGCCTTGCAGAATTTTGCGGCTTCCTCGTCCTGCGCCGGGATGATGACGTCGCGGCAGTAGCCGATTCCGACGGGGATGAACTCCTGTTCCCCGTCTTTGGACTTCGGAGAGGTTGCAAACTGTTTGCCTTTGACGCGGATCCATGCGTATTCATCATCCGCGCGGTATCCGAAGATCCGGAGAGGAATGGAGATTTCATTTTCGTTTTTCCCTTCGCCGATCAGGGCTGTCGCCGTATTCCATGCTCCGACGGTCAGCGGAGGACGCTTCCAGCGGAGTTCAAACGTTCCATTCTTGGAGGAGAGCTTCCGGGATACGGTTTTCCCCTGTGCGTCACTCAGGCGGATTTCGACCGGAGTTTCCGGGACGGCCGTGGTTCCCCGGAGGATCAGTTCATCCTGTGCCTTGGTCGGATTTCCGGCGGATCGGAGAGTGATCTGCTTCGGTTTGGCGATGCGGATATCCCGGATCTCCACGGTGCCGGGATCGGGATAGAGCTGGAGTTCCATCGAATCCAGATCGACGCCTCCGGTTTCCGGAAGGGGAAGGCAGACCGTCTGAAACGCTTCGCTTTTTGAAACGGGGATCTCCTGTTGTGCACAGGCTCTCCGGTTGTTTTTCTCCAGCGGGTGCCGAGCATGAAATCCTTGTCGGATTTGAGTTCAATGACAAGCGCATCATCCGGCGCGAAGGTCCCTTTCAGATTCGGACGGAAACGGAAGAATCCGCGCATGTGGACCTGAACTCCCGGTTTTTCCCGTTTCAGGACCAGCCGATCTTTGCGGGCCTGAAAGGATACACCGTCCAGACCGTGGATGGAGATCCTGTTTTTTTGAGGCATCAGCGACTCCTCGCCGAAAAGCGTGACGCCGGCCAGCAGGGCCGCCGTTATCAGCACACCTGGTTTCATGAGTTTATTTCTCCTTGTCTGGTGTTTGGAAACAGGAAAGATGCGGCGCATTCCGCCCCGTTTCTTCTTTTATCCGGTGCAGAAACGGGTTCTCTGTACCGGGATTTTCCCATATCGGATTGCGGGACGAAAGCGCAGGCGTGGAAAAATTACACCGAAGGCGATCCCGCAGAACGTTCTTCCTGCGTGGATTGCGTTTTCTCTCTGTCCGTTATCTTATTTATGAATGCTGTAATACCAGCCGGTGGAACCGTTTTTCCCGGCTGCCATGAAGGTCTGTTTTTTCCAGTCGGCATGCAGGTCGCTCCAGAGTATGTTGAGTCCGCCGCTGTGACGACGCGAAATCCTTTTGTCCAGCGGATCGCCGGAACGCAGATAGAGAAGGCAGGTGTAGTCCGCATGATAACTCCCGAGATCCCATTGGGAAATATCCAGAGTGTCGCCGACCAGAGCGCTTTCTGACGGGAGCTTCTTCAAATCCTTGATCGAATTGCGTTTCTCTTCGTCGGGGGAGGTCCCGTAACTGATATTGTCGTTCCATCCGAGTCCGCCGAACTGGCCGGGATAGACTTTCAGGCGTCCTGCGCATCCTTCGCTGACCCCGCTGAATCCGTCGCATCCGAACACGGAGCCGTATCCGTATTTCGGGGAGCGGATCGTCTCTTCACACGATTCCAGCTTGGCGAGTCCGCAGTAAAGGGAAAGTTCGAATTTCCAGTTTCCTGGAACGCCGTTGTATTTCCCGGCCGGCAACCAGTCACTGAAATCCGCCGCGTACTGTGTAACCCCGAGACCGATCTGTTTGAGATTGGAAAGGCACTTCGCCGCCTGAGCCTTCCTCCGCGCCGCATTCAGCGAAGGCAGAAGAAGACCGGCAAGAATCGCAATGATCGCAATTACGACGAGAAGTTCTATAAGCGTGAAATTCTTGTGTTTCCTCCATACCGGAAACCCGCTTTTCTCATCTTCAGGAAATGAGCCTTTCAGGAATGGAACACTCCCGGCAGCAGAGAATGCTGGATGACGCATAAAAAACTCCGTTTCTTTTTGGGGTTGCTTTACTCGTGTAAACCTTGTTAATAACAATTATAGCAAAGTTTTGCAAAAAGTCAAGAGGGGGAAGAAGAAAGAGGGAATTTTTTTTCGGAAAATGGAATGCGTTTCCTGTCCAGGGGAGGGGACAGGAAACGTGGGGAGGCGGAGTTATCCGCAGAGAACGAATCCCGAAGGAGGAACCTTGATCCGGTTGATTCCGGCGGAGAGAACCGTGGAGGCGATCTCTTCGCCGAAGACGTTGAAACACCGGAGAGAGACCGGTTTTTCCGCGTCGATCAGGAGCTCGCCGGAATGGGTCGCATTGAGGATGATGTGCGGTTTCCCGCTGTGGAGGGGGACGATCATCCCTGTCAGATAGACCGCGGTGATGGTTTCCTCTTTTCCGAAGGCCGTCACAAGCGGATAGGAAAGTTCCGGGTGCTCCGGACGGAGGGGGCTTTCCTGAAGAGTCGGGAGATGGCGGAGGCAGAAATCCATCCAGAATTTCAGCATTTTCCGGTGATCTGGCGGAAGGGTTGTCAGCATACAGGAAATCTGCGGGGTGGAAAAGATCACGTTGAGAATCTGGAGCGCCGCGGTTTCCGGAGTGTCTTCGGCGGGCCAGATCAGCATGTCGGAGTGGACTGCGGTGCCGCCGGAGAGCAGACGCAGGTCGATGGTCCGGACCCGGTTTTCCAGAAGATCCATGGCGCAGTCGGCGCCACGGAACAGATTGCAGAAAGGACGCATCGCGGGGCCGATGTATTTCTGGCGGAACTCGATCAGGATATCCGGTTTGATCCGGCGGAGACGAGCTGCAATGGAGCGGAGAAGTTCGCTGACGGCGTCCGGAAGAGAGCGGAAGTCGCGTCCGGAATTCTTTTCCGCTGCGGCCGGGTCGGATTCCGGGAGCTGGAAGGCATCGAGGAAATCGAGCTTGAGGCCGTCGAGATCCCATTCCCGGACAAACCGTTCGTACTGCTCTTCCAGATAAGCGCGGACTTCGGGAAAGCGCGGATCAAGGATTCCGCAGTCGGCTTTGCGGAACAGAAATTTTTCCCGGAAACGGGCAAAGTCGTTTCCGGCCTGATTCCCGATGTAGGGAACGGGAAACCAGACCAGATAGCGCAGGCCGAGCGCATGGGCTTTCCGGATGTGTCCGGGCATGTCGGGAAATTTTTCCGGAGCGGCTTTCCAGTCGCCGGCATGGGCGAAGGTGCCCGGGATGGTCGGCCCGGTGCAGTTCCAGCCGTCGTCGAGGATGACGGTTTTGAGTCCACATTCCGCCGCTTCCGCGAGTTCCCGCTCCAGATGCTCCGCCGTGACTTCCCGCTGGAACTGATACCAGGTTGAGTAGAGCGGAAACCGTGCTTCCTTTGGAACGGGAAGCGGTGGATAGAGTTCCTCATACCATTGCGAAATGCCGCTCAGGACCTCGGAATAGTGGATCGCCCGCCGGTCGATGCGGATTGAGAACGCTCTCCGGGAGACCGGAAGGCATGAATCCTGAAAAAGAGCGAGCGTGTTGATGATGACCGATTCCTCTGTGGGACCCGTGTGCGTCAGGACCGTTTCCGATGCCTCGGAGCACGCATACGCAAGACGGTTTTCTCCCTCCAGATTCAGATAGACAAACACCGGCGCATTGCAGCAGAGTCCGCTGCGGATCCATCCGCCGTTCCACCAGTAGGGGAAGAGATGATGGATTGCGGGAAGTCCCGGCGTCCAGCGCACCTGAATATCTTTCTGAGGCCAGCGGAAGGAGAGGGTCAGTTTCGGCGGAGTCTGTTCCTGCTCCGCCTGAAGAGTGAAATGAAGAATGGAGAGATTTTCTTCGAGGGTTTCCTCCCGGAAGAGGAGTTCCCATCCGCCAAGTTCGCCGGAGAGATCCACGGAAATCCATGCACAGCGGAATGTTTTCGTATCCATTGACCTTTTCTCCCGTTACTCTTCGAGGGTGATTGCGAGAACAATCGGCACCGCCTGTTTCGCGGAGATGATTTCAATCGCCGCCAGTTTTGCCATTCCCTGCTGATTGATTCCCTGCATTGTGATTCCTTTTGCCACGACATCATTTTCCCAGGCGTAGAGATATCCGCCGACGCCGTTTCCCCACTGGCCGCTTTTCCCTGCCGGATAGAGATCCGAGGGGACTGCCTCCCGTGTATACGCCAGCGATTTCTGCTTCGGAGGAGCCTTCCATTCGCCGATCTGAATGCCGTTGAAGATTTCCAGATCGCGGGTCTGGCCGTCCTGAAAATGGAGACGGTAGGTCATCACCTTGTTCCCGGTCGTGTAGCAGCTCCCGTGCAGGAAGAAGATCCGTCGGACATTCCGGTTTTTCAGCGGGATTCGCATCGAGACCGGATATCCGCTCCGGTGACGACCGTTGAGCATGATCATCCCTTTTCCTCCGTTCTTTTCCGGATTGACAAAGCGGAACGGCACACCGCAGATTGTCGTGGTCTCTTTCGGGAAGAGCCAGAGATCCTGCGCTTCTCCCGGCAGCTGGTCATTCAGCGGCTGGTTGCAGCAGGGGGCAAGATCGACCGTATGACAGATTCCGACCTTGTAAACGGGTTTCTCCATCCGGATTTCCGGCTTTTCCGCCGGTTTTTCCGCCCGGGCCAGACTCTGCAGTCTGCTGAGAGGCCGCTTCTGGGGGAACGGAAATTTATCCGGATCGAAAGACGGAAGTTTTACGACCAGATGGGCGCTTCCGCGCGGGACCGCAATCCGGTAGTCCCATCCCAGTCTGCCCGGGACGGGGGAGACGGATCTGCCGTTGAGCGTGATCGAGAGCGGTTTGACCATGGAGACCAGAGTCAGCGTGTCGTCCACCTCCGCGCCGAGAGCGATCTCGGCGGTCCGGGTTTTCCGGTCGTAAGTGCCTTCCAGCAGACGCATTCTTCCGAAATCGCCGATCCAGATCGGATCGTTCTGCGCGATCAGGTGGGGGAGGGTGCCGACCCGGACGGGCCAGTCGGCGAATTCAAACGGACCCCAGTATTTTTTCCAGGTTTCGGGAGAGACGCCGCGGGGAATCTTCGTCCGGGAGAAATCGGATGAGAGGTCTTCCCGGTAGATCTTCCGGAGCTTCTGCCGGTCGCGTTCCACGAATGCAAGGAATTTGAGCGTGTTGAATCCGTTGCAGGTTCGTGTTCCGATACTCTGCCTGGCCTGGAGGAAGTAGGGAATCTGCATGGATTCGGGGATTTCCCGGAGCATTTCCCGGACAAGGTTTTCCGACTCTTCCGGGAGAAATTCCAGAAGCATGCCGAAGAACGGATAGTCGTAGGAGGTGCAGCCGGCGAGCTGGAAGATGGCGTTCCAGCTTTCGGGTTTGTAGGGACGCCAGGAGGAGGCGAAGGCGCCGTTGTTGTCGATTCCGATCCGCGGACCGATCTGCCCGTTGGCTTTTTCCGATCCGCCGACGTTGTGGAGATGGGCGGCGAGAGAGGAGATGTTCCGATGGAGAAGCGCGGTTGTCGTTGCGGTCTGCTTGGCCGCAAGATAGAGCGCCCGGTCGGCCAGCTCCGGATCCTTCATGCCGAGAGCCAGACGGTACAGGATCGAGCAGCTCCGGAATCCGTCACCGAACATGTCGCCCGAGAGAATGAATCCCGAGCTGGTGCAGTTCATTCCGGGAGCCCGCCAGGTCTGGCAGAGATCGGTCGCGGTGTAGAACTCCTTGAGGAGTTCCCAGCTGCGTTCCACAAGATCCCAGCGTCCGTAGTATTTGGCTTCGGCGTAGGGAAACTGGAGCAGGGACATGTTGAACATGGTCATGTCCCCTTTCATCGGGAAGCCGTGACGGAAACCGCGCCATCCGGCGAACCAGGCGGCCTTTCCGGTCATCGGATCGACCAGATAGATCGGAATGAGCATGGAGGAGGTGGCGCGGGAACGGTAATAGAAGGATTCTCCGCGGGCGACCCGGTCGAGCTGTCCGGGAGAGCGGTAGACATCCAGAATTTTCCGTGTTTCCGGTTCCATCATCAGATAGCCGGTCAGCACGCCGAGATTCTGATCGCCCATGTGGGTTCCGCGCCATTCCGGATTTTTCGAACGGACGGTGACAAAGGTGTTGTACTCTTTGAGCAGTTCCTCCTCTCCGGAGAGGGGCCTCAGCGGAATCCGGTCGAGCAGGGAGGGTGCCGTGATGCGGTAGCGCAGGGACTCCCCTTCCGTGTACCGGAACGGACCGAACTTGGTTATGACGGCCGCCGGGGCGAGGGGAGATTCCAGATTCAGCGGGGAGTATCCCTCCAGCGCCTGACTGTACAGCGGCGGGAAGGGGGTGTAGGGCTTCGCCTTGTCGTCCAGACGGATTGCCCTGGTCATCTGGTTCCAGATGCGGACTTCGCCGTTGTCCACCGAGAAGAGCTCCTCCACTTCCAGCGGGAAGTAACTCAGAAGACGGGTCATGGTGTGAATCTGGCGGATCTCCTTTTCGGGAACCGTTTTCCAATCCTTCCCATAGGAGGCCGGCTGCGGGACGGCTCCGTAGAGGGTGGCGGCCGCGACTTTCCCGATCTCCTTTTCCGCCTCGATCTGCAGACCGTCCTTTGTGTTCCGGAAGGATTTCGGCAGAGTCTGGAACACCATCAGGACCGGCTGTTTCGGCGCGGGGGTGTCCCAGAGAAGGAGAAGGTATTTCGCGCTCATTTTTGCCGGATTGAGCCGGGCGGGATCCGAGATCAGAACAACTTTCCCTTCCACTTCCGCCACGAGACGCGCCGGAGCGGAGGGATAGAGAAGCGTGTTGTCGGAAACCGTAATGGAGGGCGCGTGAAAATCGTAGAGCACTCCGGGCGCCAGTCCGCTCCACCAGACATCCGCCGAAGCCTCTTTTCCGTTTTTCAAATTGCGGAAGAGACAGGTCCGCTCGGAATGGGTCCACGATCCCCCGTTCTGACGGAAGGCATAGGGATGCATTCCGGTGATCTCAAAGGAGACGTTCCATTCGTTGTCCGATCCCGCATACGGCTGGAACTCCTTTTTCGGATCGGCAAAAAGCGTTGTATTTCTGGCATTTGTGCAGAGGAGCGTGTGCCAGTTCCCCAGAAATCCGTAGACGCCCGTTGCATACAGACTGGCGCCCGGACGGATGACCGGAGTTTTTCCATCGGCTTCAAACAGCGGCTTCAGCAGTTCCGCCTTTTTCCGTTCGGCCTCCTGTTCGAGTTCCGCGCAGCGGAGGAAATCTCCGGCGTTGTAGGCGGATTGCCATACGGGACGGATGGATTTCCAGCGGGCTTCCCATTTGCGGACGGGGTCCGGCTGTTTCCGGAGAGCGGCGATCTGTTGGAGAACGGGCAGTTCCCGATCGAATTCGAGCAGACGCGCGCCCAGACGCATCCGTTCTTCCGCGATCTCCTTGTAGTACCCGATGGCGGCTTCATACTGCGGCGAGAAAACATCCTTTGTCCCGGGATATTTTTTCTCGGTTGCGAGCATCTGACGGATCTCCATTTCCGGAGAGGTCAGCAGGCCGAATCGTTTCAGCGCCTTTGCATTGTTCCTCCAGTCGTCCACCCGTGCCCGTACTTCGCTTCGGAGACGTTCTATGCGTTTTTCCCGCATCCACTGATAGAAGTTCGGACTCAGGCTGTTTCCCGCGCTGCCCTGATAGCGTGCAATCAGAAAATCATCGAATGCATCGGCTTCCCGGATTCCCTCCGCTTCCTTTTGAGAGGGGAAAGCCGTCCGCAGTTTCTTCCATTTTTGAAACATCTGACTGTATTCGAACGGATCGGGGTTGCGTTTCGCAAAACAGAGAAATCCGAGGTCGATCTGTTCCGCGCGCTGCCGAAGAATGGATTTCCCGATCTGCTTTTCCTCTGTTGCAATCTCTTCGAGAACGGAGACTTCGCGGATGCGGAGCGTTCCGGTGACTTCCCGAAGTCCGATGGTGAGCCATCCGTCAAAGTTTTCCGGAATGGAGACGACATTGGTCAGCGTTGT
>CASFTV010000047.1 GCA_949297765.1 uncultured bacterium | reverse complement strand
TTCCCATGATTTGACTGCCATATTCACCTCCCGCGTTACAGAATGCAAATATAGCATAATTTTCTTGGATTTCATCTTTTATTTAGGGATAAGTTCTAATTGTACAGCGCCTCCGCGCGGGTGTCTCCGACCCAGAGGAAACGGTCTCTCTTGATTCCGTCCAGATAGTACTCCTGCATGCAGAGATGCACCGTCTTCCTCCCCGCCTCCCAGATCCGGTTGAGCAGCGGATCGGAACAGTGGAAATATCCGCGGTACTCCACCGGATACAGGGAAGTGCGGACGGAAAGACCGGAAAACTCCACTTCCCCGGGCGAGTCGAACAGTTCCACGCGCACGAAGCGGAATCCGACTCTCATCCGGCTCTCCCACTCCTGAACGCCGCCTCCGAGCTGGATCTCCTCCACCAGCATCCGATGCAGCAATTGGTCGCGCGCGGGTTCGGAAACGCATTCCGACAGCATTTCCCCGTAGCGGATCCGCACACGGACCGGACTTGCGGAGGAGGTTCGGAACCGCAGAAAACCGACCGTCTCCTCTCCGAAATCGACAAAGAAGAACGGTCCCTCGTAACGGGACGCCCCCGTCAGACGGAACACGCCGTCCACACCATGAGCGCACCCCTCCGCCTCCGGCCATGCGGCGGGGTCGATCCACTCTCCGGGACAGGCATTCCGGCTGATCCGGTACTCCTCGCCGACCAGACCAAGCACCTCGGGAGAAATCTCCTCATTTTTCCTCTCCGCACTCTTCCTGTAGAACGGAGACCGGACCGCTTTCGGAATCGGACCGGAGAAAAAGGGCGATCCTTCCAGGAACGGGATCACCTTCTCCGGACGGTCGCCCGCATGTCCGCGCCACTGGGGCAGCCCCGCATACTGGAGCGGCAGCGGCCGTGCCGCGGTCCATGAACTGTCCTCGAAATTCCGTCGAAACCAGTTCCACTGTTCGCGGTCTGCGGCACGCCAGGAGGAGTCGGAAACAAGGACCGGAACGCCGTCGCAGCAGAGTTCAAACGAGAATCCGCGATGTCCGGAATGATTCATCCCGTGCACCGCGACAAGATTCACCCCTCCGTTCAGGAACGGTGTCACATCGTAGTCGCGCACGTTGTTCCACTCGTCGACGACGACCACCAGCCGTTCATTCAGGAACAGTTCATATCCGGTGTCGGCAAAGATCCGCACCACCGCCCGGGAAAAGGTCTCCGGGAGCGAAAAATTCCGGCGGAAAAACGCCTCTTTCGCGCATCCGCCCCAGATCGGAATCACTGGACTCATTCCTTCCTCCTTGGATCGTTTCACAAATGTTCAAAAGCCTGATAATAAGGCTCGTTCAGCAGTTTTTCCCGAAGGAGTTCCTGCTCCTTCCATTTCAGGAAAAGAGCGGGAACGCTCCGGACGAGTCTTCCGCATCCGGGATTGCGCAGAGCTTCCAGCAGACTTTCCGCGAGCATCTCCGCATACTCCCGGAACGGCCGCACAATCGACCCCGCAGGACGGATCTTCTCCATCTCCAGACGCTGAAAGGGAAGGCTCCAGGCATCCACCCGCAGCGTCTCCGGCCCGAGACGCTTCAGCGCGGGAGCGACATGGATTCCGGCGAGGGAAATCACCGCGTCCGGCTGAAAACCGACAAGCTCCCGCAGAATCTCTTCCGCATCTCCTCTGGAACTCGGGAAACGGAAGGAGCGCCGTTCCGGCAATCCGGATTTTTCCCGGGCGAGGAACTCCCGTTCCCCGAAACCGATCCGGTTGGTCAGAAGAGCGACTCTTTCCACGTTCCGGGCGGCGAGAAAATGCAATGCGTCCGCCATCGCACCGCGCAGATCAAAATCCACGCAGTGAAACGGCAGATCCTCCCGTTTTTCCGTGAGAAACACCGGCATGGATTTCGCGCACTGCAGCAGAAGATCCTTCCCATACTCCGGTTCGAGCGTGTAGACGAGGGCATCGAGTTCAAAATTCATCATGGATTCCAGAACGCGGCGTTCGCGCTCCGGATCGTAGCGGGTGACGCCGAGAAGCAGACGGTATCCGGCCTCCTCCATCGCCTCCATGAGCGCTTCGGAAAGACAGGAGGCAAACGGACCGGAAATCCCGCCCAGGACAAGACCGACAACATGGGATTTCCCGCCGCGCAGAATCTGAGCGGTCCGGTTCGGACGGTATCCGAGTTCCCGGATCGCCGCCTCCAGACGCGCCTTTGTCTCCTCCGAAATCCAGAGGTTCGGATTCCGGCTCAGATACATTGACACCATCGAACGGGAAACTCCCGCCCGCTCCGCCACATCCCTGGCGGTCGCCTTTCTGCTCCGCATCGAGAAAACTCCTTTATATGTCACGCGTCATATACAATATCACCGTTCCGGGAAAATGCAAATCTTTTCCGTTTTCCGTCCGCGGAAAGGTCGGAGGAGACGGCGAAGAAAAATAAGACCGGGGATTGCATTTTCCGGAAGCCCGGTTATCTTATTCCGGAAAACAGGAGGACGAAACGGCTATGGTCAACGGGAAATACACATGGAGAGGGGGCTTCTGTCTGGAAGTGGCCCCGGTTCCGAACACGATCGCGATTTTCGGGGCGTCCGGCGATCTTGCGTGCCGGAAACTGATTCCCGCGCTGTTTCATCTGTTCAGACGGGGACTTCTGCACGAACAGTCGCGGATCGTCGGCTGCGCCCGTTCGCCGCTGGACGACACCTCCTACCACGCCCTGCTTGCGAAATGGATCAAGGCGGAACGAAAGGAACTGGACGAGTTTCTGAGCCGGGTCCATTATGTTGCCGGGGAATACGACGATCCGGAATTCTACCGGAGGATCGGAACGGAACTCGACCGGGCGGAGCGCGAGGCGGGAGGAGAAGCGGGATCCTTCGGACGGATTTTCTATCTTGCAATGCCCTCCACGCTCTATTCCGGAATCGTGGAACATCTCGGTGCATCGGGACTGGTGACGGAGGATCCCTCCGGCGTTCCATGGCGCCATGTGATTCTGGAAAAGCCGTTCGGCCGGGATCTCGAAACCGCCCGGGCGCTGGACCTCGAACTCCACAGGACCCTGCAGGAACGCCAGATCTACCGGATCGACCACTACCTCGGGAAGGAGACCGTGCAGAACATCCTGATTTTCCGGTTTGCGAATCTGATTTTTGAACCGGTCTG
Organism: uncultured bacterium; assembly: GCA_949297765.1. Classification (GTDB taxonomy): domain Bacteria; phylum Verrucomicrobiota; class Lentisphaeria; order Victivallales; family UBA1829; genus UBA1829. Next base: position 18,975 of record CASFTV010000047.1, on the reverse strand, counting down.
GAATTCGCGCTGCATCGACAATGTGCAGATCACCGTTGCGGAGACCGTCGGTGTTGAACGGCGGGCGGGCTATTTCGACAAAAGCGGACTGCTGCGGGACATGTTCCAGAATCACATTCTTGAAATGCTCGCGCTGGTCGCGATGGAGAATCCGGGGTCGATCGACGCGGACAGCATCCGGTCGGAAAAGCTGAAGCTTCTGCGCAGCATCCGTCCGTTCGATCCGAAACGGATCCGGACGGACATTGTCCGCGCGCAGTACGCCGCCGGAGAGATCAGCGGCGAGCGCGTTCCGGGCTACCGCGACGAACCCGGCATTCCCGCAGCCTCCGAAACGGAAACTTTTGTCGCGATGCGTCTGCTGATCGACAACTGGCGGTGGCACGGCGTTCCGTTCTATCTGCGCAGCGGCAAGCGCATGAAGGAGAAAACCAGCCGGATCGTCATCACGTTCAAACCGATTCCGCACTCGATCTTCTCGCCGGTCCGGGCGGAGGACCTGACCCCGAATCAGCTGATTCTCAACGTGCAGCCGGAAGAGGGGCTTCGTCTGACCATTCAGGCGAAACAGCCCGGTCCCAAGCTCTGCATGGGAGCGCTGAGCATGGATTTCAAATACGCCAGCATCCTCGAACCGGGAGAGACCATGCCGGACGCCTACGAGCGTCTTCTTCTGGACTGCATGCTCGGCGATCAGACGCTGTTCATCCGCAACGACACCATCGAACACGCGTGGACCCTTCTGACTCCGGTTCTCAACGCCTGGGAAAACGGGGACGGCGCATCCGTTCCGCCGCTCTGCACCTATCCCGCCGGATCGTGGGGACCGAAGGAGGCGGACGCCCTCACGGAAATCGACCGGGTATTCTGGAAAAATGAAACCGACTGACCGCGCAGAACTCCCGATCCGCCGGAAGGGACTCATTCCACTGTTTGCACTTCTGCTTCTCTGTCTGGCGTCGATCCCGTATCTGACCCGTCCGCCGTGGTTCGACGAGGTGCTGACGCTCGGATGGCTGACCGTCGGCTTTTCCCGGATTCCGTTCACCTATCCGATTCCGAACAATCACATTGTCTACACGATGCTGCTCTCCGTCTGGGAGAGTGCGGGACGGGAACTGATCCGGAACTGGATTCTGCTTCTCCGCCTTCTCTCGCTGCTGATCGGGAGCGCGGCGCTGTGGCTGCTGGGACGGGAAACCATCCGCAGATGCGGAATCCTCCCGGGAACGCTCTGCACGCTTCTCCTGGCGGTCTCGGGGCCGATGACCCTGTTTTCAACGGCACTGCGCGGTTATGGAGCGGCTCTGCTGTTCTGCGTTGCGGCGTTTTCTGCCGCGGAAATGTGGATGCGCCGGAAAATGTTCAGCGGATTCGGATTTCTCTATCTGCTGTGCTCGCTTCTGGCGGTCGGCGTGATGCCGACGGCGCTGTTCGCCCTGCTGGGAGGGGCGCTGTTTTTCCTTCCGTACCTCCGGAGGAGGGGAAAACGGATGCAGTGGATGCTTCTGGCGGGGATTCCTGTGCTCAGCGTACCGCTTTTCTATGCGCACATCTTCGGGAAACTCGTCGAGGCTTCCCGCCTGCGGGAGGGATGGACCGGATACGGAAGCGCGTACTGGAATCTTTACGGTTCGTTTGCGTTTGTGTTTCTTCCGCTTCTTCCGGCGGCCGCGGCGGGAGGAATCCGGCTGTGGAGGAGATCGGCAGGAACGCGGATTCGTCTTGCGGCAGCTGTTCTGGTGTTTGCACTGCCGCTCGGATATCTGGCGATGGCGAAGGTTCCGCCGTTTCCGCGGATCTTCTTTCCGTTTTTCGGGATCTGGACCATTCAGATCGCACTTCTCCTGAAAGAGGAACTCCGGGCGGCGGGACGGACGGGAAAAACGATTCTTCTGACGGGGGGACTGGTGTGGATTCTGGTTGTTCCGAGCGCAACGGGGCCGGCGTCGCGTCTTCTGTTCGGCCCGCCGGGATCGGACGATCTGCTCTGTTCCTATCCGGTGTCGGAGGAGTTTGTTCCGGCGGCCGCGGCGGAAACGATCCGGAAGAATCTTCCGCCGGGAGGAGCGGTGTTCATCGACTTCGACGCCGATCCGCCGTCGCTGCGGATTCTTCTTCTGAATCAGGGGGTCCCGGAGGAGTGCGTGCTGTACGACCGGCCGGATTTCGGGAAGGTGATGCGGCTGCCGCCGGAGTGCCTGATCGTCTGCCGGAACCGGGAGGATCTCGAAAAACTGAAACAGCGCTTTTCACTCACAGGAGGGTTTGAAGCGCTTCTGGAACGCGGAATGCAGAAAGTTTACCGGCCGAAATGAAAATAGAAAAGATCCGCTTCAGGAATCTGGCGTCGCTGGCGGGGGAGTGGGAGATTGATCTCACGGGGCCGCTGTTTGCCGATGCGGGAATTTTTGCGCTCTCGGGACCGGTCGGATCCGGGAAATCGACTATTTTCGACGCGGTCCGGCTCGCGCTCTACGGACGCACATCGCGTCTCGACAAGGTGAACCAGAACGACAATGAGATCATGACCCGCGGCGAAAAAGAGTGTTTTGCCGAGGTCCTTTTTTCGAATGCCGACGGACGCTATCTTGCCCGCTGGTCGCAGCACCGGGCGGCGCGGACCGGCAATCTCCAGAAGGCGCAGCATCTTCTTTCCGAACTTTCCGGAGAGAGCGGAGAGGGCCGGATTCTCTCATCGGGGCTGGAGGAGACCCGGGAACGCATCCGCACTCTCACCGGCATGGACTTCTCCCATTTTTCGCGGGCGATGATTCTTCCGCAGGGACAGTTTGCCGATTTTCTGCGCGCCTCGCCCGACGAACGCTCCCCGCTTCTGGAACGGATCACCGGAACCGGAATCTATGCGGAAATCTCCCGGAAGGCGCACGAACTCACACGGAACCGGAATCTTGAGCTGGAAGAACTGGAACGTTCCTGCGCAGGGCTTGAACTTCTCTCCGAAGAACGTCTTCAGGAACTCCGGGATCGGATCCGGACGCATCGAGCCGCAGTGCAATCCATCAAGGAACGGTATGACGCCGGAGCGGAAATCCTCCGGACCGCAAAAGCTCTTCAGCAGGAAACCGCGGTCCGCGCCTCGCTGGAGACCGCCGCTGCGGAACTCCGGCGCGAACTCGCCGAAGCGGAAGAACACCGTGCGGAAGCGGAACGCGAAAAACAGCATGCCGAAGCCGAACAGATTCTCCTTGTTCCGCTCCTCCGGAAAGTCCGGGAGCTGGATACCCGTGCCGCCGTCCTGAACGACACCATGAGCCGCGCCGGAAAAGAATTCGACGAATATGAACAGCGCCGGAAGAACCTGAACGGCCTTCTCCGCGAAAAAGAGACTCGTTTTCAGCAGACTCAGATCCGGCTCGGCGCGATCGGAAGCGAGCTGCAGCAGCGCTCCGCCGATGCCGGTCTCGGCGCCCTCATTCCTTCCGTTGAACTCCTCTGCGGCGAACTTGCGGCACTCGAACGCGAGCGGAAGGATCTGGATGCAGGAATCCGCTCTCTGGAACAGGAGTTTTCCGTCCGGGAAACGAATCTTGCGGGACTCCGGGAAACTCTCAGCCGGCAGGAGCGGACCGTTCAGGAGGCCGAAACCGCCCTGGAAAAACAGCAGGATCTCCTGAACATGCTTCTCGACGGAAAAACCATTCCGGAATTCTTCGCAGGAAAAGAACGTCTTGCCGGAGACGCGCGCAATCTGGAAGAACAGCTCCGCCGCCACAACGAAGCGGCGGAACTCCGGGAACGGATCCGGGAGTCCGGGAAACTCCGGGAACGAATCCTGAAGGAGCGTGAGAATACGCACTCTCTCCTTGAGACAAAGAACGCTCTGAAAACTGCGCAGGAACAGCAGATTGCCCTTCTGGAACGCCAGGAGTTGCAACAGGCACGGATCGCAGATCTGGAACAGCTCCGCCGGACCCTGGAGGAGAATACGCCCTGCCCGCTCTGCGGATCGCTCCATCACCCTTATGCGGAGCGGGTTCCGGAACGAATTCCGGACGGAGAACTCCCGGCCTGCCGGAAGGCGCTCAAACAGACGGAAGCCGAAATTCTCTCGCTTCGGAATGCGCTCTCCCGTCATGAGATCCAGCTTGAGACGGAGGAGAAGGCCGCCCGTCAAACGGAGGAAACGCTTGCCGGACTGGAAACCTCCCTCTCCGGAACACGGGAGGATGTGATCCCGCGTCTCCGGGAAGCGGAACAGGCCCTGAACCGTCTGACTGCGGTCGGGGCTATGATTGAAAGCGCCGTCCGCGACCGCGATCAGGCGAAGCAATTCCGGGAAGACGCCGGAACACGCCTGCGGGAACTGACCGCCGAACTTGAATCCGGCAACCGTCTCCTGACGGAACTTCGGACCCGCCGCGAACTTGCGGAACGGATGCGGACGGAAAAAGCCGGACGCGAAGCCGATCTCCACGCCTCGCTTGCAGACCGCCTGAAGAATTTCGAATATGCCGCGAATCTTTCTCCGGCGAAGCTCCCCGCACAGCTGAAGGAACGCCACGCCTCCTACGAACGTCTGGCGGCGGACCAGAAGGCGATGGAAACGGACCAGATCCGTCTCGCAGCGGAAATCCGGACCGCAAAGGAACAGGCCGCCGCCCTCGCCTCGGAACAGCAACACCGGAGGAGCGCTCTGGACGAACAGTCCGCCGTTCTTGAAACCCTCTCCGGAGAACGGAAGGCGCTCTTCGGAGAAAAACACCCGGAAGACGAAGAAAAAAAGGCCGGAGAAACCCTGAAAGCGGCACAGAACGCACTCCGTTCCGCGGAAACGATGCTTCAGGAACTCCGGGTGAAATCGGGATCGCTGCAGACCAGTCTCCGGGAATCGGAGGAGCGCACGCGGCAGGCACGGGAATTTCTCGACGGACATGGAGTCGCCCTTCCCGCCGATACCGCCGTGATGGAGACGGAACTTCAAGGTCTTGACCGGCAGCGGCAGGATCTTCTCTCCACAATCGGCGAGAACTCCGCCGTGCTGGAACGGAACGCGGAAAACCTGAAACGCTCCTCCGAACTGATGAAGCAGATTGAACAACAGCGGACCCTCTGCCGCCAATGGGAAATGCTGGATGACCTGATCGGATCGGCGGACGGGAAAAAATACCGTCTGTTCGTCCAGAGTCTGACCTTCGAAACGCTGATCGGACTGGCCAATGAGCAGCTGGAAAAATTCACCGATCATTTCTCTCTTGCCGCCGCGCCGGGGAACGGGCTGGAATTCAACATCGAGGATCACTACCGGGGCGGCGAAATCCGTTCGACCCGCAATCTTTCGGGCGGGGAAACCTTTCTTGTGAGTTTATCTCTTGCGCTTGCGCTCTCCCGGATGGCGCGGAGCCGGGTGCGCATCGACACCCTCTTTCTCGACGAGGGCTTCGGCACGCTCGACGAAGAGACCCTTCAGCATGCGCTGGAACAGCTTGCGGGACTCCGGCAGGAGGGAAAACTCATCGGGATCATCACGCATGCGCACGGGATCGACACCGCCGTTCCGGTTGTTCTCCGGCTGGAAAACAACTGCGGACGAAGCACCGTCCGCGGTCCCGGCGTGACCTTCCGCGGAAACTGATCCCTCTCCGGAAACAGGAATTATGCGCCGGCGCCTCCGGTAAACACCACGGTCCGGTTCTCGTGGACGATGATCCGGCTTTCCAGATGGGCCTTCACCGCCCGGGAAAGGACCATCATTTCGACATCGCGTCCGATCCGGGAAAGATCCTCCGGTCCGTATTCATGGGTCACTCGCACCACATCCTGTTCGATAATCGGCCCCTCGTCCAGATCCTCGGTCACATAATGGGCGGTTGCCCCGATCATCTTCACGCCGCGCTGGAAGGCGCGCAGATACGGATTCGCCCCCTGAAACGCGGGCAGGAACGCATGATGAATATTAATCATCCGGTTGTTGTACAGCGCAATGAATTCCGGCGAGACCACCTGCATGTAACGGGCCAGAACCACCAGATCAACATGATGGGCCTTCAGCAGTTCCATGATTTTCGGCTCCGTCTCGGCCTTGCTCTCCCCCCGGACCGGAACACAGAAGTAGGGAATCCGGAACTGCTGAGCAACATACTCCAGATCCGGATGGTTGGAAACGATCAGCGGAATTTCGCACCGCAGTGTCCCCTCTCTCTGCTTCACCAGCAGATCGTACAGGCAGTGGGAGGCCTTCGAGACCAGAACCGCCATCCGCGGCATGTAATCCGAATAGAAGACCGACCATTCCAGCTTCATCGGTTCTCCGAAATTCGAGAGATTCCGCTCCAGTTCGCTCCGGGAGCAGGCAAGGCCGGCAAGATCCAGTTTCAGACGCATGAAATACTGTCCGCTCATCATATCCGTGTACTGCTGACAGTTCACGATATTGAGTCCCCTCTCATAGAAGAAATTGGTAATTCCCGCCACAAGTCCTTTCCGGTCCATGCACCGGATCAGGAAAATTGCATTTGCTCCGTCCATCGGGAGATCCTCCGAAAAGTTTTTACTGCCAGCCCATGGAATCGGGCAGGAGAGTTTTCCCGCTCAGAGCGGGTTTGGTGTCGACCAGACCCCAGCGGCGGGAGAGCGGCCAGAAAATATTCAGCGCGCGGCCGATCATGTTTCTGCGGGGAATGAATCCCCAGTTGCGGCCGTCCAGACTGTTCGACGTGTTGTCGCCGAGCGCAAAATACATATTCTCCGGCACCACGAGTTCCAGACCGGGCGCCAGCAGCTCAGACGCCATGTGTCCCTGATAGCCGCCCTCCATCGAATAGAGACGCTTGAATTTATCGGAAAAATCCGTTGCGGGCCGGAATTCCGCCGCACCCTTCGGCTTGATGTAGAGCATGCGGCCCTTGATTTTCAGCGTGTCGCCCGGAAGACCGACCAGACGTTTGATGTAGTAGAATCCCGCCAGCGGCTGCGTGGGCGATTTAATGTTCTCCGTCGTAAAGACGATCACGTCGCCGCGCCGCGGCGGAAGATAGTGAATCGACACCCGGTCCACGAACAGATGATCCCCTGTGGCAAGCCAGCCGTCCGCCGGGACCTCGCCCTTCGTGAAATTCCGCCGGCGTTCCAGATCCAGATACCGGGCAACCTGATAAATCGTTCCCGGAAGCGTATACGTCCGGTCGCCGATCTGAAGTTCCGTCTCATCGAACAGCCCGAACTTTCTCAGCGGCCGGTACGCCTGGAACTCCCCGTCCTCCCCGATCTCCGCATACGCCTTCCGCACGGAAAGATACGGGATTTTCAGCAGTCCGGCCAGCGGTCCGTTATGCTCCTCCAGCCCTTTTCGATCCACATAGTGGATGCCGAACAGGGTCGGCTGCATGCTGCTGGTCGGAATCTTGAACGGCTGGAGATAGAGCGCGCGGATCCCGAACGCCACAGCGAATGCAACCGCAAGCACATCCAGGAAATTCCGCAGTTTGCGTTTGTTGCCATGCACATCGGCGAGCTTCTCCAGAAGGGAGGAGCGGGTGCGGACAAAGGAGTCCATTGCCGCGGCGTCGGAGCGGTCCACGGAAGCGGCGTCCGCGAGAATGGTGTTCAGCGCGGTTTTCTTCTCGTCGGAGAGGATGTCGTCGTCGGAGATCAGACGGCGCTTCGCCGCAAGACGCACCTCTTTGAACGTCTTGCGCTGTTTCCGGAGCTTGAAATACGAAATCATCAGTGCACCTTTCCTCCGCGGGTTACTCCCCGCCGGACTTCAGAACTTCGACAAATGCCTCCTGCGGGATGTTCACTTTGCCGATCTGTTTCATCCGCTTTTTTCCCTCTTTCTGTTTTTCCAGGAGCTTGCGTTTCCGTGTGATGTCGCCGCCGTAGCATTTGGCGAGCACGTTTTTACGGAGTGCGCGGACCGTTTCGCGGGCGATGACCTTTCCGCCCACGGCGGCCTGAATCGCGACCTGGAACATGTGCGGGGGAATGACATCGGCGAGCTTCTCCGCCAGCATGCGTCCGCGGGAGTAGGCGAAATCGGCGTGGACAATCGTTGCGAACGCGTCCACCGGATCGCCGTTGACGAGGATGTCGAGCTTGACAAGTTTGTCGGCGCGGTATCCGGCGTGTTCATAATCCATGCTTCCGTAGCCGCGGGTGATGGATTTGAGCTTGTCATGGAAGTCGATCAGGATTTCGTGCATCGGGATGGTGGCGGTAATCATCACATGGGAGCCGTCGACGCTGTCGGTCTGGGTACAGAATCCGCGTTTCTGCATCACGAGGTTCATGATGTCGCCGATGTAGGTGTTGGGCGCCATGATGTGCGCGGAGATCAGCGGTTCCTCGATCCGGTCGATTTCCGCCGGATCGGGAAGATGCACGGGGTTGTCCACCTCCAGCATGGTGCCGTTGGTGAGATAGACATGATAGATCACGCTCGGATAGGTGGCGATGATGTCCATATTGTATTCGCGGCGCAGGCGTTCCTGAATGATCTCCATGTGGAGCAGGCCGAGGAAGCCGCAGCGGAAGCCGAATCCGAGAGCGGCGGAGGTCTCCGCCTGATAGGTGAAAGCGGCGTCGTTGAGCTGGAGTTTTGCCATGCTGAAGCGGAGCTGGTCGTAATCGGCGGTGTCGATCGGATAGATTCCGCTGAAGACCATCGGCTTGATTTCCTGGAATCCGGGGAGCGGTTCCGCGCAGGGATCCTTGACCTCCGTGACGGTGTCGCCGATCCGGGTGTCGGTCGGGCTTTTGATGTTCGGGATGATGTACCCGACCGAGCCGGACGAAAGGACATCCGTCGCCGCCATCGACGGTTTGAACACGCCGACCTCCTTGATTTCGCTTTCCAGCCCGGTGCTGAGCAGCCGCATCCGGTCGCCGCGCCGGAACGATCCGTTGAACACGCGCAGATAGGTCACGACTCCCCGGTAGGCGTCATAGACGGAGTCGAAGATCAGAGCGCTGGTTCCCGGCATGGCAACCGGTTTCGGCGGCGGAATGAATTTGACAATCGCCTCCAGCACCTCGGGAATTCCCGTTCCCTCCTTGGCGGAGACCGCGATCGCCTCCTCGCGCGGGATGGCGAGGATCTCCTCCATCTGCTCCAGGCACAAATCCACGTTTGCGGCGGGAAGATCAATCTTGTTGATGACCGGGATGATGTGCAGATTATGACGCATCGCGAGGTTGACATTGGCGAAGGTCTGCGCCTGAACGCCCTGCGTGGCGTCGATCACGAGCAGCGCCCCTTCGCAGGCGGCAAGCGAGCGGCTGACCTCGTAGGCGAAGTCCACATGTCCCGGAGTGTCGATCAAGTTCAGTTCATACTCCACGTTGTCGGACGCCTTGTAGAGCATCCGGACCGGGTGGGCCTTGATCGTGATTCCGCGCTCCTGCTCCAGATCCATGGCGTCGAGAAGCTGATCGTGGGTGAGATCGCGTTTTTCAATGGTTCCGGTCGCTTCGAGAAGCCGGTCGGCAAGCGTGGACTTCCCGTGATCAATATGGGCAATGATCGAAAAATTCCTGATAAATTTGAGTTCCGGCATCGCTCTCCTCCCAAATAGCTTATAAATGAGTAATGTAGCACGCGAACTGCCGTTTTGCAAACAGGCGGCCGGAAACGGAAGAACGCGTTCCACCCGGCCCCCTCTCCGGGAAAATCCTGAAAACGGGATTGCTTATTCGCCTTCCCGGATGTATAGTATCCGCGAAACATAACATGTCCGGGAAAAACGCGCGATTTCCATTCCCGGACCTGCAAGGAGAACAGACCCATGCTTTCCATCATCAAAGAGAGACCGCTGGTGTTTTTCGATCTCGAAACCACCGGAACCAATATGCTGACCGACCGGATTGTGGAAATTTCCGTGGTCAAACTGCATCCCGACGGGAAACGGGAGTGCAAAACGCGCCGCCTCAATCCCGAAATGCACATTCCGGAAGAGGCCTCCGCAATCCACGGGATCTACGACGAGGACGTGCGGAATGAACCGACCTTCCGCCAGATTGCCCAGAGCCTGTACATCTATCTGGAAGACTGCGACCTCGGAGGATACAACATCGTCAAATTCGACGTTCCCGTTCTGGTGAAAGAGTTCCAGCGCGCAGGACTGGAGTTCGACCCGAAGACTCGCCGGATCGTGGACGCCTACTATCTCTACTGCAAAATGGAACCGCGGACCCTCAAGGCGGCATACAAAAAATTCTGCGGGAAAAATCTCGACGACGCCCATTCCGCGGAGGCCGATACCCTGGCATCCCTTGAAGTGTTTGAAGCGGAGATCGAAAAATACTCCCGCTGGAGCGCCGAAGAGATGCCGGAAGACACCGTTTTTTCACCCGATCTGGACACCATCCATGAACTCTGCACGCCGAAAATTCCCGACGCCGTCGATCCGGACGGCCGCTTCAAATGGCGCGGCGGCGAGGTCGTGGTGGGATTCGGACGCAACGCGGGACAGTCCCTGCGGACGATTGCCGTCGAAAATCCTGAATTTCTGCGCTGGATCCTCAAGGCGGATTTTTCGCAGGAGGTCAAGAAGATCGCCTCCGACGCACTCAAGGGACTCTTCCCGGAAAAGCAGTGAGCCGCCATGCCCGACGATTTCAAACATCTTCTGAAACTGCTGGACGACGACAATGAACAGTCCGCCTGCATCGCGATGGCGGAACTGCTTCAGCAGGACGATCCGCGTCTGGAACGCATTCTCCGCTCGCTGCAGGAGACCTCCGATGCGAAACTGCGCCGGAGAATCCATCAGATGCAGTCCGCGATCATCAAACGGCGGAGCCGCCGGGTGCTGGCGGACGCTCTGGACCACGGGGAACTCTCGCTTCTGGAAGGGATTGTCCGGCTGCATCTGCTCTGGTTTGACAACGACACCCGCGCGGAAGTCATGGTGCAGTGGAAAGAGTTTCTCGCGGATTCCGACCGCCGCAGCTGCACCACACTCGGGAAACTTCTGGAGTATTTCCGGACCAAGCTCACCTGTCCGCCGGGATTTCCCGAGGATATGAATGCCGACATGATCTGCCTCGGAACGATTCTCGAAGACGGCTGCGCCTGCGATTTCATGATCTGCATCATTCTCAAGCTGCTGGGGGAACACCACGGCATTCCGCTGGATATTGTGCGCTTTCAGGGGGAGTTTGTGATTCTGCATGACGGAATTCTCTATTCGCCGTCGCACCAGTGGGGAACGCTGAAGAATCCCGAGCCGAGAATTCATGTCTGGGAGACGGAGGAGCTGCTGTCGATGGTGGCCTCCATGCTGTTCTCCTGCGCGGTGGCGACGGACAGTTTCCGATACATCTACACGATCGGCAACTGCCTTCTCCGCAACCGCCGGGATCTGCAGTTTCTGCCGTATCCTTACGGAAATTCGAAATGACGCGGTTTCCGCCCGAAAGCGGACCGCTTAAACCCGAGAACCCCGGAGAGACGATGAAACAACAACTCAAAGAGCTGCCGGCGGACCGGATTCTGGTTTCGCCGTCCATTCTGTCGGCGGATTTTTCGAATCTGGCGGCGGACGTCCGCATGGTGGAGGAGGCCGGATGCGACATGATCCATCTGGATGTCATGGACGGTCACTTTGTCCCGAACATCACGTTCGGCCCCCCGGTGGTGAAATCGCTGCGCCGGCACTCGAAGCTGCTGTTCGACACACACCTGATGATCTCCCGTCCGCTCCGGTACGCGAAGGCGTTCGCAGAGGCGGGCGCCGATCTGCTGACCTTTCACCTGGAATCCGAGGATCCTCCTTCGGAGATGATCCGCGCTCTCCGGGAGCTGGGCTGCTCGGTGGGAATCTCCATCAAGCCGAAGACGCCGGCGGAAGCGGTGTTCCCGTATCTGAAGGAGATCGACATGGTGCTTGTCATGACGGTCGAACCGGGCTTCGGCGGACAGTCTTTCATGGCGGACATGATTCCGAAGGTTGCGGAACTGCACACCCTGCTCCGGACGCACAATCCCGCCTGCCGGATTCAAGTCGACGGAGGCATCGACGCAAAAACAGCGCCGGAGATCATCCGGGCGGGGGCTTCGATTCTTGTTGCGGGAACAGCGGTGTTCCGGGCGGAAAAAGGCGCGGCGGAAGCGATCCGGACTCTTCACTCCTACACCCCGCTGCTGCCTCTCCGATGAAGACGATCCGGACGCTGAAAGATTATTTTCTCGAACGGTGGGGAACCGCAGTCCAGCGGATTCCGGTGGATCTCGGACTCTCCTGTCCGCATCGCGGCGCGGACGGGCGCGGCGGCTGCGTCTTCTGCACACCCGACGGAAGCCGGGCCAGACACCTTCACGCAGATATGACGCCGGAAGAGCAGGTGAAACGCGGAATCGACTATGTCCGGACACGCTACCATGCGGGACCTCCGTACGCGGCCTACTTTCAGGCGTTCACATCGACCCATGCACCGGCCGCGGTGCTGCGGGAGCTTTACCGGAAAGTCCTTGCACTGGCGCCGTTCAACACGGTCATCATCGCGACCCGTCCCGACTGTCTCCCTCCGGAAACGGTGGAGGTGATCGCCGAACTGACGGAGAAGTACGACGTCTGGGTGGAACTCGGCGTTCAGACGGCGAACAACGACACGCTGGACCTCATCAACCGCGGACACCATTTCGACGCGGTGCGGGATGCCGTGACACGTCTTCACGAGCGGGGAATCAAGAGTGCCGCCCATGTCATTCTCGGACTCCCCGGAGAGGACAGCGGCGACTATCGGAGGACCGCCCGCAAACTTGCGGCGCTTCCATTTTCCGGAGTCAAGGTCCACAATCTTCTCGTTCTGAAGGGAAGCGCGCTTGAGCGGATGTTCCGCAGCGGAGAGGTCCTCCCGATGAACGAATACGAATACGCGGTCGAACTGGCACATTTTCTGCAGGAGCTTCCGGAAGGCTGGGTGGTCATGCGGCTCTGCGCCGACGCACCGCGGGAAGAGATCGTCGCACCGGACTGGTGGATGACAAAATCCGCGTTCACCGACATGTTCCTGACAATGTTTGCCTCCGGAGAGATCTCGCCGGACTGCATGAAGGCCGTGCGGACGGAAGACGGATCCTATACATTTTACCATCCGCGCTACCGCCAGCACTTTCACAGCACGGCGGGGGCCTGGGAGGAGTCGATCCGGAAATATCTGCAGCCCTGCGGAATCGCGGAAAAGCTGAGGAGCGGGAAAAACGCATCCATTCTGGATGTCGGATTCGGAATGGGATTCAATGTCTGCGCGGCGGTGGCCCTGGCGGAGGAGATCGGGGGAAAGGCGAAGCTGTACATCACCACGCTGGAGTCGGATCCGGCAGTGCTCAATGCCGCACTCCGTCTGCCGGAACGAAAAGGAGTGGAGATCGTCCGCGCGCTGGCGGAAGAGGGAATTTATGAATCGTCCTCCGCGCGGGTGGAGCTGATGACCGGCGATGCGCGCGATTCAATCCGTCTTCTCTCTGCGCATTACGACTATGTTTTTCTCGACGGATTCACGCCGGCAGCGAACCCGGAACTCTGGACGGTCGACTTTCTCTCCCGTCTCCGGGACCGGATGAAAAGCGACGGACTGCTTGCTTCGTACTGCGGAGCGTATCCGTTCAAAGGAGCGCTTCTGGAGCTTGGATTTCATCTGTATGAATCGAAGCCGTTCGGACGGCGCAGAGGCGGGACGGTCGCGGCGCTCGACACACCGCCGTTTCTCCCGCCGCTGTCGGAGAAGGAAGTTCTGATCGCGACCCGTTCCACCGCCGGGACACCGTACCGGGATCCGCTTCTGCGCTGGAGCCGCGAAGAGATCCTCCAGGACCGGGTCAGCCATGTGGCGAAACTCCGTTCCGAAGGCGTCCCGAAGTGGTACAAGGGACGCTGACATTCCCCTCCCGGCGCAGATCCCGGAACAACATTTTCCGTTCAAACTTGGAAACCCTGCTTGTTTTTACTGGGGAACGGGTTATTTTATAGGAAAGTTTGAGGCGGAAACAGCCGGATTCCCGAAATCTCCGGACAGGCGGCGGATACGCGGACGGAAAACCGGGAGACGACTGAAAAGACAAGGTTTTGCGCATGGAAACAGCTCTTACGGTAATTCTTCCTGTCTGCAACGGAGAACGGCATCTGGCAGAGTGCCTGGCCTCCGTTTCAATGCAGAAAGATGACGCGCTGGAAATTCTTGTTCTGGACGACGGATCCGTCGATTCGAGTCCGGCCATTGCGGAAGCCTGCGCAAAACAGGATCCCAGAATCCGTCTGGTGCGAAAGCCGAACAGCGGATATGGCGACACGATGAACCGCGGGCTGGAACTTGCAAACGGCAGATATGTCGCCTTTCTTGAGAGCGACGACTGTCTGCTGCCCGATGCCTACACGCGGATTCTGGAACTTGCGGAATCCGGGAATTATGACATGGTAAAAAGTGATTTTCTCTGTTTTGACGCAAAAGGGGTATATCCGGTCCGCACCGCCCGCCGGCCAGATCTTTACAACCGGGATCTGAACGCAGGAGACGGACGCCGCCTTCTGGCGTCGGTTCCGCCGATCGGCCACTGGAGCGCCGTATACCGGAAGAGTTTTCTGGAGGAGAACGGCATCCGATTCAATCCCACGCCGGGGGCCTCGTTTCAGGATCTCGGGTTCTACTTCAAGGTCCTGCTCAGTGTAAAGAGTTTCCGTCTGACGGCGAAACCGTTCTACCGCTATCGGATCGACAATCCCGCCTCGTCGATGAAATCGCAGGAGAAACTGCACTGCATGGAAGCGGAAATCGACAGTGCGGTGCGGTATGCGGAGCAGCGCGGCATGATGACGGAAGAACTGAAAACGGCGTTTCTTGCAAACCGTCTGTTTCATGCCTTTGTGCATTACCGGCGTCTTTCGCGCGAGCTGAAGCGGGGCTATGGGAAAGAGATTGCGGAGCTGATTCGGGAAATCGGCTGGAAACATTACAGGGATCTGCATCCGTTCGACAAAATCCGGGCGCCGCTGTTTCTGTATTTTCCGCCCGGATTCGCGCTTCTGACCGGTCTGCGCAACCGTCTGCTTCCCGGGTGAGAAGGGAGGAAGAAGATGTCTGAACCGATTCTTCAAGTGGAGCATCTCGGCAAATACTATACGATCCGGCACGACCGGAAGGATCCCTATTCGACGCTTTCCGGGACACTGACGGAATCGGGAAGACGGCTATTCCGGATGCTTCTGCACCCGATCCGGGAAGGAGGCCGGAAAACCACAACGGAGCTTTTCAAGGCGCTGGATGATGTTTCCTTTGAAGTGAATGCGGGAGACCGGGTCGGGATCATCGGACGCAACGGGGCGGGGAAATCGACGCTTCTGAAACTTCTCAGCCGGATTACGGAGCCGGATGCGGGCAGGATCACACTCCGGGGGCGGGTGGCAAGTCTTCTGGAGGTCGGGACGGGATTTCATCCGGAGCTGACCGGACGGGAGAACATCTATCTGAACGGCTCGATCCTCGGGATGAAGCGGGCGGAGATCCGGAGGAAATTTGACGAGATTGTGGACTTTTCCGGGGTGGAGAAGTTTCTGGATACGCCGGTGAAGCGGTATTCGAGCGGGATGTATGTGCGTCTTGCGTTTGCGGTGGCGGCGCATCTGGAGCCGGAGATTCTTCTGGTGGATGAAGTTCTTGCGGTCGGCGACATGGAGTTTCAGAAGAAATGCCTCGGGAAGATGGACGAGATTTCGAAGAACGAGGGGAGGACGATCCTGTTTGTCAGCCACAATATGGGAGCGATTGCAGCCTTATGCAACCGGGGACTTGTGCTGGATCAGGGGATCCTGCGAACCGATTCAAATGTAGACAACGCCATCCAGGAGTATGAAGCCTCCTTCCAGGACGCACTCTCCTCCTGTCAAACGGAATTGGGACATCTTCCCCGGCCACGCCCGGAGACCCTGAGATCCAACGTGGTTTTTGAACGATTCACAGTGCCGGGAAAATCGGCTCCCGTCTTTGCAACAGGGGAAACGATGCACTTCAAACTCGGACTGAACTGTCGGGTACCGGTTCCCGATATTTTATTTCATCTAGTAATCCGGAATGAGGCGGATCATGCACCTGTCACAATGATGTGTACAGAAAAAACCCTTTGCCTGACCCAAACGGGGATTCACTCATTTGCATTTGCTGCGGATATTTCCAGACTGGTTCCGGGGAACTATACATTGAGCCTTCTGCTCTACACTCTGACTCTTTCCAAAGAACAGCAGGATGAAGACCTTCTGTTCAACATGTTTCACTTCAAAGTGGAAGCCGCCCCCGGTTACAATCATGGATGCGAATGGAGAAATACATGGTGGGGAAATATCAATCTCGGCCCCCTGGAAATTCTGGAAGGAGATGCCCATGAGTAAGATTAAACGTTTTTTTGACTGTTTTGTTCCGGTATTCTCCTGCAATCTGAAATGTTCCTATTGTTATGTGACTCAGCATACCGTCCGGAAAGAGGGAGAAGTCTTTCATTATTCGGCTGAAGAGGTTTATTCTGCCCTTTCTCAGGATCGTCTCGGGGGAATATGCTGCTTCAATCTCTGTGGCGACGGAGAGACGCTGTATCCGGCAGACATCATTCCGATCATTCACAGCATTTTGAAAAGAGGACACTTTGTCAACATCATCACGAACGGGACCATGACAGACAGGTTCAAAGAGATTCTGAAATTTCCGGAATCCTGCAGGGACCGTCTTTTTGTTAAATTTTCCTACCATTATCTGGAACTGCATACGCATCGCCTCACAGAGATTTTTTTCCGGAATTTCAACATGCTCCGGAAAAATGGAATCTCCGTTTCTCTGGAAATCATCGGGGACGACAAATATGTTCCCCATATCGAAGCGATCAAGAAGGAAGCGATGGAATACGCGGGAGCTCTGCCGCATGTTTCCATCCCGCGGAAAGAATACGGAATCATTCCGCTTGCATCGGACTATTCCATGCAGGAATTTGAACGACGATGGTCAGGGTTCCAATCCAGGATGCTTACCTTCAAAATAAGCACATGGGGACAAAAGGAAAAAAACTTCTGCTATGCGGGGGAATGGTCCGGAATCCTGAATCTTGGGACCGGCGAATTTTCAGCCTGCTATGGTCAGCCGGTTCTGCAGAACATTTTTGCTCATCCGGAGGAAAAGATCCAGTTCCGTGCGGTGGGACATCACTGCGCCATGCCCCATTGTTACAACAGCCATGCGTTTCTGACCTTCGGAGTCATTCCGGACCGGACCCCTTTAACCTATGCAGATATGAGGAATCGGAAAACCGCCCGGGGAGAATGGCTGACTCCGTGCATGAAGCAGTTTTTTTCATCCAAGCTGCAGGATTCCAATCCGCGTTTTTCTGTTTTCCGGAGGATGTGGATTGACGGGAGGGAATCGTTATCCCGAATCCGCGCAGCTTTTTCCCGCAAACGCAGGAACCTGATTTTCCTGATCCGGGAAAAAGACTGGCAAGGTCTCCGCAATCGTCTTCAGGAGAATTTTTTTCCCGGGAAAACGCTCAAACCGTTTGAAAAGGAGCAAAATAATGGCCAATAAAATTCTGGATTTTCTGTTCCGTCACATGCCGCTCCAGGAAATTCCGTTTCAAAAGAGGATGACTCTCTGCGAGGAGAACTTCCGGGAGATGCTGGCGGTTTTCTCTGCCGGGCATAGACCGGCAATCTGGTTTTTCGGGACACCTTCCTACAACAATATCGGAGACAGCGCCATTGCACTGTCAGCCCGAACTCTTCTGCAGGATTTGTTTCCGGGAATCCGCATCTGTGAAATTTCTCAGGAAGATGCAACCTGCTGGATGGGGGAGCTCCGGAATTTTCTCTCCGGCGAAGATCTGATTGTTCTTCCCGGAGGAGGAAATATGGGAGATGAATATCCGGACATCGAACAATTCCGCCGCTCCGTCCTTTTGAATTTTCCCCGCAATCCGATACTCTCTCTTCCCCAGACGATCTTTTTCTCCGATACGGAAAGAGGAAGAGCCGAATGGGAAAAATCCATCTGCATCTATCATGCGCATCCGAAATTTCTTCTTCTGGTCCGGGAACAGCAGAGCTATGAATGGCTGAAACAGCACTCTTTCCACAGGAAAGCGGCGCTGTTTCCGGATCCGGTTCTCTACGGAAATGAACTCCCCGGGGAATGCAGCCGGAATACAGCCTTGTGCTGTCTGCGGAATGATGTGGAGTCCGTCCTGACTGAAAAGGAAAAAAAAGCTGTGGAACAGACATTGAAGGATCAAACCGGGCTTCCGGTTTCCATGACCGACACCGTTCATTCCGAATCCTGGATCTCTGCTGGAGGACGCGCAGATATTGTGGAGTCCAAACTCATGGAATTCCGCAAAGCAGGAGTTGTAGTGACCGACCGTCTCCACGGAATGATCTTTTCCGCAATTACGCAGACGCCCTGCCTGGTTTTCCGCAATTACAACCACAAGCTGGAATCGTTTTACAACACCTGGCTGAAAGACCTGCCCCAGATTGCATTTGTCAATACGGTAGATGAACTGAAAGACCGGATTGCCGGACCAATGAAAACTCCACCGGTTCCATTCCATTACGACTGGAAAAGTTTGTACTCGCTGATCATGACAAATCTGACAGATACGCTCTCGAAAGGATGGTCTGCATGAATCAGGAGTCAAGTCCGAAAATCTCTCTTCTGATTCCGGTCTATAATGTGGAAGACTCTCTGGACGCCTGTTTGAATTCTGCGGAAAATCAGACGTTGAAAGAGATCGAAATCATCTGTGTCGACGACGGATCTGCCGACCGCTCTTCCGATATTCTGAAGCAACATGCGGCCCGGGATTCCCGCTTCACAATTCTCCGGCACGATCGCAACAGAGGGCTGTTTTCCGCCCGGAAAACAGCCGCGGAAAAAGCGACGGGCCACTATATCATGTTTCTGGATTCCGACGACACCCTGATGCCGAATGCCTGTGAAACGGCATATAGGAAAATCGAAATGCTGCAGGTCGATGTCTTC
>CASFTV010000046.1 GCA_949297765.1 uncultured bacterium | reverse complement strand
ACTTTCGTAAGGAAGTTCTTTCAGTTCGCTGTATTCTTGAATCGTCAGACCGCTGTCCCAATATTCTGACAGTTGCGCCTCCCAATAATCTCGTCCTTCACGTCCCATGCCATCCTCCTTTCGTTCGGGGTTGGAAAAAACATAGCACGCTGGCAATCTCAAATCCAGATGGGGCAACCCCTCGGCCGTGAACAGAAAAACTGATTTTCTGCCTGTTTTGAAAAATACTCTGACCATACTGTCCTGCGATGGAGTTTCCCATCTGTTTCAGCGGAAAAACAAAAAACGGAATTTTGACGGGACTGGATGGCCAGTTCAAAATTCCGTATACACTACAGTTTACAGCGGCAGTTCCCAATTCCCATGTGACAGATTTTGAACTCCGAAAGATGAATGAACTTCCGCTGTCATGCCCTCCGGGATCTCCAGCCAACCGACAAAGGCATCATTCTCTTTCCAAAATCCGGCTTTCAGAATTCCCATGGGAACAGGAATGGAAACCGATGCAGAAGTAATTCCTGCATCCGTCAGGGAAGAAAAACGGATTTTCTTCCATCCTGGCTCCAGCTGAACGATTCCGCAGAGAAGTTCCGGGATGTGAGTCAGCGGATGCGCGCTCCATGCATGGGAATAGCTCCAACCGGGATAGTTGCCGCGCTCGAAGACTTCCCACGTTGTCGATGTGGGGATCATGTGCTGCCAATGTGCACGGATATAGTTCAAGGCATCTTGCCGCAAATCCAGTTCTTGCGCAAGATCCAGCAGATATGTGGACCAGAATGCTCCCGGCTGCGATCCCTCATGCAAAGTATCTTTCAAACAGGGAATGATCCTTTTTGCAAGCATACTCTCCTTTGCTTCCGGAACAAGATCCAGCATCAGAGCCAGGACCTGATCGTGTACGATTGGAATGCCTTGCTGTTTTCCGTCCCGATCCACCACCGGCATCATCAGCTGTTGTTCCGGATTGTAAAAAAGTCGGCGCAGAAGCGTTTTTTCCGACTCGATCTTTGACTCGACAGCCGTCGTGCTTTTTCCACAGAGCGAAAGTACTTCCCGCCATAGGGTCAGAACATGGCAGTGCCAGAGATTCAAAAATGCCGGATACGGTTTCTTCGGCAGATCGCCCCAGTCTTCAAAGAGCCAGAACCGCTCATCATAACCGATCACGCCGTTTTCCCCGCGCATGTTTTCAAAATACTGCAAAATGGACTCTGCATAAGGAAGGAATTCCGGCAGAAAATCGGTTCTCCCCGTTTGGAAATAAAGATCGTACAAAGTGGCGATCCAGGTGAGACAGAAATCCGGAAGAATGGGGCCGGAACGGGTCGTCGGGGCATTGGCGAAAAGCAAACCGTCCGGAGCGCCTTCCTGCTCCGCGATCAGATGAAGCCCCTGCTCGAGAAGCCGGGAATCTCCGGAAAGCCAATATGTGTTTTTCGCCTGAATTCTGGCATCACCCCACCACTGGGACTGTTCCCGCCATGGCGTATCCACAAAGACATCCATGGAACAGACCTGCTGGGTATGCCGGGAAATTTGCCAGATCCCGTTCAGAACATCATCCGAGGAATCCCATGCGCCCCGTATTGACAAAGGATAGACGGCGCATCGCCATGAGAGTTTCAGATTCAGGGAATCATGTTCTCCTCGGACGACAATGGTCACGAACCGAACTCCCATGATCTGATAAAATTCATGATGCACCTTCGGTCCGTTCAGGCGGATCCGGGCGGCGAGTGCCAGCAGACTGCCGATTCCAGGCGGCGGCTGAAGTCTCGCAATCCCGTCTGGAAGATGGTGATAATAATGCAGTTCGACGACTGTATCGGAATTGCCTCCGGAGACATCGAATACCGGGGTTCCGGGGAGCCACTCTCTGCCGAGATCGAGAGTCACGGCATAAAACTTTCCGGATATTCCCTCGGGAATCGTTCCGCAAAGTGAGTTTCCCTCTTTTTTCCAGAGAGGTGCGTCTTTCCAGTCCACGGATGGGAGTTCCTCCTCTGCAAAATCCCATGAGATGTTTCTGGCGCGCTTTCCGGTGGAGGATTCCGTACCCCATCCGGCTTTCAGACTGCATTTCGGAGATGTGATATGCTCATCCAGCATGGGGATTTGGCGTTTCCGCAAGTGAAGATACGGTAGGGCGTTCCACGCCGTTTCGCTTTTGCGGACCCACTTGGGCTGAGGTGGGATCGTATACGTTTCACGAAAAATCCAGCTTCGGTCGTCGTGATTTAGGTCCAGGTCTTCCTGAAAATTCATTTGGACGCTTAAACGGGCGATTTCGGAAGCATAGCCGATCAAACGGAACATTGTCCAGGAATCGCGGCTGCTGAGGATTTGGGTTCCGTCCGCCCAGCTTGCTGCGCAGAAGAATCCCGCCTTGTCCTCAAAATGATAGGAAAAGGTACTGATTCCCGGATTGAAAGCCTCGACCGCGATAAAATTATAACCTTTGCGCAGATAGGGAGCGGCATCGACCGTATCGTAGAACCAGTTTTTCTGATGGCCGCGAACGGGTCCGCGACAGACATATTTCCCATTGATCCAAAGCCGATAGGACTGATCCGCGGTCAAATGTAGCGGAGCCTCAGGAAGAGGCTCCTTCAATTCAAAATCATAGCGGAATCCGGCATAGCAGTTGACCAGATAAAGGGAGTTTTCCGGCCAAATCCATTTTGCCCGCGAAAAAAGGTCATTCATGTTTTTTCACCACGGAGCCTTTCTCGATGATTTTCCTTTTTTCAGACGGCTGGACGACTTTGAGCGGCAGATATTTTTCAGGATTCAAAATTTCAAAATAATTGTTTTTCAGTTTCAGGTCGCCAAAGTTGTCACAGACAACTACTCCTACATGTTGATCCGGGTTTATGGATTCACGAGTCTGATGGAGTTTAGGAGACTTGAACTCCTGACCCCCACACTGCCAGAGTGGTGCTCTAGCCAACTGAGCTAATACCCCGTTTCGATGAAAGTAATATATACCCGTTCTGAAAAATGTCAAGCGGAAAAATGAAATTATCTGACGTTTTTCTCTTGGATTTCCGGTTTCCGATGCTACAGTATCACCAAAACCGAGGAATTCAGCATGGGACTTAACACCGAAATCATCGAAAAGCAACTCGCGGTTTTCCGGAACGCACAAATCAAACGCCGCTCCGCTCTGCCCGTATATCTCCAAATCGCGGAATTTCTCGCTCAGTATATGGAAAGCGCCGACGGACGCTCCGACGGACGGTTTCCCGCGGAACCCGATATGGCAAAAGCATTCCATGTCAGCAGGGAAACCGTTCGAGCTGCTCTCGGAAGACTCGAAGAAGAACACAAAATCTGCAGGGTCAAAAAACGAGGAACCGTTTTCGCTTTACAGATGCTCCCGTTCGACTCGCAGAGTCCGCGGCAGAACATTGGCGTGGTCTGGCCTGAAGGTTCCAATGCAAAATGGCGCAATATGCTCCGCATCTTTCAGGACGCAGCCAAAAACGGCGGGTATTCCGTGCAATTCTATTTCTACTGCATGGAAAATGAAACCGCTATGAACCGCCAGGCGGAACGCTCCCTCGCGGAATGCTTCGGAACCGTCTTCTATCCGAGCATCTACCGGGCCGACCCGTCGTTCCTGGAATCGCTTCCCGAAACCGCGCCGCTGGTGCTCTTCGACGTTCCCCCGCAGAACAGCTGCTTCTCCTCCGTCGTCCCGGATCACCAGTTCGCCGGTTACGTCTTCACGCGCGAACTCCTCGCCAGGGGATGCAGCAACCCGGGAATCGTACGCGTACGCGAAGATATTTTTTCCAGTGTCCAGCTCGAAAACGGATATCGCGAAGCGTTGAGAAACGCGGGCATTCCGTTCAGAAAAGAGAATGTGTTTCATGTCCGGCGCGGATATTCCAACAACGCATTCCTCGAATGGCTCGACGGAAACGGCATCGACGCGCTTGTTCTTGTCTGCCCGATTCTGCCGAACTGCTTCACTCTCTTTCACCCGCAGGTGCTCGAAACAATCCGCTCGCACCGCATCCTCATTGCCTCCAACTCGCCGCTCGACGATTACGGGGAGATCGCTCAGACAATCATCCCCTGTCATGCGGAATATCCGTATCAGGAATTCAGCAATGAACTGCTCCGGCTCCTCGTCCTCAAAATGAAAAATCCGGATATTACAAGCAGCAAAATTATGATCCGTCCGAAAATCTGCAAATAATTTTATATTGTCTGCATTTTGTCTGGCTTCAGGGTATTTTTTTTTCACAAATCCTGTGCTATAATGTACAGCAGACAGGACAAAGAAAATTTTCAAACGACAAAACAGAAGAAAAAAAATGAGAGTTAAAACAGAAAAGAAAACGCTTTCAAAAAGCACGCAGAGAAGGTTTGCGACGTTCACCCTTATAGAACTCCTCGTAGTAATTGCGATCATCGCTATCCTGGCAGGAATGCTGCTGCCGGCTCTGAATTCGGCAAGAGAAAAAGCGCGGACAATCTCATGTCTTTCCATCGAAAAGCAGTACGGGCTCGCCTTCAACTCCTATCTGGCGGATTTCGACGGGTATTTCCCGCCCAACTGGGTGAATGGAACCGTCGGCGGCTGGAAACATATCATCGCCAATTATCTCGGCTGCAAAAAACCGGAACAGTACCGCGCAAAAGGACTGCTCTGTCAGCGCCGGTTCGAACTCGACAATCTTCCGGCGACCTTCAACACGACAAGCTACTCCTACAACTCCTGGATTCACGACGGCAACGCCCCTCAGAAAATTGAAAAAATGAAACGTCCGAGTTTCCTGTGCTCTCTCTCGGAAGGCTATCTCATCCCCGCAAAGACCGGATATGTATCGGAACTCGTAGGTCAACTTCCGCTGCCCACGCACAACGAAACCTACGCAAATGTTCTGTACGTCGACGGTCATGCGGCGACAACACTCTACAAACGAATTCCGACCGAAGCTGTTGGTGCAGTCCTTCCCATTCAATACTATATTTTCTGGACCAATTTCGGCTGGAAAACATTCTAACATAAAGGAATTCAAAAATGAAAATTTTAACAGCTGCATGTCTTTGTTTCGCCTCACTGATCATGTACGCGGCGGAAATCAACGGCTTTGAAATCAGTCCGTCCGGGGCGATCTCAAAGGGCGGAGTCTCGTTCGCTCCGGGACGTCATCTCAAAAACTGGCACTACGTCGGAATCCGGGAAAACAATCTCCAGCTGGATAAAGCCGCCTCGAAAACCGGCAAAGACGGCATCGAAATCCAGGGGCTCTGGGACGCAAAAGAAGGCGTTACCTACCGTTTCAAACAGACGATTCTGCCGGAGGGCGAAAACAAAATCCGCTGTAAAATCAGCCTGGAGACCGACACGCAGGTCATTGACAACGGCATGCTGGTCGACGCCCACTTCCCCGTCAAAACACTTGGAACCCGTCCGTTCGCATTCAACGGCAAAAAGCCGTACATCCCAACCGAATTTTTCACGCAGGGCAAAAAACCGAACGCAATGACCTGCTGGACAAAGGGCGGTGAGCTGCCCGTCAACGGCGGAACGCTCAAAATAAACCTCAGCGATGCAACCGTGTTCATGGTTCAGGACAACCGCGTTTACAAGACCGATATTTTTGAACTGCGCATCCGCTTCAAAAACAGCAATGCCGGACAGAAATACGAAATGGAATTCACGATGGAATTCATTCCGTTTGCCGAAACCCCGGTCGCTCTGAACAGCGCCGCCAACATGGGCTTTGCCGATCCCGTCGCCGATGACGGAAAAGGCGGCTGGACCGATCAGGGTCCGAAAAACGATCTGAGCGCCATGACCAGCCGGACCATCGTCTCCGGCAATGTCCGTTTTTCCATTCTCGATCCGGAAACGAACGGAGGCAAGAGCTGCATCGTTCTCAAAGGCGCGGCGCGTCCGTATTTTCCTGTGGATGCGGAAATTGTCTTGGATAAACCTGTAAAGGCAAAATATTTATATTTACTCCACGCCGTCGCCTGGGAAGGGAAAGACGATACGCCTGTCGGGAAAGTAACGGTGGAAGCCGACGGACTTTTTGTCGATAAAGAAATTATTTCCAAAGAAATTCTCTGCGGCCGCAACGTCTCGAACTTCTGGAACCCGCGCTGGATCCCGGAAGCGGAAATCGCCTGGACGGCGAAAAACAAATCCGCGAAAATCGGCCTCTATGCAACCCCGATCTCCCTCGCCGGCGGAACTGTCCGCAAACTGCGCTTCACCAGCTACGGAAAATCCGTCTGGATGATCGTCGGCGCAACACTCAGCGACTGCCCGCCCGCGCTCGAAAAAGAATATCCCGTCGTCATCACCGCAAACAAAGACCGGATTCCCGTTTCCACCGAGCCCCGTCTGACGAAAAAAGGAAGCGCCATCGACTTTTCGTTCCTCATGGACGCCCCCGCCGGCAAATACGGTTTTGTGAAGGCGGTAGGCGATCATTTTGAATTTGAAAAACGCCCCGGCGAAAAGGTCCGTTTCTTCGGAATCAACTATCAGAACGTCCCCGGAACCGACCGGGACGACATCCGCAGGAGTCTTGACGAATACGCGGCGACCGGCTACAACCTGATCCGTATTCACCACTTCGACAAGCACATGGTGGACAAGGAAACGAAAAATTCGCTCAACATGAAAGCGGATATCTTCGACCGTCTGGACTTTTTCCTTGCGGAGGCTGCGAAACGCGGAATCTATCTGACGCTCGACCTTTTCACCAGCCGCCGGATCTTCCCGAACGAAATCGAGGGCTTCCCCGTCCCGCCGTCGGGCAACGAATACAAAGCTCTGCTCTTCGTCAACGAAGCCGCAATGCAGAACTTTGAAGAGTACGCCAGACGCCTCATGAACCATGTGAATCCTTACACCGGACGCGCATGGAAAGAAGAACCCTCCATCGTCGGAATCAGCCTCGTCAATGAAGACACCATGTACTCCATGTCGATAAATTTCTCCCCGCGGGTCCATAAGCTCTATATGGAAAAATTCAACGAATGGTGCAAGGAAAAGGGACGGAAAATCACCCCGTTCAATAAAAACGCCGAATGGGACCGCTTCCTGTTCGAAACCTACATAAACGGCTGGAACCGGATGAAAGCACTGTGCAAAGGAATCGGAATCCGCCAGCCGCTCACTGACCAGAATTTCTGCAACTTCTACTCCGTCGTCCTCCACCGCAACATGTACGATTACGCCGACTCGCACTTTTACGTCTGGCACCCCACGGCAGTCGGAAACGGCTCCTCGTTCCGGGTTCCGCTGCGCTTCATCAGCGCAAGCGTCATCCCTGAAACCGACGGTTTCTTCCCCCTGCTTCCGGCGCGGCTGCTCAACAAGCCGTACTGGATCAGCGAATGGGATTTCTGCAGCGCGAACCGTTTCAATGTGGAAGGTTCCTTCCTTGTCGGCGCCTACTCGGCGGCTCAGGACTGCACCACGCTCCTACGCTTCTGCAGCCACGACGGATTCGGAACGCAAAACCACAAGCGCATCCCAATGATCTTCTTTGACGGAACGAATCCGATGCTGAACCTCGGCGAACGCGCCGCTTCGCTGCTCTTCCTCCGCGGCGACGTTGCAGTTTCAAAAGCGCGCTATCCCATCCTCATCAACAACGAAATGCAGGCGGACGAACAGAAATATTATCCTCGCAAATCGGAGCGTCTCGCCCTTCTCGGCAAGACCGGAACGGTGATCACCGAAGCTCCCGCCGCGGAATTCACCGACGGAGCGGAAACTGTCCTCGACCTCCGCGCCGGCGCCTCCGGGAACGGAAAGACCGTCACCCAAGCCGACTTCATCCAAAAAATGAATCTCGACCGTGACGAGTTCACCAACGACACGAAGGAGCTTCAGCTGAACCGCAAGACGGGTTCGTTCAAAGCGGTCACTCCGCGCAGTGAAAGCTTCGTCACCCCCGCCGGAAGCCGGCTCAAAGGGAAATTCATGGAAGTTCAGAACGGCAAGACATTCAGCGCCTACTTCATCGCCGCAGTGGACAAGCAGGAGCTTGCTTCCTCGAAACGGCTTGTACTCTTCCACCTGACGTACTGCCAGAATACGGATCAGAGATACCGCAACCAGTCGCTTGAGATCGTGGAATCGTGGGGCAAGCTTCCGACGCTTGCCGAGCGCGGGACCGGAAAAGTCACGCTTTTCCGTGATCTGACCGGCTTCAAGGTTTACGCGCTGAAATTCAGCGGAGAGCGTCTTTGCGAAATTCCGTTCACAGTTCAGGACGGAACCACAAGGTTCGCGCTTGACACAGCGGTAAACGGACAGGCTGTCGGAGCCTGCGAAATCGTCTCCGAATAAGCCTCTCCCGCATTTTTCAGGCGGTTTTCATATATGAAATCAAAACCGCCGTTTTTTATAAAAAAACAGATGTTGTCTGTATTTTGTCCGGTTTGCGGCTATTGTCTTCTCCGGAAACATGCAGTATAATTTAAACCAAAGAGAAAAACAAACCAAGGAGAAAAACAATGAATTCAGCCGGAAAAAGCATGCTGGTTTGCGCACTTCTCAGCGGAGTCCTCGGAGGATTCGCGGAAGAGACGCAATGGAAGCAGTTTCCGATCTGGGGCGGAGGATATGTCCAGAACGTCGAGATTTCCAAATCCAGCCCGAACGTATGGTACACCTATGTCGACGTCTGCGGTCCCTACCGCAGCGACGATGCGGGAAACAGCTGGCGTCCGCTTCACCAGGTCTATTCCATCAACGAACGCTACCGCGGCATGAATCCGCGCTCGCTTTCCATCGACCCGCGCAACCCGGACAGCATCGTCTACGTCGCGGGGAACAGCTGGAACCTCAAAGGAAACATTTACGTCAGCCGCGATGGAGGAAAATCCGTCCGCGCGGTTGTGAAGGACCTTCATTTTTACGGAAACGGTTACCGGCGCTGGACGGGAATCCTCCTTGACCGCAACCCGTTCAACCCGGATGAACTGATCACTGCGCCCGACAGCGACGGCATTTTCCGGGGAACCGAAAACGGGGAAAAATGGGAAAACGCCGGGCTCAAGGATCATTTCTTCACCGATATCCGCTACGACCTCGCCGTACCCGGACGCATTTACGCCTGCGCCCCCGCGGTTGCTCCGGAACGCTCCGCCGACCGCAAGCCCCGTCAAACGGGATTCTACCGCAGCGACGACAACGGCAAGACCTGGAAAAGACTTCAGGAAACCGCGCCGGAGGAAATCAAGCAGGCACGCGCAAAAGGCAATCCGCTTCTCGGAATCTTCGACATGACCGAACTGCGCATCAGCGAAGACGCCGGAGCAACCTGGAAACCCTATTCCGAGGGGTTGCCTGAAGCCGGAAAAGAGTACATCACAAACGGACGCTTCCAGGCGATTGGCGCAGGTTCCGATTTCTTCCTCGCCGTCGACACCGCCGGAACGGTTTACCGCAGAAACATCGGCGATCCCGAATGGAAACGCGTAATCATCCGCCGGCGCATCAACCGCGAATACGAAACGGGCGGACAGCTCCCCACCGCGCAGTGGTTCGGCAGAGCGGCGGCCTCCATCAACATCGATCCGCGCGATGAAAAACACTGGATCATGACCGACTGGTTCGCCATCTGGGAAACTTTCGATGCGGGGAAAAAATGGCAGACCGCAATCCGCAACATCTGCCAGCTCATCTCATTCACCGTCGCCGCCGATCCGTTCGACGGGAACAATCTCATCTACGGCGTTGCCGACGTGGTGTTCTTCACATCCCGCAACGGCGGAAAATCTTTTGAACACGATCCCTCGCATTACAGCGGGATCCTCGGCGGCGTCTGCTCCATCGCATTCTCACGCATCAGCAAAGGCGTCGCGTTCATCTGCGGAGGGAAACAGGGTTCAACCACGATTCTGCGTTCAAAAGACGGCATGAAAACCTGGGCGCGTCCCGCGCTGAAAGGGCTGCCGAAACTCGAATACGGCAAATGCGCCGTCTACACGCTCGCGGCAAATCCGAAAAAGGAGGAAATCTTCGCATGCGTCTCAGGGCCTGTCGAACCCGGCAAAGGCGGCGTCTACAAATCAACCGATATGGGAGACACCTGGGTCTGGTTCAGCACCGGACTCCCCGCCGACATGTCCTACGCTTCGGGCGAATGGGACAACAAAGCCGCGAACCCGCAGATCGCAGTCGGACCCGACGGTTCCGCCGTCACCTTCAACCGCAAGACGAAACAGCTCTACTATCTTGCGGACAGGGAGAAGGGGATCTGGAAAGCGTCCGATCTGCGCTACACCTCCTGGGCGCTCCCTGTCATCGCCGCGGATCCGTTCGTTCCCGGACACTATCTCGCCGGATGCGCCGCGAATGAATACGCGGAATCCTTCGACGGAGGAAAAACCTTCCGCCGCCTCACAACTGTTCCGGAAACGATCGAATCCATCTCCTTCGACGAACACAATCCCGGCTGGGTCGCACTCGGCTGCACCGGAAAACTCCGCGTCTCACGCGACGGAGGAAAAACGTTTGAAGTGATTGAAGACGCCATGAGCCTTCCCGGCGGGCACTCCATGCGGACCATTCTTGACCGCAAACGTCTTTTCCTGATCACCGGAGCGAGCGGAGTGTACACGAAGGAGCTGAAATGAAAATTCTCGCCCTGCTTCTGATCGCCTTTGCGCTGACTGGCGGAGAGCTTGCCGACTCTCCGCTTCAGCAGCGGGTGCTTGCGCTCAAAAACGCGCTGATGCCCGGAGAACCCGGATATTACGCCGTTCAACGCGAACTGCCGGGAAAGAAACTTTTCCGCGACTGGCTTATTCTCCGCAAAGAGATTGCCGCAACTCCGGAGCAGGTTGGAGAAGCTGAAGAAAAACTCAAAGGGACCGAAGAACGGCTGAATATCGGAGTCCGCTGGCCCTATTCCGCCGGTCCCTCCGTGCGCATTCCGAAGCTCACGGTCAAACCGGTCATCGACGGTACGCTCGCGCCGGGGGAATGGGATGACGCGGTTATGTTCGACTCGCATTACCATAAAAACGCCGCCCGTCCCGCCGCAAACTCCGAGCAAAAATGGCGTTTTGCGTGGGACAACCGGTATTTCTACGCCGCCGGGGAATTTCTCGACAGCAGCATGGTCATGAACCATCTGGACTGGTCTACCGCAACCGTCCCGTGGAAAGCCTGCTGTGCCGAACTGTTCCTCATGACATCGCGCGACATCGGGATTTACTGGGAATTCATCGTTCTCCCCGACGGAGCGAACTACTGGTTCGTCAACCGCAGCAATGCGGAAGGCGCAAACAGTTATCTCAACAATTACACGCCGGACGGCGTGCAGATCGCAGCGAAAATGAATGCGAACGGCTACAGCGTGGAAATTGCCGTTCCGTTCCGCCTGATGCCGAATTATCAGCTCGGAAACCGGCCGAAACCGGGAGAAAAGATCCGGTTCATGCCGGTTCTCGTCAAGAACGGCAAGTACTCCTCGCCGTTCCCGCTTCTTTACGACGGACACAACCTCGAATGTTATGCGGAAGGGACCCTGGTTCACGCATACCGTCAGGAAACAATTGCAAAAGATAAAAAATGAAAGGAATCAACGGATGAAAATGGAATGTCAAACGCACCCGCAAAGCCCTCGTTTCCGGAAGGGAATTCAGAATTTCACCCTTATAGAACTCCTCGTAACGATTGCGATCATCGCCATTCTTGCGGGGATGCTGCTGCCCGCTCTCGGAGCCGCACGGAAAAAGGCTTTCGCCGCACAATGCCTCTCAAACCTGAAACAGAGCGCATCGCTTATGCACATGTATGCGAACAACTTCGACGACTACCTTCCCCCTCCGTATGCGCATTACAAAAACGACAAGCATCCGGATGCCGGAGGCGGTACGAACCTCGATGACATTGACCCCAACATGCTCTGGTCAAGACGCCTCCTGTTGTTCGCGGAAGGGAAAAAAGAGAGCGGCTCATGGAAGGCTTCCGATTATCTCAAATACAGCTGTCCGGCCTACGCAACCCAACGGGCCGGAGCAACCGGATTCCATCAGCACTACACGACCTTCGGCATGAACAACTACCTCGGCGGAGGCGCATGGGACAGCAACCGCTTTGTCCGGCTGAACCAGATCGGAAAAAGCGCATCACACTCCTGGGAACCGCAGGGCGGTCCCAGCGGCGTCATCCTGTTTGCCGACTCCGTCCGCCAGGACTGGAAGACTCAATTCGTGACGTTCGCGGCAAACTCCGGGACGAAAATGCACCTGCGCCATTCCAGGAACGCCAATATCGCAACCGTCGACGGCAGCGTCCGTGCAGTCGGCTCCGGAGCAATCGTCACATCCTACCAAGGTTCTCTCAGCACGCTTGTCGATGAATTTCTCAACCCGATGTAATCAAACCAAACGAAAGGATTTCACATCATGAAAAAACTCATCACCCTCGCCCTTGCAGCCCTCGCCGCAATCGCCGCCCAGGCGGCAAACTCCTTCCTGCGCGTCGACATCAACGCCACTGATCAGCAGATCGCTCTCACGAAACCGTACAGCGACTGCATGGTGGTGTCGCCGATGAACTGGATCAAAAATGCGGAAAACCGGAAATACACGCTCTCCGCCTCCATGAACGATCCGCTCTCCGAATCCGAATGGGAGGATTTCTCGTTCTCCTTCACTCCGGAAAAAGCGGGCAAACTCCGCGTCTCCATCTGCGGACAGTGGGCGAAAGAGGAGGCGGAAAGAGGCTGGCTCCTTATCGACAGCATCACCGTAAACGGAAAGCTGATAGCGAACGGGGATTTCAAGCAGACTTACACCGGACAGTACGGAAAAGTCATCCCGAAGAAATTCGCGCTTGATCCCGGTTCCAAAGTCCTGTATATTCCTGACGGCGGCAAAGAGAAGACCCCGGCGGTCAAGGTGAACCACGACCACCGTCTTTTCTTCAATCTCCCCGTCGAAGCCGGGAAAAGCTATGAGCTCAGCTTTACGGTAAAAGCCGCTCCGGCGAAGTAACACAACATTCGGGAAAAACAATCCGTCATGAAAAAGATCCGCACATCCATTGTCCCGCCGGTTCCGGGGAAATCACCGAACTACTGGTGCACCTGGGGCAGACAAAACAGCGTCGAGCAAAAACACGAAGCCGCCCGTTTTTTCGGCGATCAGGGAGCAAAACTCGGAAGAGACAATCTGAACGAGGAGTGTCTCTTCCGCGAGGGCGGCTGGGCGGATTACTTCTCCGAATGCCGTTCCGATCTCTTCTTCGTTCTCGACGACGGCTGGGATGTTCCGTACGATACGCATCCGGACAAACATCTTTCGCGTTTCGGTTCCGGCATTCCGGACCAGGCCCGCTTTCCGGGCTTTCAGGGAACAGCGCCGCAGCGCCTGAAACAAATCAACCGGGCTTTGCAGAGGCGGGGATGGCGCGGACTCGGTCTCTGGATCGCCGCACAGGCCCAAGGCGAAAGCTGGCAGAAGACGTTCACCCCCGAACAGCAGAGAGGCTACTGGACAGAGCGTCTCAAATGGGCGGCGGAAGCGGAGATCGGACTTTGGAAAGTCGACTGGGGAATTCATGGCGGCGACCTTGATTTCCGCCGTCTCCTTACGGAACTCGCAAAAGAATTCGCGCCGGATCTCCTGCTGGAACATTGTGTCGGCAGCTCCTGCGTCAATGCGCTCCGCTGTCAGCACGGATGGGATGGCTCCGGACGCTTTGTCGACATGGGCGGCAACATCCCGCGCGCCGCATTCAAAGTTCAGCAATTCAGCGGAATGACCCGGTTCTACGACCTCTCCGGTCCGCTCAAAAACGCCGCGGCGATGGACCGTCTCGCATTTTATCTCATGACCGCCGGAACCGGATGGCTGAACGTGGAAGACATGGTTTACATGGGCGCCTCCGCGGGATGCCCGTTCGGCGTCATGCGCTCGCCGCACAACAAGCCCTCCATAACCGGGGAAGCCAGCCGCTGCCGGGAAGTCGGCCGCGCGCTCCGCTGGCAGAGGATCGCCCCCGCGTTCAGGAGCGGAGAAGAACAAATCCGCACGGCTTCGCGCATTCTCACCGACACTTGGAAATATTCTGAAAAAGACACCTGGGATCAGAATCTGATCGGCCGTCTCTCCCGCCAGAGCGCGCCGTGGGGAATCGCCAGAAACATGCCGCTGCCGGAAGTGCAGCCGCTGAATCCGGAGGAAGACCTCCCGTTCATCACCGCCGCCTTGAATCCCAACGGCGCAGTCTCGGTCGCCGTCGCTGAACGCGTACAGGCCGGACGGGGTTTTTACCAGCCGGAATGCTCGCTGCGCCTCCCTCTTGACTGCAGCAACCGGACAATCGGAATTTTCGGAACGCCGGAACGGCTGGAACTTCCCGTTTCCGCATCCCGGGTTCGCGTCACCGGACAGGATCTCGCGGAAGACTCCGCATTCGATCTCTCCGAAGAATGCCCCGTCGTGAACGGGACGCTGCTCGTCACACGCGAACTCATTCAAAAAATCACGATACGAGAACCCGGAGATGTTTCCGCCCCCGGAACAGTCCTCCGGATTGAACCATACTAAACTTCACAAGGATTTTCCAATGTTCGCCGAAGAGATCAATTTCCATAAACAGCGCGCAGACGTCTTTTACGAGCGGGTAAAGGCCTGCGTATATTCAAACGCGCTCAGTCTCAATTGCATGTTCGCGCCATCCGAACGGCCCGTTCCGTTTGAAAAACGGCTCGGACTTCAATATTCCAGACTCGAACCGGGCGGACGGTGGGGACAGAACTGCTCCAGCGCATGGTTTCATATCACGGGAACCGTTCCGCAGGAATTCGAAGGTCTCGAACTCGCGCTCATCTTCGATCCGGGCGGAGAATCCATGATCTTCGGAAACGACGGAATCCCTGTCTGCGGGCTCACCGGAGGAAGCGTCTTCAGCCCCAATTACCGCAAAACCGCTTTCCGCATCAACGGCTCTCACAAGGCCGGCGACAAACTCGAATTCTGGATCGAAGGCGCGGCAAACGATCTCTTCGGACTCGTCAACCCGCTCAGTTTCTTCCGCGAAACCGAACATCCGCGGCATGCGTTCACCGGCCTGCTCGGCGCGTGCGATCTCGCAGTCTTCAACCGTGAAGCGTGGAACCTCCAGCTTGATCTCCAGGTTCTCCTCTCGCTTCTCAAGGCTCTGCCCGAAGGAGACTGGCGCATCCGCCGTCTCCTCGGAGTCCTCGGGCGCGCCGCCGACGTCTGGAACGAGGATCCCGCAAACTCCGGAGCCGCACGCGGAATTCTCAAAGAGTTTCTTGATCTCCGTCCCTCCGGCGCGGTCATGACCGCACACGGAGTCGGACATGCGCACATCGACACCGGCTGGCTCTGGCCCGTACGCGAAACCATCCGCAAATGCGCACGCTCCTTCAGTTCGCAGCTCATGCTGATTGACGAATACCCGGAATACATTTTCGGAGCCTCCGCGGCTCAGCACTATGCGTTCATCAAGGAAAACTACCCCGGTCTCTACGAAAAAATCCGCAAGGCCGTCGCCGCCGGACGCTGGGAAATCCAGGGCGGAATGTGGGTCGAAGCGGACTGCGTGCTCTCCAGCGGAGAATCCATCGTGCGCCAGTTCCTCCTCGGCAAGAATTTCTTCCGCGATGAATTCGGCGTCGACGTCGGCAATCTCTGGCTGCCCGACGCCTTCGGCTACTCCGCCTCGCTCCCGCAGATTCTCCGGAAAGCCGGATGCTACTGCTTTCTCTCCACAAAAATCGCATGGAACCAGTTCAACCGTTTCCCGTACCAGAGCTTCCTCTGGCATGGAATCGACGGCTCCTCCGTGCTCTCCCATTTTCCGCCCGAAAACACCTACGGCTCCATGCTTCAGCCCGAGAGAATGATCCGTGCGCAGAACAACTGCAGCGAAGGCGACCGCGTCTTCGACTTTCTCGCCCTCTTCGGCGTCGGCGACGGTGGCGGCGGACCGTATGCGGAACTCATCGAACGCGGAAAACGCATGGAGAATCTCGAAGGCGTTCCGCATTTCAAATTCGACCGCGCCGACCGCTTCTTTGAACTTCTCGAAACGCACCGCTCGGAACTCCCGTCCTGGAACGGCGAGCTCTATCTGGAGCTGCACCGCGGCACGCTCACCGCACAGGCCCGCACAAAACGCGGAAACCGGAAATGCGAACAGGCTCTCGCCGAAACCGAATTCCTCTGCTCGATGCTTCCTTATACTCAATACCCCGCGGCGGAACTCGACCGCGCATGGAAAACGCTCCTGCTCAATCAGTTTCATGACATCATCCCCGGCTCCTCCATCGCCGAAATCTACCGGACCGCCGAAGCGCAGCACCGCGAAATTCTCGATCTCTGCGCAACACTCCAAGAGCACGCCGCGGCGGAGCTCTTCCCCGCAAAAGACGGCTCCGCGCTTCTGCTCAACTCGCTCCCGTACGACGTCTCGACGCTCGTCGAACTTCCGGAAAGCTGGAACGGATACGGCGCATGCGATGAATCCGGATGCGAACTTCCAGTTCAGCAGGAAAACGGACGGACCGTTGTCCGCGTCCAAATTCCGAAACTCGCGTTTTCCGTTCTCAAGCGCGGAAAACGATGCAGCGTCCCGGCGGACGCCGACTCCGGCGAACTCGTCCTTGAAAACAGCCGCATCCGCTACGTCTTCGCGCCCGACGCCACTCTCATCGAGGCCGTGGAAAAAGACACCGGACGCTCCGTTCTGGCTCCGGGCGCATACGGCAACGAGTTCGCGCTTTACGTGGACCGCGCGCTCACATATGAAGCATGGGACATCGACCCGTATTATCCGCATCAGGCGCCGCTCCGTCCGCAGAGCGTCCGTGCCCGCAAAGTGCTCGCGGGACCGCTCCGCTCCGCACTCGAATTTGAACTGAAAATTTCCGAATCGACCATCCGTCAGACCGTTGTTCTGGAAACCGAGGAAACACGTCTGGACTTCCGGACCGAAGTCGACTGGAACGAGTCCCGCAAAATGCTGCGCGTGTCGTTCCCCGTCAACGTTTTCGCCGACCGCGCCGCATTCGACATCCCGTACGGTTATATTTTCCGCACGATGCATGAAAACACCAGCTGGGACATGGCGCAGTTCGAAGTTTCCGGGCAACGCTACGCTGATGTTTCCGACGCCGCGCACGGCGTCGCTCTGCTGAACGACTGCAAATACGGATTCAAGGTCAAAAACAGCGTTATCGACCTTGCGCTTCTGCGCTCTCCGAAGAACCCCGACCCGACCGCCGACCTCGGACATCATGAGTTCGTCTATTCGCTCCATCCGCACAAAGGCGACCTGATTCACTCCGATGTGATGCGCGAAGCGGCTCTGCTGAACCGTCCGCCGCGCGTGTTCGACGGCGTTTCCCGCGGCGCGGAACCGCTCTGCACCGCGGATTCGGATTCCGTCTCGCTCGAAGTTGTCAAAAAAGCGGAAAAAGAGAACACGCATGTGCTCCGTCTGGTCGAAACAAAGGGGTTGAGCGCAAAAGCGAAGCTGAGATTCCGCCGTTCCGTCACCCTCGCCGAAACCGATCTTCTCGAATGGACGGAGGAGCGGATGTTCGGAACCGGGACTGAATTTGAGCTGGAATTCAAGCCGTTTGAAATCAAGACATTGAAGCTGCGCTGATTTTCAGAGCAGCATTTTTCCCCGCCGCGTTTCCCTCGGGCTCATCCCCGCCCCGCCCGCGGACGCGCCGAAATCGCACTCAATGTTGATCCGGATGCAAGCGGCTGGACCGTGCAGGCAATCGCGCTCGACGGTTCCGTGTTCGCCGCAGTCCCGGCTGAGATGCGCGGCGGCAAACTCTGTTTCCAGGTCAACGTCTCCAATCCAGCCGGAGTCACCATGCTGTACCGGATTACCGCAAAGAAAATAACGCTCCGGAAACAAAGAGCCCTCTGAATTCGTAAGCGCCCAGCCAGCCCCATCTGGTGGAACTCTCCGGCGTCACCCCCGATGAACTTAAAGCAATTTTAACGCATCATATGGAAAAATGAATCGGAAAGCTATCATCTTTCTTGCGGACGGCATGGCCGACGAGCCGTTGCCGGAACTTGGCGGAAAAACCCCGCTGGAAGCGGCGCATACTCCGGCGATGGATTCCATCGCCCGGGACGGGGTCAACGGTACGTTTCTCACCCTGCCGGAGGGGCTGCCCACTTCGTCGGACGTGGCGAATATGTCGGTACTCGGATTTTATCCGGAACGTAATTACCCGGGCCGCGGCCCGATCGAAGCGGTCAGTCAGGGGATTGAGCTGGGGCCGGACGATGTGGCGTTCCGGTGCAATCTGGTTTACGTCTCCGACGATGGTGTGCTGCGGGACTATTCGGCCGGGCACATCGACAACGAGACGGCCGCCGTTCTGATGAACGATCTGCAAAAGCAGTTCGGCAACAGCGACGTTACCTTTCATTCGGGGGTGAGCTACCGCAATCTGCTGGTGCTGCACGGGAAGTGCTTTTCCGACCGGATTCACTACTTCAAACCGGATTCTTCTCAGGATATGCCGGTTTCCGAGTTGAAACTTTCCGCGGCGGATGATTCGCCGGAAGTCGCTTACACCGTGGAGTTTCTCGACCGGCTCGGTCAGCTCTGCACCGCGTTTCTGGCGGCACACCCGCTGAACCGCGACCGGAAGGCGCCGGCAAACTGGATCTGGCCCTGGAGTCCTGGGCGCCGTCCCCGTCTGGAACCGTTCAGCGTCTGCTATTCGGGCCGGCGCGGGGCGGTGATCAGTGCGGTGGATGTGATCAAGGGAATCGGCAAGAGCAGCGGCATGGAGGTGGTTGAAGTGCCTGGCGCGACCGGATTCCTTGACACCAACTACGCCGGGAAGGTGGCGGCGCTGGAGTCGATCAAGCGCGTCGACCTGGTCTATGTTCATGTGGAGGCGATCGACGAATGCTCCCACCTCGGCGATTTGAAGCTGAAGATGCAGGCGATTGAGGATTTTGATTCAAAAATCGTCGCACCGATTCTTTCGGCGCTGAAGGGGCAGGGGATCACTTTTGCCGTTCTGCCGGACCATCCGGTGCCGATCAAGCTGCGCAAGCACACCACGACACCGGTGCCGCTGGCGATTGCCGGACCGGGAATCGAGCCGGACCAGGTGCAAAGTTTCAGTGAAACCCTCGCTCCCACCGGATCTCTCGGATTTCTGCGCGGAAATGAGCTGGTGAAGAAGGTGCTCGGCCTCTGAAAGCCCGGGTTACTCGGAATTTCCATCCCTTTGTTGTCTGCGGCGGTACTCGCCGGGGGAACAGTGTTCCCGGCGGGTGAAGAGCCGGGTAAATGAAACCGGATTGTGGTAGCCGCAGCAGCGGGCGATCTCGGCGATCGGCCAGTCGGTTCCCGACAGGAGGGAGACGGCATTCATCATGCGGACATTCCGGATGCAGGCGCTGACCGATTCATTCCGCCGTTCCCGGAAGAGCCGGGTGAGGGTGGAGCGGGAAACTCCGACATGTTCGGCGAGAAAATCGATTCCCAGCTCCGGCTCCTGATAGCGGTTGCGGATGTAATCCATGCACTCTTCAAAGATATCCTTGTGAAAGCTGGGATGGTGGCTGCCGATCAGCCGGGCGACGATCTGCCAGGCTGTGCCGGAAAGTTCCGCAAGCATGCCGGGGGAATCGGTGCTGATATTCTCCTCTATCCGTCGAAACAGAGCTTCCGGGAATCCTGAGTCGCAGGAGATTTTCCGGGGAAGGCGGCAGGCGAGCAGCATTGCGGCGGCGAGCGGGCCGTCGATGCAGAGCCAGCGCCAGTGCCACTCCCGGCTCTTCACCCGGTAGTGGTGGGTTTCATCCGGCAGAAAGAGAAAGACGTCGTTTCTCCTCATTTCGAACGGTTGGCCGTAATGGATGATCTCGCCGCTGCCGGAGATCGTCCAGCTGATCTCCAGCGACGGATGGCGAATGGCGCCTGAGATGATATCCGCTTCACCCGCTCTCATTGTGGTGCAGCCGATGGAACGGACGGCGAACGGCATCGGATAATCGTAGTTTGCCAGACAGTTCTGCCGGAAAAAACCTTTTGCCTTCATGGAACTCCTCTTCGCTTTTTGATCCGATTTATTAAAAATATAATTCAAATAATTAAAAAAGCAACCTCGATTCACAGGCGATATTCTGTAGTGATTATCTGAAATATTGATAATTTCAGATAAAAATTTCTCACTTTACCATAAACTGAAATGATAATAAAACTGGCTTTTGGGTATATTGACGTTTTCGCCGGAATCTGCTATATTGAAATCAGGCCAACCAGTAGATAACAACCGGGAGAATATGATGTTTACAGCCAGGATTGTGTGGGAAACCGGCATGGTGGAGGAGCGGGAACTCCCCGCCGGGAACGACGGCGTCGTGACGTTGCGGCGAAATTCTCTGCCGCAGACGGGAATCCGGCAGGTGGAACTGCATTCGAAAACATTCACAGCCAGGGCGGGCGAGGAAGGATATTTTCTGATTCCGAGCGTGGAGAACGATGGAGCGAGCGCTTTGACGCTGTTCCGTGAGCGGGAAGATACCGAGAGTGCGTTCCGGTTGAATATCATGCCTCTCTTCGCTGTCTCGACCGCTTCCGGCGCGGTGCTGGCGGTGGTTGAGGGGATGCCGTTCGAATATGAGCTTGTGGCAGGAGTCCGGGGGGGCTGGTACTATCTTTTCCCGCGTTTTCTCTTTTCCGGGGAAGACGCTGTGGATGACATCCGGCTGCGTCTTTTCCGGCTGCCCGCTTCCGAGCGGAGCTATTCGGCGCTGGCGCGCTGCTACCGTCGCTATCGGCTGGAAAGCGGTCAGTGTCGGCCGTTGAGGGAGCGGTTGCAGGAACAGCCGGTGCTGGCGAGGGCGGCGGCCGGGCCGGAGGTGCGGATCCGGATGGCGTGGAAACCGGTTCCGTCTCCGGTCGCCGAGCAGACAGAGGAAAACGAACCGCCGATCAAGGTGAAGGTGCCGTTCGAACTTGCGGAACGGATCGTGGAGAAATTTCATGCCGCAGGAATCTCCGAGGCCGAATTCTGCCTGGTCGGATGGAACAAGTCCGGGCATGACGGGAAGTTTCCTGACCTGCTGCCGGTCGAGCCGCTGCTGGGCGGCGAGGAGAAGATGCGCCACCTGATCGCACGGACGAAGGAGCTGGGCTATCTCATTTCGGCGCACACCTGTCCCTACAGCGGCTACACGCTGGCGAAGCGGTTTCATCCGGAAGATCGCCGGCTGGCGCGGGACGGTTCCCCGCAACTGGGGGCGAAGTGGGGTGGCGGACAGGCCTACCGTCTCTGCCCGGAGCGGGTGTATCATACGCTGATCGGAGAGGATGTGGAGCTGCTCCGGAATTTCGGATTCAACGGAATCCACTATCTGGATGTCTACAGCATTCTGATTCCGGAACCCTGCTGTGATCCGCGCCATCCGCTGACCCGGGACGAGGCGGCGGAGTGGAGCCGGAAGACACTGGAATTTTTCCGGGACGGTCTGGGCGGCGTCGCTTCGGAAGGAGGGTGGGATTTCTGTGCCGGATCCCTGGACTACGTTCTCTATCCGGTATTTCATCTGCGTCCGGAGCTTCCGGCAATCTGCGACCGCACGGTACCCTTCTGGCATCTGGTTTATCATGGCATTCTGCTCTACAACAGCGCCTGCGACACGGTGAATGCGGCGGTGAAATCCGACCGGCGGCTCTTTCTGCGGAACATGGAACTCGGCGGGCGCCCGCTCGACTACTTCTATGCGGATTTCGTTTCCAATGGAGAACACTGGCTGGGGTGTGAGGATCTGATCTGTGAAACTGAAGAGGCGCTGGAGCGGGGGGTGCGCGCGGTGAAGGCGGAGTTTGACCGGTACCGGGAGCTTGCCGATCTCCAGTTCGAATTTATCGAGGAGCATGAGGAGCTCTCCGGCACGCTGGTCCGGGTCCGGTATTCGAACGGCGATGAGCTGCTCATCAACTACGCGGAAAATGAGACGCCATACGAGGAGATCATGCTGCCGCCGCTTTCCGTGACCCGCAGGAGGAACGGCCGCCGCTGATTTCCGGAAAACATGGTTGCGCAAACGACAAATCCGTGGTATGTTAATACGATGGAAAGACAACCGGAAGGAGTCGGGCGCAGCCATGGAACCACATTTGGAACAGTTGAAGAAATTATTGAATGAAGAGGATCGCTTCTGCCGGTACAACGGAATTCAGGTGGAGACCATCCGCCCAGGTTCAGCGGAGGCGGTCATGGAGGTGTGCGAGGAGTCGCTGAATGGACTCGGCGCGGTACAGGGCGGCGCAATTTTCACGCTGGCTGACCTGGCGCCTGGCGCTGGCGGAATTCGATGCGGGACACGATTGGAAAACTGCTCGTAATAAGGTCGTAGAAGAGAGTGCCGATCTTGGTTGGTTCCAAGCTCCATCAAATGTTGCATTCACCGTTATTGGGCTTCTCTATGGCAACGGTGATTTTGGGAAATCCATTTGTACTGCGGTTAACTGCGGCGATGACACCGACTGTACAGGAGCAACTTGCGGTGCTATTCTCGGCATTATGAAGGGCCGCTCGGGTATTCCTTTGGAATGGATCGAGCCAATCGGTGAAAATATTAAAACCATAGCGGTCAACCCCTTTGGCATGTTTCTTCCATCAACTCTTGACGAGTTGACAGACCGTATAATTGCGTGTAAAATGCAGGCAGAGGCGGAAAATCCTGCTCTTGTGCGCCTGACAGACGGTGTCAGCATCATTGATCCGACATTACGGGAGATGCTGATGAACGGGTCAGAAACTGCCGCACGCGTTCTTTCCAGATCATCGAAACGTTTGGACTATGCATTACCCTATGGCAGATTTTCCGTAGAATTTGAAAAAGGGCCGCTTATGAGTCCGGGAGAGAGCCAGAAATTGACACTGACATTCGGGAACTCTCCGTTTGACTGCCGCTATCTTTCTGTGGAATGGCATTTGCCGGATGGATGGATGCTCCAGCCCGGTCCACGGCAGAGAATGATGATCCGAAACTCCAAATCTTTTGCTTTAGAAGTAGAGTTGACTGCTGGTGATTTTTCTGATGTGATGATTTATCCGCAGTTGGAATTGCGTATTTCAGATCGGAATTATCCGTATTACGTCACTCTTCCTTTTCAGTTGTCGGGAAGCGTTGTGAATGAACATCCGGCAGAAACACCTGCATTCTGGGATAATTTTGATCGAAGTG
This sequence comes from uncultured bacterium, assembly GCA_949297765.1. Lineage (GTDB taxonomy): Bacteria > Verrucomicrobiota > Lentisphaeria > Victivallales > UBA1829 > UBA1829. The sequence goes on along the minus strand of CASFTV010000046.1, from coordinate 172 downwards.
TTGCTCGGAAAGTCCTTGTGGAAGGGATGCGATAAGAGGGTATGCGCCCAGCGAGCCCCATGGTGAGGAGGACGAGGGATTTTTTTGAGTGGGAATTTACCAAAAAGATGAATGCCGTCGGGCTATGATGACCGCCCGACGGCATTCCCCTCTTCATAATAATAAGCCCGAG
>CASFTV010000045.1 GCA_949297765.1 uncultured bacterium | reverse complement strand
CAACGGAAAAAACAAAAAAATCTTTTCGCTCGCCGGAAGTTCCGCAAAAATCAGGGAGAAGACGAATGTCCTTCTGGAAGCGGGGACCTATCTGGTCTCGTTTGAATCCAAAAGCTGGAAGAAGGGATTCAACACCGACTATTCGGTCGAACTTGCCGGAACGGTCTACGGCAAGGCGGACAACTCCGACGACCAGTGGCAGAGTGTGCTTGCGCTCGAAGAGACAAGTTTTTCCGGCGGCTGGGTCGGCTACTCCGATCTTCAGGACTGGAAGAGCTTCACGGTTGCGGAAGACGGTGTCGTTTCTCTGGAGCTGAACGGAGTCACAGACAATTACGCCTCTCTTGCCCTCTATCGCAGGAACATCCGCGGAGAAGAGGAAAAAACGCCGTCAAAAATCGCCTCCGCGACAGCGAAAGACGGGATTGCGGAAATGGAAAAATTCCTCTCCGCCGGCACCTATTACCTCGCCGTGAACGCATCGGGATACGGGAAAAAGAGCGGCACGCTGTACCATCTTGAGATCCGGCTGGACAAACCGGAAACGCAGGGAATGCTTGCCTGAGATTCCGCCTCCCCCGCGTCTCCGCGCTCCGCGGAGACGGACGGCATGCCGCCTTTTCCGGAGCCGGAGATTATCTTTTTCAAATATTTTTCTTTTTTTTCAAAGATAAATCCGGCCTCCGGGAGATTGTTTTTCCAAAACATTCCTGTATAATAATTGACGGAAAGAATCCCGAACAACAGGAAAGACAAACCATGGATGTACGAATTGCAGTCTGGAACGGAGTTCCGACGATATTTCTGAACGGTCATCCCGTCACGGGTCTGATGAACTGGAACCGTTATCCGAACGAGAGGGACACCGCGCTGTTCCGCGACGCGGGCATTTCGTTTTACTCGTTCATGGGCAATCTGTTTGTGGAAAACGGGGAAGTGCCGGACGAGGAACGCGCCACCCTTGACGGCGCAATCGAACGGATGCGGATGACCCGGGAAAACATCGACCGGACCATGTCGATGCTTCTTTCCGTCAATCCGAACATCAAGGTTCTTCCGCGGATCATTCTGAATGCGCCCGTCTGGTGGCTCAAGGCGAATCCGGACGACGTTCTGATCTCCTACAACGTCAGCACGCGGAGTTATAGCCGGCTTCCGCGCCCCTCGTTCCCGTCGGAGCGGTGGAGTTCCCTCTGGACGCAGACGCTGGAGACAACCATCGAATACTTTGAAGAGCGCTGGACAGAACACATCATCGGCTACCACACCGGAATGGGACACTGCGGAGAACACACCTACCAGTGGTGGGACCATATCGGTGATTTTTCTCCGGTGCAGAAACGGGCGTTTCAGGAATGGCTCCGGAAGAATTATTCCTCGGTGGAAGAGCTCAACCGTCGGTGGGGCAGCTCATATTCCTCGTTTGAAGCGGTGCCGCTGCCGGAGGCGGAACGGCTTGCGGATTATTCGGTACGGGCGCCGTCTCTGCTGCGCCCGGAGAAGGAGAGCGATCTGATCGACTTTCAGAAATTCTCGTCCGACGTTGTGACGGATGCGGTTCTTCTGGAGGCCCGGACCGTCAAACGGACCCTGGAACGCCTCGGGCGGACAAAGCTGTGCGGAGTCTTCTACGGCTACATCAATCCGGTCGCCAACTCGACACAGGCCGCGATGGGACATGGCGCTCTGACCCGCGTGCTGCGCTCCCCGGACATCGACTTCATCTGCGGCCCCCTGAGCTATGCGGCACGCCAGAACGGGGGAACCGTCATGCCGCAGATGATTCCGGGCAGCATTCTGGCGCACGGAAAGTTCTTCTACAATGAGGACGACACCGGAACCCATGTGGTTCCCTGCGAACATCACGGATACATTCCGGCGACGGCGGAGGAGTCGATCCATGCCGAACGGCGCAATTTCATGGAAACCTGGCGCTCCGGAGGATCGCAATGGTGGATGGATCTTTACGGCATCGGATGGTTCCTGGACGACCGTCTGAAAGAGGAGTTCTCCCGTCTGAGAGCGTTTGCCGAAGAGCATCTTGCGCATCGGGAAAGTCTGGCGGAGATCGCGGTTTTCGTTTCCCTGGAAAGCAGTCATTATCTGCGGGACACGCCTGCGCCGCTGACCGGGAATCTGATCGAGCAGCAGCTCTGCGAAATCGGAGCGATCGGCGCTCCGTTCGATCTGTTTCAGGAGGAGGATCTTCCCCTTCTGATCGGAAGCGGACAGATCCGGCAGTATAAATTCTGTCTGTTCCTGAACAGTGTGGCGATGCCGGAAACCATCCGGGAAGCGGTCCGGACTCATCTTCAGAACTCCGGACGGACCCTTCTGTGGTTCTATGCGCCGGGCTACATCCGCGGGGAGCGCCGCGGCGCGGAACATGCGGAGGAGCTGACCGGAATCCACTTTTCCGCCCTGGAGAGCGGCATCATGCCGATGCTCACGGAAACGTGGATCGGCGGACAGCGCATCTGTTACGGTCTTTCCCGGGCGGTCTATCCGCGTCTGGCCGCGAACGATCCGGACGCGGCGGAGCTGGGATATTTTGTCAATGCGACCACAATCGCCGGACGGAGCGGCGGGCATGGCGCGGCCCTGATTGAAAAGAGTTTCCCCGGATGGCGGAGCATCTGGTCCGCCTCTCCCGGTCTTCCTTCGAGCCTGCTGGCGAAGTTCGCCCGGGAAGCGGGCGTCCATCTGTTTTCAGACCGCGGCGATCAGGTGTTTTACGCACCCGGATGGTTCGGACTCCACAGCAAACTCAGCGGCGACTGCGTTCTGCGCTTCCCGGAAGAGTTCGATTTTGAAAATGCGATCAGCGGAGAACGTCATCCGCGCGGACGGGAACTGCGTCTGAACATGAAGCGGGGAGAGAGCGTCCTCTTCCGTCTGATCCGGCCAGGAAGAGAGCCGGAATCGCGGACGGAAACTCCCGGAACGGAAACAAAACAGAACCGTACTTGAAAAAACCTTCTCCGCAGATATATTTCTTCAAAACATTGCGGAGGAAGGAATGGGACATCTGGCAGCGGTTGTTGTTACAGTTCTGGTCATTGCACTTCTTGTTTCGAGTCTGGCGGGCGACCGTTCGGCGGAGAACATCATCTGCCCGAATCCGAACTGCGGCTACCGCGGACCCGGAGCGAAGGACGGCGGAAGTTCCGGCTGTCTTCTTCTGATTCTTCTTGTCTGCGGAGTTCTTCCCGGAATTCTGTATCTCCTGTTCTGCGGGAAACCGGGAGTGGTCTGCCCCCGCTGCGGGATGCGGGTCCGCTGACAGCCCCCCGAAAAGGTCCTCCATCCCCGGAAACAATGTCCTGTCCGGATAAAAAATTCAAGAAAAAATCCTTTTTCGCCCTCTTCCCCCTCTTGACAAATCTCCGGGATTGGTGTATAATGAAAGAAACTGGGACAATCTAGGACAAAAAAATGACAAAACACACCGGCGGCATCCCGGAATCGAATTCGATCCGGCATTACATTTTCGGATTGCTGAGGACAGCGGGCAGCGAAGCGGTCCGGATTCCGTCATCGTACGAACTGGCGGAACGGTTTTCGGTCACGCGGCGGGTGGCGCGCTACGAACTGGAGCGCCTGCGGGATGAAGGATTCCTGATTGCCAAGCCCCGGATCGGAATGTTCACGAATCCGCGCCTGAACCATATTTCGGCGACGCCGGTGCAGAAACACATGCCGCTGATCGGGATCATCAATGCGGACGGCTCTCATTTTGTGTATGGAGTTCCGGAGGCGCGGATGATGGGCTGTTTCCATGTTGCGCTTGCCGAAGCGGGCTGCATGCTCCATTCGATCCGATTCAGTTTTCATGATGAGGAGATGCGGATCCGGGAACTGAAGAATTTGAATCTTGACGGAATTCTCTGGCGGGTCTTCAACTCCGACTATCCTTCCAGAGAATTCATGAAACAGGTTCTGGACTCCGGGATCGCGCTGGCGGTTGTTTCGGACCGGATCTATCCGGGAATTCCTCAGGTTTATCTGTCAAGCGAAAACGCGGAAAAGGAACTGTTCCGGCAGCTGAAAAAACCGCGCGCAGTTTTCATCATAGCCAACACGGGAAAAATGGCTCTGGCGGACGCTCTTGTAAAGCGATGGGATCTTCCGGAAACGGCGATCCGGCGGATCGGAAAAGGAAATGTCTATCAGGAAACGGTGGAGGCGTTTCAAGCCGCTCTCCGGGAGATGAAGCCGGATGTGGTTCTCTGCGATACGCTCTATGCGGAATCCCTTCCGGCACTCTGCGATGAATACGGGATCGACTGTGAATTCATTACGGACAACGAGGTCAACCATGCTCCGTCGCTCCCGGACTTCCGCGGCTGGTCGACCGTTCCGGATGCGGAAAACGCCGCCCGTGCCGCCGTCGACCTTCTTCTGAATCAGACCGCCGGACCGGCTGCAATACAAAACAAACTCAAACATGGAGGCTGCTTCCTATGAAAGCGCGAAAAAAGTTTACTTTGATTGAACTGCTCGTCGTTATTGCGGTAATTGCGATCCTTGTTTCCCTTCTTCTTCCGGCACTGAAGGCTGCGCGGGAAAAAGCGCGGGCGGCGAGCTGTTCCAGCAATCTGAAACAGGTCGGACTCGGGCAATTTCTCTATCAGAATGATTTCGACGGGGCGATTCTTCCTTATGGAATCGTGGTGGAAGACGGTGTTCTGCGTCCTTTCCAGATCCTGGTTCGGGACAAATACCTTGACATGAAAACCATTCAGTGCGAATCCACTCTGGGAACGACACACGAATTTTTCCGTCTGTACTACAACAAGCGGCCGGAAGATTCCTGGTTCACGCCTCCGCAGTCCGGCTACTGGTGCAACGGCGGATACGGCATGAACTGGAAATTCGGATCCGAGGAAAGCTCCTCTTATACGGCACGGCGGAACACCCGCGTGAAACGTCCATCCTCCATCCTGTATTATGCGGAAACCAGACAGAACTCCTCCGAACGCCCCTTTTACATTGCCGTCGGCGGCGTCAACACGATTTCCCGTCTCTGGATTCAGCACAACGGGATCTGCAATCTCCTGATGTTCGACGGCCACACGGATTCCGTTTCCGGCGGCTCCAATCCCGATGTTTTCTACGTTCTTCCCAAGGTTGCCTACACCAACAGCGACACCGCGTCGGACGCCTGGCATCCTTTTAATTGAACCGGCAAAGGATTTTCCGCATGAACAAACTGTTTTCTCTCCTCCTTCTTCTTCCCCTGATGGTGTTTTCCGCCTCGGACCCGGAACCGATGGTCGTCGTCGGCCATGCGGGCAGTCCGATTCCCCTTGCATTTGAAAACGAACCGGGAATCCGGAAAGCACACGCCGCATGGATCGGTATCAACGCGGACAAAATGGCGCTGATTTTCCTTCCCCGTTCCGAAAAGTGGACGCGGGGAAGTTTCACCATCACGCCGAAAAAAAGCGGACGGCTGAAATTTGAACTGAAAGCCGGAGCCGTTCAGCAGAACGGAAAAAATGTGGCGAAGGCGTGCCTGTTCGACGAAATCACGATCAACGGGAAACCGATCCGCAACAGCGGCGCCGAGGAGGGGGAAGCCGGATTCGGATTCTACCGCGTTCCGAAGGAAAAGGAGACTCCGGGACGGGTTCTCTTCGATCCCCGGAAGGCCGGAGCGGGAAACGCCTGTCTGGCGGCATGGAATCTCGGACCGGTTTCATTTGCAGTTCCGGTTGAGCAGGACCGCCCCGTCACCGTGAGCTTTCTCTATCGGAACGACGGAGTCCTTCCGCCGCTTGACCGCCGGAACGATTACCACCCCCTCTCCCTGAAACAGGCGGCGAACAGAGGCTGCGCCGACGAGAAAGCCGGCGACGGGAAAGGCGGCTGGACCGACCAGGGTCCCGGCAAAGATCTCCGCTCCTTCCCCTCCGGACTTCACACCGCGATGGATATTCCCTTCGTTGTGGAGGATCCCGCCGCGAACGGAGGGAAAAACTGTGTGATTCTGAAGTCCGGCCATTCGCCGTCGGGTTCACCCGGTTTCACGCTTCCGGTGAACCGGGAGTGCAACCGGATTGCCCTGATGACCGGAGCGGCATGGGCGGAAAAAGGACAGCACGCGGCGGATGTTCTGGTCCGTTTCAGCGACGGCCGGCTCGAAACCTTTCCGCTTGTGACCGGGAAAAATCTCTGGGAATGGACCGATGTCCGCAAACGGATTCCCGAAGGAGAACTGGCCTGGTCGGGGACCAATCCGGAGGGGGCGATCGGCCTTTACGCCTGCACGCTGAAGTTCAAGCAGCCGGGCCGGGTCCGGAATGTGACGATCCGCCCCGTCGCCGGGACACCCGTTGTGACGGGGATTCTCGCGGTCACGGCGGCGATGGTCCGCAATGAGACGAAGTCCCCCGCGGAAACGGCGGAATTCAAACTCCGTCTGGAACAGGAGTGCCGTTATATCGCTCTTCCGTTCGATCTGCTCATCCCGGAGATGAGAAAGCAGAAGTTTCCCGTCGCGGAGTTCTTACGGGATGAGAATCTGCCGCGTCTCCGGGTCTTCGACGGCAAGGGACGCGAACTGGACGCCGCTGTCGCCCGGTTTCAGCGGAAACTCTCCCCGGTCATTCTGATCGAAGCCAAGGAGAAAACCCGGGATCTTGTTCTGAAACTGGGCGATGCGCCGGAGACTCAAGTTCTTCCGCCGGCGAAGGCGCTGGAGAAGATCCGCGGGAATGTCCGGAACGAGGTGGACGATGCGGAATGGAAAGAGGGAATCCTCCTCCGGCCGCGCGAGGCGAAACTCAGCGGGAGCAGGATCATCCGGGATGCCGATTCCTTCTACCGGGAGGCGATTGACTTTGAACCGGAAAACACCGAAGCGGTTTTCACATTTGAGCTGGACAAACCGCGGACCGTGAAACTGTTTGCGAATCTCCGTCATCCGGCGCCGAAGTCGCAGGCGAACCGGGTGCGGGCGTCGATCGACGGGAAACCGTTCCTCATCGTCGGGGGCGTCTACTACAAGAGTCTGGCCTACTTCTGGACGGGAGGAGAGCGCGTTTCTCTTTCCGCGGGAAACCATACGATCCGTCTGTGGATCCCCGCCAGAAAAGAGGAGCGGAAAGGACTGGAGCTGGCCTCGTTCTATCTCGGATTCGGTTTTCATGCGCCGGAAAGCGCAGGCTTTGCGGATGAGATGGAGGGACTTCGCAAAGCCGGATTCGACATTTACGGCGACGACACCCGGAACATCGAATTTCGGAACATTCCATCCCGGGACCGTCTCTTCCGCATTGTGAATCCGGAGTACTCCTGGCCCGATCTTTCCGCGCTGGTGAACAACGCGATCGACCGGCGCGGTCCGCTCCGTCCGGACGGTACCTCCATGCGCTTTGCCGACGGCACCGAACTGCCGTTCCTCTGGGGACGCAATATCGAACAGCGCGATTTCTACGAGCTTTGGAAAACCAACCGTCTGGGGTCGCCCGACGGAGAGGGAATCGACCGTCTGATGCAGCGGTACAAGGCGCTCGGCATCTCCTCGCTGCGGATCTTCTTCTCCACGATGCCCGACGGCGTCTGGTCCAACATCAACAACATTCCGATGAGTCTTCTCGACGCAAAGAAAATGACTTACCGCCCGGATTATCTGGAACTGTTCCAGCGGCTGATCGGCGCGGCGCACAAACACGGGATCTACCTGAAAATCACGTTCGGCGCGTTTTCCTGGGAACTGCGCGAGATCTCGCAGGAAATGCAGGCGATGTTCTATCATCCGGAAATGATCGCCCGGCGCAGGAAAATCATGGAGATGCTTCTGAACCCGCCGAATCCGTTCCGGAACAACATCCGTCCGGCGGACGATCCGACCGTTCTGATTCTCGAAATCGAAAACGAGTGCAATTTTCTGGGCGGCGGCTTCGGGCGGCGCGCGCTCTGGCAGAACATGAAACCGGAAGACCGGGCCGTTCTCTATCCGCTCTGGCACGACTTTCTGAAACGGAAATACACCTCCATCGACAAGCTCCGCGGGCAGTGGGGAAAACTCCCTCTGATCGCGGGAAAAACGGAAGAAGTGTTTGAAAACATCGAATTCCCGTCCACGGGCGACGCCTCGAAATGGGGAAAAGACAATTCCGAATTCAAAGTCAAAATGGATGACCTCCGCGTCACGGAGGCCACGTTCGGGAAGGAGACGACCAGCGATCCCGTCGCCTCCGACGGTTTCGCATTCCTGTACGACATCTACTCCGCCTATCTGCGGGAGATGCGCGATCATCTGCGCGCCCTCGGCTTCAAGGGAATCATCACGACCTGCGGACCGGATACGGAAAACTATTATGTCCAGCGGGCTGCCGCGAACCGGGAACTGGACGCCGTCTCGGGCGGGACCAGTTACTGGAACCGGACAGGGTACGGATTTCTGAAATCGCTCTCCTGGCTGGCGCCGCTGGTGTATGCGGCCGCGCCGGACAAGCCGGTCATCTCCCGCGAATACGGACCGAATCTTGCCTGCGAGAACTGCTGGTGGGGAAATCTCATCACGGCGGCGGTTCAGAAGGCGATGGGGCAGGCGTATCTCTATGATTTTTCCGCGTCGATTCCGGGACCTGATGTGACGCCCGACTATCTCTATCCGGAGGACGCCCACGAACAGCGGAGCATCGACCTTCTCCACGAGATGCACTTTCACTGCACGATGGCGAACATTGCCGCGGCGGTCGCCGTCCAGTCCGACGAGCTGAAAGCGCCGCCCTTCCGTCTGGAGATCGCCTATCCGCTGGATCATGTGTTCTACGCCGCGCCGTTCCGGGGCCTCAACCGGATGACGTTCTCCGACTATGTTCCGTTTCTGTATGCGGCCGGACGGGTCCGGACCTATGACGGTCCATACCGCTGGAATGCGGATCTGGTTGTCAATGAGCCGTCGATTCCGACCGGCGACTTCTCCCGGGCGAAGAATTTCTTTCCGATCCGCCCACACTCTCTCCGGGACCGTCTGGGAAAACCCGCGGACCAATGGCTGAACGGAAAAGTCTTCCGCGCGGAAGGATTCCTCGACACACAGGCGGAAAAAGATGCTTTTTACGACGCAATGTGCCGTGCCGGCGCCCGCCTTCCGGTCTCGAAACAGGAGTTCTGCAAAGTCTGGCGCGACTGGAACAGGAAGCTGGAAATTGATACCGGGGCCGGAACCTTCCGGGGCGACACCTCCACCTGGGGCGCATTCATCGGCGATCTTTCCCGGGGCACGGAAAAAGCGCCGCGGCATTTCACCCCCTCCGGGACGGGTGACGCATGGAGCTTCTTCGGGCGCCTTCCCGACTCCGATCTGTTTCTTGCGGTAATGGATGGCACAGTCGATCTCCGGGACGCATCGCGTCTGCAGTACATGATGCTCGGCTCCTCGCGGATCACAATCCGTTCGGAGGGGAAGCCGCTGGTCACGCTGGATGCAGGAAGCGTTGTGAACACCGGCTTCAAAACGGAAAAAGGCTCTCTTGCCTCGGCGGAAAAGATCTTTGTCACCTTCTACCGGACGAAGTCGTGCCAGCTTCCGGCGACCGTCACGTTCGGCCGCCGCATCCGCTCGGTCACGGCACGGAACCGGGACGGCGCGGAACTTGCAAAAGTTCCTCACACGGAGTATAGTTTCCAGAATCTCTGGAAAAAGGGTCATCTGATTTCCTGCTACGAAGTCACTCTGGGAGACTGAAACCATGAACTGCACTGCATCAGAAGCCGGAAACGGGAACCTCCGGTCCGAGGGGAACTCCAGGCGGAGATCATCGTCCCTCCGGAAAATGAGAGGAGCTCTCCGATGAATTGCCGAGTATTTCTGAACGGAAGGGAACTCCAGGTGCAGGAAGCCCGAGTTTCGGCGTTTCCGTTCAACCGGGTCTGGCCGGGAAAACAGCGGGAAAAGGATCAGACGGAACGGACGGAGTTCGTGTCTTTTGATCTGGAAGAGAGAAATGAACTGGAAATCCGGTTCGGGGAGCAGACACCCGAACGGGTGGAGATCCGTCCCCTCGCCCTGGAAATTCCGATGGAGCGGACGGACCGGGGACTCCTTCTCCGGATCGGGGAGCCGTGCCAGTTCATTCTCGAAGCGGGAAGCCGCCACCGGGTGCTTCATGTGTTTGCGAATCCGCCGTTTGCGTATGAACATGTGCCGGGAGAACTCTATTTCGGTCCGGGGGAACACCATCCGGGAGTGATTGAGCCGGAAAGCGGACAGACGGTCTGCATCGACGAGGGCGCGGTCGTTTACGGAGCGATTCTTCTGCTTGGGAAGGAGAATGTCCGCATTGTCGGACGGGGGATTCTCGACTCCTCGGAGCTTCGCCGCGGCAATGACGGCACCGAAGGGGAATCCGAACTCTCCGCACGCATCCGGGAACGGGGACTTTCCCCGCGGGATGCGGCATATTCCAGTGGCTTTGTCGCCTATGGCTGCCGAAATCTTTCTGTGGAAGGCATCATTCTGCGCGACGCACCGTTCTGGGCGGTGATTGTGCGGAACGACTGCCGGGGGGTCCTCATCGACAACATCAAACTCATCGGCATGTGGCGCTACAATTCGGACGGGATCGACATCTGCGCCTCGCGGGATGTGACGGTCCGGAATTCGTTCATCCGGTCTTTCGACGACTGTCTGGTCGCCCGGGGCGCGCATCTGGACGGGGAAAACACCCCTCTTCAGGACCTGCTGTTTGAAAACTGCGTCCTCTGGTGCGACTGGGGCAAGGCGATGGAGGTCTGGAGCGGCAAACACCCCTTCCCGATTGAGCGCGTCACGTTCCGGAACTGCCGGATCGTTCATCTTTCGGCGATTGCAATGGACGTCACAACCTGGTTCGGATCCTCCGATACCCGGATCCGGGAGATTCTGTTCGAGGAGATTGAAGTCGACCGGGACGAAATCTTTCACGCCCAGCAGATCCAGGAGTCGGAGGAGGACCGGTACCTCTGGAAAACGGATGCGCAGCCGAACCTGATCGTTGTGAACTGCGACCGTCTCGGCCCGGACCTCGGCAACCAGTCGGTCGGAACGGTGGAAGACCTCTCCGTCTACCGCCTTGCCTACGACACCATCACCTTCCGGAACATCCGCCAGATGGGGAAAGGAGAAAATCTGGGAACTCTGCTTGCCTCCATCCCCGGACTGCTTGAAATCCGGAACATCACGCTGGACCATGTCGAAACCGGGCAGATCCTTGTGAAAGGATGCCCGAATCATTTGAATATCAAGGAGTTTTAAATGATGACAGAACAAGGGAAATATCTCTTTGAAATCCATCCGGAGTGGACGCTCCGGGTGAAAGGTCCATCCGGGTTCAAAGGAGAGATCGTTCTTTCCCCGGTGCGTCCGGAACGGATCCCGGACGAAAAACACGAAAACGTTCCGCTCTACACCGAACGGAAATGGCTCGCCGGCAGACGGTTCCGGAAACTGGAGGCCGACGAGTGTTCCATCTCTCACGCGCTCGATCCGGATTCCGTGAAGATCGTCCGCGGCGACGGGATGATCCTCCGCAACGGGATCGACTACTATTTCGACCCGGTCTGGGGTGCGTTCGGACGGGTGGCCGGATCGGCGTTCGGAGAGAAGGATACCGTTTTCGTCTCCTACCGGTATTTCCCGCAGAGAATCGACTCCGTTGTGCTCCGGAACGGAAAACTGTTCCGGAAGAAGGGGATCGTCAACGGAGCGAATCCGCTTCCGCCGCCGCTCTCCGGGAAGGAGGAGCTTGTCTGCAACATTTTCTTCGACCGTCCGCGCCGCTCTCTTTCTCCGGAGATGATCTTTCCGTTTCTCGAACCGTGGAGCAGGGAAACCGCCGGTTCCGCGGAACGGCTCCTTCCGAAAACCATGGCGAAACTCCGCTCCGGCAAACGGCTCAGGATTCTTGCCTGGGGCGACAGCGTCACGGCCTGCACCTTCATCCGCGAAGAGCAGAACCGCTGGCCGAACCGGTTTGTGCAGATCCTCCGGACACGCTTTCCGAAGGCGGAGATCGAACTGGTGAATCTCGGCTGGGGCGGCAAAGCGATCAACACGTTTCAGTGCGAACCGCCGGGCTCTCCCCATAATTATGAGGAACAGGTGGTCAACTCGGGAGCGGATCTTGTCCTCCTCGAGTTCGTGAACGACGCCTATCTCACGATGAAACCCGAATTCGACCGGATTTACAACCGGGTGCGCGACGATTTCAAAGCCCGCGGAATGGAACTTCTGGTCTTTCTCCCCCACCCGGTCCGTCCCGACTGGATGGATCTCTCTTCGCAGAAGGGAATGGAGGAAGATCCGCGGCCGTATGTGAATTATCTTCGCGCATTCGTCCGGAAAAATCAGATTGCCTGTGCGGATCTCTCCGCGCGGTTTCTCCATCTGTGGAAGGAGGGGATCCCGTACAACACATTGATGCGCAACAACATCAATCATCCGGACCAGCGCGGATGCGATTTCTATGCGGAAGAGGCCGCCGCGCTGTTCCCGGAGCGTTAAAAACGGAGTCAACTCTTTTATTTTCAAGGAGTTTTTTTCATGAACGACACACACCTGGCTCTTCTGTCGAAGGCATTCTGGATCTGGCCGGAGGGGAATCTCTATCTGAACAACTGCCATGCGCAGTTCCGGTATGATTTTGATTTGCAGGCAATTCCGGAAAAGGCGCCGTTTCTGATCAGCGCGGACCAGCTCTACCGGCTGTATGTGAACGGGCGGTATGTATGCCGGGGGCCCGCGCGCGGATATCAGGAGTCCTGGCCGTATGATGAAGTGGAGCTGAAAGACGTTCTGCAGCAGGGACATAACTGGATTTCCATCGAGGCCTACAATCCCGGAACCGGAACGTTTCAGTATCTGTTCCGCGACACGGCGGGAATGATCTGTGCGGCGGAATGGGACGGGATCTCCATCCGGAGCTGCAAAAGGGAGTGGAAAATGCGCCGCTCTCCCGCGAACAATCCGAATGTTGCGCGTCTCAGCACGCAGATGGCCTATCAGGAGGATTTCGACGCCCGTGCCGACGACCTCTCCTGGATCACATCGCCGGTTCCGCCCGACTGGACCGAAAAGACGATGTTCCGCTGGTCGGGAGAGGAAGCATTCGGGAAAGCCCCGTACTACACGATGGAACCGCGCGGAATTCCGATGCTCCGGGAGAATCCTGTTGCACCGGAAGCGGTTGTCTCCTACGGTTCCGGCCGGATGCGCGCGGGGTTCGAATCCGCCTTCAACATTGCCTGGCACTGGGAGGACGGGGAACGGCAGACCGTGACCGACTGGCACCGGTCTGAACCGTATCCGTCCCGCCGCACGGAGGACGCCCTGATCTTCTCAACACCGCCGCAGAAGGAGGGTGATTTTCTCGCACTGACGATCCGTCTGGACGCCATCCGCATCGGTTCCTTCCGCGTGGAAATTGAAAACGGGACGGGAGATGAAATTGCGGATGCCCTTTTCTATCAATATCTTCCGGACGACGTTCCGGTGGATCTTCCTCCGATCGGCTACGGCGGCATGGTTGCGCCGGCGGCACGGCTCCGCGCGGCTCCCGGCCGGAGCGGACGGGAGTTTTTCCCCGTTCTGGGGATGCGGTACATTGTCCTTGTCCTTCGGAACGCCGGAACGGAGCTGAAGATCCGGACGAGTTTCCGGAACGCGGAATATCCGTTCTCCATGCGGGGACGCTTCGATACCTCCGATCCGGAACTGAACGCCATTCACGGACTCTGCCGCCACACCCAGCAGATCTGTTCGGCGGACGCCTATCTGGACACGCCGTGGCGGGAACAGGGCCAGTGGTGGGGCGACGCCCGGATTCAGGCGCGCAACACCTTCTTTCTGGACGGCGACACCCGTCTTCTGGAACGGGGCATCCGCTCCATCGCGGGTCAGAAGACCCCCTCCGGGCTTACGATGGGAGTTGCTCCCTGCTGCCGGGAAACCTGTGTCCTTCCGGATTTCTCCCTCACCTGGCTTCTGACTATCTTCGACCATTACTGGCAGACCGGTGATCTTGCTCTTTTCCGGGAACAGCGTCCGCGCATGGAGCAGGTTCTGCACTACTTTTCAACCCCCGAAGCCCGCACACCGGCCGGGCTGCTCCGCTTCGACAAACGGTTCTGGCTGTTCGAGGACTGGGCGCCCCTCCCGAAGCGCGGAGTCCCCTGTTTTCTGAATCTTCTCCATCTCTACACGCTGGAGCGGATGGAACATCTGTTCCGCGCCGCAGGGGAACAGAAACGCGCCGCAGAGATCGAACGGGAACACCGCATTCTGAAGGAGAAGATCCTGACGGCATTTTTCGACCGGGAGAGCGGACTGTTCCGCGCCGGACGGGAGGAAAACGGAGATCCGGTTCCGGAAGCGCCGTCGCTCCACGATCAGGTTCTGGCGATTCTGAACGGACTGGTCCCGGAAGCACATCCGGCGATGGTCCGGACGCGGATTCTTCCGTTCCTTCGGGATGAACCGTGCGATTTCGCCGTACCGACCTCCTTCTGGTGCAGTTATCTTTTCGACGCGGCAAAGCTGCTCGGTCTGGGAAAGGAGACGCTCGGCTTCATCCGCCGCCACTGGAGCCGGATGATTCCTTCCGGCGGGACATGGGAGCATCTCAACTGGGACCGCTTTGACGGGCAGTCCTGCTGTCATGCCTGGAGCGCCCATCCGGCGTACCATCTTCCGGAGCTTCTCGGCGGCATCACGCAGCTGGAAGCGGGATGGACCCGTTTCCGCTGCATCCCGGACTCGGAGCTTCTTCCGGAATCCGGGACGATTCTTCTTCCGCTCCCCCCGGGGGATTTCATTCTCCGCTGGGACAAACAATCCGGAATCAAGATGGAGATTCCCCGCGGATGTACGGTGGAATCCTGAAACTCAACCTGGAAAAAGGAGATCAATATGAAAATTTCTCTGGTCCTTCTCGGACTTCTGAGTCTGCTTCCGCTTTCCGCGGCCGACCGGCCTCCGGTCCCCGGATATGCGGGAATCTGCTTCCGCTTTGATGACAACCAGCCGCCCCGCCACTGGAAGGAAATGGCGGCGCTGTTTGAAAAACATGGATACCGGCTCTCTCTTGCGGTTGTCTCGCAGGATCTGAACGAGGAAAGGAAAGCGGTCCTCCGCGAAATCGCGGGCAGAGGCCATACCATCCTGGACCATCTTCCGAACCATGCGGTCTACCATCTCCGCGCCCGGAACCGGACGGAGTTCGACGCATACGCAAAACTTCCGATCGTGGATCATGCCGATCCGAAAAGCCGGACTCTCTTTTTCAAATATGAACTCCATGCGAATCTTCCGGGTAACAAACCGTTCCGGGCGGAGATCCGGAATGGAGAGCTGGTCAACTATCCGAAATCCATGCGGACCCACCTCGGTTACACCCGGAAAATTCTGCTTCCTTCGACCGGGAAGGTCTACGGGATCCTGATCCGGGAAAACAGGAAGCTGGTTCACAGCTTCTGGTGGGAAACGATCGACATTCCGGATACAAACGGACCGGTGGACATGATTCTTCTTCCGTTCAACACAGCCATTCAGCCGCCGGATGCCCTTCTGCGCTTCCTGGCGGAACGGACACGGGAGAACTTCCGGTCCGCGGGACTTCCTCCGCCGAGGACCTGGGTGCAGCCGGGCGGATGGGAATGTTTTGTCGAACCGGACCGCATCGCGAAGATTTACGGGAAGGAGTTCGGGTATCTCTGCGGAACCTGCGTGCCGCGTTCGACAGCGCAGACCTGCTTCCCCAACGAACCGGACCCGGCGATTCAGCGCTTCTGCATGCGGCCGGACTACACTTCGCCCGACAACCGGGGAACATTCGCACAGATGAAAAAACGGATTGCGGACGCCGTCGCCCGCCATGTTCCGAAAGTGTTTCTTTCGCACATGCAGATCCGCCGGGTCCCGGGCGGATGGGAGGCGTTCCTCAAGGGCTACGACGATCTGCTCGCGTGGATCAGACAGAACAACATTCCCGTCCGGACCCATGAACAGCTGGCGGAAATGCTGTATGACCGGCCATTCCTTCCGTTTGACGAGCTTATGCCGTCCCTCTCCATCGACCGCGACGGAGACGGAATTCCCGACGGATATGAGCTGAAGAACGGAGCCGTGGCCGATCTCCGGACGGGAACGGTCTCGCTTCCCGCGGGAGGCAGACTTCAGATTACGGATCTCGGCGGAGCGGAACGCGGACCGGCGCAGTTTGCCTTCGAAGCGGCAGGAAACGCCGGAGCCATTGCCGTCCTTGACGTCCAGTACATCATCCGGAACGGGAAACCCCGTTCGGAACGGAAAAAATTCCAGCTGAAAGGGAACGGATGGGAAAAATGCTCCGGAACACTCACTCTGCCTCCGGGAACGGTTTCGCTCCACTATACGCTTTCCGCTCCGGGTGCGCCGATTGAGATCCGGTCGCCGGAACTGAAAAGCGGAACCCGCTCCTGATCCGCATGCGGAATACGGGAAGAGGTCATTCCACGGAAACCGCGCCTCTTCCTTCCACATAGACCGGAGCAAAGGAGAGAGTCCACTCCCCCTCTGCCCGGCCGATGCGTTTCCCATACAGGTCATAGAGCGCGGCCTCCGGATCCGAGGAGGCAATCCGGCATTTCACTGCGGCGTGTTCCGCGTACAGCGCACAGATTTTCCGGCCGTCCCGCGCATGCCATTCGATTGACAGGATTCCGTTTTTTCCCCGTGTCAGAACCGGCCGGGAAGAGTGTTCCGGCAGTCTCCGGATCAGTTCCCGGAGCGCCTCGTAGGCGGGTTTCGGCGAAAGATCTTTCCGCAGAATTCCGAAGTGCGCCTCCCGGGCGGAAGGAGCATACTCCCGGGAACGCAGGCTGTAGCAGAAAAACGCCTCCACGCCCGAAGCCGCGGCCAGAAGAGCGCTGCGGACAAGATACGCCGCCTGATACTCCTCCGGAACCGTCTCCGCATTCTTTTTCAGCGAACAGACAAGAATCGTTCCTTTCAGGTCGCTGTTCAGAGAATAGATTCCGCAGACAGGGGCCTCAAAATCGCCGGAGCGGCCGAAAATCATCGGAATGAAACGGTCGCCGGGTTTCAGATTCCGGGAACTCAGGAACCGGCCGCGTCCGGCGTTCCCGGGAAAATCCTCCTTCTCCAGAACCAGAGAATGTCCGAATTCGCCGGCAATCCGGTAACTTGTTTCATACTTCGGAACCCCTTTTGCGGTCCACCAGGTCTCCGTGGCCAGATGAAAACGTTTCAGATGCCTGTCATTGACCTGTCTCCAGCTTCCGTCCGGAAGCAGGTCATAGTAGAACGGCAATCCCTGCAGGAGCAGAACCGTTCCGCCTTTCCGGAGATAGTTCTCCAGCGGTTCATGCGCACCCGCGGGAAACGTTTCGCCCAGGCAGGGAATCAGGACCGGGAAGCGGCGGGGATCCAGCGATCCGATCTCTTCGACCCGGCAGAGCACCGTTTCCCGGAACATTCCCGAAAGGGAGGGCGGAACCACCCCCTGAATGGAGGAGACACAGACAAGCGGGAAATCGCCCGGACGGATGTTCAGATGCTCCAGAGCCGCCTTCACAACGCGGGCATGCAGTTCCGGAGGACGGGCTGTGGACCAGCCGATTTCAGTGATCCAGACCGGTTTCCGGTCCGCGCCGTACTTCCGCATCAGACGCTTCAGTTCCCGGTAAAGAGGCAGATTCTGTTCCGGAAGAGCGTTCCATTGATAGGGATGAATGTTCATGACGTCAAACGCCTCTGCACCCCCCGCCTGGAACAGCTCTTCCAGATAGGGAATCGGCACACCGGAAACACCGCCGAGAACCACCTTCAGCGCCGGATCGACCGCTTTGATTTCCCGGAAGGTTTTTTTCAGGAGTTCCGCATAGGCTTTCGCGGAAACTTTATCTTTCCAGAACGGCGTATTGGGCTCATTGTAAATCTCCCAGTACCGGAAATCGTTTTTATACCGTTCCACGGTTTTCCGGACATAGGCAAGCCATGCGTCCGGATGTTTCCACGCGGGAGTTGCCCAGGCGACGGTATAGCCGAGGATCGGAAGAATCCGGATTCCCTCCTTCCGGGCCTTGTCCCGGAGGATATCCAGATGGGAAAAATTCCACTGTCCTTTCCGCGGTTCTATCCCCCACCAGTCGAAATCGGTTCTGGCCCACCGGAATCCGGCGGCGTTCATCTGCCGGAACACGCCGTCCATCTGTTCAAAATCACCCCCTTTCCGGCTGACATGGGCGCAGACGCCGTAAAACGGGACGTCTCCGGCAAATGCCGTCAGGAACATCGCGGAAACAATCAGGGAAAAAATGGTTTTCATAACAGCCTTTTCATTTTGAAAATTTTCATGGATTGTGCTTGTTCAATCGCCGCCGAACAGAACGCCGGCCTCATTGAACCAGTGTTCAAGCGCATAGGGACCTGTTCGGAGATCCGGACCGGAAATCAGCCCCGCATGCCCGTCCGCAAACGCCACGGCAGCCCGGTTGCTGTGAATCATGTGAATCAATCCATTTGAGGTATTGTCCTCCTTCTTGAAACGGCAGAAGGAGCGCTGTTTCGGGCGTCCGGAAGACGAACCGTCCATCGTATCCGCAAAAACAGGAATCGCGGACACCTGTTTCATCTTCCGCAGATTGAACACATGATAGGAGTTGTAATCGACCAGAAGATAATCCCCGAGCCTTGTCTTCTGATCGCTGCTCAGCGTGCTGATATCGAGTCCGTATGTTTTATACCAGAAAATCTGATATGAATAGGAAAGTGCGACCTCCCGGGCGGACGGACAGCGGATCGACTCCAGCGGAAGATAGCCTGCTCTCTGGAGATATTTTCCGGAGGAATCCGTATACGTTCCCGTCAGAATCACAGTCCAAAGCCCCAGTGTCGTATCGGTCTGAGCAATATAGCCGACATAGAAATCGCTGTTGTCCCCCGCATACATCTGCTCGGCCTGAATCGTCTGTTTTTTGTTGTTCACGCAGCGGATCGCCTGACTTTTCTTCCGTGCGCTGTTCAAGGCCGGAAGCAGCATTGCAACAAGAATCGCAAGAATTGCAATCACGATCAGCAGTTCTATCAAGGTAAAATTTCCACTCCTCTTAAAGCGTTTTTTCCTTCGCTCTTTTTCCATGAACAGACTCCTTTTTTTCTTATTTATCCGTCTGATTTCTTTTTTTGACCGATCCGCGGTCAATGAATCTTCCGGCATCCAGTTCAATCATCCGCGGGGCCGCGTTCTTTTCTCTGAGGATTTTACGAGCCAGCCTCATCACGGCATCCGCATAGTCGGCATAGGAGATGTCGTATGTGGAAACCCCCGGGGTTTCCGGTTTGTCTCCATTGGTCAGCAAGCTGAGATCCTCGGGGATGCGCACGCCCAGTGCGCGAAGTTCCTCATACATTTTTGCCGCGCCGTAGTTGCTGATGGCAAAGAGGGCGGAGAAATCATAATTTCCGTCGGCGATTTTCCGGGCGAATTCCCGGATCTTCCGGTCCGGGCGCTCTCCGAATGAGATTCCGCAGTCCAGATACTCGATGGAGCAGAGCAGGGAAGAGGCCGCAAACGAAAAACTTCGCCTCAGGAACTCGCAGCTGACAGAATCTCCCGGCTCATTCAGCAGAACTCCGATCTTCCGGTGCCCCATCCGGTAAAGATAATTGGCAAGAAAGGTTCCCGCCGCGCCATTGTCGTTGCAGATGCAGTTGATTCCTTCCACCGGAACGTACGTCCGGGAAATCAGAACGGGAACCGGATATTTCGCAATAACGGAAAGATTCTGAAGAGAAATATATCCGGCGCCAATGCTGTCCAGCAGGATCAGGTCCGGATTCCCCTGGATCTCCCGGAGAGGAAGGAGTTTCAGGCGGTAATCGTACGTCTGCACATCAAAATCGAACTCCTGCGTCTCCGCGGCATGGCGGAACGGTTCGATCATCGAAACAATGGCCCGGGCCGGCCAGTCCGGCTGCAGCAGAAGGATCTTTTTCCGCGGGGAATCCGGCTTGCAGACAAAGGTGCCGCGCCCCACATGCGCACAGAGAAGGTTCTGCCCTTTCAACTTCTTCAACGCGGCCTCCACGGTCGGCTGGCTGACCTTGAACTCCGAGATCAGAGCGCGAACCGTCGGAAAAGGATCCCCATGACTCATCCCGGCAATTTTTTTCCGCAGCTCCAGGTACAGAAAATCACTTTTATTCACGGTTTCCATGCACGCACCAATTGTATATATGATATTTACAATGTTTCATTATACAACATTTTTCTGAAAAAACAAGAGGGGATCTTCGATTTTCCATTGTTTTTTTCAGACAGGAAGGGACGGGAGGCCGGGGTCCGGAGCGGCAGTCTGTTCCGGCGGGGAGACCGGACGCGGAAAGCGGCAGGAGATCCGCCGCTGCCCGGGATCGCGGTCTCCGCTCCGGGAGGAACCGGGAATCATTCCGGGGGAAAGACCCGGAGCGATGTTTCCGGAAGATGGAGTGCTTTTTTCGTTGTTTCCATTGCGCGGAGATATGATGCTTCCGCGCGGGCGAAGCAGGTCGGCAGACTCTCCTTCCGCCAGTTCTCCCTGAGGAACTCCAGATCGTCCTTCATCAGCGCCATGCACTCTTCATAAAGACGGATCTGCGGTTCGAGCTCCTTCTGCGTGAACCAGATTCCGCCGGTATTGTGCGCATGAAGGAAGCAGAGTTTTGCGCGCAGGACCGTTGCAAGGACCCGTTTTGAGAGGGCGCGGAGATCGGAAAACAACTCCGGCTGCGCTGCGGAATCGGGATCTGCGGACTCGAAATACGCAACGGCGGAACGGACATCCCGGATCAGCTGTTCGAGTTTTTCCGGATCGGTCATTCCGGCGCCGAGGCACAAGTTCCGGGAATCCGGATCCTCCAGCAGCCGCGCGGGAAGGAGCGGACCGCGGTAGAGGAGTTCCGGACGCCAGTAGGTTGTTCCCCCCGCATCGAGAAGAATCCGGAACGCATCGCGGAAACCGTCCTCCCGGCGGTTCAGGATCAGCGTTTCCACATCGCCGATGAACGCTTCCTTCGAATAAGCGGCGTTCTCAAACGCCTTCAGTGCATAGACGGTTCCGAGAGTGGTCAGGACATAGGGGTTGATATTCTCATAGGATCCCCAGTCGGAAACGACAAACGCCTCCGCATGTTTCCCGAGTTCGCGCCAGATTTCCACATTCTCCGAAAGGCGTTCAAAGGGGAGGAAAACGTATTCGGCCATATTGTTTCCCGTCACCCAGAATCGGTGCCCTTCGACGGCGGCGGCATGACGACTGTAGTGATAGTTCTCCACCTCGTAAACTTCATTTTTCCCGCAGTACGCCCAGTTCACCAGCACGATCTCTTTCGAGAGCAGACGGCGCAGCTTCGGATACACGATCGCTTCGTCGGCATAGAACAGCATGGTTTTGCCGAGGGAGCGGAGAAATGCCGCAATGTCGTTGACATAATCGGCGAAGGCCTCCTCCAGTCCGTGCTTTTCCAGATACGCCCGGCTCCGGCCGAGACCGAGATCGAACGCCTCATCGCCGCCGCAGTGGACGACATCCGAGGAAAAGTACGCAATGACCTCCTTCAGATACGCCTTCATCATTTCCCGGAATTCGGGCTGATCCATCCGGCAGCAGTGACCGCCTTCGGGCCGGTCGCGATATTTCTCCATCTCCGGAAGCGCCAGCAGATTCTCCAGATGGCTGAGAATCTCAAAATGCGGAATGAATTCCAGTCCGCGCGCATCGGTACAGGAGCGGATCTGCGCCAGATACTCCGGCGTAATCGGATTTTCTCCCGCGCCGACGGAAGGAAACACGGAATTTTCCACCACGTTTTCCAGATAGAATTGAATTCCGTCCAATCCGAACGGACAGAGAAGATCCAGCTGTCTGGCCACCGTCTCCGGACGCGGGATTCTTCCGCGCGCGACATCGTATTGAAGAATTTTTTTCATGAGAAGCTCCAGCTCCCTTTCTGTTTCCGGATACTATTCCGCTTCCGGCGAAAAGACAATTCACTGGAGAAAAAATTCTTTTCTCTCCGGAAAAACCGAAGCGCGCCGGACAGTCCCGAATCCCATCTGGATTTTTTCGTAAAATCTTTCTTTTCCCCTCTTGACAAATCTGCTCAAATAGAGTATAATTATTGATACAAACATGTTTGTATTAACATCTTTATGTGAAAAAAGCAATGACGGCGGAACGGAAAATACGACGGATCACCCTGCGGGATGTTGCACGGAACTGCAATCTATCGGTTCCGACCGTTTCGCAGATACTGAACAACCGCACCTCGAATTTCAGTTCGGAGGAGACGCGCCGCCTGGTGCGGGAAACGGCGGAGAAGCTCGGATACCAGCCGAATCTCGGCTACAAGATCATGCGCGGAATCAGCACAAAGACCGTGGCGCTGATCATCGGAAGCAGAACCATCAAAGATTTGGAATTCGTACGGCAGCTTGTTTTCATGATTCTGGAGCATCTGAGCTGCAGAGGATATTCCGTTTATATTGAAACCATGCCGGACGACTGGTCCAAACGGCATGACATAATGATGAATCTGATCCAGCGCGGCGCCGAACATTTCATTGCCATCAACAAGCCGTGCGAGTGGGAAGATCTTGACGCTCTTGAGCAGCAGACGGGTATCACAATCATGACTTTCCGTTCCTTGCACAGAAATGCGGTCAATGTCAATGTTGAAAAGGGAGTTTCCCTCCTGCTCGAACACTGTCTGGAACGGGGCTGCAGGAAAATCCGGGCAATCATGCCGTGGGACGGCGAAAGAGTCAAGGCACTGTCCAAAACCCTGAAAATGAACGAGGACGAACTGCGCTCAATCATCTACACGCATTCCATTCCCCGAACCGATTCGCCGGAAGAACTGCTTGCGGCACACATGAAGTGCGGTTATGAAAAAACAAAGGAACTCTTTGAAAAAGAGCCGGATACCGATGCGGTCCTTTACCTGACCGACTATTTTGCAATCGGGGGAGCCAACTATCTGCGGGAGACCGGCCGCGTAATCGGGAAAGACGTCCGCCTGATGGCGTTCAACGAAACCCTTCCGGTACAGGCGTATCCGTATCCGATCTCTTCGGTGTCGCACAATCTGAAAGCGGTTGTCGACTGCATCATGGAAAATTTCACAAAACGGGATGCCGGGATCTTCAACATTGATCCCATCCCGCATTTCAGAGATTGAATCGCTGACGAACAAGCCAGAAGAAGGAGAAAAAAATGATACACGGGACAAACAGATCATCCGGATGCAGAAGAGGGAAATGCAGATGCAGTTTTACTCTGATAGAACTTCTTGTTGTAATCGCAATTATTGCAATTTTAGCAGGGCTTCTCCTTCCGGCCCTCAACAAGGCGCGGGACAAGGCACGGGCAATCCACTGCACCAACAACCTGAAACAGCAGGGGCTGGCATTTATGCAGTACGCCGGAGATTTTGAAGACTGGATCTGTCCGGCGATGACCTACTCTTTTCCGGGACATTTCTGGTGGAGAAAACTTCAGCTGCTCGGATATACCGGAAAACCGGCCAGCAGCAAACAGAAGGATGTAACCATCGGTCCGAAGGGAATCTTCTACTGTCCGGCAGATACGAATCCGATCAAAATGACCGCGACAAGTTCCTGGGGAGTGGAGGACATCGTCAGCTATGCCATCAATCTGAATATCGCTACGGGGTACTATGAGCTGACGGGAGAGCCACCCGGATCAAAACACCAGGAAAACCACTATCGGTTTACCGATCTCCAGAGCAAGGCGAAAAAAGCCTCTGCCGCTGTTCTTGTCGCCGATGGACGGGGAGGCAATCACG
>CASFTV010000044.1 GCA_949297765.1 uncultured bacterium | reverse complement strand
CATGATTTGACTGCCATATTCACCTCCCGCGTTACAGAATGCAAATATAGCATAATTTTCTTGGATTTCATCTTTTATTTAGGGATAAGTTCTAAGTCTGATCCGGATGGTCCGGAAGCATACGGGCATGACCCCGATGCAGTACCGGATCGCCCGGAAAATGGAACGCGCGATCTATTTTCTCCAGGTGCCCGATATGACGATCAAAGAGATCGCCTACCGCCTCGGCTACTGCAATCAGTTCTACTTTGCCGAGGAGTTCCGACGCATCATGGGGCGTCCGCCGACCGCCTACCGGAGCTTCCAGCAAAAACTCGCGGGAGAAACATTTTCATCGACCAAACCGTGAGGCCGGCATTTTCTTTCCGAGACGGAAAATCCGGCACTCCCCCTTCCCCAGAGTCAGTTTGAATTCGGGTCCGCGTCCGACGGTTTTTCCGCTCAGGAAATCGGAGATCACCCCGTCCGTTCCGGTGCGGACCGCATATTCCCCTCGTTCGGGTGCACAGAGAGCCAGGAAATCGCCCCGCGTCCAGACATACGCCGGACGATCCGTATACAGATGCACCCCGGCATACGCGGCAAAGAGCCGGTAAAGCTCCGGCGGGACAAACGTTGTTCCGCAGAACAGAGCGGGTCTTTTTCCGGGACGGAGCAGAATTGCCGGATCGCCGCCCGGATATTCCGCAAGGACAAGATCCCCTTTCCGCGGCAGGGGCGAAAGCACCGGATCGCCCTTTTCCTCCGCGTTCCCGCTGACGACCGGACGCAATCCGAAACGGATTCCCTGTTCCGTGGGACGGACCACAAACGACGCACCTTCCAGACGGCGGACCCGGAAACCGGTTGTCTCCTCCACCGCATCGGTCGAAAACGTTCCGGAAGAGAGATCCAGGTATCCCGGCGCCCAGCACCAGAACACGGGAGTTTTCTCCGCGGCCGCCCGGAGTTTTTTCCGCTGCGAAGCATCCAGCGCCCATGCCGCCGAGATGATATGGAGTTCGGAATGGACCTTCCCCGCCAGGAGGTCCTCCAGAAGATATTGTCCGGAGGAAGCTCCGGTGCATGCGCGTGCGGCACGTCCGCTCCTCATCAGAGGACTGGAGACGGCGGAATTGTAATTCCGCTCAAATCCGGCCGGAGAAAGATACAGAAGAGAGCGCTCATCCACGATTTCGGCGATCTGCGGCGTCACCGGGAGAGCCTCCCGGCGGAACGCGGCATCCAGCGGCTCAAACTGCCTCATCAGAGACCAGAGAGCCGGATCGGTAAACCAGCCCGCGCCAAGTAGATCCATCCACCAGATGGCGAATCCGCGAAAGAGGGTGGCAGCCAGATTGCGCCGCAGAAGAGCGAGACTTTCCGGAAGAGTTGTCGCCCCGTTTTTCCACCCCGGTGCGCGGTTGCCGTTCCGATAGGCCGTATGGGTGCTGGTATCGTCCTCGTTCAGCCAGAGTTTTCCCGCGAGCAGAACGGAATCCGCCGCGGTCATCGTCGCGCTTCCCCCGCCGATCTGACGGTCCAGGTAGGAGATCGGCCCGGCGAGAAGATCAATCTCCGGCGCTTCGAGAATCCGGCGCAGCGCGTAATGTCCCGAACAGGCGGGGGCGTTCGCAATGGAGGAAAGCTCGAACAGATACCCGTAGAAGACAACACAGAGACGGCGTTTTCCTGTCTCCTCGCGGACCGTTCGGGCCATTGCGAGCACCGTATCGGCCATTTCGTTCTGGAGGAAGCGGTGAAAATCAATCAGCGGCGCATCCGTCTGCGGCGACAGCAGAGAATTTCCGCGCACCATCCGACGATATTCCGGCGCAGGCACTTCCGCGGTCTCCGGGGAAACCTCCGCCATTTTCCAGGCGTTCCGGAGAGCTTCAGCAGAACCGTATTTCGTATGCAGGAATCTGCGCCATGCGTGCCGGGTGGCGTCGTCGTATCCGCTGAGGATCCGGTGCTGGGAACGGTAGTAGAACCATTCGTGCGTATTTCCGCCGGTCGGATGATACCCCGCCATATTGTTCTTGAAATGAGTTTCGCAATAGCGGATGGCGCCGCGCAGCGTTTCCGCAGCGTATCGGCGGTAGAGCAGAGAGGAGATGGAAGGATAGTCTCCGTTTCCGCCCGAGGTGAATTTCATCATCTCGCCGGGATGCTTTTTTCTCCACCACTCCGGCACCACGCGCAGATCAATGCGGGGAATGAGACGGGCATTCGGATTGATCTCCAGAATGATCCGGCAGACCCGGTCAAGGACGGAATAATCGGCATTCCCGGCTGCATCCGGCCAGAGATTGTCGACGGGGAAAGTGACGAAATCAATCCCGGCCTCTTTTGCGAGACGCACCTGAGTCCGAAAGGTCGTTCCCGGAGAGGTCAGAGGCTGCGGAACAGCGGTCTGATAATAAAGCGAGGAGGTCAGATTCTGCTCTCTGTCGGCCCGGGCGCGACAGACGACCACATACTCCCGGTTTCTCTCCACCGGGATCCCGGAAAGAATCAGATGGAATTCTCCGAGTTTTCCTTTCGGATCTCCTTTGGAAGCGATCTTCAATGCTCCGTCCGGAGCGTCCGGGACCCGGCATGTGGAAATTTCAACGGGGATCGGCATTTTTTTCCCATTTTTCCATTTTCCCGTACACCAGAAGTTGAATTCCGGTCCGGGAGTTTTTCCGTCGAAGCGGAACTGTTTGACGATCCGGTTTGTTTCCACCTCCCGCACTTCGATCCGGGAAAAGAGAATCGTTTCCGGTTCCGGACGGAATGCAAGGCTGAAAAAGCGCAGGTGCAGCGAAGCGTTGTCACACGATTTGAGAATGGAAAAACGGAGAGAGAAATCCGCCCAGCGCGGACCGACCGTCGCGATCTCCTGGGCGACTCTGCTGACGTATACCATCCGGGAGGAGACAGGAACGCCGTCGCACAGAATCTGCGGGATGCCGTTCCGCTGTTCCACCCGGAACTCCGCGCCTCGGCAGCAAACAAAGAAAAAAAGGACAGGAAAAAGAAGGGAGAGATTCTTCATGCAGCCTCCTTTCAGCGGTTCAGCAGAGTGATTCCATCCTGCGCATAGGCAAAACGGATCTGGTTGGAGGTGTCGTAATAGAGATTGGAAAAGGAGAGAGTTGCGACATGACCGTCCACGAATCCCGCGGTCGTCCGGTTTTCATGGATCAGGTGAATGCGCCGTTCATGCGCCTGGTAGGTGTAGAAGAAACTGCTTCCTCCGCCGCCGTTCTGATATCCGGTCCACGGTTTCTGATGGCCTCCGCGGGCGCTGTCCGCGACCAGCAGGAAACGGGAGGGGGAAACGACCCGTCCCGGATACAGGAATCCCCAGGTGTTGTTGCGGGAGACATCGAAGCATCCTCCCACACCGTTTTCCGTCAGACGATCGGTTTCCATGTAATGAGCGATCCGCTCCATTCCGTAGGAGACCTGGTCGTCGGAGAACGAAAGCAGCTCCTTCGGCGCATACCGGTTGGAGGGACAGACCAGGACCGCCGGCTTCAGATAACCTAGATTTTCAGGCCGGTTTCCGGTCACCAGAAGATTGTACCAGCATTTGGCATCTTTCGTAATTCCTGCGATCATTCCATAGTCGCTATCGTATTGAAAAAGAGCCGTCATGCACTCTTTTTTCTGATTCAGGCAGGTGATGGTTCCGGCTCTCTCCCTCGCCTTGTTCAGAGCTGGCAGAAGAAGTCCTGCAAGAATCGCGATGATGGCAATGACCACGAGCAGCTCTATCAGGGAAAATTTTTTTCTTCTCATCGTTTCTCTCCTGTTTCTTCAGAGATTGTTTTCACGGAAGCGCGTTCAAAGACTTTCTGCGGCACCGTGAGACGGATTTTCTGTTCCGGATCGCGGATCAGCCGTTCCGCCGCATCCAGAACCGTATCCATATACAGTTCCATGTCGACTCCGACACTGGTCAGCGGGGGGAGGAAATACTGGCTTGCATTCAGGCCTTCCGCGCCGATCACACTGATATCTCCGGGGGTCTTGTATCCGGAAGCGGCGAAGGCGCAGATGGCGGATTTTGCCGTGCAGTCGCACAGAGCCGCAAGAGCGGAGAAATCCGGTTTTTCCTTTTCCAGGAACCGGATCAGGAAGGGATACACCTTTTCATCCGCGATCTCTCCATGCCGCACCTGCACATCCAGAACTCGGACTTCAGCGCCGAGCAGTTCCGCCATTTTCAGGAATCCGTCCGACCGCTGGTTCATACACCAGGAATGAGGTTGAGAAAACAGAAGCGCCAGTTTCCGGTGTCCCTTCCGGATCAGATATTCCGCCGCCAGCATTCCGCCCTCGTAGTAGGAGGACGAGACAAAATTCAGTTCCATCTCTCCGTAGCTGTGATTGATAATCAGGATCGGGATTCTGGAATTCTGAATCTGGAAAATATCCTCGGCGGTCAGGGGGCTGGACGGAGAAATCAGAATTGCTTTGAGGTTCTCCTTCTGTTTGATGGATCGGAACGAGGACCGGAACGGATGGGAAAACGGAAGAATCCGGATTCCCCTCAGGGCGGCGCGGCGTTTGAGAACCTCCTGCTGTTCCATCCGAACCGTGGAGGGCCAGTTGCTGGTAATGAGCGCGAATGCCTGGCAGTCGGCCTCTTCCGGCAGATAGGAATACAAGCCGTCGGCCCGCCGCCGGAGAAGCCCCTCCTCCTGGAGCCGGCTGAGAGTCCGGTCGATCAGGAGCTGACTGACTCCGTACGAACGCATCAGCGAACGAATGGACGGAAGACGCATATCCGGCGCCATCTTTCCAACATCCCGCCGCATTTCCTGATACACCTTTTCCGACTTGATCGACGCCATCGCTTTCCTTTCCCGGCTTCATTTTTGTAGATTATACCGCATTAATACACCGGAGTCAAGATGTATTAAATTGAAAAGAAAGCGTTTTCTCTGCTTTGCATCACGGTATGCTTCACGATCTCCGTTCAAGACGGGGAACCGTCCGGACGGGACGTCCGCAGGAATAGTCCCCAAAAGCTGGAAAGCGGATGCGCGATCATGACCGGAAAGAGAATTCCGTCGGAGGACTTCTCTCCGGGAATCGGCGGCAAAGGCGACCGGAAGTTCCGTTCCGGACACACGGAATCGTACTTTTTTCAGCAGCGGTCTGTGCTAGGGAAGAGTTGTCCGGCGGGAAATCTCCCGGCGATTGCGAATCACCTTTGCCGGATTCCCGACGGCAATACTCATCGGCGGGATGTCGCGGGTAACAACGGAGCCGGCACCGATCACAGAGCCCGAACCGATTGAGACTCCGGCAAGGATACAGCAGTTGGCGCCGATCCAGACATCATCGCCGATCCATATCGAAGCGAACTGCATTCCCTGTTGATGGATCGGCAGATCCGGACGATCAAAGCGGTGATTTGCCGCGACAATCATTCCGTGAGCAGCGATGCGTACGCCATTGCCCACGGAAATGAGTCCGGCATCGTCTTCGCTTGATCCATAGCCGACCAGCATTGTA
Organism: uncultured bacterium; assembly: GCA_949297765.1. Lineage (GTDB taxonomy): Bacteria > Verrucomicrobiota > Lentisphaeria > Victivallales > UBA1829 > UBA1829. The sequence continues at coordinate 20,144 of CASFTV010000044.1, read as the reverse complement.
TAATTCTGAATGGAGCAATCATCGCCGATCCGGACATTGCCTTGAACAATCGCCCCGGGCGCGACCAGGGAGCGGTGTCCGATCCGGATTTGTCCCTCCCGCGCGTGAAGACGTGCGTCCGCGCTGATTCGAGCATCCGGAGCAATCTCCACTCTGCCATGGTGCTGTGCGAGGAAACGGCCGATCCGGCAGCTCAGGCGGATTCCCCAGGAGTTTCCCGCGGGATAGTTTCTGCCGCAACATAAAAGATTGTCCAGGAAACTCATAGGAAATCCTCCGGGACATGGAGTTCGGCGACATAGCTCAGGCCGTTTTCCAGAATGTTGATGAAAAGACTTTTTCCGTCGCGGGAAAACACCGGATGGTGACAGATCCGGAACTCATTGCGGAGAACTCCGGATGCTTTCCCCGATACGGCGTGCGGGAAACAGGAGGACGCGAGAAGGCGGTCGTTTTTCAAATCCCAGAACTCGACATCGCCCGTTCCCGGAGAATCCGTCACCCCGATTTGCGGATTCCGACGGGAAACACTGGGATGCCCGCCGGAAGACGACGAGCAGAGCTTGTGCAGATCCGTCCCGTCGTATCGGACCGACGCCATACAGGAGTGTTCCATTCCGGGAAGAGCGGCATATCCCACCAGATGAGTGTTGTCCGGCTGAAACGACCAGTGGACGCCGCCCCGGCAAAGATCAAGAGCGAGACGCAGATCGGAAAAGTCCCGCCGACAGGTGTAAAGATAGAGAATTTTCGGCTCTCCGCGCCCAGGATCCACGCAGTGATTTCCGAAATGGATCAGCATCCGGGACGCATCCGGACTCCATCGGACACAATAACACATCAGAGTCAGTCCGGCCGGCGTGTGATTCTTCTTGCGCAGCTCCCGATCCCACTCTTCGAGCCGCTCCCGGTCCGGATTGATGGAAAGAAAATCATTGACACTCAGGCGGATTTTCCGTTCCCGCTTTTGAAAATCATATTCCAGCACACCGTGATGATCCCGTTCTTCAAACGGAACCGGAGCAATTTCCGGCATGTATCTTCCATATCCATATCCGGCGGCATAGAGCATTCCCATCAGAGAACCGACAAGGGGTTCCCCATCCGGCGGCGCGCCCTCCATATCCCCGGCGAGAGATTCTGTCCTTCCAGTCGCCAGTTCATAGCGGGAAACGGCCGGATTTTTCAGGGATCCGCTCTGAAAATAGACGTAGCGGCAATCCGGACTCCAGGTCTGCCAGAAGCCGGTATGGAAAAATCCGGACTCCACCGGATGGGTTCCGAACTGGTGAAGGATCTCCCCCGTCGAATTCAATACATAGACAGATCCCTGACGGGTTTTCAGATCGGCGCCGGCCACCAGAATTCTCCCGGAGGAGTCCGGCGCTTCCGGAGACTGGGTGTAATAGCTCAGCACACTCCAGAGGCCCGGCAGGTGAAATGCTCGTTTGACGGACAATTTCCGAATTTCTCTCATCCACATTCTCCCGATTGACTGACTTTCACAGGAATATACCTCAAGGATTCATGATTTCAATGCTCTCCGGGAGCCTTGAGGAAGCACTCCCACTGAGCAAGAATCCGCATGGTTTCCCGAAATGTTTTTCTCCCGCTCTCTGCATCCGCCGGATCGGATGACCCCGGATCCGGGGAGAGTCCCGCAGGAAAAATTTCATGAAGCTCCAACGGCTTATACGGTGTTTTTCTGAACAGGCTCCAGACGAGGTCATCGGTATGCCGGGCATCTTCCGGCCAGACCGGAAGGCACTGGCCGAATTCATCGGTCCGGGAAACGGCGGATTCATCCTCCCGTTCGGGCTTGCGCGTCTGAAACACCTCTGAAAAAAAAGAGGCGATCCGGAAACGGCTTTCCGGCGACCAGGCATGTCCTCCTTTTGTCAGACAGGAAAAAAAGCGCTCTTCCGCAGAAAACCGGGAATAGACCTCCCGAACCTGTTTTGTCATCGCGGAAAAGATCTCCGCGGGGAAGAACTCATCCTGTTCGCCTTGCATAAGCAGGAGAGGACGCGGAGCGAAAAGAGAGTAAATTTCCCACATTTCAAAACGCCCCAGCGCTCCCGGAATCCAATTGCAGGCGCAATGATTCTTACGTTTGCGGGCGATGTACTCAAAGGTGGAAGGATAACCGGTGGAAGCCACCGCCGCCAGATTTTCCTCCAGGGCGGCAAGACACAGGGAAAGCAGTCCGCCTCCGGAATTTCCTGCCGCACCGATTCCGGAAAAACGGCAATCTTTCCGTAAGAAACGGATCCAGGCAGAAGTTTCCGCAACAATCATTCCCTGAAAAGAGATCCCCAGCGCAAAAGGAGCCAGGACATCCCAGTGTCCCATGGCAGATCGCTCATTCTGCCCGATATTATCCGGAACGAGAGCGGCGATTCCCGTACGGGCCAGCAGCATTCCCATTCGACAGTAATCCGTTTTTCGCCATGCGTGCCCGCAGCAAACCGTCAGAACCGGCCAGGGCGGAGGCGTTGCGGGATAAAAAAGATGCGCCGCTACCGGACAATGCTCCCAGCTTCTGCCGCTCAGGAGCTCAACGGAGCAGCCGTCCAGTTTCCGGCATTCCCGACGATCCACCTGCAGTTCCGGTTCCGGAATCCGGTGAATTCCAAGGGAATGCCGGAACAGATCCCTTACTTCCCTGCGCGAGGATTCCTTCCCCATGTCGCGGACAGGGCGGCAGGAAGCCGCTTTCAGCATTTTCCGCTCCGTCACTTCCAGGAGCCGGAAGCATTCCGTATACGGTTTCATTGATTTTTTTCCTTCTTTTCCTGTGTTGAAGAGGTGGGAGAAATCATTATTTTCTTGAACGCGTAAGGATTTTTCCGTTTTTCCGCGACGCCGGGAGCGAGACACATCCAGTATTGCCGTCCATACCCATCATTGTCATTCACGGAAAAGTTCATACCGAACACCCGGCCCGCCTCCGGCGAGATGTTCAGAAGAGACCATGGAACGGCGATCCGGTAGATGGTCTGTGTCCCGTCTCTCCGGATCCGGAAGCGGATTTCCTGTTCCGCCCGGCGCCGGAAGTCCGCGTCGTAGGGCCATGCGGTCTGCATTGTCGGTTTGCCGTTGACAAGAGCAAAAACAAATTCATAGTCGTCGTCATCGTATTTCGGGCTGAATCCGGCGTTTGCCCTGGTGTCAAATGCGAGCTGAACGGAGTCGGCGTTCTGGAGTTCCCGGAGTTCGCGCTTCGTGGCGTGGTGAAGATCATCCCGGACATTGACGGAAAGATAGAAGTATTTTTCGTCATGCGTCATTGCGGCGGCCGCGGAAAGATCGGCAGGACCATCCCAGCCGATATTCGGATCGGAGGGAAGCAGCCACTTTGTATTGTCAAAAACGGGAAGCCGGCCCGCCTCCGGAAGATGATCCGATTCGGGCTGCCATCCGGATTCCGGACAGACAAACAGATCGGCGAAGTATGGAATGCGATAACTCTGTCCGCCGATCCGGAACAGGAAATCAATCTGCCGGCCGGCAATCTGTTCTTTTGCCTGCAGATTGAACTCGGATTTTCCTCCCGGAGGAATGGAAAACGGAACGGAGGATTCAAAACCGGAAACGCCTTTTGCGGAAAAGGTTCCGGAAATGGTTTGTTTTCCGGTATTTTCCATTGTGAGACGCAGGGCATCCGCACGAAGGAGAGTCCACTTCAGCTCGAACGGGGGGAGAGTCACCTTCAGCTTGTCCAGCAGGGCGAGGAATTCCTGTTCCGACTGTTTTTTTGCAAAAAGATAGACCGGCATCTGGGAAATTCCGGCATGGAACGGTCCGGATGGGAGGTTCACCGGATTATTGAACATGTCGCGGAGTTCCAGGTCGCCGGATTGGCAGGGAAGCGTAAGTTCTGAACGGATTCCGCCGTTCAGCCAGACAGCGGCAAACGGCCGTCCGTCGCGATGACGAAACGCCGTGCAGAACAACGTCTTTTCTCTCGGGAAGGAAAGAGGTTCGGCCCCCTCAAGGATCTGCGCGGCTGCCGCATAGACGGCGGCCGCCGGAAGAGGCTGGTATCCTCTCCAGATTCCATAGTAATAGCGTTCCATTTCCACGCATCCCTCCTGCATGAAATAAAAACACTTTTTGACGCCGAGCGCTTTGCCGATCAGGAGAATCCGGGCCAGATACGCGGCCTGACGGAACGCGGCATCGCTGAGGAAATCTTCTTCGACGGCCATCGCATATCCGATCTCCCCGTACCAGAGTTTCTGATTCCGATTGTTGTCCCGCAGGATTTTCAGAGCTTCCCGGGTCTTGGAAATAAGACGTCCATCTTCCGGGCTGATGTCGGTTTTCGCCGAAGAGATGAAGCGGGTCGCCGTATAGGGATGAATTCCATAGACATCCACCCAGCGGGCCGCGGTCTCATTGAATTTCCGCATGAATTTATAATTCCAGCGGCAGTCGGCGGAACTTCCGCAGGCAAGCAGCGTCATTTCCGGGAAGATCTTCCGCAATTCCGGGGCATTCTCCGCGACGATTTTCGCATACCGCTCCGCGGCATACAAGATTCCTTTTCTGAATTTTCCCGGATACGCATAATCGGGTTCATTTTCAATTTCGATAAATTCCGTACGCGCTTTCCAATGGCGCAAAGCCGCCTGCAGATAGTTTGAGATTTCCTTCGGATCCGCATGATCTCCGCGTACCAGATCCCTGGGGGGCCGCGCAAGATTGATCGTGCAGAAATGGAACATGCCGCTTGCGCCAATCTCTTTCAGGTAATCAGGATTGAAGACATATTCGCCATTTTTATCGCGCACCGCGTCTTTCCAGAAAAGGAAATTGCGTATCAGGGATGCGCCGATCTTCCGGGAATAGGGAGAGCCGTGGATCCCGAAATAGGAATCCCGCGACGGTGGAAGAGGCGGATCAACGATCTGAAACGGCATGCTCCAGAGAGTTTCCCCTGCACGGCTTTTCATCCGAACGCGGACGACATAATATCCCCGCTTCCCGGACGGGAGAAGTTCAACGGGATAAGAACACGCTTCTCCGGATTTCAGCACCACGTCCTTCCGGAACAGAGTTTTCCGGTCTCCGCGATACGTCTCCAGTTCAACAAGGACTTCCGCTTTTTCCGTCCGGGAGGTGTTGTTCCGGAGATTCAGAGAACGAACCACTTTTTCATCGGAAATAAACATGGTATCGCCGGCCGGATCAATCCGGTCCATGGAAGCGCGGACCGGCATTTCCGGCTCGTATGCGGCGAAATCACCTTCATTGATCTGAATGGCATCCACCCAGAGCGTGACCTCTTCCGGTTTGCGGAAGAGCAGATTCACCCCATTGGCATTGGTTTGAGAAACTTTGAAATGGACGCCATACATTTTCCAGTCGGTTCCGACGTTCAGGGTTTCCTTGACCGCATAGTTCCAGATGTCGCTGATGGACTGCAGCTGAATCTCCGCCGGACGATCCGCCTTCAGCCAGAGAGTGATGGAATAAGGACGTCCGGGTTTCTGCAGACGGAACATCCGTTTTCCCTGCACTTCCCTCACCCCGGCCGGAATCCGCAGAGAAAAGGAACCGTGGGCCGCTGTGGAAGGATCCCTGTCACAGGGAAAGGCATCGCTGGTTGTTTCAAACGAGGAATCGAACGGGGCAAGATTCCTGGCCCGGCGGTCCGGAGGGACAATCGGTCCGAGCGCCGGTTTCGGCGGAACGGTTCCATCCATCGAAAGACGGACATTGTCGATCCAGAGCCTGCCGTTTCCCGGGCGGGTCCGGTAGAAGTAAAAACAGAGTCGCGACACCTGTTTCAGTTCGTCCTTTGAAATGGAAACGGTAAACTCTTTCCAGTCATGCGTTCCGCCGCTTTGAATCAGCGATGACGAATTGTTTTTGCGGTTGGAGAGAAAATTTCCGGCTTTCACTTCCCCCGTCAGAGGATCTGTTTGAAAGCATTGAATTTTCAGGAAGAAATCGTTGGCGGGAATATTGTCGCATTTCAGATGAAAGCGGAGTGTATGAGGCAGTTCCCCTTCCACCTTATGAGAAAAATAGATGAAATTGACCCGTTCCCCCGGACGATGGAAAAGAAATGATTTTTTCCCGTCGAATGCCGTCTGATCCGTCACTTCTCCGGGCATTTTCTTTGTTTTATCCCAGTAAGGATAGTTCCATGGGCGCAGACCGTTTTCAAACGATCCGTTGAACGAATATTCCACACCGGCAAGGGAAACTGCCGATACAACGAAACAGAAGAAAACTGCAATAAAGCGAATCATGACGCATCGTACCTTTCTTTTCAGGAAGTTCTACTCTATACTGAACATTGTTCCATTTATGCTGACCCGTGCGGCTTCCTCCAGGAAACGTCCTCTGGAAAGTTTTTCCACATGTCCGTCCGCGAATGCGGTGTTCAAGGAGCGTCCGGTATGTCTTGCCCAGACATTACGATAGGGCCAATAATTGATCTCCGCATTGTAAAGCGTTGCATTTGTGACATAGAGTTTCACGGCATTCTGACAGTAATAATATCCATAATTGTAGGCGCTGGACGCAGAACTGCCCTGATTGTTTCCGGAATCGGCGAATGTTGCTTTTCTGCTCGGGGAACGGATTTTATTCATCTTGATCAGCGGATTGGAGGTTCCCGGGGAGCAGCAGCCCAGAACCTCCTGCGTTGTGATGGAGCCGATTCCGTGAGAGGGCAGACCGTAATCGCAGAACCCCGCCAGGATCTTCTCCGGAAGAACCAGAACGGAGGAGGGACACTGATAAATTCTGGCGGCATTCGATGCCTTTCCCGCCGGAACTTCCGAGTGCTGATTCCAGGAAAGCGACCATCCGGAAAGGCTCAGATCTTTTGAAAGAGTCACGGTATAAGGTCGCTGGGCGACAGCGCTTCCCTCTTTGACATAGGTCGGACACAGACTGTCGTTGTTGGCCGAGGCATATCCGATCCATGCGTTCGCCAGCTGGCGGATATTGTTGACGCAGGCAATGCTCCGTGCGGATTCCCGAGCCTGTCTCAGGGCGGGAAGAAGCAGGGCGACCAGAATAGCAAGAATGGCAATGGTGATGAGAAGTTCTATCAGAGTAAAACAGGCCTTTGCTCCGGTCTTCCTTGAGGAAATCTCATTTTCATTGGGAATCTGTTTTTTTGAAACGTTCACGCTTCACCTCCTTCTTCCGATATATCCGATTCTGTGCTGTTCCTCTTTTTCCCGCCCTTTCGAACAAGGACGGGATATTTGTTCTCAGGATTCGCTCATGGCTTTCGCCCGTTCCATGGTCAAAGCGGATTCCGGAACGCCGCCGCGGACAAAACATTCCAGTTCACCGGCAAGACATTGCCACCGCTCCTCAAATTCAATGGAATTGTTCGCGCGGTGCGGAGTCAGGAGGACACGATCCATTTTCCGCAGAGGCGAATCGGCTTCCAGCGGTTCATTTTCAAAGACATCGAGAGCCAGGAAAATGTTTTTCGTCCTTGCCGCTTCAATCGCCGCCGCCTGATCCACCATTCTGCCGCGCGCGATGTTCACAAACAGAGCGTTTTCCTGCATTGCCGCGAACTGTTCCGGTCCGATCATGTGAAACGTCTCCGCATTGCTTCCTCCCGCAAGAATGATGATTTCATTTTTGGCGAATGCTTCCGTCAGCTCCATTTTAAGCAGTCCGGCATTCTGGGCTTCCGGAACCGTCATATGGCGGCTGACCACGGCAATCCGGTCCGTGAAACAGCGGAACAGTGCCGCAATCGCGCTGCCGATCCGGCCGTAACCGACAATCGCCACCGGACGGTTGTGCAGAATCCGGGTGCGCGGATATTTCATCCGCGGCCACGCTTCCCCTCCCCGCGTCATATCGGCGTGATAGCAGTGAATCCGAAGCAGACTGGACAAAACCAGGGCAAGTGTATATTCCGCCATCGGCCGTTCCCGCGATGCACCGGTATGAACGATGGTCACCCCTTTCTCCAGCGCATACAAATCCGCGATGTTCTGCCGGGTTCCGCCGTAGGAGGACGCAATCAGTTTGAGATCCGTCGCCGCATCAATCACCTGTTTTCCGACGAGCATCTGCGGCGTGAACGGAACAATCAGCGCTTCATAACCGGGAATTGCGGCGGCCAGAGAACCTTCGTCTGCGATCGGCTGCACGGTGACATCATAAAGGGCCGCGATCCGGTTGTATGCCGCGCGGTCGGGAATTTCACAGAGGGAAAGCAGTTTCGGTTTCATGGTATCACCTCCCCATCCAGCCGCCGTCAACAAGATAGATCGCGCCGTCGACATAATTGCTTGCAGACGATGCAAGGAATACAGCGACGCCCTGAAAATCCTCCGGAGTTCCCCATCGTCCGGCGGGAATCCGGTCGAGGATCGCCCGACTGCGCTCCGGGTCTTCGCGGAGAGCCTGCGTATTGTCCGTTGCGATGTATCCCGGTGCGATGCCGTTGACATTGACGCCGTATTTCGCCCATTCGTTGGAAAGCGCCATGACCAGTTCGCCGACACCGGCTTTGCTCGCCGCATATCCCGGCACATTGATTCCCCCCTGGAAACTCAAAAGGGAGCAGGTGAAAATGATCTTTCCGGAACGCCGCGCCACCATATCGCGACCGAATTCGCGCGCCAGAATAAACTGTGCGGAAAGATTCGTCTCGAGGATTTTATCCCAGTATTCATCGGGATGTTCCGCTGCAGGCTTCCGGAGAATGGAGCCGGCATTATTGAACAGGATGTCGATCTGCGGATGTTCGGTCTTGACCCGGCCAATGAACGCATAGAGCGCTTTTCGGTCGGAAAAATCGCAGGCATACCGGTAAAAATTCCGTCCCTTTGCCCGGATTTCCTGTTCGACTTCACTGTTCACCTCCAGCGATGCGCTGACGCCGATGATGTCGGCCCCCGCCTCCGCCAGTCCGATGGCGATCCCTTTGCCGATTCCGCGACGGCATCCCGTCACAAGCGCGGTTTTCCCATCCAGTTTGAATTGATCCAGAATCATTCTTTTTCCTCGCTGCATTGGATTAAAACTTTCATGGCATCCGGTTCCTTTGTCAGATATTCGAATGCGGTCTGAAGGCCGGAAAGAGGAAAGACCCGGCTGATCAGAGCATCCACGGCGATGGTTCTTTCGGAAATCAGACGAATCGCCTGTTCGTAATCGTTTTTTTCATAAACCCGCGCGCCGATCATTTTCAGTTCTTTCCAGAAGAATTTATGGAGGTCGACGGGAACCGGTTTTGCATAGATCGCCACAACAACGATTGTTCCCCGCGGCCTTGCCAGCCGGGTGATGACTCCGGCCCCCTCCTCGGAACCGGAGACCTCGAATACGACATCCGCTCCGCTTCCTTCCGTTTTTGCCCGAATTTCTGCGGCGAGATCCTCCTTCCGGGGATTGATCGCCGTGAATCCGAGTGTTTCCGCAAGTTTCAGGCGGGATTCATTGATTTCGGCCACCACCACATCGGCGCCGGCCTGACGGGCAACCAGAGCGATCAGCATCCCGATCGGACCGCCGCCGTTCACCACCGCGAGATCTCCGGCCTTGAGTCCGGAACGGCGGACATCGTGACACGCGACCGCCAGAGGTTCCACCAGAGCCGCCGATCTCAGCGGAATCTCCTCCGGCAGCCGGTGGACCAGACGGGCGGGAACGGTCCAGTATTCGGCAAAGCCTCCGGGTGTTTCGATTCCGAGAAAACGGAGATTTTCGCAGATGTGGGTGTATCCGGCTTTGCAGGTGCCGCACTGCCCGCAGTTGTCGAGCGGACGGACGGTCACCTTGTCCCCCGGGGCGAAGGAGGAAACCTCGCTGCCGACGGATTCCACCACTCCGCTGATTTCGTGACCGACCGCCTGCGGCGCTTTCACGCGGTGATCCATATGGCCTTTGAAAATATGGAGATCCGTTCCGCAGATTCCGCAGTAGGCCACGCGGATGCGGACATCGCTCTTTCCGACCGGAGGATCCGGGATCTCCCGGAAGACAATCCCGCCGGCTTTGACATATTCAGCTGCCTTCATCAGAAATACCCTCCCTGTGCAACGACTTCCATCGGTTTTATTCCGGAATTCACCATATCGCGGATTCCGACCTCTTTTTTGAGAATTCCCTCAGCCCGGAGAAGAACATCATACGCGTTTTCCGCCGGAATGCAGATGACGCCGTCGATATCGCCGAAGATCCAGTCGCCGGGACGGATGGTGACTTCGCCGATCCGAACCGGTTTCTGATAGTGGAACATGCGGAAACGGCCAAGCATTCCCACGTTGGTCCGGTACTGATGAAACACAGGGAAATTCAAGCGGAGAATCGCGTCGGTATCGCGGATTCCGTTGACAAATGCGCCGCGGCATCCGGTCCGCATGGCGGCCATGGTCATCACTTCGCCCCATTGCGCGGTGACCGTATCTCCGGTACAGTCAAACATGACGATGCTGTTTTCCGGAAGAGCCTCCAGCATCCGGGCACGCATTTCAAATTCGCCGTCGGTGGTGATGTCGGGCGCTCCTTTGACGGTGAACGCCTGTCCGCAGAGCTTCATATTCTCCCGCAGCGGACGATACGATGCAGGAAGAGCCGCATTGACCTTGTAATCAAAGCGCATGACATCATTCACAGCTCCGGTGTAGAGTTTCAGATACCGTTCGCGCATTTCGGAAACGGAGACGGGAAAATGGATCGTTTCTGTCATAATTCAGCCTTTCAGCAGTTGATTGAGGGTCGGAATATCGTTGCGCCGGACCAGGGTTTCCGCTTGCGAGAGCATCATGATCTGCGGTCCGGCGGCATGTTCTTCATTCAGGAACCACGGGTGCGCCGCATAATCCGCAACGGTTCCCGCCACACCGGGAGCCAGACACCCGGTACAGGTGTTGAACACCGATCCGTCCAGAGAAATATAACGGAACATCGCCCGCAGTCCTCTGAGGTAAAGCGACTTGAAGGAGTCATAGTCCTCCGAAGCGATCGACCCGTTCTTCAGTCCGCGTCCGACCGCATAAAGGATCAGTGCGGAACCGGAGGTTTCAATATAACTGCCGCAGTCCTCCATTGCCTGATGCCAGAGTCCTTCCGGGTCCTGGACGGAACGACACCCTTCCAGAACATTGCGATACGCCTGAAGAAGCTCCGGATAATCCCTGTGGTTTTTCGGGAGATCGTAGAGAATTTCCGAAAGGGCGAGCAGTCCCCAGCCGACTCCGCGACTCCAGTGCGCGGGGGTAAGTTTCTTGTCTCCCTTCGCATTCCAGGCCTGGTGATAAAGCTTCATCGCGGGGTCAAACAGGCGGCGATGGTGCCCCAGCATCTGTCTCACACTCTCTTCCACGAAGTCCTGCCGGCCCGCGGCAAGCCCCGTCCAGAGGAGAAACGGACAGACGCCGAATACGGTATCAATCCAAATGAATCCATGAGGTCTGCCCGGCATTCCAAAGAGTCCGTCAGGATCGCGCGGATGCTCATTGCAGAGCAGTTCCGCAGAATGGATCAGAACATCCTTTGCCTCCGGAAGATACCCCCGGACCAGCAGAAATGCCGCGGCATTGCCGCCGAAGCAATAGACGTTTTCCCCGTAGGCACCGACGATTCCCGAAACTTCTCCTCTTAAAAACGGCCGAAGGATTTCTATGATTTCCGCGCGCAGTTCGCCATCCCCTGTCACTTTGGAAAGACGCGCCATTCCGTTCAGCGTCAGAATCGCAGAATACGACCGCAATGACGAAATCGTTTTGTATCGCGTCCAGAGATCCTTCGCAAGATCACCGTAACTTGAGTTGAGTTCCACTTTATTTCTCCTATTTTATATCATTGATGATATTTTATTATATCTATATTTAATTATAATATAAAACGAAGAAAAAGTCAATAGCGATATGAGGAAAAAAAGAAGAAATTTTATGAAACGGGCTTTCCGGAGAATTGTTTTTCCGCGGACAGGAGAAAAAGCGCACAGGAAACAGGAACAAAACCGTTCAGCAGCATTCCGGAGACGGGAAGCGGCGGATCATCGGAAGACGGAGGCAATGCGGCGGGAGGAAATCTGAACCTCCTTCTGAATCCACTCCGTGCTTAAATCCCGAATGCGCTGAGCGGGAATCGTTGCACCGACAGAGCCGATCAGCTCTCCTCTTTTATCCACAACCGCCGAGGAAATGCGGAACGAGACATCCTGGTCGAAGGGGGATATGGCGATTCCCGTTTTTCGAACAGAGTCCAGATATTCATTCAAAACGGTTCGGCTCTTCCAGAGATGAGCGCCGAATTCTGCAAACGGCCACCGCTCATTGACGCGGAAAATGTTTGCCTCTCCGTTCAGATATGCTAAATAAACAAGACCGGCTGCACTTGCGTAGAGGTGCATCGGCTCGGAATTCAAATGCTGAATCACGCCCGGACGATCAAAAGAAATCCGATGGGTCTGACACATCTCCGCCGGTCCCGGAACCGCAAAGATCACGGTACAGTCATGCAGCCGCTGGTAAAGGGAAAGCAGTTCAGTCTCCACCGCCGCAAAGGTTTTGTTCCGGGACTGTTTGCTTGCCAGCTGAAGAAATTCCTGACTGAGATAAAGCCGGGAATTCCGTTTTTCCACCATGCCGCTCATCGTCAAAGTCCGGACAAGGTTATAGCATGTGGGCTGCTTGAGATTCATTTCAGCGGTGATTTCGCTGATCTTCAGCCCGTTTTCCGAATTCCCGATCCGCTTCAGAATTTCGATCCCGCGTAAAAGAGACCCTACTGGATCACTGTTCGCCATACCATCTCCTCTTCATCCATGATATAAATATACATGATCTCTCAAAGAAGACAAGCAGCATTCGGAAATACTTTTAAGCGAGCGGGATGCGGAGCTCTTCCTTGAGCCGGAGGTGGCGGTTCCGGAGAATCGGAAGAGCTCTCTCCGCGATGGGAAGCGAAGAACGCTGATTCTGTCCGATTCTCCGTTTTTCCGCTGCGCTTATCGAGTGATCCAGTAACAGAAGACAGCGGTTTGAGGGAAATTGCGGACCCGAACCGGAAACACCAGTTTTCTATCTTTCTGCTGTGCAGGGATGGTGCCGAGCACGCTTCCATCCAGCGCCAGAGCCGTCACGGTTCCGGATGGCAGATTCAGACGGATTTCCGCACTTCCGGCATGAGCCAGCAGCGGAAGGTGTCCACTGCGGTCCAGCAATGTGCAATCCGGTCCGCGGAAAGTCATTCCGGTATTGGCGACGTTTGTCAGATGAAACAGGAGAATGGAACGGCTTGCAGTCAGCGGGAGGTTGTCCAGCGAATGAACGGAAACGGATGCGAATGTATCGGACTTCCGGACCGAGAGGAACGCTCCGTCGCAGCTGCCGGAGCGCATGACAAAGCCTTCCGATTTCGGCGACTGGAACCGGAGAACCGTATTTTTCGTATCCAGTTCGAGTTCTCCATTTGAAGACCGGATTTTTCCTGTTTCCGCAAATTTCTTCAGAGCGGAGAGGGCTTCCGGCGAAGCATTCAGTTTCGGGGACTTTCCCGCGGCAGTGCGGGAGCCGATCTGAGCGAAAAGTCCCATTGACCGGAAATTCTCCGGGAAACGGACGGGCGGATTGTCCAAAGGAATTTCATATTCGACTTTTTCCCGGGCAGCGGAAGCGTCTCCGCGCCGGAAAAGAAACCATGTTATGCGTTCCGAAAGGGCATGGATCGGATCATAGACGGTGTCGAATCCGAAAAGGCCATTGAGCTGCCGCAGATTGCGGACATCATGCGTGTAGGAAAAACGATAGATGCCGTCCCAGTCCTGAAGAGCGGCAAGAGCCCCGGTGATCAGACCGCTTTCCGCCCGGTGGACATTGGGATTGCAGAACTGCAGTTCCGTAATGGTCTGCGGCCGGCCGAACATGTGGATGGCCATGGCGTTCTGGAAGGCGCGGACCGCGTCATCAATGGCGGAACGCTGATGATATGCCGTCGGAGTTGTCCACCGGGCCTGCGGATAGGACGGATGATCGTGGTAAATATGCGAGTCGATGAAATCCAGTTCTGCCCGGTATTTCTGGTAGATCGGCTTTTCCGCCAAATTGTTCAGATTGGTTATCTGGAATTTTGCGCCCAGTCTGCGCAGGAAGCGGATCTGTTCTTCCTGTGTTTTCTGCTGGCGTTCCGAAAGATAAGCGGGGAAGAGTTTTTTGTGATCGTAATGAGGATCTGTCCTGCGGACTCCCCTTTCCTTCAGATGGGCCTCATACGCCCGTTCCACCGCGGCGACAACCGCGGGATACTGCGCCCAGATGTCCGGGAACGGAGCTTCGTTGTCCAGATTCACCGAATAGAGAGCCGGATCTTCCAGAAGCGACATTCCGGTATATGGATTCCGGACGGTCAGGAAACGGCGTGCATACTCTTTCCAGTTCTCCATTGCGGTCGGCGAGATATAGTTGAGGACTTTCCGTTCACTGCCGTTGGCGGATGCGCACTCTGCAATGCCGTCGCCCGGACGGATCGGACGGGTGGCATAGAGATCCGTGCAAAGATAAAGACCGTGTTTCTTCAGCTGAGCGATCAGGTATTGAAGACGATCGAGTTTGTCGGGATCAAAGGTCAGGGTATCGTTGGCGCGGCGGTCCATCAGTCCGCGTTCGAACTGATGGAGACGAACCGAATTGTAGCCGGACGCCGCCAGTTTTTCCGCCAGGGCTTCCGCCTCTTCATGGGAAGGGAAAAGAGCGCTCTGACAAAGATTCGTCCCGAGGAAGCGGACTCTCATTTTTCTGTTGTTTTCAAAGGTGAATTTTCCTTTTTCATCAATGACCACGAATCCGTATTTTCCGGCAGGTTTGTGGAGGAATCGGGAGAAATCAAGCGGAGAATTCTTCCGGATTTTCATGACCGGCTGAATTTTCGTCCACTCGTTTCCTTCGGCAACGACATACGGTTTTTCTATCGGCAGCTCAAGGTGCAGATTGGCGAACGACGCTGCAGCAATCATCCAGACTCCTGTTTCGGCCGGAACGAATTGAATTCGGCGGACGCCCTTGTTCTCCAGCTTGAAGGCCGAGACAAAGAGCCCGACTTTTCCTCCGGCATTCTCCCCGTTCCAAAGCAGGAGACCGTTCGGATACGACATGGCCGGACGCCACCAGTTACCGACATCAATTCCGGAAAGAACCGGAATTGATGTCCGTTTTCCATCCGCATAGTCCACCTGGATTTCTCCGACCGGCGAACGGAATGCCGGCCCCCATGCACATCCGTGAAGGAGATAAAGATACTCATGGGCTTTCCCGTCTGCTGAAACGGAGCCTGCCCGGGGATATTTGCGGTACTCGGAGAGAACCAGACAGCTTTTTCCGCCGTTCTTTGCCGGATCAAGCACATGGAACAGGATTCCGCCGAGTTCGAGTTTTCCGGATTTCATACAGACAAGATCGTTTTCCGGTCCCTGATCCGTCCAGCCGCCTTTTCCGTCGTCTGCAATTTCGTCGACGAACCCCATGTTGACACTTTTTGAAAGATCGATCGGAGTACTTTTCAACGGTTCCAGAAAGATTTTCATCTGCATCCGGCACTCGGCAATCTGCGAACCGGAATCGTCCGGGAAAATGCGAAGAGAAATCTTATCCTGCCGGAACCGCCGTTCATCCTGGATGCGGACACGGAACCCGCCTTCCAATGTGACCTTCCGGTCACCAGACTGGAAAACAACTTTCCGGCATTTTTTTTCTTTTCCCGACTCATAAAGACTCAGGGCTTGATATGCTGCCGGAGCGGAACAGCTTCTTCCGTCGACTTCAGCCCGGAAGGCTCCGCCCGAAAGAGGGACATCCATTTTCCAGAAGAGGGCGGTGGAGGGAACCGGCGTCGGAGAAGAAAAATGCACCTTATAGAGATACTCCTCCTCTCCGCATCGAATCAGTTCCGAACGGAAATGAAAAGAATCCTTCGGACTGACGACATAACGCCCGGCGACGATCTGTTTTCCCGGGGAAGAGGGGATCGTCTCAGGAATCAGCGTTGTGCGGTTCATCCGTTTGTTGCTGGACCAGTTCGGGCCGGCGTGAAACCAGTAGAAACTGCGACTTCCGTTCAAGCGCAGATCGCCGTACTCTCCCAGTGTCACCCGTTCCGCGCCGAACACCGTCCAGGCGCACAGTCCGAGAAACACGCATCCCAGCGTTTTTATTTTATCCATTTTCATTGAGCAGATCCTTTCTTCATCAATAATAGACATTGAGTGCGGAAATAAATTTCTTCCAGTTGGACTTTGTTCTCAGCGCCGCTTCATTCCGGGCGGAAGCGCTGGCGTCCAGCATGAGACAGTTTGCCGCATTGGAATGCCTCAGATGAAGTTCCGAATCCGAAGCGGCAACATAAACATACTGAACCTTCGATGTGACATGCAGACTGTCCGTGACGATCACCGTGTCGGAGGAACTCTTATTCTGCGGAAGATTGTTATATGTTCCGCTGAACCGGGCGATTGCGCTCCGCCGGACGAGTTTTCGAGTCCCCCAGCTGGCGGTGAGATTGGGATTCATTCCATAGATCTGTCCGTTTTCATAAATTCCATCAACCATTCCGGCGTATGGGAGCAGAGGACAGGAAAACGTCTTGTATCCGCTGCTTCCTTTTCCCCGATACTGCAGAAGGCGTCCGCCCCAGTTCAGTCCATCGCTCCAGGCGCTTCCCGTTCCGCTGATTCCATCCCCGTTCGGCGCCATCGGGGAAGGAAAGAAATCTCCGAAATCGTCGGCATAGGTGTTGAAAAGGACCCCCACGCCCTTGAGATTGTTCATGCAGCTGATGGCAATTCCTTTGCTTTTCGCGGAATTCAGAGCAGGAAGAAGCAAACCTGCAAGGATCGCAATAATGGCGATTGTAATCAGAAGCTCTATCAAGGTGAAATCATGCCTGGATTTACGGGTTGTTCTGAACATCTTTCCTCCTTTTTTGTTTGAGTATGAATTGAACTCGTTTCCATGCGGGTTTGTTTTTTTCCTCGGGACCGCTGCATTTTCTGAGCGTTCCTCCGGGAGAATTCAAGACCTGTCCGTTTTTTCTCCTCTCCCTGAAGGGGAAAGATTGAAAGAAAAGCGGACGCTTTTTCCGGCCTCCGGCACAAAGGAGTGCGTGGAACCATCCGGCAGGCAGAGGCGCTTTGCTGTTCCTGAATTGAGTTTTCCGGTACGGATACTGACACGCAGCTGACCGTTATGGAAGCTGGCAGAAACCGCCATATCGTCCGGGATATGGAAGCGGCATTTCCATGTTTTCCACTCCTTCGGAGCACTTCTTCCGAAATAAATGTCATTTTCGCGGACAACCAGAAGCAGTTCCCGTGCCGCCGTTTCATACGCGGAGGCGGGAGCCGTGCACCAGGGAATGCTGACATGGACTCCCGGTTCGTTTATTTCAAAGATTTCGGAAAAACACCCTCCATAGGCGGCCGCTTCGCGCAGGAAATCCAGGGCGCCGGCATTTCCCGTCCGATTGAGTGCGATGGAAAGCCATGTGGCATACCAGAGACAGAGCCGCGATCCCACATGATACATGTTTCCGAAGAGATTTCTTCTTTCGATGAAATCCTGAATGGCGGCGACAGCTTTCGGATCGCTGTCCTTGAGCACATCGACAGGATAGGATCCCGCGGCGACGGCAATACTGCTCTCATCGCATCCGGCGGCGGGCAGATATTTCACTCCGTCGTGCGGAAGCGATTCGCGCAATTTTCCGGCGAACCTGATCCATTCCGGGATAAGATCGCGATCGACTCCGAGAATTTCCGCCGCCTTTGCACAGCGCTCCAGCGTTCCGATTGCCCCGCATGTACTCAGGAACGCATTGGAGCGGAGAGGACCAAGCCGTTCGAGATCGGTGCATGGCCCCAGGATTGTGCGTCCGTCCGGCAGGGTCTGGATTTTCTGGAGGACATAGTAATCCGTACAGGCGCGGATGACCGGATATGCCGTTTCGCGCAGATATTTCCTGTCGGGACGATACCGGAAATATTCCCATGCCTCCGCGGCGATGCAGCCGAGATGCAGGACATGATCGCACCAGAACCCGGGCGGAGTACATTCCCTGCCCTCTTCATCGCTCTCCCAGACATACAACGCTCCGGCAGGCGGATAATACTTCAAGGTTGTCCGCGCGATGGCAAGCGGAAGAATCCTCCTGCGGAATGCAGGAACCCGGAGCGCTTCCCTGAAATGTCCGCCCGCGGCAAAGGTCGGCACAAAGGAGTTGAAGGCAAACGATGCGCCATTCCAGTGAGACGGAAAAATCCCGACGGGGACACCTCCTTCCGTTGAACAGCAATGCAGATAGTATTGAGAGGTATAGAACATGGATTCACAGCTTTTATCCGGTATTTCATACTCGAAACTGCTCCAGTAGCGATGCGCAAGACGTTTCTGGGACTTGAAAAATTCCTCGAATCCTGTATTTTTCAGTTCTGCGATCCGTTTTTCCACGAGCGCCTTGAAATCCTCCGCGTCGATGGAGTCTGCCGGGATCAGAAAGAACTCCATGGTTTCACATTCCGGAGAACAATGGAGCTGGAATCGGTTTCCGGCAATGCTCCATGCGGCGCCTTTCGAGGGGGAGTAGAGGGCAAGCCGTCCGCAGAGGGGTTTTTCCAGATCCAGTTTCCAGTCCACCACAAGCAGTCCGCCCTTTTCCCCGGCAGTCCAGTCCAGATATCGCGGAGGGAGGTCCCGTTCCAGTTTCGGCTTGTTGTGTTTGTAAATTCCGGATCCGGACCAGCAGGATTGTGGGATGCGGCTCATTCCGAAAACATATTCCACTTCAAAATCATGGATTCCCCGGAGTTTTTTGCGCATGGCGAAGACATCCATTTTCCAGTGAATGAATGCCGTGGTCTCGATTTCCGCGCCGCCGGAGTAGCGGCAGCGGGTGGTGACGGCGCCATCATCGCAATGAAGAGTCTGAGTCCAGCTCAGCAGGCGTTCCTTTTGCTTTGCGGTATAATGGCCAAAAGGGATCAGAGAACTTCTCCGGTCGTCATACCGGCGTTTCGCCCGGTAAAAACCGGGGATCATATTGAAATAGGAGAGCTGTTTCTGATTGCCTTCGCAGTCGATCTGTGTAAAAAGACTTCCATTGGCGAGCACGGGAGGGACATAGCTCCGGTCCTTTGCATTTTCAACATCGCAGGAGAACTTCAATTCTTTCATATGAATTTTCCTTTTTTATTTCCGTTTTTGTTTCCGTTTTCCCGTATCGGAACGATACCGGGGATATTTTATTTCTCGGTATAATATAATGGTTTGCGATATTTGCACAATCGGAATTTGATGATATAATATACAGGATTCAATCAAAAATCTATTGAGTTTAATCATGAAGCGGAAACAAAAGACAGAAATCGGGAAAACGGTCATTCTGGAATCTTCCGGATATTCCGGAGCGGATGACATCAGGCATACAGAATGGGATTTCCCAAATCATTTCCGGCAGGAACCGCTTTATCCCGTTTTGATTGAAGAGAGTTTGCGAAGCAATGTTTTCCGGTTCAAAGTTGCCTATTGCCGCTATTTCTATTTTTCGATTCTGACAAAAGGGAAAATTGAATATCAGCACATGGGGCGCACCTATGTGCTGGATTCCCACTCCATGCTCATCACGCCCTCGGGCTGCAACTACTCTTTTGTTTCCGGGTTGAACGGGCCGTATCACAAGCTGGTGCTTGAGTTGAGCGGACTTCATCATTCCTCCATCTGCTCCGCGCTGGGGTTGAACAAATTCCAGCTCATTCCGCTTGACAATCACGACGAAGTCTGTCAATATTTCCTTTCCGTGCGCGATACCCTGGCGCGCCGTGATCCGGGAGACATTCCCGGACTTCTCGGGGGACTCTATGAATTTCTGGTAAAAATTTCCGACCTTGTCGGCCGGCAGGAGAAGAATCCCGACCTGCTTTCCCAGGCGTTGTTTCTTCTGGAAAGTCCTTTGAATCCGAATCTTCAGATTCCGGAAATAGCGTCCCGCCTCGGCATATCGGTCTCCACACTGAACCGGATGTTCCGGGAACGCCTGAACATATCACCGATCCACTCTCAGAGCTTTTCTACTTCTGTTGCGAAGGTCAAAAGCAGAAATTGAAGTGGTTGCCATGGATATGGGAAAAGCTTTCATCCACTGGGTAAAAGAAC
>CASFTV010000043.1 GCA_949297765.1 uncultured bacterium | reverse complement strand
CTCAATATAGCCGTTGAACTGGGAAAAGAAAGTCTTAATGGTACCTGATGGCACCTTTCAGGGGGAATTTGAGGTAAAAAATGGCTCCGGCAGCTGGATTCGAACCAGCGACCAAGTGGTTAACAGCCACCTACTCTACCGCTGAGCTATGCCGGAGCGCGTATCCCGTAGTTCGGAATAAAACACAATATACATGACCTTTTTACTTTTTCAAGTCCAATTTATAATTTTTTCCCTTTTTCTCTGATTTTATCCCTTTCTTTCCGGATAACAGCAACAGAAAATAATTCAGCCCGCAACAAAAACAAAAACTCCAAAGCTCTTAATCATCCAGTTTTTCCGTAAAATTCTTTCGAAGAAGCCCTGCCTCCAGCATCTTGTCCGTCAGCTTCTTCATCGTGTCAAACATCGTCAGAAATCCCTGAAGATTCATTACCAGACGAAAATTCTTCTCCGGAACTGGCGCCCCTCCCTGCCCGCTCACATCCGGCTGAAAGGTCGCAAAATCAAACCGAACCATCCCGCCGGCAAAATGAAGCTTCGTCAGACCATCTCCGTAAAATTCCTCTTTCACATCCATGTTTCGCCGTCTCCTCTCTGAATCAAAAAATCCGGAATCTCGCCCCGAGAGCATTAAAATCATCCATGAACTTCGGATAGGTCACTCCAACACATTCCGCATCCCGGATAATCGTCTCTCCGGAAGCCCCGAGGCCTGCAACCGCAAGCGCCATCGCAATCCGGTGATCCTTGTAGCTGTTGACCGCCGCTCCATGCAGAACTCCGCCGGTAATCGTCATGCCGTCCGGAAATTCCTCCACGCGAACCCCCATTCGACGCAGTTCCCGGGTCATACAGGCAATGCGGTCCGTCTCCTTGATGCGGGCCTGCGCAACATTATAGATCCGGCTCGTTCCGTTGGCAAACGCCGCCGCAACCGCTATCGCAGGCAGAGCATCCGGCGTCGCATTGAGATCCAGATCCGCCGCCTGAAGCACTCCCCGCGGACGGACCAGAGTTCCCTCCCCGCCGCGAAGAACCTCCATCCCCATCCGCTCCAGAAGCGCAAACACCGCCTTGTCCCCCTGAAGATCATTGAAATCCAAATTCCGGATCATCAGTTCGGAACCGGTCACGGCCGCCGCAACCAGAGGAAATGTCGCCGTTGAAAAATCGGCGGGAATCGTTGCTTCAAACGGAGAAATGCTCTGTCCTCCGGGAATCTCGAACAGGGAAAGATCCTTCTCCGCTTTGTAGCGGATCGAAAGACGATCCAGCCAGCCGAGCGTAATTTCTATATACGGCTGTTCATTGATGTTCTCCACATGGATGCGCGTATCCTGTTTCGCAAACGGAGCGGAGAGCAGAAGCGCTGTCACATACTGCGACGATTCCCCGTTCACCACCGTCTCCCCGCCGGACATCGGCCCCTCAACGGAAAACGGACATTTTCCTCCCCGGGACGAGGTCTTCACATTCAGACGGTCCAGTGCGGAAAGCAGATGCCCCATCGGACGCGAACGCAGCGACGCATCGCCGTCAAACGTCACGGGAAATGGGGAAAGCGCCGCAAGACCCGCAAAAATTTTCACCGACGTTCCCGAATTCGCCATATCCACAACCGTTCCCGGATCACGCAGTTTTCCTCCGGTTCCAGTCACGCTCCAGCAGGAATCATCCCCTCGCTCGACAGACGCCCCGAACAACGACGCCGCGCGCACCGCCGCCAGAGAATCCTCCGACACCAGCGGTGCATGAATACGGGAACCCCCCTCCGCCATCATGGCCAGGGCTACCGCTCGAATTGTATGGGATTTGGAACCGGGAACGGCTATCTCTCCGGAAAGACGGTGCTGTCCGACAATCAAATTCATTTCCTGAAAATCCTTCCATCCATTTTTACACGCTTTTGATTTTATACTATACACCGGGAAAAGAAAAAAAACATCCCGCCGCCCGAAAAAAAAGATAATTTTTCCGAAAGAAACTTGTCTGGACCGCTGTTTCATGGTATAGTATTCAACATTTGATTTTTTAACAAATTCAAAAGAGCGTAAGGAAAGAAATCGACATGAAAATTCTGGTGGTGAACGCAGGAAGTTCCTCTCTCAAATTCACACTCTTCAACATGGCGGGCGGAGAAAACTCCGTGCTGGCCAGCGGTCAGGTGGAGCGCATCGGAAGCGATTCCCCGAACCTGATCTACAAACGTCCCGACGGATTCAAAAGCGAAGAAGTCATTCAGATCTCCAACCACGGAGAGGCTCTTTCTGAAATCCGGAAGAAGCTGGTGGACCCGCAGGTCGGCGTTCTCAAAAATCTTTCCGAAGTCTCCGCGATCGGTCACCGCGTCCTCCACGGAGGGGAAAAGGTCACTCAGCCCGTGCTGATCACGCCCGAAGTGAAGGACATCATCCGCGAATGCTTCCCCCTCGGACCGCTTCACAATCCGGCAAACCTGACCGGAATCGAAGCGTGCGAAAAGGACTTCCCCGGCGTACCGAATGTCGGCGTGTTCGACACCCAGTTCCATCAGACCATGCCGCCGGAAGCCTATCTCTATGCCATCCCTTATGACTATTATAAGAAATTCGGCATCCGCAAATACGGTTTTCACGGCACAAGCCATCACTATGTGACACTCTCCACCGCGGAATTCCTCGGGAAGAAGCTGGAGGAGACCACCATCATCACCTGTCATCTCGGCAACGGCTGCTCCATGGCCGCAGTCAAAAACGGAAAAGTCATCGACACCACCATGGGCCTCACTCCGCTCGAAGGTCTGATGATGGGAACCCGCTCCGGCGATCTGGATCCCGCCGCCGTCCTCCGTCTCATCGAACTCGGCCACAGCCGCGAAGAGGTGGATAAGATCCTCAACAAGAAATCGGGACTGCTCGGCATCGGCGGAATCAACAGCGGAGACATGCGCGACATGATCAACGCCGCCGCAGAAGGCAACTCCCAGGCGGAACTCGCCATCCGGATGTTCGTCCGCCGCGTGGTCAAATACATCGGTGCCTACTACGTCCTGCTCGGCGGAGCGGAAGCCCTCGTCTTCACCGGCGGAATCGGCGAATACTCCGTTCCCATCCGCCAGCGCGTGATGGAGGGAATCGAAGCGCTGAACATCCGTCTCGACAAGGAGAAAAACGGCGCCTGCTTCGGCAAAAAAGGCATCATCTCCACGGACGACAGCGCATGGAAAGCCATCGTCATGCCGACCAATGAAGAGCTGATGATCGCCCTCTCCACCATGCGGGTGCTCGGGAAATAAACGGGCGCACTCTCTTCCGGCACCCGTTTCTCCTCCGGAACGGATGCCGGTTTTCGGACTGAAAAAACGCGCCAGCGCTTGATTTTTCCGGAAATTGTGACATATTTCCGAATAGTTCGTGATCAACTCGAAAAACGAAAGGATTCACAAAATGGTCAACTACAAGGATCTCGGTCTTGTCAACACCAGGGAAATGTTCGCGAAAGCCATGAAAGGCGGCTACGCGATCCCGGCGTTCAACTTCAACAACATGGAGCAGCTTCAGGCGATCATTCAGGCCTGTACGGAAACGGAATCCCCCGTGATCCTTCAGGTCTCCAAGGGAGCCCGCCAGTATGCGAACCAGACCCTTCTCCGCTATATGGCGCAGGGAGCCGTCGAATATTCCAGAGAGATCAGCGGCGGAAAACCGATTCCGATCTGCCTCCATCTCGACCACGGCGATTCATTCGAAACCTGCAAGAGCTGCATCGAATACGGATTCTCCTCGGTCATGATCGACGGATCCCACTTCCCGTTCGAAGAGAACATCGCTCTGACGAGAAAAGTGGTTGAATTCGCCCATCAGTACGACGTGACCGTCGAAGGCGAACTCGGCAAGCTCGCGGGCGTGGAAGATGATGTCAAGTCCGACGACCACGTCTTCACGCAGCCCTCCGAAGTGCAGGCATTCCTCGCGGGAACCGGTGTGGACTCCCTCGCCATCGCGATCGGGACCTCCCACGGCGCCTACAAGTTCAAGCCCGGAACCGATCCGAAGATCCGTCTGGACATCCTCAAGGAAATCGAGGAGAAGATCCCCGGCTTCCCGATCGTTCTGCACGGCTCCTCCAGCGTTCCGCAGGATCTGGTCAAGATCATCAACGAAAACGGCGGAAAACTCAAGGATGCGATCGGCATCAGCGAAGAACAGCTCCGTCTTGCCGCCAAGAGCGCCGTCTGCAAGATCAACATCGACTCCGACGGTCGTCTCGCCATGACCGCCGCAATCCGCAAAGTCTTCAATGAGAAGCCGGCGGAATTCGATCCGAGAAAGTACCTCGGACCGGCTCGCGACGCTCTCAAGGAACTCTACAAGCACAAAGTCATCAACGTTCTCGGCTCCGCCGGGCACGCGTACGACAAATAAGGTTCTCCGTCACTCAAGACAGGATACCATCCGGCTCCGCACTCGCAACGGGTGCGGAGCCTTTTTTTTGCCGGAGACTTGCAAAGAAGGGAATCCGTGATACATTTTCTGATATTTTTGAACTCCAACCACAACGCAGGAAATGCCATGCACATTGAACTGAAAAACTCGTTTGTCGAAATCAGAATTTCCCTGACCCCCTTTTTCCGCATCGACTCCTTCACGGATCTCAAAAGCGGACGGAACATGCTCTCAACCGGAGAAAACCGCCTGACAGCCGATCGGGAATTCTTCACCGATTTCCGTCTGACCGACTCCAAAAAGACTCCGGACGGATATGAATTCGTCTGGAAAACCGGACCGGTCACGCTGACCCGCCATCTCTTCTTCTATCGGAACTCTCCGGCGGTCCGCTGGTACGACACGTTCTCAACGGAGTCCGACTGTGCCGCGATGTACTACTCCACCCTGGTCAACGTGCATCTTCCCTCCCCGTTCGAGAATGCGGAGATCATCAACTTCTATTCCTGCAGCGACCAGTCCAATCACCGTCTCCGGAAGGGGCCGGCAGAAGCGGGTAAAAATGTCGGCGCCTATTTTACCGGGAACGGCGTTTTCCTCTACAAGGAAGGCCCGATGCCCGACTGTCAGCCGATTCCCTGCGAATATGACTTTCTCTGCTCTCCCGGTGAGGGGCGAGTCGAAATGCTCGGTCTGGGCTTCGACAATCTCCGCCGGGGCGAGGACCGCCGCGCAAACGGTGTCGTGATCGGACTCACACGGGATTTCGGACTCCAGCGCTACTGGCTCGACCGCTATCCCGATTATCCCGCCTCCACCGCCACGGAAGTGCTGGCAAACTCGTGGCCGGACCTCACCTTCGGCGTCAACGAGGAAGCCATCGCAAAAGAGATTCAGGCGGCTGCGAAATCCGGCGTCAATGTCGTCTTCATCGACGACGGCTGGTTCTCCACCTTCATGGGCGAAATCGACGAAACTAAATTCCCGAACAAATTCACGAAACTGGCACAGAGCGCATCGGCTCTCGGAATCGAACTCGGGCTCTGGTGCAATCCGCTCGGAATGGACGCCCGCGATCCCCGGGTCAAAGAGTGGGACGGCGCGGAATGCCATGACACCATGCTGGAGGAAAATCCCTGGAACTGGCTTGCCCGCAACAAGGATTACCATCCGGCCGAACAGATCGCCGGAGGAGAGCGAACCTACTATTCCGCCGATTTGATGAATCCCGGATACTTCAGCCATATCAAACATAAACTTGTCGCCATGTACCGGGAGTACGGAATCCGCCACTTCAAATTCGATCTCTACCATCTGGCGGCCTACGATACGCTTCTCGGCGACGCCCAGATGCACTACGAGGCCTACCGCGCCCTGCTCGACGCCCTCAAACAGGAGATCCCCGAACTCGTCATCTCCATGGACGTGACACGCAAGAGCAGACCGAATTTCGACTTCGCCCTGGACTACGGCCGTCTCTTTCTGGAAAACCGCGGGCGCAGGATTCCCGATCACCGCTACTATCATCCCTACATGGCGCTCGGCAATCTCTGGTACACCCTTCAGTATGCGCCCGCCAGCCATTGCGAAATCGAAATGATGCCGCAGGCGATGGACTATCCGCTGGAATACATTCTCGGAACAACGATCTTCGCCTCTCCGCTCTACTGGGGTGTCATCGACAACACACCGGCGGAACGTCAGGCGGAAATGAAAGCCTTTTTTGAAACCATCGCCCCGTTCCGGGAAAAATTCTTCCGTTACCTCACGTCCGCCGCCGGCGAAATGCCGCAGAACGGGATCTGGAGCGCCATCGTCTCCGTCGCTCCGGATTCCAGCGAGGGATTCATCGCCGTTTACCGGAACGGTGCAGAGTCATCCGAATATGAATTTGAACTGCCGTTCGGAGAAAAAGCGGAAAAGATTTTCGGCGGAGGCTCCGCCGTCGTTGAAAACGGAAAACTCAAAGCTGTTCTGCCGGAAAAATATTCCTGCGCACTGTATCAGTTCTGAACCCGGATCACCCGAAGGCCGCGCTCTTCGGCGGATGCGAGGAGAGCGGCATTTTCCGCTGTCTCCGTTGTGACCAGAATCTGAATTTTCCGAAGAAGACAGATCTTCGACATTGCCGTCCGGCCGATCTTGCTGTGATCCGCGACAACAATCACCCGATCGGAATTCGCGATCATCGCCCGCTCAATGCCGGAGATCATCTCATTGTTGTTGTACAGCGCGCCGGCATCCATTCCGCGCACGGAAAGGATCGTTGTATCCGCATGGAAACGAGTGACCGAAGCCTCTGCTTCCGGTCCGAGCAGAAGTCCGCTCATGATATGAAGACGGCCACCAGTCAGCACGATGTTGGAACCCCCCTTCCCCGGAAAGCGGCGCATCAGGACACCCGCCAGATGCATCGAATTGGTGATGATTTGACAGCTTTCATCCAGAAAAGCTCCCAGATGCGCCGTTGTGGTTCCGCCGTCAATAAAAAGGCTTTCCCCGGGCTGGATGAGTGCAGCCGCCGTCTGGGCAAGAAGACGTTTTTCCTCCGAGAAATACTGGTTCCGCAATTCAAAGGGAAGCACCGATTCCCGTTCCGGAATCCGCAGGAGCCCGCCACGGATTCTCCGGGCGGAACCTCGGGAATCAAGAACGGCAAAATCCCTGCGGAGCGTTGCCGGACTGACATGCAGAAGCCTCCCGCATTCCTCCAGCGAAAGAGTTCCCCGTTCATTCAGCAGGGAAAAAAGTTGACGATAGCGTTCTTCCTGTTTCATCATGATCGAAATATATATTTTTTTGATCAAAATTCAAACAGAAATGATTGAAAGTCTCTTTTTTCAATCATTTCTATTATTTTTTTTGATTTTTTTTCTTTTCATCTCACATTACCGGAAACAGTCAGGGAGGTTGCAATGGATCAAATTGAACTCTGGGAAGTGCATCGCGGCGGCGGACGGGAAATGCCGGAAAGTTCACCGCTCTCTTTCGAGTACGGATGGCTGCTCGGGGGCAGACCGGAAGCCGATGTCAGAACAAGTGCGGACGGAATCCTTTTCTCAATCCATGATTCCACACTCGACCGGATTGTCCGCAATCTGCCGCGGGAACTGGCGGGACAACCAGTATCCGCTCTTACCGGAGAACAGATCCGCAGCTGCGAAGTCGGGAACGGAGAGATTCCTCAGCGGATTCCTTCTCTGGAAGAGCTGTTCGGGCATCTGAAAATCCACCCGGAGCGCCATTTGATTCTGGATTTCAAACAGGCGGATCTCTCCACACTCGCACACCTGATCCGAAACAAAGGCGTTGAACGGCAGCTCACTTTTGCTTCCTGCGATTCCGAACTCTGCCGGAAAATGAAACAATTCGTTCCGGAAATCCGGACCAAAAACTGGCTGGGCGGCAGTCCGGAATCAATCCGGAACAGTTTCCGCAAACTGAAACAGGAGAATTTCAGAGAAATCACAGAAGTGCAGATCCATCTCCGCGATGCAGAAGCTCAACAGCAATGGCGCTATCAGATTTCCCCGGAATTTCTCCGGGAGGCACTGGAATGCACACGGAAAAAGGGAGTCCTTCTTCAAGTTCTCCCCTGGGAGTTCGGCCGGAAGGAGATTCTGGAACTGTTGAAGATCGGAATCCGTTCCTTTGCAGTGGATTTTCCTTCCGCATTCCTGCAGATCTGCGCAGAGTATTTCGCAGAAACATGGAGAACACAGGAATGAAAACTCTCACAGATCTTGCCAGTTCCGAAGTTTCCTGCATCTGCGGAAAACGTCACCGGATTGCGACTCGGATCATCCGGTGCGGACGAAATATTCTTCCGGAGCTGTGCCGTCTGCCGGAAGAATGCGGATTCCGTGGATGCGGACTGGTCGTCTCGGATTTCAACACCCATCGCGCAGCCGGCAGGAAAAGCGCCCGTCTTCTCGCAGAGTCCGGTCATTCGTTTCAGGAACTTCTCCTCTCCGGCGAAGAGGTCCACGCAGACTCGAAGCATCTGCATGAAGTGAACGAAGGAATCGCCGCATACCATCCGTCCTGGCTGCTCGCAGTCGGATCCGGTTCCATCTGCGATCTCGTAAAAACGGCCGCACATCGGAACGCCCTTCCCTTCGCAGTCGTCGCAACCGCCGCGTCCATGGATGGCTATCTCTCCGCCAACGCGGCCATCTTTGAACAGGGAATCAAAAAACAACATTCCAATTTGAGTCCGGCCGCGGGAATCATCGCGGACACCGCCATTCTTCTCAACGCCCCGTCCGGAATGACCCGTGCCGGCCTCGGCGATGCACTCGGGAAATTCACCTCGCTTCTTGAATGGAAACTGAACCACCTTCTCACCGGCGAATTCTACTGCCCGGCCGCAGCGGAGCTGATCAGAAGGGAAATTCAGGTCCTGATTTCCTCTGCGTCCGGAACCGCAGATCCGTTTCCGGACGCCCTGATCCGCACACTTCTTGCAACCGGAATCGCCATGCAGATGATGGGGAATTCCACCCCGGCATCCGCAGGAGAACACTATTTCTCCCACGCGCTCGACACTTTTGAATGCGCCGTACACGGCAGGATCCGGGCAGCCCACGGCGATCAGGTCGCTCTCGGAACCTGGAAACTGCTCCATCTGTACGCCGGACTGCAGAAACATCCCAACCTTCTTCCCCGCGATGGAATCCGTTATCGGCGCCACACGGAAGAGTGGACCAGACTCGGCGTGGATCTGAAGGATCTTCTCCGGACAAAAAGCGCTCTTCTGAGCGCGCTGCCCGATCCCGCCGGCATTCTCCTTTCCGCAGAATTCCGGAAAGAAACAGAATCTCTTCTCCGCCATCTTCCCGTCCTTCGGCGGATCTATGCAGAGCACGGACTACCCGTCCGCGCAGAAATGCTCGGAATCAGCCCGCGGACGGAAACCTTCGCATGGGAACATGCCGTTGATATGCGCACCCGTTTCTGTCTGATGGATCTCATCGGAACGTCAGAAACCGACGTCCACCCCGACCGCCCGCAGGAAAATAATGAAAATCACCACCGGCGCAAAAAAACGGATGATGATCGACCAGAGCGACAGCAGAGTCAGCCCGTGATTGCGTGACGTCCGGTAAAGCGGCTCCCCGCGGAATCCGGACAGCAGCGTAATCAGATTGACATCGGGACAGGCCTTCTCCGCTCCGATCCGCAGCTCCCTTGCCGCCTTCCGCGATCCCCAGACCCATCCAATGAACAGACAGATCGCCACGCCGCCGATCGGCAGCATCCAGTTGGAGGTCAGATAATCCAGCATGTCGAAAAAGCTGCCCGGCACGTTCCTCTCTCCGAAAATGAAGGCCACGGCATCCCGGACCACCGGAATGTTCTTCCAGTGCGAAATACTCACAGAGGAGAGCAGTCCGAACACCGTCACGCCGCCGAAGCAGACCGCAATGGATTTATAGCGTCCCCATTTAAGCTCATCCATGAAAAAGGAAACCCCGTTCTGCAGCAGAGCCACTCCGCTGGTGACCGCGCCAATGGAAAGCATCATGAAAAACAGTCCCGCCCAGATCCAACCGGTCCCTCCGGGGAAGCGGTTGAACGTCGCCGGAAGAATTTTGAAAATCAGACTCGGACCGGCTCCCGGATCAAATCCCATTGCAAACACCGCCGGGAAAATCGCAAGTCCCGCCAGAATCGCCGCCAGAGTATCCAGCGTCATCACCCAGAGGGAAGCCGAAAAAATATTCTGTTCCTTCTTCATATAGCTCCCGTAAGTCACCGTAATTCCCATTCCGAGACTCAGCGAATAAAAACAGTGCCCCAGAGCCTCCAGCACGCCCGATGCGGTCAGACGGGAAAAATCAGGATGCAGAAAAAACTCCACCCCCTTCCACGATCCGGGAAGCGTCACGCTCCGCGCAATCACGGCCAGCAGAAGAAGAAACAGCAGCGGCATCAGAATCTTCGACCATTTCTCAATTCCTTTCTGCACACCGCCGATCAGCATCGCACCGCAGAGAACCATGAACACAAGAAAACAGATAATCACCCGCCACGGAGTTTCCGTAAACAACCCGAACGCCGCCCCGGCCGCATCCACGGTGTCGTAATTCAGCTCGCCGCTGAAAGAACGGAACATGTAATCGACAATCCATCCGCCGACCACCGCATAATACGAAAGAATCACCAGAGCACCGAAAATCGCAAACAGCCCGAATGCCGCAAACTGCAGCTTCAAAAGCAGCAGTCCGGAAATCACGGAAACCGCTCCGAATCCGAATTTCCCTGTGCAGAGCAGACAGATTCCACCAAGAATCAATCCGCCCGCAATCGTATCGCTGATCACCGACCGCCGCAGCTGAAGGCGTTTGTACGCGCCGTAAGCGTTGAGACGCGTCTTGCGCCCGATCGTCATCTCGCAAATCATCACGGGGACTCCCAGCAGCAGGATGCACGCCAGATAAACAATCACAAACGCCCCGCCTCCATTCATTCCGGTAATATAAGGAAATTTCCACACGTTGCCGAGACCGATCGCGGAACCGATGGTTGCCATGATAAAACCGAAAGAACTGCCCCAGGTTTCCCGTTTTTCCATATTCTGAACTCTCTTTTTCCGTTTTTCCCGATTCAAAGATTCCACTAATCTAACTCAGAAAGAAAAGATTTCAACTTTTTTTCCCGAAATATCAGGATTTTTCATTTGAGAAACCGCTCTTCCCGGTGTATATAGTAAAAATAACACTCCCGGACGGATGAAAAGCCAATCGCCCTCCCCTCCGGAACGGTTCAACCAGGAGAAACCATGCCTTCGATTTCTGTTCTTTGCCCGGTCTACAACACGAAACCGTATCTGCCCCGGCTTCTCGACTCCCTGATGGCGCAGACCTTCCGGGATTTCGAACTCATCGCCATCGACGACGGCTCCACAGACGGTTCCGGCGCTCTCCTGCACGACTACGCCGCACACTTTCCGCAGATGCGGATTCTTTCCCGGCAAAAGCTCGGAAACCCCTCCGCCCTGAACACCGGACTGCGCAACGCAACCGGACGTTATCTTGCCTTCGTCGATTCCGACGACTGGGTGGCACCCAATTTTCTGGAACATCTTCTGACCACCGCGGAAAGAACCGGCGCCGATCTTGTCCAGTGCGGCTATGCCTATGCATATCCGGACAGGAAAATTCTCCGCCAGTCCGCATGGGCATGCAGGCGGACCGGAAACGGGATCCCGCTGAAGGATTGTCCACAGCTCTTCTTTCTCGACAATACCCTCTGCAACAAACTGTTGCTCCGTTCCATGGTGGAACGCTTTGAAATCCAATTCGATGCCGAACTGAAAATGGCCGCCGATCTGCCGTTTTTCTTTGCAGCACTCCTCGCGGCAGAGCGGATCGTGGTCACCGATCCAGTTCTCTATTTCTACCGCCAGGAACGCTCCGGACAGACGACCTCCGCCACAAACCGGAACTGCTTCTCCGTCTTCCGCGCCTTCGAAGACGTTCATCAATTCATTGCAGCATACGGATTCGATTTCATTGCCCCCTGGCTTCTTCATTCGTCGCTGAGCCTCTTTGCCTACATGTATGAAAAACTAGTTCCGGAACTGCAGATGGAATTTTTTCAGGAGATGAACCACTATTTCCGGTCTCACGGAATCGACGAACATACACCGATCCCTCCCGGGCCATGGATCGGCGCCTCCCTCTCCGATAAAATCCGCTGGAGCATGCTCCGAATCCTTCACCCGGCCGCATTGAAGGCAATCCTCCGCAACGACAAAGCCGCCTACGACCGGGCCATCGCTTTTCGTCTTTTTCTCCTCTCCTCCTTCCGGAAAGCCGCCTCCCTCCTCACATTCCGCTGATTCTCTGACGCAATTTCATAAAAATTTTCTCCATTTCCCATTTGCATAATCCTGAAACTCCTCTATATTTTCTTATAATAAGAATTTATTACCACATTATAAGAAAAGGAGATTTTTTAAAATGGAACAGTTCATCGCCGGATTCGGAGAAGTCATGCTTCGTCTTGCCCCCGCAGGGAAAACCAGATTCGCCCAGGCCCTCCCGGGGACGCTGGAAGCCACCTACGGAGGCGGAGAAGCCAACGTCTGCGCATCGCTCGCCCTGCTGGGAGCAAAATCCCGGTATCTGACGGCGCTTCCGCGCAACCCGGTCAGCAATGCGTTTTCGGTTCAGCTGCGCGGACTCGGCGTGGACGTCGACCGCATTCTTTACCGGGAAAACGGACGCATGGGCGTCTACTACGCGGAACACGGAGCGGCACAGCGCGGCTCCAACGTTGTCTATGACCGCGCAAATTCCGTGATCTCCGAATGCGGACCGGAGGATTACGACTTTGCCTCCATGCTGGAAAACTGCAAACATCTCCATGTAACCGGCATCACGCCGGCCCTCAGCGAAAAAGCCTTTCAGGCGACCCTCGCCATCGTGAAGGAGGCGTCGGACCGCGGAATCCGAATTTCCTGCGATCTGAATTTCCGGAAAAAACTCTGGCGCTGGAAAACCGGATGCGCCCCGAAAGATCTCGCCGCAGAATGCATGGAACAGATCGTGAAATATGCCGATATCATCATCGGGAACGAAGAGGATGCTTCGGATGTCTTCGGCATCAGCTCGGAAGGGACCTCGGTGGAAAGCGGCAAAATCAACGTTGCCGGCTACCGGGAAGTCGCCCGGAAACTCTCGGCCCGGTTCCCGAAAGCCGCGTATGTTGCC
The DNA here is from genome assembly GCA_949297765.1 of uncultured bacterium. Taxonomy (GTDB): domain Bacteria; phylum Verrucomicrobiota; class Lentisphaeria; order Victivallales; family UBA1829; genus UBA1829. The sequence goes on along the minus strand of CASFTV010000043.1, from coordinate 13,033 downwards.
ATCACCCTGCGCGAAAGCTACTCCGCCGATCACAACAACTGGGGAGGAATGCTCTACGAAACAGCGTCAGACAAAGAGTTTTTCGCTCCGCTGAACGCCTCCGGAGAGTATGCCCCGTATGAGATCCGCAATATCGTGGACCGGTTCGGCGGCGGCGACTCCTTCTGCGCAGGATTGATCTTCGCCCTGAACAGCACAGAATTCAATACCCCGGACAAGGCAATCCGCTTCGCCGTTGCAGCCAGCTGCCTGAAACACTCCATCAAGGGAGACTACAACTATGTCAGCAAAGAGGAGGTTGTCGCACTGATGAACGGCAACGCCTCCGGCCGCGTCAAACGCTAAAAGGAACGGACAATGAAAATCACCCGAATTGAACCGATTCTGGTCGGCGCGCCGACCCCGGGAGTCGGCCTTCTCTCCAGCCGCAACTACCTCTATGTGAAAGTCCACACCGACGAAGGGATCTGCGGACTCGGCGAAGCCACCCTGGAAAGTCACGACAACTCCGTACTCGGCGCATTGAAGGACATCGAATGCCTCGTTCTGAACGAAGATCCCCGGCGAATCGAATATCTGACCCAGAAAATGGTCAAACAGCTCTTCTGGAAAGGCGGCGTCATCAAAGGTTCCGCCATTGCGGGAGTGGAACTCGCCCTGTGGGACATCCTCGGCAAATCACTCGGCCAGCCGGTCTATAAACTGCTGGGGGGATCGTGCCGGGACAAGATGCGGGTCTATGTCAACGGCTGGAGCGGCGGATCGCTGGATCCTGCCGTCATCCGGGAAAAAGCCCAGATTGCAATGGCGGCCGGATATGACGCCTTCAAATTCAGTCTGGCGCTTCCGATCTGGCCGCTGAACGATCCCGTCAATCTCCGGAAGATCCGCAAGGCCGCGGAAACGATCCGGGAGACCATCGGGCCCGATGCGCTGCTGATGTTCGACGGACACGGAAGATACGATGCGGATCTGGCCATCCGGATCGGCAAAATCTTCGAAGAGCTTGACTTCACCTTTTTCGAAGAACCGTGCCAGCCGGAAGACGAAGAGGGACTCGCCAAAGTTGCGGCCCACGTCAATATTCCAATCGCGACGGGGGAACGTCTCTCCTACCTTCCGGAATTCCAGCGTCTTCTGACCCGGAAATGCGCCAGCGTGATTCAGCCCGACATCGGTCATTCCTGCGGATTCGGAACTGCGCTGAAGGCAGCCCGTCTTGCAGAAGCCTTCAACGCATTTGTGGCACCGCACGGTCCGATGAGTCCGGTCATCACGACAGTCTCCCTGCATCTGGACGCGATCGCCCCGAACTTTCTGATCCAGGAACGACTCTTCCTGAACGACTGGCGCAACGAGGTCATCACCGAACCGCTGAAGGTGGAAAACGGCTACATCACGTTGAACGACAAACCGGGATGGGGAATCGAATTGAACGAGGAGGTCTGCAAAGCTCATCCGGCCATTGAGCCTTATACACCGCGTCTGCACCGACCGGACGGCGCCGTCTGCGACTGGTAAACCGGGTGCCGCGAAGCGTGCCACCCCAAAAACCGGGTGCCGCGAAGCGTGCCACCCCAAAAACAAGGTGCCGCGAAGCGTGCCACCCCAAAAACCGGGTGCCGCGAAGCGTGCCACCCCAAAAACCGGCCATCCGCCCGAAGGGCAGGAGCCGAAGGCTCGGTGCAGGTCTCCGACCTGCTTCGGTCCAGCTGAACAAGCTGGTCGCCGCAGGCGAAACAACAACCACACACCAAGAAAGCAACAAAAAAATGAACGAATTTTCCAACAAAACCGCTCTGGTCACGGGAGGCTCCCGGGGCCTTGGAGAAGCATTCTGCCGGAAGCTGGCGGAATCGGGCTGCCGGGTGATCGTGAACTACGCACACGGACGGGAAGCCGCGGAACGGGTTGCGGAAGAAATCGGCGGCGAAGCACTCTCCTGCGACATCTCCTCAGAAGAGTCCGTCCAAGCGATGTTCGAACGAATCGGCGGAGTTGACATTCTCATCAACAACGCGCGAATCGACCCCTATAAACGGACCCCGGAAAGCAGCGACGGCGACTGGTGGGACCAGGTCATGGGAGTCAACCTGAAAGGAGCTTACCTCTGCGGGAAATTCGCCCTGGAGGAGATGAAAAAGAAACGCTGGGGCCGGATGCTCCACATTTCATCCCTGTGGGCATACCAGCCGGCGAACGAGCGGATGCTGTCCTACGCGGCGGCGAAATCGGCGATGCACGCGATGAGCCGCGGATTTGCGAATCTCGGGGCGGAATACGGAATCACGTCCAACGTTCTCGCGCCGGGTCTGATTCTGACAAAGCTGGTTTCGGAACGCCTGAGTCCGGAAGCGCTGGCGAAAGAGATGTCCGGCATTCCGCTCGGACGGGGAGCGACACCGGAAGAGATCGCGGAAGCCGGACTCAATCTGATGCGGTCGGGCTTTATCACCGGAGAAATCGTCAACATCAACGGCGGCGCATTCATGCGCCCGTAACTTCTGGAACAAAGAGCAGGAAAAGAAGAAAGGAAAAGAACCATGAGCTTTGAAACGTATCTGCAGGAGTGCCCCCTGATCGCGATTCTGCGGGGAATCACCCCGGAAGAAACGGAAGCGGTCTGCGACGTTCTGTACAAAAACGGGATCCGCCTTCTGGAAATTCCCCTGAATTCTCCGGACGCGCTGAAGAGCATCGCCATCGCAGTCCGGCACACGGCAGGGAAAATGCAGGTGGGAGCGGGCACCGTTCTGACCGTCGAAGACGTCCGGAACGTCCGGGCGGCGGGAGGCGAATTCATCATCTCTCCGAACACCGATACGGCGGTCATCGCGGAAACGAAAAAACTCGGCATGCTCTCCATTCCGGGCTTTTTCACCGCGAGCGAGGCGTTCACAGCCATCCATGCGGGGGCGGATTACCTGAAACTCTTCCCGGCGATTCTCGGCCCGGGCTACGTCAAAGACCTGAAAGCCGTCGTGAAGAAACCGATCCTGGCCGTGGGCGGAGTCAACGCGGAAAACCTTCCGGAATTCATGAAAGTCTGTCTTGGAGCAGGAATCGGCAGCGCGCTCTACAAAGCGGGCAAAAGCCTCGAAGCCCTCGACCGCGATGCCGCCGCAATGGTCAAGGCCGTAAAATAACCCTCCACCTCTCAGCCCTTCCAGGGGAACGAACGGAAGCCGATGTTTTTCAGGGAAAAATCGGCTTCCGTTCTTGACAATTACAGAAAAAGAGGATACATTAACATCTTATATGTATCGACGCAATCGGCGCGATGCATTTTATGGTAAAACATCGTAAACCAACAAAAGAAAAACAAGCACAAAATGAGCACAGCAGCAACGACCGTACCGAACGAGATCAAGAGCTACGTCGATCTCAGCACAGACAACGTCTCCATGAACGATCTTCTTGCGACGGAGCAGAAGAGCGAATTCGTCGAGAACTCGATTGTTCCGGGGAAAATCGTGGAAAAGAGAAACGACGGCGCCCTTGTCGACATCGGCTACAAGGCGGAAGGCTTCATTCCCGCAGCCGAATTCCGCAACTGGGCGGATGTCAAAGTCGGTGACGAAGTGGACGTGTACCTCGAAGAGATCGAAAACGAGAACAGCATGCCGGGCATCAGCCTCCAGAAAGCCAACTTCATCAAATCCTGGAACAAGATCACCAGCGAATACGGAGAAGGCAGCGTCATCACCGGACTGATGAAACACCGCGTCAAAGGAGGCATCATCATCGACCTGAACGGCGTTGAAGCGTTCCTCCCCGGCTCGCAGATTGATATCGGCCCGGTCAAGAACATGGACGATTTCATCGGCAAGGAATACGAGTTCAAGATTCTGAAGATCAATCAGGATCGCCGGAACATCGTTGTTTCCCGCCGCGAACTTCTCGAAGCATCCCGGAAAGATCGCCGCTCGCAGCTGCTGAAGGATATGGAAATCAACCAGATCCGCAAAGGCGTCGTGAAGAACATCACCGATTTCGGAGCGTTCATCGACCTCGGCGGAATCGACGGACTTCTGCACATCACCGACATGTCCTGGGGACGCATCTCCCATCCGAACGAGATGCTCGAACTCGGCCAGGAAGTCGAAGTGATGATTCTTGACATCGACTACGACAAGGAGCGCGTCTCCCTCGGCCTCAAACAGAAGACGAAGAATCCGTGGGATGAAGTCGAGACCAAATACCCGGTCGGCTCCACCGTCAAGGGCAGAATCGTCAACATCATGCCGTACGGAGCCTTCGTTGAAATCGAACAGGGCGTCGAAGGACTCATCCATGTGTCCGAAATGTCCTGGACGAAGCGCGTGACCAAGGCGGGCGATATCGTCAGCGTCGGCGAAGAGGTCGAAGCCGTCGTCCTCGACATCGACAAGGAAGGCAAGAAGATCTCCCTCGGCCTCCGCCAGAAAACCCGCAATCCGTGGGAAGTTCTCGCGGAGAAATATCCCGCCGGCAGCCGGATCAAAGGAAAAGTCCGCAACATGACCAGCTACGGAGCATTCGTCGAAATCGAAAACGATATCGACGGCATGATCCACGTCTCCGATATGTCCTGGACTCGCAAGATCAACAACCCGAACGAAATGCTGAAAGTCGGCGACGAAGTCGAAGCCGTCATTCTCGACATTGATCCGCAGCAGCAGAGAATCTCCCTCGGTCTCAAGCAGATCGAAGAGGATCCCTGGGCAAACATCAACGACCTCTACAAGATCGGCGATGTCGTGACCGGAAAAGTCACAAAGATCACCACGTTCGGCGCGTTCATCGAGCTGACCCACAAGATCGACGGACTCGTCCACATCTCCCAGATCAGCAAAGACCGCGTGGAGAAAGTGAAAGACAAACTCTCCCTCGGTCAGGAAATCGAAGCGCGCGTCATCAAAATTGATCGCGATGAACGCCGCATCGGACTCTCCATCAAGGCTCTTGAGGAAGGCTTCTCCGAAGAGGATCTCAAAGCAGCCGGTGAAGAGGTCTCCGCGGCCCTCAAGCCCGGCGAGGCCCTCGGCGCCATGGAGCAGCTGATCGGAAACTCTCTCGACGGACTGACCGTCGTGGATGAGGAAAACAAATAACAAAACCATCGTCGGACCCGGTCCGCGAAACACAGGAACTTGAATTGGAATGGCTGAAGAAGAAACAGACATGCAGTTGATGTTCGATTTCGCGGACCCCGACAATACCGATGTCCACGGAGAGCAGCAGATCGCCGCTCCCGTGGACAACTCTTTACTGGAGGACGAGGAGGATGAACTCGAATCCGCCGGAGAAAACGCCGCCGGACTCCCCTCCGATCCCCTCCCCGAACCGGCTACAACGGAAGAGGATCTCCCGGTCGAAGAAGATTTTCCCCCGGAGGAAGAACCCGAAACATCCCCGGAAGAGGATTCTCCCCTTCCGCCTCCCCGAATGGTCTATTCCGAGTTTGCCGGTCATGCCGTGATGTTTCAGGAACCGGAGCAGCAGAAGGAAACGGAAGTGGAACCGCCTCCAGCGGAACCGTCCGTCCTCCCGAAGCGACCGGTCCCGCGGTCCGGACTGCAGCAGAGAGATCTCCAATGCGCGGCCCTCGGCTGGCTTGCCGCAGCACATCCGACCGCAGCCGCAATCCGGGTTCCGACCCGTCTTGCAAAATTCCGCGCCGATGCCGCGGCGTTCTGGTCGACACCGAAAAAGAACCGTCTTCTCCAGCCGGAGAAAACCGTTCTGATTGAAGCGCGTCCGACCCGGACCTCCTGCTGGCCGGAATGCTCCGGCAGCGAGGAAATCCTGCCGGAACTGCGCAAGGAACAGGAACACCGCCAGGAACTGGAAGCGGAAATCCGAATCCGGGAACCGCATCTGCGGGACTCCGATGTGCTGTTCGCGGAAATCGAATACTGGAATTATGAAGGGACGGCCAATCCGGCCTACCGGGAATGTCTCCGCCGGATCCGGACCTATGAAAAAGCGCTCTACCGGGGCAGCCGGTTTGAACGCATCCATCGGGCCAATGTCGCAAACGAACTCTATCTTGCCGTTCCGGAAGGACTGATCCATCCGGATGAACTGGCGGAGGGATGGGGATTGCTGTACATTGCCCGCAATCTTTCCGTGAAAGTGGTCAAACCGGCACACTGGATTGATTGTCCGCAGGAAAATATGCTGCACCTCTCCCAGAACATTGCGGCGTCATCGCTGCACGATGTGCTGTTTGCCCACGGCATCAGTCTGACGGCCGGAGGAGGCGTGCAGTTCCATTGTCCGCCTCGCAGACGGCGAATCCGGCCGCTGATCTGATTCAGGATCGTCCGCCGAAAAACAGAGAAGGGTTCTATGATTCAAACGGTTTGGCGATTCACGCTGAAAGGAGTTTGTCTTGCAGTCGGCCTGTTTCTTCTGCTCCCGCTGACCGCAGCACTGTTTCCCAACGAGAAACGGCCTGATCTGACCGCTCTGCCCGACTACAATTATATGACGGATGTCTGGGAAATGCTCCGGGAAAGCAGATACCAGAATGCACGGGAACTGTGCGCGGATATCATCCGGAACGACCTGCCCGGAGCGGAAGAGGCAAAAGCGGTCTACGAACTCTGCGATGCGGAAGTCTCCGGAGCAAGACAGAGAATCCAGCGTGCGGCAAACGGTTTTGTCACCGGTTCCAGTCAGTCCATCGAAGAGGCCGGCGGCGCCATCATCTCCGATCTCATCATCTACGGAGACGTCCGCGACCTGATCGTCCAGGGATATTATAAAATCACCGGCAAAGAAACGGATTTTTTCGTTGTCACCCTCTCCTCGGTCGGTCTGGTCACGGAGCTGGCCTGCTGGACCGACTGGATGCCCGCCATGCTCAAAGCCTTCCACAAAGCGGGAGCTTTCACGGAACCGTTCACCCGTTCCATTCTGAAGGCGGCACGAAAACTTGCAAAATATGGAAAACCCGATCTGGAAACAAAAGAGCTGTTCAACAATTTCTCGACCCTCGTGCGGACCAATTCCTTTCCCCGGAGCAGCTATATTCTCCGGTATGTGGATACACCGAACGATCTTGCGGTCTATGCAAATATTGCGTCGCGCTCACCCGCCCTCCCCTATTTTCTTCTGAAAAGCGGCGGAAAAAACGGAGCGGTCCTCCTGCGGAAATACGGAGAAAGCGAAACCGGTCTCCGCGTTCTGAAACTCTGCGCCCGGAAAGGACCGGCGGGAGTCCACTGGCTCCGGACGTACGTCCCGGTCAAACAGATCAAATGGGGAGCGCACATCGCCAAGATTTTCCATCTGAATCATGCGTATGATTTTGTCTATCATGCGGCAAAGGATTCCGGAAAAGTCATCGGAATCCTCTTTTACGCCGTAAGCGCGCTGCTGATCCTGATCGGCGTCTCCGCCTTCTGGGATCTCCGGAAACTCCGCCCCAGGAAGGACCGGACGGAAACCGAACCGCCCGTCTCATGAACAAGGTCTTCCTGCTGCTGATTCTTCCGTTTCTGCTTCCGGCGGCCGACCGGATCACCGTCACGGATGCGTTCGGCGAACAATGCGAAATCTCCTGCCGTCCTGCGCGGACAATCCTCTGTTATCCCTCGCTTCTGGAAATCTGGATGGACTGCGGAGGGACTCTCGCCGGAATGCACAGTCCGCAGAAAACCGAAATTCTGCCGCAGGGAACGGAATCCATCCCGAAGGTCGGCAGCTACATGCATCCGAATGCGGAAATCATCGTCCGTCTGAAACCGGATCTGGTCATTCTCAGCGGAATGACAGGCCGGCACCGTCCTCTGGGCGACCTGCTCCGGAAATCGGGGATTGAAACCCTCTATCTGAAATACGACAATTACTCGGATTATCAGGCCATCTCCTCCCTGTTTTCCCGAATTCTCGGCCGGGAGCGCGGCAGCGGAATCCCCGAACGCATCGACCGGGAGGTCCGGACCATCCGCGAACGCTGCGCCGGACAGCAGAAAAAACCAACCTTCCTCGTTCTGCTGTTCAACGGTGCCGAGTTCCGGGCGGAAACCGATCAGGCGCACGCCTCGTTCATTTTCTCTTCGCTGGGAGGACGCAATATCCTGAACGCGGAAGGACGCACCGTCCGATCCCAGCGCACCGCCTGGAGCCGGGAGGAACTTCTCCTGAAAGATCCGGACTGCATCTTTCTGATCCCTGCGGCAAAATCGCCGGCAATCAATCGGGAGGCGATCCGGAAATTCGTTCAGAATCCCGCCCTCCGGACTCTGAAGGCGGTTCGCACAGGACGTCTTCACGTTCTTCCGCCGGAGCTGTTCCAGTACAAACCGAACAAACGGTTTCCGGACGCTTTCCGCTATGCGGAAAAACTGCTCTATCCGGACCGGGAGCAGGACAAAGGAACCGCCGCTCAGGAAGGTTTTCCGGCGCGGTAATAAATTCCTCTCGGCCCGTCCTCCCGGAAAACCAGGCCGGCTTTTTCCATTCGGCGGAGATGCGTTTCCAGCTCGCTCCGGCGGAACCCGAGAGAGCGGGCGAGATCCTCCGCCGTACAGGGACGGGAGGCACAGGTTGCGACAATCCGGTCATTGCAGTCACCGATGGATCCGTTGTTCTTTCCATCCTCTCCGCCGGCCCGTCCGCCGACGCACTCCACAGGAGCCGCAGCGCCGATGATGCGCGCCATCGCCTCCAGCCGTTCCCGGGGCGGAATACCGACATCCCGCTCGGTTCCGGGACGATCCAGTGTGTTGAGCTGCACCTTGTCGGGACGGATTTTCCGGACCAGCTCCAGAAAACGTTTCGCCGACGCCTCCGAATCGTTGATGTCTTTTGCGATAAAAAGTTCCAGCCACATTTGTGCGGAAGAGATTTTCCGGAATTCGGCGATTCCTTCCGCGACGGAACGGAGAGTCACCCCTTTTGCTGGCCGGTTGACCGCTTCAAACTCCTCCTCATTCGAACCGTCCAGCGAAGGGACAATCAGATCGACCGGGGCGCATTCACGGCGGACGGCGGGATCGGTCAGCAGCGACGCATTCGTCAGAAGACAGACTTTGACTTCCGGATGTTTCGCCTTGATTTCCGCAATCACTCTTCCGATCCCCGAATGAAGAGTCGGCTCTCCGGTTCCGGAGAAGGTGATGTAGTCGATCTGCGGATGGCGGTTCAGGACGGCGTCGATCTGGGCAAGAGCAAGATCCGTCGGGAAATACTCTCTCCGCTCAAGCGTCAGAGAGGTGGTCTTTCCGCACTCGCAGTAGATGCAGTCCATGGAACAGGTTTTGAACGGAACAAGGTCCACTCCGAGCGAAAGGCCAAGCCGCCTGGACGGAATCGGACCGAAAACGCATGTTTGCTTCGCAGAATTCATGAGAATCTTTCCTCCGATACGTTGAAATCCCTGCATGTTGCTGTATAATATAGCATGATTTTCCTGAAATAAAAAGGAGTCTTCCAGTGGACTGGACTGAATTTTATCTGATCGTTTTCTTTACGGCGTTTTTTTTCGCCCTGCTCACAACCCCGGTCTGCAAACGCCTTGCACGGAAATGGGAAATTCTGGACGTACCGAAATGCGAACAGCATAAACTGCACGCGAACGCCACACCGCTGCTCGGCGGAGTGGCCATGTTCTCCGCATGGCTGCTCACCCTTCTTCTCGCCGCCCTCGGCCGCGGAATCCAGGCCGAATATTTCCCGGAACTGACCAGCGGACTCAAAGGAGTTCCGCTGATCCTGCCGAATTTCATCACGCTGATTCTCTGCGCGGCGGCCTCCGTTGCACTCGGGCTTTATGATGACTGCCACTCCATGAAAGCCTGGAAAAAACTGATCGGGCAGATTGTCATTGCCGCCGTCACCGCGGCGGGCGGAGGCGTTTCGATCACCCTGTTCATCGGCATCCCGGCGGTCAGCTACCTGCTCACGGTGTTCTGGATTGTGCTGATCTTCAATGCGATCAACTTCTTCGACAATATGGACGGACTTGCCGTCGGAACAAGTACCATTGCATTTGTCTTTTTTGCCTTTGCGGCCGCGGTGAACCAGCAGTATTTTGTAGCATCGCTGGCGGCGCTCTCTGCGGGAGCGGGCGCGGGATTCTGGATTTACAACCGCTCGCCCGCCTCCATTTTCATGGGAGATTCGGGAAGCCATCTGCTCGGCTATCTGCTGGCGGTCATCAGTGCAAAAGTCACCTACTACACGCCCGGAGTTTCGACGACAAAGTTCACTATGCTCATTCCGCTGTTCATTCTGGCGATTCCTCTGCTGGACACCCTCACGGTCGTTCTGATCCGTCTTCACAACCGGAAGCCGATCTATGTGGGCGACCACAACCATATCTCCCACCGGTTCATGCACATGGGGCTGACCCGTCCGCAGGCGGTCACCATGGTGCACCTTCTTTCGCTGATTTCGGGTCTTGCGGCACTGCCTCTGCTCTGGGGAGATGCCCGCACCTGCTTTCTGCTGATCATTCAAGGCCTTCTGATTTTTGCCCAAATCACCTACCTGCAGTTCATTCTGCACAAAAAGGAATTCTCATGAAAAACACGATGCGGTTCCGGAAAATCGGCGGCAGCAGCCAGCTGCTTCTCGCAAAAGCGGAAAACCTTGAACAGATCCTGCAGCTGGATGAGGCCCACTGGGCGGTCAATGCCATGCCGCTGGATGCGGTAATTACCGATCCGGAATTCCTGTCATTTCTCGATACCGACGCCAACGGAAGAATCCGTCCGACGGAACTGAAAGAGGCAATCGCCTGGCTGATCGCCATCCTCAAGGACTACCGGGGAATCGACGAAGGAAGCGACATCCTTCGTCTTGACGCCATCAACACCGCTCATCCCGAAGGAGAGGTTCTGCGCTCCGCAGCCGAACTCGTTCTCCGGAATCTCGGAGCGGAAAACAGGGAGACTCTTTCCCTCGCACAGATCCGCGATACAAAAACCATCATCTCCGTCGGCAGCAGCAACGGCGACGGCATCATCACCCCCGCCGACACCGCAGATCCGGAAATTGCGGCATCCATCACAACCGTCATGACCTGCTGCGGAACCAAACCGGACCTCTGCGGAGATCCGGGTATCGACGAAGAGATTCTTGACCAGTTTCTCCGGGAAGGCACTCTTCAGCTTCAATGGCGGAAAACCGGCCGGGAAGAGGCTCTCAATCCCTTCGGCGGACGGACAGAGGAATTTTATGCTCTCTACAAGCGACTCCGGGAAAAAATCAATGAATTTTTCATGTTCTGCTCGTCCATGACAGAGGAAGATCTCCGTTTTGGCGCCACAGCAAAAACCGATCCGCTGAATGCCGCGGAAATGCAGGCGTTTATTGACGGAGCGCCCATGGCGATGCCGCACACCAACGCCGTGCTCTCCCTGCAAAACTGGATCAACCCGAACTGGCGAACCCCGGTCAAAGACTTTCTTGCTCTGGGAAAAGAACTCGGAGCCTCTGCGGATGCCGGGATCCTGACGGAATCGGAATGGAACCGCATTGAAGCCATTTTTGAAGCGCGCGTGAAATGGGATACGGAAAAAACGGGAACAAAGTTTGATTCCCTCACGTTTGACCAGCTGGAAGCGTCTCTCTCTCCGGAGAAGGCGGATGTGCTGAAGCAGATGATGGAGAAGGATCGAGCAGCATCCCGGGAGATTTCAGCCTGCGGACAGCTCCGGAAGCTGATTCTGTTTCAGAAATACATGCTGGATTTTGTGAACAACTTTGTTTCGCTGGACCGGCTGTTTGATCCGCACCGTCTTTCCCTGATTCAGCCGGGCGTGCTGACGATGGACGGCCGTCGATTCACCCTGGCGTCTCTGGTCACAAATCTGGCGGAACACAAGAAAATCGTTCAGAGGAGCGATATCTGCGTGATGTATCTGGAGCTTTCGACAGGGAAAGCGCCGGACGGACGGAAAATGACTCTGGCTGTAGCGATCACATCCGGAACGATGCGGAATATCTTTGTCGGCAAGCACGGGGTCTACCGGACGGCGGACGGAAGGGAATGGGATGCGAAAGTGATTGATCTTGTCCAGCAGCCGGTCTCTTTTACGGAAGCGCTGCAGATGCCGTTCTACCGGTTCGGAGAATTCATGGGAAAGCAGGCGGACCGTTTCTTCTCCGCCAAGGCGCAGAATGTGGAAACGGGAATCGCCAAAACGGTTGCAGATGCGGCCAACGCGAATCCCGCTGTGCAGCCGCAGCAGAAGCAGCAGACCCCGGCCATCAGCGGTTCGATGATGCTGATGGGGGGAGGAGTCGGCCTTGCCGCTCTGGGTTCCTCCTTTGCGTTCATTGCCAACTCGCTGAAGAATGTCTCGTTCTGGAATGTGGCAGCGGTGTTTGTCGGAATTGTACTGATTATCAGTGCGCCGATGATGCTGGTATCGATTGTGAAACTCCAGAACCGCTGCATTTCCGATTTCTTTGCGGCAAGCGGCTGGGCGATCAATCCGAAGATGCGGCTATCCCGGAAAATGGGACGTCTTTTCACCTATCGTCCTGCGCTGCCGTACAGTATTTTCCTGAAGGATGATATTGTGGAATTTTTCTCACGGGACTTCAACCGGAAACCGCGCTACGGTTTTCTGGTCATGCTGTATCTGATTCTTCTGTTCTGCGGACTTGTTGCGGGGTATCTGCTGTTTCAAATTTATCTCTGAGTCCGGGGAAACGTTTTCTTCGCCGAGGAGGGCAAAACCGGGGAGGCTAAAATTTGTCTGAGGCGGAGATGTGAAGTTTTTTTCGATTTGTGCTTGATTTTTCCACAAGGGAGGTTATAGTACACTCTCAAATTGAAGTTCGCGGAGAGATGCCTGAGTGGCCGAAAGGAACGGTTTGCTAAACCGTCGTACGGGTAACACCGTACCGCGGGTTCGAATCCCGCTCTCTCCGCCATTTATTTTTCCCCTTCCAATTTCTGGTAAAAAGAGAATCTTTTATTCAAAAACGTTAAAAGTCGTTGGCGTAAAGGGATTTGCGTAAATTGTTGAGGTGTGTTTGAAACACACTCAGAATCTGAAAAAAGGTCTTTTTCAGAGGAAAATCACGA
>CASFTV010000042.1 GCA_949297765.1 uncultured bacterium | reverse complement strand
AAGAATTATAATTATTGATATCAGAGCTCGAATTAGAATCCATTGTAAGCCCCTTCCTGGTAGGAGATTTGTAATACTGACGGTAATCAAAGAAATAATAGTAACAAGCACGAAACGGCCAATGGATGTTACGTAGTACCATAAAGCAGAATGGAATAATCCTTCATGGAAAATAATCAATGGTTCAATTGCCAGATTTACGAACAAATGAGTAAAAATAGTTCCAAGGATTATTCCGTTAAATCCTAGAAATTGTCCAAATACTATGGATGTAATTAGATTTGTGATACCGCCAATAATCGGCCTTTTTCGATCTTGCCAATACAACCCTAAGGAACTTTTAAATGTCAGTAATATTTCACGCATGCTTGAAAGATAGAAATTCAAACAGATGAGTAAGACAGATGAAAATGGCAAAAAGCAGAGCCACGGGAGGTTGTTTCTAATCCACTAGGGTGGGATGGGGACTCCTCCGTTTGCGAAACCAGTTTGTATTGCTAAATGTTTCTAATCCACTAGGGTGGGATGGGGACCTTCCGCTTTTTGCCATTTCCGTTTAGTCCGCACATTGTTTCTAATCCACTAGGGTGGGATGGGGACTGGAACGAGACGACAAAGGCCTTCCTCCTGAACAAAGTTTCTAATCCACTAGGGTGGGATGGGGACTAAAACTGCACAGCGCTATCAAAATTGCTGATTTAGTTTCTAATCCACTAGGGTGGGATGGGGACTGGCTCTGGTGGATCAGGTAGCTCTGGTGGATCAGGGTTTCTAATCCACTAGGGTGGGATGGGGACAAATCGTTCTGGCGATGTTCTCCGCCTCATTCCTTGGTTTCTAATCCACTAGGGTGGGATGGGGACCTCCGGGCTTCAACGCTGGGCGTGGTGTGAGGCGCTGTTTCTAATCCACTAGGGTGGGATGGGGACTGCCGTTGCTTTTTGCTATTTCCATTTAGTCCCCTTGTTTCTAATCCACTAGGGTGGGATGGGGACTTTTATGTTGCGAATTATGCGAATGAGAAATTTAGAAGTTTCTAATCCACTAGGGTGGGATGGGGACTGGTGATCGTGGTGGCTCTGGTGGTGGTGGTGATCGGTTTCTAATCCACTAGGGTGGGATGGGGACACAATCTGGCCGAATCGCTCGGGAAGGCCATCACTAGTTTCTAATCCACTAGGGTGGGATGGGGACCTGCCGGAGGTCGTGGAGGCGGCGTATACTGCCTTTTGGTTTCTAATCCACTAGGGTGGGATGGGGACACAGTTTCAGAAGGCCCTTAAGAAGGCCCTGGAATCGTTTCTAATCCACTAGGGTGGGATGGGGACTAATTTGGCGGAATCTCTTGGGAAGGCCATCACTAGTTTCTAATCCACTAGGGTGGGATGGGGACACGGTCTCTATTCGCAAAATTCTGCGAATCGGACAAGTTTCTAATCCACTAGGGTGGGATGGGGACCTCTGGTGGTGATGGATCAGGAGGATCTGGTGGTGAGTTTCTAATCCACTAGGGTGGGATGGGGACGGATGACGCTGGATCAGCTGGAGACTCTGGAGGACGCGTTTCTAATCCACTAGGGTGGGATGGGGACTGCTTTTTATGGGCTCTTTGTACCTAATGGCTAGTTAGTTTCTAATCCACTAGGGTGGGATGGGGACATGGCCTGCACTATCTGAGGCCTCTTATTAACGAGCGTTTCTAATCCACTAGGGTGGGATGGGGACAACTTTTTCATAATATTCTTTCCTTTTCTGCCATGAGTTTCTAATCCACTAGGGTGGGATGGGGACTACTTGCATAATCCAAAATAAATTCTCCGTAAAATAGTTTCTAATCCACTAGGGTGGGATGGGGACTGACCTTTGCAAGCGTTCGTTCACCGGACCGCCCGGTTTCTAATCCACTAGGGTGGGATGGGGACTACTGGTTTTTTGCCGGTCCTTTTGATTCAGTGAATGTTTCTAATCCACTAGGGTGGGATGGGGACTGAATTTTTTCCGGGTGATTGCATCGCGCGACTATTTGTTTCTAATCCACTAGGGTGGGATGGGGACACACAAAAAATTTTTGACATACAGGCTTTGGAGATCCGTTTCTAATCCACTAGGGTGGGATGGGGACGAACTTACTTGCTCTCTTCCTTCTTGATTTTCACGTGTTTCTAATCCACTAGGGTGGGATGGGGACTCAGGTGGTGCTGCTGGTGGATCAGGTGGATCAGGGTTTCTAATCCACTAGGGTGGGATGGGGACGCCCTTAAGAAGGCTCTGGAAGCGGGAGAAAACTGTAGTTTCTAATCCACTAGGGTGGGATGGGGACTTTTTTGATATGCTGATCCTGAATCAGCTGGAGATCGTTTCTAATCCACTAGGGTGGGATGGGGACGGAAATTCTTTCCCTTAAACGGGAAATCGTAATTAAGTTTCTAATCCACTAGGGTGGGATGGGGACACACAAACTGTACAGTGCTATCAAAAAACTGATTTAGTTTCTAATCCACTAGGGTGGGATGGGGACCATTGCTTATCTTCTTTCCAGAGGTTGAAGTTGAAAGTTTCTAATCCACTAGGGTGGGATGGGGACGCCTTGAAAAAGGCTCTGGAAGCGGGGGAGCGTTGTAGTTTCTAATCCACTAGGGTGGGATGGGGACCGCTGTTAAGGGCCACCAACTGGCCGGGGGTAATGTGTTTCTAATCCACTAGGGTGGGATGGGGACCGTCTGGGAGAACGTCCCGGGGGTGTTCAGTACCAAGTTTCTAATCCCCTAGGGTGGGATGGGGACAAATTCGATGCTTGAGGGGCTCACCCTCGCAAATGGGTTTCTAATCCCCTAGGGTGGGATGGGGACTCAATACATGCCCGCCGGAGGTTCGGAAGAGCCAGAAGTTTCTAATCCACTAGGGTGGGATGGGGACTTTTGCTTGCGGTGATAATCATTTCGGCGTATCGGTGTTTCTAATCCACTAGGGTGGGATGGGGACCGCTCGACGGGTGGACGGGCGGAGTTTCCGCATCCGGTTTCTAATCCACTAGGGTGGGATGGGGACTCCATTGCGGTACCGTTCGACGGCCCTGCCTATAAGTTTCTAATCCACTAGGGTGGGATGGGGACAATTACGCCGACCACTGGGCAAAAAGGGTTTATGTGGTTTCTAATCCACTAGGGTGGGATGGGGACGGAACATGTAACATACTCAAATGCTACACAAAATATGTTTCTAATCCACTAGGGTGGGATGGGGACTTCTGACAATTTCGGCAAGGCGTTTTTCTGTCATAGAGTTTCTAATCCACTAGGGTGGGATGGGGACTCGATTTTCAATTTGCCATAAGTGTAATCGAATATAGTTTCTAATCCACTAGGGTGGGATGGGGACTGCAAGTTTTGGATGATGGTAAACTCACAGATAATCAGTTTCTAATCCACTAGGGTGGGATGGGGACTAAATCCATCAGATTTGCGAAAAATCATATGAAACGAAGTTTCTAATCCACTAGGGTGGGATGGGGACAAAGGCCGAACGGTTCAAATCTTCAATACCGGACATGTTTCTAATCCACTAGGGTGGGATGGGGACCCCGGCGGCGACGGATTCTTCCGCGCGCTTTCCGGCGTTTCTAATCCACTAGGGTGGGATGGGGACCAGTTCCAAACTCGAATTCCATTTGCGATATATGTAGTTTCTAATCCACTAGGGTGGGATGGGGACTCACCTTGTTCCACCAGCTGATTTCGATGGAAATGTGTTTCTAATCCACTAGGGTGGGATGGGGACTCGTATCTATGTCGGCATTATTATGATGGAAAACGGGGTTTCTAATCCACTAGGGTGGGATGGGGACTTAATGGAGTGAAAATTATTAAGGCTGTAATTCCTAGTTTCTAATCCACTAGGGTGGGATGGGGACGCCTTGCGGATCGCCGTCCATGCCCGGTAAAGAGGAAGTTTCTAATCCACTAGGGTGGGATGGGGACACGCTGAATCCGTCTCCGGAGGAGGCCCGCGTTGAAGTTTCTAATCCACTAGGGTGGGATGGGGACTAACACTATTACTTTGCTGATCGCCGCTTTTCCGTTGTTTCTAATCCACTAGGGTGGGATGGGGACCCCTTGTTACCACTTGCCGTTGCGTTTTCTCTCGCAAGTTTCTAATCCACTAGGGTGGGATGGGGACCACAACGGCGTTCCTTGACAATCGTTTGATTAGAATCGTTTCTAATCCACTAGGGTGGGATGGGGACCTCAGGAAAAAACTCTTTCCACAGGACTTGCATTGAAGTTTCTAATCCACTAGGGTGGGATGGGGACTCAAACCGTGCACACTTGTCGCAGCTGTTTCCACTGGGTTTCTAATCCACTAGGGTGGGATGGGGACTCGGTTCCAGCCGGAACACTCTGGACATCGACTATCGTTTCTAATCCACTAGGGTGGGATGGGGACACGGCGGTCTGCCGTCCAGCTACGTCCGTAACATTTAGTTTCTAATCCACTAGGGTGGGATGGGGACCGGATCTGCACAAGGACTCCGGCCGCGTCATCGACAGTTTCTAATCCACTAGGGTGGGATGGGGACCTTCTGCCCGCCGGAATACCGGGTAAAATGCGATGAAGTTTCTAATCCACTAGGGTGGGATGGGGACTGGACCTTCCGGATGATCTGTTTGAACAGATTCAGAAAGTTTCTAATCCACTAGGGTGGGATGGGGACGAATACGCGCGCATAAGGAGGTTTTTCTTATACAAGTTTCTAATCCACTAGGGTGGGATGGGGACATACGGCAACGGGCTATGCTGTAAAATGCCGGATCATGTTTCTAATCCACTAGGGTGGGATGGGGACTTCAGTTGTAAATTATCAGTGAGCACCATATCTCCTAGTTTCTAATCCACTAGGGTGGGATGGGGACGGAAACTCTATGCAATCGCGTATCCGGGCATTACAGTTTCTAATCCACTAGGGTGGGATGGGGACCCCCGATCGTTTCATCAAACCGCGCAAGCACAAAGTGTTTCTAATCCACTAGGGTGGGATGGGGACAAAAGTATGAACCTTCTTGTTTTTGGAAGTCCATCGTTTCTAATCCACTAGGGTGGGATGGGGACGCAAAAATCGTTCCGGCGGGAGACGTCGCAAAATATAGTTTCTAATCCACTAGGGTGGGATGGGGACACGATATCAACCGGTCTATGCTCGCCGCGTTTATTAGTTTCTAATCCACTAGGGTGGGATGGGGACCCGTTTTCCTTTTGCTCTGTATCGTTCATTTTCTCTCTCTTCAAAGATCAAAAATCCGGAAAAACACTCCTCTTCCGAAAAAATCGGTCAAAATCTTTGAAAAAAAAGAACTTTATTCCCTATACTATAGCATTCCAAAGGAAAAATACAATACAATCCGTTTTTCAAAGATCACAGGATACGATGATTGCCCCGTCGGTATCCAATGATGCAAACCTTTGACGTAAAATATCTTACGTCGAATATTCCCCTGGGAGACCGGCCGAAAAACACTCCCCGTTTCTGAATCCTCCATCAAATGATTCCCGAGATATTCCCTCTGGGGACTCCCAGCTCTTCCCGATGAAGCAATTTCTCATTGTCGACAGAGTAAAACGTAATATGGCTGTTTTCCGACCGAATCCCTTGCAGAAGCTGCTTGATCTTCACAAATTGTGCCTGTGTCACATTCCCTTCAAATACGGAATTCTGATTCCAGAAAAGATGCTGTTTCAGAATCTTATGCAGTTTTACGCAGTTGTCATGTTTCGTATCGTAAACAATAATAAGATACATCAATCATTCATCCTGTATGGTTTGTATTCCCGGCCCTCCAGCAGATGGTTGATCAGTTTATAACAGTCAAACCGCAGCAACTGACGATAGGAGACCGACCGGTTCAAGGCGGGACAGTGTACGGTCTGACGCAATTCCTGATCCCATTCCTGAAGAATCCGCCGGCGGGCATCATCCGTCAGAAGAAATCCATTGCTGTACTTGCGGAAATCCCGGTCTCCGATCATTCGACACCCCCAGAGACGGAACAGAAGACGATCCGTCAGAACCGGCTTGAACGGTTCCACAAGATCCAGCGCAAGAGAAAATCGTCGTGTCTGCGGTGTGTGAAGATAGGAAATTCCCGGATATAACGCCGTCCGGTAAAGCTCACTCACGCATGCCGCATACAGAAGACTGTTCAAAAACGAGAGCAGCGCATTCAGCGGATTCTCCGGTGGATGATACATCCGCTTGAACGGCGTCGCATTCCCGAGCCATACATTCCAGGCTCCGTAATAAATCCTCCGGACATTGCCTTCCAATCCCATCAGCCCTTCCTGCGTCGTCTGCTCCCCCAGACGTTCCGAATACTGCCGGATTGTTTCCAGACTCTTCTCCAGTCCGCCCTTTCTCCGCTGATAATAAAGCAGTACCGATCGAATATTGTGAAATGTCGCCTCCAGCAGCGCCCGGCAGATCCGCATTCGCTCTTCCGGATCCCGATAGGCTTCTCCCTGCCGGATCACCAGATCTCCGCTGAGCTGCTCCGCATGAGGAAACAGAGTCCCCGTATGATGACCGAACCAGTTGAAAAAATGAACCGGAATCTTCCGGCTGTTCAGAAAATTCACCAGTCTGGAATTCAGCGTGATCTCTCCAAAAACATAAACCGCATCCACACTTTCCACCGGCAATGCATGAACCGCATCCGCCGGTTCCTCATCCAGACAGTCATGCTCCAGCGGATGTTCTTCTTCCGGCGGAAGCGACACCGCTTCAAAACGCAGTGTATTGTCCTGCCGCCGCAGACGGCCGGATTTTGTCAGATAAAGATTCATATGAAACAGATTTCCTCATAGGCACAGCGTTTGCAGTACGGACGGCGGACCGCTTCCGGAACTGCTCCGGAGACGATCTCTTCACATTCTTCCAAATCCTGCCGGTTCCGGCGTTCCGCCTCTTCGTTCCATTCCACCGTCACGGTTTCCCGGGTTTTCGGATAGTGAATCACTCCACGGCATGCCCGGATCCCGCGGGCATTGAGAACGGAAAGATAATAACGGACCTGTGCCTCATCTCCGCCTCCCGGTGCTTTCCCGTGTTTGGTTTCATGAATCACCCCGTCCTTGAAGTCCGCCCAGTCCATGACCCCGGCGTCCCCGATGGGGATCTCTTTTTCCTCGCGCGAAAAAGTCTGCTCTCCAAGCAGGACCCCCAGCTGCACAAGCTCACTTTCCCGTTCCGGCCGGATCCCGTGCCGCGAAAGCCACAGCTTGCGGGGACAGACATGGAGATAATTCAGATCGGTTCCCGTATACGTCATTCCCCTTCCTCCCCTTACAGAATCATCGACGAAAGCAGATACACCGGAAGCGGATCCGGCGCGTAAATGCTCCCCGCCGCTTCTCCCAGTCCCATTTCTGGCAGAACACTGGCGGATGGTGCAATTTTCCGATCCGCCACCAGCGATAGAAAACGTCGGCGCTCCTCCTGCGTGCTCTCATTTGCGGCAATGCGGCCGTTCAGAAAGGACAGCTCATCGAAAATCTCCTGTGATTCCACCAGAACAAGTTCATTTCCCCGTTCGGTGTCAAAGAGTTCCGCGACCCATTGCGCATTCTCGAACGTACAGCCGAGAGTCTGAGGCGATGCCCCGGGAATGGAAAACCACTGCTCCGAAAGTCCGGAGGCGGAAAGACCGGAAAAGACTTCCTTCTGAAACTCCGAAAGTTTCGCCGACAGATCGGAATCCCGCAGAAATTCTCCCGGCCGCCATGACTGAAAGAACTCCTTTTCCCGTTTCAGAAATTTTATCTCTTCCCGGTAGATCCGGTCGAAGGGCGGCGCCTTCAATCGGAGATCATACGTTTCCTGAATTTCCTGCAGCCGGCTTCCGGAGGTCATGCCGGATTCATCCGTCAGGGAGAAAACAGCAACGTCACAGGATTCCATCCGGCCGTTTCGCCCGACGCGTCCTCCCCGCTGGATTGTCGCCGCCAGCCCCTGGTAATCAAGGAACGCCGCATCGAAGTCGAGGTCCACGCCGACTTCAATCATCTGGGTTGAAATCAGTGTGACCGGCCGCTGTTTCATCGCTTCCCGGCAGGCGGTTACCACCTCTCTGCGCAATCCGGGCGGAACCAGTCCGTCCAGCCAGACGATAATCCGTTCCATTCCCGGAGTCCGGAGTTCCTCCAACTGCCGCCACGGCTGATACGGCTGATGAAAATAACGCCGCAGCGGCCAGCTTCCCCGGCCGATCAGATTGACCACCACCAGAAGATTCCGTTCCTCTTCCGCATGAAATGCTTCGATCCGGGATCCCAGTTCGTTTACAGACAGTTCTCCCAGAGAATGATATTTCCGGCGATTGTCGATCTCCGGCGCTCGATAGACCGGGAGCGTTTCCGACGCCGGAATCCTCCGGGAATCCTCCAGATCCCAGAACGAATACGGCTCCAGCGGTGTCGCCGAACCCAGAATAAACTTGCAATGACTGCTTGCCGCATATTCCCTTGCCATCCGGAAGAAGAAGGGCAGAATGACCTGCGGCAGTTTGTGAAACTCATCCAGAATGATTGCCGCATCCTGCAGCCCGAGTCCGCGAATGCAGCGGTTCCGGTTCGGATGGCACATCGCCAGAAGAACCTGATTGAACGTCGTTACATTGTAGGATTGCCGGAACGGATGCTGTTCAATTTCGAGTGCTTCCGCATCCTCGCCGTTGCCGCGCAGCGATTCCGCCGCAGATGCTCCCGGGCAACTCTCCTTTTCTCTGCGGCGATAGGTCCAGATCTGGGCGTCGCAGCCGGAAAAATAATCCTCGAAAACCTGATCCGCCACGGAAACCTGCGGAACGGCAAAGACGATCCGTCGTAATCCTTCCCGGGCGATCAGGCGTTCTGCTCCGCGCAGCATGGCTTCCGTTTTCCCCAATCCGGTCGGGGCATCAATGAAATAAAATGTTCCATCGGATTCAATCGTGGAGAGAAATGAGTCCCGCAGGCGTTTCCGGAGCCGGATCACCGGCGAATCTCCGGAAAAGATCCGCGCCGAGCGTGAATGAAACTCCCGGTCCGGAAGCATTGTCGTCCACGGCGGAACATCTTTTCGTTTCCCGGATTGCTTTGCCGCTGAACGGTGATCCTGCAGACACATCCTTCCCAGCAGAGAGCGGCTTTGCAGATAGGCCCGCAGACGCAGTCCCGCGGAAAGTTTCGTCTTATATTCCCGGTTGAGCATCACTCTCGGATTCCGCGATGCCGACGGCGCGATCTGTTCAAAACGCCGCCATGCATTCTCCATTTCCGCAGCGGAGAGTTCCGGAAGGAGCGAGGCAATACCGCTTTCCGCATCCAGTGCAAACGCTTTTGCTTGTGCATCTCCCGCCACAAGGGCGAGATCTTCGAGCTGCGCGGTCCCGAGCTGCTGCAATGCCGTGTGATGTGCTGCCGCGGTATGGAGAGCAATCAGCCCCCACCATGCCGCACGGTCCCCGCCGTGTTCCAGCAGCAGAAGCGCGGCAAAAACGCCGCCCGCCGCAGCATGAGGGTGGGGGGACTCCGGAGAGGCCCCGGCAATGTACGCCTGCCACGCGACGGTTGCTTTCCCGAGGTCATGACAGGCGCAGATGATCCGCTCCTCCGGCGTTTCAGCAGCCGTCATGACCTCCGCGAGATGTTCGCGCAGATCGGATCCCGGACCGTGGCTGAGGAGTTTCAACTCCGGGACTCCGTCTTGCGGATCCAGGTGCGGACCAGCGGATTTTCTGTCCGGATGCCGGGATTTTCTCCGGTGGGATAGATCCAGTAGCCGTCGCTTTCCAGTCTCTCGAAGCACTCCTCCGGATTGACAATATGCCGGGATAGCGGGACTGCTTCTCCCAGCACGGCTCGATCTGTCCGGAATGCCCATCCGGCGGTCTCCGGAAGTTTTTCGACGATCCGGATATTCCGTACAATGGCCCGGCAGAAGGACGCTCCGAGCGCGAGCGGAAATGCCGGTTTCCGCAATGCGGCCATCAGGCGTTCCGTCTCCGGATCCGGCAGCTGTACGGCGACTTCGTAACGGGGATCAAGGATCACCTGCTGCTGAATCCGCAGATTTTCTCCTTTCCCGATCTCTTTGCATCCGTTGACATTCCACGGTGCGCGGACCGGAAAATCTCCGATCCAGCGGCAGGCAACCTGGAGGTCATTTGTCTCTTCCCATGCGAGAAGTTCCGGCGACAGCGGCCACGGCAGTCCCTTCTTGTCCAGAGCCTTGAGCTTTTTGGCATCCGGAGTCGCCGCCGCCTGGGATCGCGGAGAGGCGAACCCGAGCGCGGCTCCACAGAATCCGGCCAGATTGCTTGGCGCGGGTCCGAGGCAGGAGTAGCTGCCCATGGAATCGTAGACGTTTCTCCATGACGCCATATCGCCGGAGAGTTCAAACGTCAGAATGCTCATGCTCCGGCTCCCGGCAACTCCACGGGGAAATTCGCCGCCTGATGTTTGAGAAAGACCGTTTCATTGCGGCAGTCCCATCCCGCGAGATATCCCGGAAGGATTTGTTCAAGAGCTGCGATGGCGCCGGAATGGGTCTTGATCCGTTTTTCCTCCAGAGCGTCATAGAGCGATGCCGGATTGGCGTAGCTGACATCTCCGGCCGGCAGCCAGCCCACAATGAACTGCGCAAACTGGGAGCGCTGGGTGAACGAGGGATAGCGGTCGCTGGAGTAGGCGCGCCACATCCCGTTGGCAAGAGCTTCCATCCACCGGGCCGGGCCTCCTTTTTCCCAGTCGATGAGCCGGCTGCCCGCGGCATTGATCCGCAGCATGTTGAGATTGATTTCCCAAAGCGCGAGGAAAAAACCGTATTCCAGAGAGTCGACGGTTGCCGAACCCGCGGAGTCCTTGACATGATGATCCTTGTCCAGCGTCGGGAATGCATTATTGCGTCCGAGGGAATAAATTTCACAATCGTGGAAGGTCACCGGGCGGAACAGAGTATTCACCGCATTCGTAACGTTGAAATTTTCTCCCTTGACGGCATGGACATATCCGAAGAGCGGCAGATCAAGCGTGTTGTATAACGCATCTTTCATATCCGGTTTTTCAATTCCGGCGGCTTCCCGGATCTGTTTGAGGCGCATTTCGAAATTGCAGGGATTCCCGGCTTCATCTTCCTTTTCATAAAAGATCGTTTCCGTCCCATGCGGCAGACCTTCCGCGACCGCGTAGGCTTTGAGTCCGCGCCGGACATGGTGCTTGATATGGACGTCGCTGGTGAACACCTGACCGGTTTCATCGTTCATCCGCAGAGTGCTGCTGTACGGGTCGAGATTCGGACGAGCCTGAATGGCTTCAAAGCCGAACAGAATGCAGGCGTTGCCGGTTGCGGGAAGCGGGGAGTTGACTTTAATCATTTTTCACCTCTTTGTTGTCATCAGATTTTTTCTCGTAATAAACCATGCCGCAGATCAGGCCGGAGTTGAACGCATCGCGACGGCTTTCCGGACCAAGCGATTTCAGAAACGGCAGCAGCCGGCAGTTGAACAGCTGTTCCTTGTTCAGATTCATCAGGAGCCCGACTCCTTTTTCGAATACCCGGAAAAGTTCCTCGCCGCGCAGTCTCGACGGATGTCGTCCCTGTGTCGCGGAGAACGAACGTCCCTCCTGCTGCACGATCCAGCACAATTCATTGAGCAGAATCCCGGTGAGAGCTCCGCGGGCAAACGCCGGGAAATCCTCCTCCGGGACTCCCGACCAGGCTAGTCGGAGAAAATTTTCAAATCTGCTTTTTTCTTTTTCCCGCAGCAGTCCGTACGCTTCCCCGAGGAGCGATTCTGCCGGAGGAGGATTGGTTGAACTTTTCATACCGAACACTCCTGTTTTTATTCCGTTGAAGTTTTCTATTTCGGATAATTCCTTTTGAAATTCATTGCTGCGCAGGTGAGCCGGGTCCGTTCGTGCAACCGCGATCAGATGCTGGAGGCGCAGAAGTTTGCTGATGACCTGAAAATAAACGCGGGCTCCCCGTCCGTCGATCAGCTCTTCGCCGGACTGGTTCCTCGCAAATCTTTGGAAATTCAGAAAAACGTCGCGTCCGGAAATCAGCTGCTTCTGCAGTGCCAGAGTGAAGATTCTGGTCCAGGTGCGGTAGACGCTCGGCGTATCTCCGTCCTGTCCGGTCAGAGCACGTTTCATGTAGCCGACAAGGGCGTATTGAAGGTGCGAGTTGAGAAGTTCCGTATTGAGAATTTGCAGATATTCCAGCGAGACTTCGGGGAAGATCTGCTGTACGATCCGTTTTTTCTTGGTGCTTCCTTCCAGATTGGTCAGAAACACGGTGGCGGAATACGGGGTCGGAAGAATTTCCGGAGGATGGAGCATCGGAGCTTCCGAATCCTCCTGTTTTTCGGTTGTTTTCTTTTTTTTCTTCTCTTCGAAATAGAGCTTTTTCTTGTTGTTTTCCGCATCGATAATTTCTTTCAGTTCACTGTATGGGCAATCGCCCTCGGGCAGAAAGAGCAGCGACGAAGTGTCCGGCGATGGGGCCGCTTTCACGCGATATTCAAGTTTATTCGCCCATAAGTCGCGAATGGCGGAAATCGCACTTTCCGGAATCACTCCCAGCAGCCGGTGATATTCCGTGTGGCGGATTTCAGCCAGTTTATATTCCTTTCCGAAGGCATTGCGTCCGAGTCCGCTTCCGGACTGGAACTCTTCCGCCACCAGTTCCAGTTCCGCTACTTCGGGCGGTACAAGAAAACGCATGATTTCACGGGAGTGTTCCACATCGATTCCCAGAGCTTCCAGCGCCTCCGGATCTCCGCCGTCCTTTCGGAGCCAGTGAACCAGGAGTTTGCCGTTGTTCAGGCGGCAGAGTGCGGCCAGCGGCCAGCGGTCGCGCGGAGCTTTGAATTTATGCCATACGGCGGGCAGTTTTTTGGTTTTGGCATTTTCCATCATCGCTTCGAATGCCGGGATCTCCTCCCGCAACCGGGCGGCTGTTGCCGGATCGAAGGTTTCCAGCCAGCGGAGAAATCCCGCGGAATAGCGCAGATACACAGCGGCTTTGGCGATTCCTCCGAAATTCGGTTTTCCTCCGCCGAAAAATGTTGAACTTCCGCTGTACAGCGGGCGTTCTCCGAAGGACGCGCCGGACGCGTAAAAATCCCGCCAGCTTCCATTGAATTTTGTACTTCCGTCCGGGGTGTCGTCGTAATGGAGCGCTTCACGCGGAACCGCTCCTTCGGCGACGATTTCCCACTGGATGATCCCTTCTCCCATTGATGGTTCCGCCACATAGGTTTCCGTCTCGGCGGGTCCGCCCTCGAGATCGTAAAGCCCCTGAGAAATCGTTTCATCGATTCGTTTCAGCAGCATGAGTCTGTCCTCCCCAGTTCCATCAGTCCCCACCCCGTAGAGTTGAGTGCGCCGAGGCCGCAGGACCACACGATTCTGTGAACCGCTTCCGGTGCTGTGATCCGCACCGGCGCGCGGAAGCCGCGGATGTTGACCCCTTTGAAACGCACCAGACGTGTCCGATAGACTCGAGTCTCCATCAGCGGCAGAAACTCCACCTGAATCGGCAGCTCTGCCACGGCATCTGCGTTCAGATTGCCGATCGACATGATGTTTTCAAATATATCGGGACGGATTTCCTTCAGCCGCAGGAGTTTGTGCCTCAGGTTCCCCGCGATCATCGTCCTGCAGGAAGGGATCCCGGTTTCGGAATCATCCGGCATCTGATAAACGGTTTTTCCTGCTTTTTTGTAGGGACATACGACAAATCCGGCTTGTCCGAACGGTCGATACACCATTTCCGGCTGAAATTTCGGGGTCGGTACCATTCGGAGTGATTCCAGATGAAACGCCTGCCCGGAGAGATTCAACTCTCCTTTCTGCTGCAGCGCATCCGCCATCTGGTAGATCAGTTCCGGCCAGATGGACGCAAAACGCATCCAGATCCGTTTCCCGAATTTCAGGCCGCTGCGTCCGTCCGGAAGGGCTGCCGGCTCCGGTTTCGCTTCGCTGCTGAAAAGGGAAAAAACAAACAGTTTGATCCGGTTTTTCTGGGCGCCGTCATGCAGTTCCCGGGCAAACGACGGCGCCCGGTCTGTCAGTGTCCGGTAAAATGCCGAGGCCAGCTCGTACTGATAATCAAACGCAAGCACCTGATTGCCGGAAGAAGAAAACTGCAATTCTATTTGCATAAACCCTCCATGTTGATAAAAACCATAATCCAGTGCATGGGGTTGAATTTTGCGGTGCAAACATTCCGCAGCACACCCCATCCGAAACATTGAATCCATTTCCCGTCTGATAAGAAACTAGCATCATTTATTTAATTTGTCAATACGGGGAAAATATTATTTTTAAATTTTGTAAAAGAATGAATAAAATATATCCGGGATACCCCTTGAAATTCCGCAGGATAAGAGAAAAAAGCTGGGGTGCCGGGATTGTCGCATTTCCCGTCCGGGGAACCTTTCCCGGAACGGAACTGCATCGGCCGAAGCCGGGAAAAGAGAGTGTTTCAAATCGGAACGGCGAAACGCTCCGGAGGCTCCGGAACGGGGAGGAAAGGTCAGAATCCGTCGTCCGGAAGGGCGATCTTCTCAATGCGTTCCGGAATGCGTCCCAGAAAACGGGCGGCCAGCTGCGGAAGGGTCGAATGCAGGTCCGTGACATAAAAACTGTTTTTCCCCTCTTTCTCTTTTGTCGCGCGGAGATGGTGCGATTCCAGATATCCCAGAACATGTTCCGCGCATGCGGAGGCACTGTCAACAATCGCCGTCCGCCCGTCCAGATAAGAGGAGATTTCCGCTTTGAACAGCGGATAGTGTGTGCATCCAAGAAGAAGCGTGTCCGGCGGATTCCGTTTGACATTGTGAAGATAAATATCGAGAATGGAGCGCGTGATCGTGCTGTCGGTAATCCCCTCTTCCGCCATCGGAACCAGAAGGGGGCAGGCGATGCTTTCAACGACAATCGACGGATTCTTCGCATGAATCCCCCTCCGGTAGGCGTCACTGCCGATCGTCGCACGGGTCCCGATGACGGCAACATGCGCAGGATTGGTGGCAAGCACCGCATGAATTCCGGCTTCCAGAACACCGAGAATATGCGCGCCCGGATTGTGCTTCCGCAGCTCATCCATTGCCACCGCCGAGACGGTGTTGCATGCGACGACCAGAATCTTCACTCCGCGTTCAAACAGAAATTCGGCGTCCTTCCGCGCAAAACGGCGGATCGAATCAACCGATTTGTCCCCGTACGGGACGCGCGCCGTATCTCCAAGATAGAGAATATCCTCTTCCGGCAGAGCGCGGTTGAGGGCTGATACAACGGTCAAGCCGCCGAGTCCGGAGTCGAACACTCCGATGGGTCTGTTGTCATCCTTGTGCAATGCTGCGGTTCCTTTCCACGAGAGTTTCCCCGATATTTTCCAGAATGGCTTTTTTCCGTTTGTCCAGATGGACGGTTTTGTGTTCTTTGCACATCCCGCGCTCGACCGTTTCCACAAAGGATTCGATCTCCCGCATGGAGAGGCTCTGCGGATGTGCCGCCCATGCCCGCAGGAACCGCTGTTCGGGCAGTTCCGGTTCCCCTTTCCGCGGAATTGAGATCGGACGAGCCCCGGTCTCGAGCTGATAATCCTTCAGCGCCAGAATGACTTTCGTGTAGTCCGTTTCGACGGATTTCAGACGCAGAAATTTATATTCCATCACATCGGAGGCCGAATTTTCATCTCCCGACCGGGTGTAGTGATGCTTCCGCGCCGAGAAGTTCAGCGAGTTGCCGGCGTTCGTATCCAGCTCGTTGTTGAAAATGCGCCATTCGCGGAGAATGCCGTTTTCGTCCCGCCGCAGATCGCCCCCGAGCAGAAGAAGACAGACCAGATCGCTTTCCTTGTGCGCACGGTCTGTGATCGCGGGCTGTCCGTTGCTTTCCGGCAGCTCCATGGAGATGTGGAGGCTGTGGGTCGGAATCTCCAGAAATTTGACCGCCTCGTTGATGACCATCGACATCGCCCATGGACAGTCGAACAGCGGACGCGACAGATCCCCGATAATGTTGAATCGTCCCAGTGCGTATTCCAGGAATCCGCGGCTGCGGCCGGTGCTTCCGCCCGTCAGCGGCCGGTGTGCGTCGATGTGTCCGCCAAGACGCCACATCCGCCGTCGAAGATCAAAATCGTTGAACCAGTTGAACGAGTCGAAAACACTGTCTTCCCCGGGTTCCGCGTACACCGCCCGCGAACCGAGCCAGCTGAATTCCAGTTCCGCTCCCAGCGGTGTCGGTGTCGAATTCCAGTTCACACCCACATATTCCACGATATCCTTCATTCGGCGGGAGTCGTAAATTTCATCCGCGATCCGGATGCAGAGTACGGCGTATTCGCTGTAGCTCCGCCCGGGGAGTGCCGCGTTCAGCGATTCCTCGCGCATCCGCTTCCGGATCCTGCGTTTATTGGAGTTGTAGTAGAGAAACGCAAGAAGAATTGCCACTCCGTGCCGGTAGTATTTCTGGGCGACCCGGACCGCATCATGAAATTCGTGGCGGATCTTTTCCGCAAACTGGTTGAATATGATGTGCTTGCATACAAGCTCCATGTAGGAGTCGGCATACGGACGGATCTCGCAGTTCCGGAACACCTTCTCCAGATCGGGGGGACGGGCTCCGTTGAAGGCCTGGAGAACCAGATAGTTGCAGACATAGTCGCCGTCGAAATGCGACTGGATGAGACGGTCGATTTCCGATCCCATGAGTTCTTGAGTCGCCCGTCGGGCGATTTCCGGCTCCTCCTGCGGCGCAATGTCCTCCAGCGTATGGCTGATTTTCCGTTCCAGATAAAGATTGTAGCGGTCCTCGAAATGAATTTCCTTGCCGAACGATTTCTGAAGGGCCGGAAGATTGCCGATATAGGTTTCCGCCCGTCTCCGTCGTCCCGCGGAATCGCGGACAACCACCCGCTTCCGGTAATAGAGTCGCTTTTCATCTTCAAACGCATCGAACAGAGCGATCTCCTCCTGCGTGAGATTTTTCAGAATCCGTCCGCGCACCTGCGCTCCCTGCTGGCGGACAATGAAGAAAAACGCTCCAGGCGGGACGATCCGCATGTAATTGTTGAGAACCGCAGGCTCCGTCTCCACCGTGCGCCCGAGGATGAGTTTGACGTGACGGTCGCTCAGAAGCGTTCCGTAGACAAAGAGATCCGTTGCTCCATCGCGGGTGGAACACGCCGCGTCGCGCAGTTCCTCCGCTGTGCGGCGGAGCGGTCTGCTGCGGATTACGGGAACTCCATCAGAACTGCTGTCTCGTCGCAATGGTCTTTCTTCTTGCATATGACGCAGTCGCTCCAGATTTTCCCGGGGAACATCGACTTGTCGACGACCCGGAACCCGAGACGCGTGAAAAAATGAGTCCGGTAGGTCAGTGAGAACAGTCTTGCAGGAGCGCCGGCCTCTCTCATCTGGCGGATGACTCCGCTGAGAATTTCCGACCCGATTCCCTGACCGACGTGTTCCGGCACAACCGCAAACGACCGCACCTCGTACAGCGAATTGCCGTAGTTCCGGATCGCGACGCATCCGACGAATTTCCCGTCCAGTTCCGCAATCCGGAAGTTGCCGATCTTCTCCTGAATATCCTCTTCCGTTCGGGGAAGAAGCAGATTTTCCTTCGCATATCCTCCGAGAAGAGCACGGATATTGTGAATATCGGAATTTTCCGCGTCCCGAATCCCTTTTTCCGGATTGTAGCGGGCCGGTCGTACAACCAGGGTTCCGTTGAACATGACCTTATTTCTCCGCACCGGTACCGGTCTCTTTCGGTTCCGTGTAGAATTTGACGTCGCGGAAGCGTTTGTAGCGCTGTTCCTTGAGCTGTTCCGGCGTATAGCCTTCGAATTCCTTCAGGGCTTTCAGAATGGCTTTTTTGAGTTTTTCCGCCGCCGCGTCATAATCCTTGTGCGCGCCGCCGAGGGGTTCTTCAATGATGCCGTCCACCAGTTTGAGCTTGAGCAGATCGGCCGCGGTCAGTTTCAGCGCTTCCGCTGCTTTTGCGGAATAGGCGCGGTCCTTCCAGAGAATCGCCGCGCATCCCTCCGGCGTAATCACCGAGTAGTAGGCGTTCTCCATAATCATGACCTTGTTGCCGACGCCGATCGCGAGAGCTCCGCCCGATCCGCCTTCTCCGATCACCACGCAGATGATCGGCACGGTGAACGAAAACATCTCCCGCAGATTGACCGCGATCGCCTCTCCGATGTGACGCTCTTCCGAGGCGACTCCGGGAAATGCTCCCGGCGTGTCGATGAAGGTGATGATCGGCACGCGGGCCATTTCCGCCATCTGCATCAGGCGCAGCGCCTTCCGGTATCCTTCCGGATGCGGACAGCCGAAGTTGCGCATTACATTGTCCTTCGTATTGCGTCCTTTCTGGGTGCCGATGACCATGACGGGAATGTCGTCAATTTTTGCGAAGCCGCCGACGATTGCGGGATCGTCGGCAAACCGCCGGTCGCCGTGAAATTCCAGAAAATCCGTGCAGAAGCGTTCGATGTAGTCCAGTGTGTAGGGCCGGTTCGGATGGCGTGCAAGCTGAACTCTCTGCCACGGTGTGAGGGTGCCGTAGATCGTTTTCTTCATCGCGTCGATCTTCGCCTTGAGCGCGTTCACTTCCTCCGTGGTGTCGATATGGCTTGACGAACTCAGCGATTCCCATTCCGCGAGTTTCGCCTCCAGCTCCGCAATCGGTTTTTCAAATTCCAATGTGACGACTGACATTTATTCCAGAACTCCTTGTTGTCCGTTCGTTTATCTGACCAGAACCCTGCTGCCCTCTTTCAGCAGCACGAACAGTTCGTTGACGTCCGAATTTTTCATGCGGAAGAAGAGTTGTTCCGCCCCGTCTCCGGCAAGCGGCGCTTCTCCATGGATGCCGGCGGCCGGGATGCCGTCCGCGTCGCGGAGTTCGATCCAGCGGCTTCCGAGCGTATTGCCGTCCGATCCCCTCTTATGAAGGACCCCGTTCAGCTCCAGATTCGGATAGGCGAGTTTCGCTCCGACAAGAAACTCCCCCGACGGTACGGAAAACTCCTCGCCGCACTGAATGCTGAAACAGCGGGATATGGTCTGTTCTCCGGTCAGGACCAGGAGCCGTCCGGCGGTCTTGTCCAGTTCTGCGCTCCACGATCCGTCTGATCCTGTTTTGTGGAGTTCCGCATTGGCGGTGATGGAAAGGTTCAGCGCTTCGGCTGCTGTGTCGGAACTGCCGGAAAAAAAGAAGATTTTGGTGGCTTCCCGGGCCGCTGTCCGGTAATCCTTCCGCTCCATTGCCGCTTTGGCCGGTTCCAGCGGGGAGACGGGCGCTGCGGTTTGGGCGGAGAGGTGGACGGCGCTCAGAGCAAGGCTCGTCAGAATGGAAAGAGTGATGCCCCGCAGCACGGTTGTTTTCATGTATCGCTTCTCCATAATCGGTTGATGTCGAACAAACGTCCTTATAAGTTACTCTTGCAAAGTGGTTTTTTCAAGCAGACGGATGGATTTTATCTGCAATGTTGTGAAAAAATCTCCCTTTACTTCTCCAGTTCGTCTTTCAGCTCTTCCGCGCCGCTCCATGCGGCGAAGGCGAAGGTTTTTCCGTTTTTCTGATATTCCATCAGAGGAGTGAGGAGACTTTCGCGGATTTTTTCCGCTTCCAGTCCGCCGATTGCCAGATCGGCTCTTCCGCTCCGGACAGTCGCCTCCAGCGCTTCGGGACGGACCGCAAAAAGAAAAATCCTCCATCCTTTTTTCCGTGCGGTTTCGCGGATTTTCTCCACTTCCGGCCCTTCGAAGGTTCCTTTCTGCGAGAGATAGGCCGCCTTTCCGCCGTTCGTGCTGACGGCGACCCGGAGAACGGCGCGTGTACGCAACTCTGCGAGTCGTTGTTCCGCGGCGATGCTGCGCAGTTCAGCGGGATCCGGAGCAGACGGTTTTTCCGGCCCCGTGCAGGCAGCCTGCATCAGCAGACCGATTGCGGAAAACAGGATCGGGAGACTCCGTTTCATCATGAGAGGAGGTCATCCGGCAATCATTGCTTTGAAATTCCGGAAGAGATAGAACGGATCGTGCGGCCCCGGCGCCGCTTCCGGATGGTACTGCACGGAAAAGACGGGGGCTTCCCGGTGGCGGAGTCCTTCGACGGTCCCGTCGTTGAGATTGATATGCGTGACTTCCACACAGGAAGGCAGGGTGTCCGCATCCAGAGCGAAGTTATGGTTCTGCGAGGTGATCTCCACCGCGCCCGTTGCCAGATTTTTCACCGGATGGTTGCATCCGTGATGGCCGAATTTCAGCCGATAGGTTTTCCCTCCGACCGCGCGTCCGAGAATCTGATGGCCGAGACAGATGCCCATCATCGGAACTTTCCCGATGAGATCTGCCGCCATTTCCGCCGCGTAGGGGAGGGCCGCCGGATCCGCCGGCCCGTTCGAAAGAAAAACCCCTTCCGGACGGAGCGCCAGAATCTCTTCCGCCGTGGTTTTCGCCGGAACAACCTGAATGTCGAATCCGCAGAGCCGGAGCGAACGGAGAATATTCCATTTGATCCCGAAGTCCACCGCGACGATGCGGTGTTCCGGAGGAGGCAGTTCCTCCGCGATTCCCCAGCTTTTCGTCAGGGTCCCGTCGGGGTCGAAGCGGTAGGGGGCGTCGCAGGTGACTTTGGATGCGTAATCCTGATTGTCGAGTCCGCACCATTCACGGGCTTTCCGGACCGCATCCTCTTCCGGCATCTCTTCGCTGCTGCAGTGAAGATATCCCTTCATGGTGCCGGAAGAGCGGAGCTTGAGTGTCAGCGCCCGGGTGTCGATCCCGTCGATTGCGGGAATGCCCGCCCGGATCAGCGCCTGGGCGAGCGTTTCCTCCGAGCGCCAGTTGCTCGGTTCGTTGTATTCATGCATGAGAAAACCGTTGAGGAACAGCGCGCGGGATTCCCGGTCGGCGCTGTTGATGCCGCAGTTCCCGATCTCGGGGCAGGTCATTGTGACAAACTGGCCGGCGTAGGAGGGATCGCTGAGAATTTCCTGATATCCGCTCATGCCTGTATTGAACACGACTTCGCCGGTCCGGTCGATTCCGGCTCCCACGGAGCGCCCGCGGAAAACGGTCCCGTCTTCAAGTGCAAGAAATGCTTTTTTTTCCCGCGCGGCCTTCCAGTCATAGTTCTTTTCCATAGCGATCCTTACTCCTTCCCGACTCCCGCCGGCTGTTTTAAATCTGCGGAATATACATCCCGGAACGGAAAAAAGCAAAAAGAGTCCCGTATTTTTTCAAAAATTCAATCCCGTTCTCCCGTCTGCGGAACAGCGTGTGTTTTTCCGTTTATGCTGCCGGTGCAATCCCCGTGCATGACGAAATCCGAATTCTCGTGATTCAATGCGTAAGAAAATGTAAAATATTTTTTGTTTTTCTTGATTTTTTCCCGGTCTGCGATATTGTATTTCCATGTTGCCGTCCGCGGTTTCCGGACGGATTTTCATCGGGAGAGAGCGATGAGTTTCACCACCCATTTCAGTGTTGTCGGCCGTCTTCGGGAGGAGGAGGGGACTTCCTGGGAGCGCTTTTTCGGGATCTACGGGCCGCTGATCCGGATGCACGGCAGGGACTGCGGCGTTCCGGAAGGGGCGCTCGACGATCTGGTCCAGGATGTGATGCTGTCGGTTTTCAAACAGTCGAAGACGTTTGTCTACGATCCTTCGCGCGGGCGGTTCCGGGACTATCTGCGAATCATCATCCGGGCGAGAGCCGGCGATTATTTCCGGGGGGTCTACCGGACGGAACGCGCCGCACGCTCCGTCGAATCCGAATCGCTCCATCTTGACAATCTTTACGAAGCGGAGTGGGAGGCGCATATCCGGAAGGAGAGTCTGAAACGGCTCCGGGAAACGTCCTCACCGCGCCACTATCAGATTTTTCACATGGCGGTGATCCAGAACCGCGATCCGAAAGAGCTTGCGGAATTTTTCCGGATGCCGCGCGCGACGCTCTACTCCATCCGGCTCCGGATGGAGGCAAAACTGCGGACGATAGCGCGTTCGCTCTCCGCCTGATTCTTTCCCGGACGGGGATGGTCAGCGGGGAGGGGAATTCTTTTTGTTTTTGAATTCTCCGTCGATTCCGGTCCGATGGCGGACGATTGCGCCTTTGACCATGTAGATGACGTCTTCGTCGATGTTGGTTGCACAGTCGCCGATGCGCTCCAGATGCTTGGAGACGTTCAGGAGGTTCAGATAACCCTCCGCATTTTCGGGATGGAGACGGATTCTGTTCAGGAGTTCCGCATGGTTTTCCCGGTTCATGTCGTCGATGAGGTCATCGTAGGCGATTCCTTCGGCGGCAAGATCGGCGTCGAGTTTGATCAGGGCGTCGAGGCTCATGCCCAGTGCGTTTTTTGTACATTCGCAGAGCGGTCTCAGATTGATCGGCAGCTCGGTTCCGGGAATCGAATAGAACGAGAGCGCACGTTTCGCGATGTTCACCGCGAGGTCTCCGATCCGTTCCAGATCGTTGTTCATTTTCAGACACGCGATCACATAGCGCAGATCCCCCGCGACCGGCTGATGAAGCGCCAGAATTTTCAGGCACTCCTCTTCCACATCGAGTTCAAAACGGTCGATCTCGATATCGTGAGCGATGACTTTTTCCGCTTTTTCCCGGTTGGAGGTCATCACCGCGTCGACCGCGTCCGCTACGGCGTTTTCGACCATGCCGCAGAGAACGAGAATGCTCTTTTTCAGTTTGGAAATTTCCTTGTTGAGAATAACAGACATGCTTGCGATCTCCTTTTCCGGACCCGGCTCAGCCGAACCGTCCGGTGATATAATCTTCGGTTTTTTTCTCTTTCGGCTTGGTGAACAGCTGCGGTGTTTTTCCGTATTCCACAATGACACCTTTATAGAAGAAGGCCGTGTAGTCGGAAACGCGGGCGGCCTGCTGCATATTGTGCGTGACAATCACGATCGTGAAGGTCTTTTTCAGTTCGCCGATCAGATCTTCGATCCGGGAGGTTCCGATGGGGTCGATGGCGGAGGTCGGTTCGTCCATCAGGAGGATCTCCGGCCGGATCGCGATGGCGCGCGCGATGCAGAGACGCTGCTGCTGTCCGCCCGAGAGAGCGGTGCCCGGCTTTTTGAGCTTGTCTTTGACTTCGTCCCAGATCGCGGCGCCGCGGAGGCTCTCCTCGACCCGGTCGGCGATTTCGGAGCGCTTCAGGCGGTAATGAAGACGCAGGCCGTATGCCACATTGTCAAAAACCGACATGGGAAACGGGGTGGGTTTCTGAAAAATCATTCCGACCTTCCGGCGGAGTTCAAGAACATCCGTTTCCGGGGCGAGGATGTTTTCGCCGTCGATGAGGATTTCGCCCTCCGCCCGCTGGTCGCGGTAGAGCTGATAGATCCGGTTGTAGATCCGCAGATGGGTCGATTTCCCGCAGCCGGACGGACCGATGACGGCGGTTACACGGTTCCTGTAGATTTCGATGCTGTTGTCAAACAGCGCCTGATGTCCGCCGTAGTAGAAATTGAGGTGGCGGACGGAGATTTTGATGTCGTCTCCGGTGGATGTCTCCGTCATGATTTCTTCTCCCTGAGAATGGTTCTGCAAAAAAGATTGAGGATAAGGACGGCCGTGGTGATCAGAAACGCCGCACCCCATGCGCGGACGTGCATTTCGGCGAACGGGGAATTGGTGGCGTATTCGGTCATGGTGACCGTCAGGTTTGCGGTCGGCTGCGTGAAGAATCCCGTCGGCCATGCGTCGCTGGTCAGGGCGGTGAAGAGCAGGGGGGCGGTCTCTCCCGCGACCCGCGCCACCGCAAGAAGCACCCCGGTTGTGAGTCCGTTTTTCGCGGAGCGGAACACCACCGCCAGCGTGATGCGCCACCGCGGCGCGCCGATCGCCAGCGCCGATTCCCGGAGGGCGTTCGGAACCATGCAGAGCATATCCTCGGTGGTCCGGAGAATCACCGGGAACATGATGATCGCCAGCGCGGCAGATCCCGCAAAACCGGAAAAGTTGCCGGTCGTCATGACGATCAGCGTGTAGATGAACAAGCCGACGAGAATGGAGGGCATTCCCATCATCACGTTCGCGGAGAACCGGACGGCATTTCCGAAGCGGGAGTTCCGGGCGAATTCCGAAAGACAGATCCCGCCGAGCATTCCGGCCGGAACCGCAAGAAGGGTCGCAACCAGGGTGATGACCACGGTTCCGAGGATCGCATTGAGCATGCCGCCGCCGGGAACTCCGAACGGTTTGGTCGGTTCCGTCAGGAAATCGACGGAGAGCGACTGGATGCCGTTCCGGAGAATGGTCCAGAGAATCCAGATCAGAAACGTTGCCGCAATCAGTGTGCTGAGCGCGGAAAGAGCTGTAATCGCGCGGTTCCTGATCCTGCGGGGGAGCAGACTGCGCCGTTTCAGCGCGGGAACGTCGGTCATAATCCGCCTCCCGAGTTTTTCCGGATCCGGTTCAGCCAGAGCTGGGCGAAAATCTGGATTGTGAACGTGATGCAGAGAAGAATGAGTCCGAGGGCAAACAGGGAACTTTTGGAAAGCCCTTCCGCTTCGGCAAATTTGTTGGCGAGAACGGAGGCGATCGTCGCGCCGGATTCATACAGAGAAGCGGAGATGGTTTCGCTGTTGCCGATGATGAAGAGGACCGCCATGGTTTCGCCGACCGCGCGTCCGAGTCCGAGAAACACCGCCCCGAGGAGTCCCTGCATGCCGTAGCGCATGGTGACGTTCCGGGCGACCTCCCAGGTCGTTGCGCCGATCCCGTATGCGGACTCCTTGACCACGGAGGGAACCATGCGGAACACATCCCGCATGATCGCCGAAATGAACGGAAGCGACATCAGCGCAAGAACGATTCCCGCCGTCAGGAATCCGAATCCGGTAACGGGTCCGTCGAACAGCGGAAGAACCGAAAGATGCAGCGTGTCCGACAGAAACGGCTGTACATGCTCCTGCATGAACGGGACAAAGATAAACAGTCCCCACATGCCGTAGATTACGCTCGGAATCGCGGCGAGCAGATCCAGCGCGCATCCGAGAACGCGCGCGATTCCCGGCGGTGCGATCTCCACCAGAAAAAGCGCGGTGAGAAACGCCGTCGGCACGGCGATCAGCAGTGCAATGGCGGTGGTGAGGAGCGTTCCGTAGATCGCGCACGCCGCTCCGAACTGCATGCTCGACGTATCCCACTGCGTCGACCAGAGAAAACGGATTCCGAACTCCCGGAACGCCGGAACGGAGTGGACGCTCAGCTGGACGAAGAAGGCAATCGTCAGCAGCACTGCGAGTCCCGCGGCTCCGGCGGCCGCGATGCGGAAGAGCCGGTCGGGGAGATGAATCCCCCCGGCCGTCGAGTTCGACGATCCGCCGTTCTGGTGTTTTACGGCCGAAGAATTCATGAACACCCTCTCAGCGAATGGCTTTCCAGCTGTTCCGGACCAGGGAGACAACCTCGTCCGGCAGCGGAACGTAGTGCATGGCGGATGCCTGCTTCCGTCCGTCGGAGAAGCACCAGTTGAAATATCCGAACAGTTTGCCGGCGGTCTTCTGATTCAGATCCTTCCGGAGAACGATGTAGGTGACTCCGGTGATCGGCCAGGTGTCGGCACCTTTGAGATTGTTGAGTTCGACCCGGAAATTCGGAGCGTTTTTCCAGTCTGCCCCCGCTGCGGCCGCGGCAAAGGTTTCGGCGGAGGGACGGGGAAAGGCGCCGTCTGCATTCTTCAGGCGGATCGTGGAAAGTCCGGCTTCTCTTGCATAGGCGTATTCCACATAGCCGATCGAGCCGCGGGTCTTTGCCACATTGTTGGCCACGCCCGGATTGCCTTTGGCTCCGAGGGTCCCGCGGAACCATTTGACATCTTTGGCGTTGCCCGGTCCCTTTGCCCATTTTTCTGAAACTTTGCAGAGATAGTTGGTGAAGATCCAGGTGGTGCCGGATCCGTCGGATCTCCGGACAACGGTGATCCGCTGATTCGGAAGGCGCAGGCCGGGATTCAGTTTGGCAATCGCGGGATCGTTCCATTTCTTGATTTCGCCGAGAAAGATGGAGGCAAGAGTCGGTCCATCCAGCTTGAGTTCTCCGCTTTTGATCCCGGGAAGATTGACAACAGGGACAATTCCTCCGATCAGCATCGGGAACTGGAGAAGGCCGTACTTCTGAAGATCGCTCTCCTTGACCGGATCGTCGGAACCGGCAAAATCGACGGTTCCCGCCTTCAGCTGGGAAACTCCCGCTCCGGAGCCGACCGACTGATAGTTGAAATGGTCCTTCGCCGGATTGACCTTGTTGTACGTGTACGTCCATGCCGCGTAAACCGGCGCCGGGAAACTTGCTCCAGCCCCGTTGATGGTTTCCGCGTTCGCCGCCATGCATCCGCAGAGAAGGACGGCCGGAAGAATGCTCTTTTTCAGAAACGGAATCATAAAACCTCCTTTTCGGGTTGTTGCCGAATAAGATACCCTTTGTTTGTTAGGAGGCTGTTAGCGGGAAATTAGTCGTTGAAAAATTTCCGGAGGGTGGATTCCGGAAACCCGTTCCGGTCCTGGCGGCATCATTCCGGAACGCTCAGAAACCCGGGCAGCGGACAGCGGGTGCAGGTTCCGCCGGAATTCCGGCGGCAGCGCGCGGAAAGATGGAGAACGCCCTGACGGGAGGCCGCATCCCGGAGAACTTTCCGGACGGCGTCCGGATCCGGAAAGAAGCGTTTCAGAGCGGAAAGAAGGGCTCTGTTGTTCCGGGTCCGGGGAAGAAGGCGGAAAAGACGGTCGGTCAGCAGGAGTGCATGACGGTCGTGTTCCAGTTCCGCCGCCGCATGAAGAGCCGGCAGAACAAGATCCACAGCAAGTTCGCGCGCCCGTTCCTGTCCGATGAGGGCGGCCGCATGTTTCAGACGGCCTGCGTGGAAGGTCGAGTGGGAATTCCAGAAATTGTCATTCAGGACCAGTCCGTCGAGGAGAACGGGACGGAACGCTTCTGCTCCGGACTGTTTCAGCTGCGCGATCCAGCGGGGGAGGGGATTGGTCCCGTGCCGTTTCAGGATCAGGCACACCCCAGCGATTCTCCGTTCGGGCGTGGTGAGGGGGCGTTCTCCCTGCCGGATCCATGCGATCGGCGGAGCGGAATCGGGACGAAGCTCCCACCAGCGGTTCCAGAGAATCCGTGCTTTTTCCTTTGTTTCCGGATCAATTCCGGGCGTATGCGACGGCAGCAGGCCCGATTCTCCCCAGATGAGCGTTTCAAATTCGGAATCCAGAAGCGATTCCGGATATTTTTCCAGGAGACGGTTCAGCAGTTCTCCGAACGCCTTCCGGTTGCGGGGAAATCCGCAGACGTCGAAAAGGCGGACCAGAAACGCGTGTTTCATTCCCGAGCGGATGATGTCGTGCAGAATTTCCTTCGCGCGGAGATGCATTCGACGGATTCCGGATTGAACGAGGAATTCATGAAGTTCATCCGGTTTGAGTGTTCCGAATGCCGGGGCGCAGAGTCCGTTTTCCGCAAGAGCGGGAGGGCGGAGTGGAGATGTTGCAGACACCTTTCGACGGCGCGGAGAACTTTTCCCTGCGGTTGGAAGTATTTTGGGAATCTGGTCTGTTCGGATTTGCATTTTTCAGTCCTGACTGTATGTTTCCATCATAAAAACAGAAAGAAAATACGGCATGAGTTCGCAAAAATCAAGACTTTTTTTTTATTTTTTCATCATCCTGTTCAGTTTTGCTCTTTTTCTGATTCTGTTCAGCCGGAATCAGACGAAGAGGACACGGCAGCCGCGGGAGGAGGATTCTTTTTCGAAGGAGGAGCGTGAGATCCGTCGGACGCCGGTTGTCCGGGCGATTGAGAAGGTTCTTCCGTCGGTGGTCAACTTGAGTACGAGCCGGATCATAGACCGGAGGACGTCGCTGTGGTACCGGGATCTGTCGAAGAACTTTGAACGGACAGTGAATCCGCGTCCCGATCACGGGTATTCGATCGGCAGCGGCAGCATTATAGATTCCTCTGGACTGATTGTCACGAGCGCGCATGTGGTCAGTCAGGCGTCGAAAATCCTGGTGACGCTGAACAGCGGAGTCATGTATCACGCGCTGACGCTGGCAGAGGATGTGGAGAATGATATTGCGCTTCTCCAGATTCTGAATGCGCGGGAGCCGTTTCAGGTGATCCAGGGGATTCATCCCGGCGACATGATGCTGGGGGAGACGACGATTGCGGTCGGGAATCCGTATGGTTTGGACGGGACGATCACGGTCGGAGTTCTGAGCGGCATTGGCCGTTCGCTGGTTCGGGACAACCGGGTTGTGTTCCGGGATCTTCTGCAGACGGATACTGCGGTGTATCCGGGAAACAGCGGAGGGCCGCTGATCAATCTGAGCGGACGGATGCTGGGAATGAATATGGCGGTTCGCCGGGATGCTCCGGGAATCGGTTTTGCGATACCGCAGCTGCGTCTGGAAAACACATTGGCGAACTGGATGCTTCCGGAATACTTTTCTTCGCAGAGTCTCGGGATTGTTCCTGCGATGAAATCGGACGGGACCGTGTATATCCGGAAGGTTCTTCCCGGATCTCCTGCGTCACAGGCGGAATTGAAGGAGGGGATGGAGATTGAGTCGTTTCAGTCCTGGAATCCGCACGGGAATCTGCTGGAGTTTCTGCGCCGGCTGATCCGGGTGCAGACGGGACGTCCGCTGGAGTTTCGGATTGCCGGGCGCCGGGAAGCGGTGGTGTTGACGCCGATCAGTGTTCAGCAGATGGATGGATCGCTGCTGGCGAAGTTCAAGCTGTCGCTGTCGCTGGAGGAGTTGACGCCGGCGCTGGTGAAGGCGCTGGATTATCCGTTTGACACGGGGGTTGTGGTGACGGATCTTCCGGCGACGCTTTCGACGCTGGGGGTTTCGCGGGGAGATTTGCTGATCAAGCTGGGACAGCGGATGATTTACAATCTGAACGATGTTGCGCGGGTTCTTCAGGATTCGAGTTTATCGCAGGGGATCCCGGCATATTTCATACAGGTGAAGAAGACGCCGGAGGGGAAGGTTTTTCTGCGGGAGCGGCGGATTCTTTTTCGTCCGAGATGAAGTTTTCGGAAATTGGGAGGGGATCGTTTGATTTTTCGGAAAAAGCGTGTAAACTATACGAGTTCTGCGGAGAGATGGTCGAGTGGTTTAAGGCAGCGGTCTTGAAAACCGCCGTGGGGTTTCCTCACCGCGGGTTCGAATCCCGCTCTCTCCGCCATTTATTTTTCCCCTTCCAATTTCTGGTAAAAAGAGAATCTTTTATTCAAAAGCTCTAAAAGTCGTTGGCGTAAAGGGATTTGCGTAA
>CASFTV010000041.1 GCA_949297765.1 uncultured bacterium | reverse complement strand
GGACATGAACGACTGCAAGATTTCAGGCAGCAGCCTGACATGGTCGAATGGAGTTCATTCGGGAACTCTGACGCTGAATGGCGTGAGCTGGGATTCCGTGAAATTCTACTGTGCCGCGAACGGCGACGGAGATCTTACACAGATTTCGGAATACGAAGATCTGAAGAAGAAGGGCGCGTTTGCCGCGGCTTCTCCGTATTGAGAGAGTCAGAAATAGCGGGAGGAGAGAGGAAGCTCTCTTCTTCCGCTGATCGAAACAACATATAACAGAAAGGACGTCAAAATGGAAAAATTTTCCTATGAGGCACCGGAGATGACCGAACTTTCCGCCGCAGTTGCGGAAGCGGCCGCCATCATTACGCCTGTATCGTAAGCTGGAGCTTTTTCAGCGGAAGAAACCGGAACTCTTTCATGCGTCATCGGAAGAGTTCCGGTTTTGTCTTTTGTAAGGGAAAGGCGGTTCCGTTTCTGCGGAAGGAGGCGGGATCTCTCTGTTCAATTTCCGATCAGGGAACGGGGGACACAGCCGGAAGTCCATTCCTTGTGCAAAGACCAGTTTTCCACATGTCCGTCAAGAAATACGATATTATTGCTCATGAGATGTCGATCCGGGGTTCTGATCCAGCTCATATCCGAGGCGTTATAGAAGTCCATGTAGCTGAAGGAATTCCCGTTCCCGGAGCGCAAGTCTGAAGAAAGCATCGTCGAAGCCGGGCGTTTCGCTGCCGTGATTTTTACAAGGATCTGAACCAGTCCCCAGACATTGTAACTGTACTGGTTGCTGCTGTGCCTGTTCGAGGATCCCGGACACATCCATGTTTTCAATCTCGGATTTACATTGTACGTTGTCCAGTCTGAGACGATATCCTCGTTCTCTGGCAATCCCATATACCCGCGCGACAGAAAACGGACAAACGCTTCCCGCTGATTGTCCGACCATTTTACAAAAAAGTCCTGGTTGTCGCTCACATACAGCTGATTGATTGTGCCGATCGTTTTCAGATTGTTTTTGCAGGAGGCTGTCTTCGCGGTTTCGCGCGCCTTGTTCAGAGCGGGCAGCAGCATGCCCGCAAGGATCGCGATGATCGCAATTACAACAAGGAGTTCCACAAGAGTGAAGCGGGTTCCTCTCTTCATTTCAGAATCCCTCTTGTTATTTGAATTCAATTTCGGCGATCTGGAAGCCGTCGTTTCCAGGGGCCAGCGATGTAAATGTGATCCGGTAGAAGCGATAATTCCCGGGCGCGGCAATGCGGAATTCCTTCTCCTGAAGTCTGGATGGGAACACCACATTTTTCTCCTCGCCAATCCGGACAAACGTTTTCCCGTCCGTGCTGCCCTCG
This sequence comes from uncultured bacterium, assembly GCA_949297765.1. Classification (GTDB taxonomy): domain Bacteria; phylum Verrucomicrobiota; class Lentisphaeria; order Victivallales; family UBA1829; genus UBA1829. The sequence goes on along the minus strand of CASFTV010000041.1, from coordinate 28,405 downwards.
ACGATCCAGTTTTTGGGATCCCGTTTCGGATAATCATTTGCACTGGTCAGTCGATAAAGAGTGCATTTCCGGCTTTCCGGAAGTTCCAGCTGCCAGGAAAGACCCGGACAGAAAGGGGTAAACCATTTCGTCCGCTTGTTCCGGTCGATTGTCCGGCTGACCTCTTCGTTTTTCTTCCCGATGTGTCCGGAAGGGGAGGTCGCCGTCGGAACATTCACGTTCCGGCCTTCGCGGATTTCGTTGTCGCTGAACGCGATTTCCGCCAGCTGAAATCCGCCGCTGCCGTGGTTGTCAAGAAACTGAATCCGGTAGAAACGGTAGTCTCCCGGATTGTCGATGGAAAAAAATCGCGTTGCATGGCGCAGCTGGGAGGGATAATTTTTGACTTCGGATATTTTCGTAAACGTTTTCCCGTCCGTGCTGCCTTCGACGATCCAGTCTTTCGGGTCGCGTCCCGGTTCGTCGTTGGCGTACATGAAGGAGTACGACTGGAGAAACTTTGCGGCAGGAAGCTCCAGCTGCCAGGAAAGTCCCCGGTTGAATTCACTGTACCATTTGGTCCCGAAATTGTTGTCTGCACTTTTCTCGATGCTTTCCCCGCCTTTCCCTTCATTCCCGGACGGAGAAGTGACATTCGCCCCGAAAAGAGCAAGTCCACTGAGAATTGAGACTGCACAAAGAACTTTTTTCTTCATTTTTCGATTCTCCTTTTTTGAAATCTTCTTTTTTCAGAAATTCTTCATTGCATCCACGATCGGGTCGCCGCCCTGCAGCCCTTTGGTTTTGGAAAAATCGGATCCGCCAAGAAGCGATGGCGCTTCCCGGGGGGCTTCAAAAGTCGTAATTCCCTGCGCTTCTTCCTGTTCCGCCTTTTCCAACAGGCTCTTGCTGATGTAAAGGGATTTTTCTTTGTCCGCGGCGGAAAGCTGTCTGGAATCGCGTTTTGCAAGCCAGTTCAATGCGTTCAGGAAGAACTGGGCGTCATCGCCCCGGTTGATGTGCAGAGGACGGAGAAACCAGTAGTCGCAGAGATAGATCACCCGTCCTTTCCCGTATTCAAAGGCGACCGCGACCGGACGGTTCGAACAGGAGGATCCGTCCTTCGGCGCACGCAGCAGCACATTCGCATTCCGCGGGAAACGGGTGAGCACCCCGGCGCTCGCCGTGACAAATTCATTCACGTTCTCCGTGACCGGATGCCCGGGAATGATCCGGCAGCGGACATTCAGACAGTCCTCTTCCGGAAGATTCGGTTTCGAATTGTAGAGCGCCGCCGGAATATAGGCCTGCTCCACTCCCAGCGCTTTCAGGATCTTTCCGTTGGACGGCAGAACATGATAGGTCAGCGCACAGCTTCCCAGCATCAGGAGTCCGCCGCCGTTGCGCACAAAATCCAGCAGATCGTCCGGATTCCTGCACTCCTGTTTCGGATGGGAGTACAGAACAATGTCCAGATTCTTGAAACGGCTTTCCTCCGGAAGATTTTCCACGTTGAATCCGTTGTCGGCGGCCAGCTGCAGCGCGGTCGGGAAGGTTCCGTGAGTCGGATTCATCACATCCAGCGGTGTGCATCCGATTTTCGGTCCGCCGGGAACGGCGGCCGGTTTGACCCACAGCCTGTTCAGCATCGCAAGACGGGTCGGGGAGATTCCCCGGAATGTCCGCGGAGTCGCCGATTCCGGTTCCAGGAGAAGAACGACCGGGGAAAACTGTTCGAGGCGCATCGGTATTCCTGCCGCAAGGTCCTGTTCTGTCCACAGAGTCTTTCCGGAGGGGGAAGAGATCGGACGGGCGGTTTCGACGTTCCGCATCCGGTAATTTCCCTTCAGGCCGGGAACCCGGAGCCTGCCCGATCCGGAAATGTCATAGCTGAGCGCATAGACAAGACGGCTTCCATTTCCGGTTCCCCAGCATTTCAGATCGACAAACTCCGGGCAGAACGCCTTTCCCGCCGGAGCCAGCTCCAGAAAACGGTGAACCTTGAGACCATCGGCAATCTCACGCAGAAGTTTTCCGAGAACATCATAACGGAAATTCGCTCCGATCACATAGACTTTCCCTTTCCCGTAACGATGGACCGTGACCGCGGGCCGTCCGTCCGCATACCTGCGGAACACCACTGCCCGGCCCGGAATCAGTTCCCGGCCGAAGGTCTGATCCTGATGGCGCCGTTCCAGTTTTCCTCCGCCGAGTCCCGGCAGTTCATACTCCGCCTGAAGAACGGGTTTGCCGCAGGTGACACCGGTCAGCGGCGAGGAGTCAAACGGCGCATGGGTTTCGTCGTTGACGGAGAAGGAATCATAGTTGGTGATCAGAACGCCGCCGTTTTCCACAAAGCGGCAGATCTGCTTGTAAACCTGCGGACTGAAACGCAGATGGTTGGGCGCCGCCAGCAGTTTCAGTCCCGTTCCGGCATTCTTCCGGAAGACCTCCGGCAGCAGAACCGCCGGCGAGTTCCCGTGAAAGAGAAACGCCGTGTACCATGGCATGAGATTGATCGTTGCCGGTCCTTCCAGACGCTCCATGTAGTCCTTGTGCAGCACGGTGTGCATCGTCTCATACGGATAGAGAAGCGCAACTTCAGTCCGCGGCTGATGTTCCTTCCGGTAGATCAGATCCGCAACGTTTTCAATTTCCCTCTTGATGAGCGGAAGGGACCGCGCCGCCATCGTGTGCTGCGGCGGATTGTAGGAAAGCATGATGCCGTTCATGGCGCCATGGGCCATCTGGCTCCAGTAGTAGGTCCGGAAATGACGCACTTCGAATGCGGCTTCCTTGTCGGGAATCAGGCGCGCTCCGTTCACCGAGACAAAACCGCGGATGCCGCCGTAGTACATGCCGTTGTGGAAATAGCGGTTGACGATCCGGATCGCAATCGAATTCTCTTTTTCAACAAATGGTGTGATGTCAAAAGTAAACGAGGTGTTGAATCCGGTTACCTGTCCGGCAAGATGTCCGTTGATGTAAATCTCGCCGGAATCCGCAAAAGCCTTTCCATTCAGATAAACCTTTCCTGAACGCTGGTCCTCGGAGAGCTTGAAGTCCTTGCGGTACAAGCCGATCTGACAGTTCTCATATCCGTTTTTGCCCCACATGTCCGGGACGCGGATCGTTCCCCAGTTTTCCGTGGAATACTGTTTCGCGTTCCAGTCCTTCGGTGCGGACCTGGTTGCATCGTAAAATTTCCAGCCGGAAGTCATTGCCGCATAATCCTTCTGCCGCAGCTCATCCTCGCTCACCCCGCGGGAAACAATTCCAAGCGGAGCTTCCGCATTGAAGACCGGACGGTCCGGATTGAACGAGCGGACAAGATCTCCGACCAGACTGGTCCGGATCATTTTCGCCGCGTAAGGATAGCTGCGGTAGTTCCCGCTTTCGATCAATCCCGTCCCGATCTCATGGGAATAAAAATCGGAAACCGCCGTCATTGCCTCCGTCCCGACGCCGCTTCCGGTATGATCCATCCACCACGCCATTTCCGACTGAAGAGTCGAAAAAACCTTCGGATCCGGATCGTAGGAACGCATAATCGGCATCAGCGTTTTCACCATCTCCGCGCACCGGGCCTCCTGGAATTTCTGCCATTCGACCATCAGCGCCGGATACTTTGCGCACTCTTCCTGATAGAACTTTTCGCGTCCGAGCTTCTTTTGCCCGTGATCGGAAAGATAGCCGGGAGCGTCAACATCATCAAACGAGGCAAACGCGGAGTTCCATGCCCGGTTCAGTGCCTGAATCGTTTTATATTTCTTCTTCATCATCTCCCGGAAGGCGCTGCGGCTGAGCGGATGCGTATTGTTGTAGCTCAGTTCGTTGAACAGTTCGTAGCAGAAGACCGGATAGTTCTGCGTATAGCGCATCCATGTCTTGTAGAGTTCCTTGTAAAGAGGAATTCCCAGCGGATGATACGGATCAAACGCAACAAAATGTCCGCCGCCGGACGCTTCATGGAAGGTCGGATCATTCGTCAGATGGGAAATTTCCGCCGCTTTGTGCTCCTGCCAGAAATTGATCTTATTCGCAAGAAAACGGTTTATCATCGCTTCGAACCAGGGATTGGGCCGAAGTTCCAGACGGCTGACGCCGTCTTTTCCTTTTGTCAGACCGTAGCAGGTGAAGATGAACTCCGGATTGTAGGTGCAGACGTCCACGTCGAAAAGACGGAATCTCCAGACCGGCGCTTCCATGTCGAGCTGCCAGGCGCCGGAGACAAAATACTCTTTCCCGTCCCGATAGAAGGAGTTGCCCCGGATGGAGATCTCCTGAACACCCGGATACAGATGATGTTTTTTCTCCTGCGGGGGCATTTGGATTTCAATGATCGGATTCTCTGCGGAAAGCGCTGCCGCAAAACAGCCTGCCAGTACGGCAGAAAGCAATCTCCGGAGTGTGTTCATGGAACAGTCCTTATGTTTTGGGATGATATTGAACGGTTGAAATCAGCTGCCCGGCGTGCGGCAGGAACAGCGCACGATCAGGGACGGCTGAATAATCCTCTGAATGCTGGAGGGTTTATCCGAATTCCGCTGCGACATCAGAATTTCAATCGCGGAAACAATCTGCGCGCGAAACGGCTGGCGGACTGCCGTCAGCGGCAGACGGAGAACTTTCGATACCCACGGGAAATCATCCCACATCACAACGGAGACATCTTCCGGAATGCGGATTCCGTGTTTCCGAAGAGTCATCACCGCGCTGTAGGCACACCCGTCCGTTCCGAGAAGAATTCCGTCGAATGCGACTTTCCGCGCAAGAAGTTCTTCAATGTGCTGTTCGGCGTCGCCGCAGTCATCCTCTCCGACGGTCAGAATGAAATTCTCGGAATTGGCCGGCTGGCCGTACTCCCGGAGGGCCTGCTGAAATCCTTTGATCCGGTTGTGGAACTGCGGTGAATTTTCCGGCAGCATGAAGAACAGATGACGGCAGCCGATGGCCAGAAGATGACTCGCCGCCAGATAGGTCCCCTGCATGTTGTCAATCGAGACATAGGAGTAGGAACTCTTCAGCTTTTCATTCTGAAGCAGGACAAACGGAAGCTCCAGGGTGCTGAGTGTTTCAATTTCTTCCGCGGAAAGATTGCGGGCGGCAACAAACCCATTGTAATCATGCAGTTCCTGTCCGCGTCTCTCCATGGATTCCATGAGGCTCCCGTTTTTCGCCACCGGAATGATGCTGATGACAAACGGCTGCTTCCCGCCGGCGGAGATCATGCCGTACAGAAGCTCCGACAGCCAGGGATCGTTGTAAAGTTCATCCTCCTCCGCGTCAAGAACCAGACCGACCCGGAAATCCGTCGAAGGAAAGGGATCGACTCCATTGACAAAAGTCCCGTTCCCCTGAAGGCGGCGGATCACCTGTTTCCTGTTCAGGCGCTCCAGGGCATGACGGATTGTGATTCTGGAACAGGAATATTGATCGGCCAGTTCCCGTTCGCTCGGGAGCCGGGACCCCGTCGGATGCGTTCCGCTGCGGATGGCCTCCAGAAGGGAGCGGTAGACATATTCGTTTTTATTCTGACTGGAAAAAGGGATATCCATTGTTTTCTCTCATCCTTGTCCTCTGCATCGTTTCTATGTTTTTAATTATAATACAAAAGCTCTGAAATGTCAACAGCAAAAGCAAACAAAATCGAACAAAAATATGTCCTTATAATACCATTATAATACCACTTAAGAGATGGTCTTGCTGCGGTTGCTGCGGATGGTGATTGCCGGAAGATCCGTCCGGAGAGACGATGCCGGTTCCGGGCAGACCGTTCTCTTCCGGATGGGGAGTAATTCTGAAGCTGGCCGGCGGATCAGGAGTCGGCCTCCGGAGAGGAGAGGGGATGAGATGCGACTCCGCGTTTTCGCTTTCCGGAAGAGGAAAGAACTTTTCCGGAGGCGCGATTGATCTGTTTCTGCAGGAGAACTCCTTCCGGAAGGGCGGAAGCGGGGGGGAGGGGCGGTCACGGTTCTTCCGCAATCTCCCAGATGTAGTGCCACAAAGTCCGCATGAGAATGAACAGCTCCCGGCTTTCGATGATGATGGAATAATTTTCCTTCAGGGCGGAACTGATGGCGATTTTGTCGTCGTAAATGTAGAGTCCGGAGATATTGTCGTCGATGGGTTTCGGCAGATAGCGCACGCGGCGCAGATTCTCGTCTCCGGGAGCCATGTAGTTCAGATCGACCTCCTGGGAGCGGTCCCGGATGGAGTAGGACCAGATCCCCCGCCGGAGGCGTTCGCGGACATACGCTTCCTCCTGTTCCTGCGAGGAGAGTTTAAACATCTCCCGGATTGAACCGAAGTAGTAGTATTTCCGGGATTTCACATTCAGCAGTTCATTCCGGACGACGGCGGCGCCTTCGATTCCGTCGTAACAGTGGATCCGCGTCCGGTGGCTGCCGCCCAGATACAGATCGCGCAAACTCGGCAGAAGGGAATCCAGCGTCCGCTGGCGTTCCTGCTGAATCCGGGAGAACATTTCAGGATCTTCCGCGGAGAAGATTTTGCGTCCGCCTGAAAGCGTCTCTGTGATCAGGCGCTTCTCCTTCAGCAGATCCAGAACGTCGTAGACGGTGGGATGCTTGTATTTCGTGTATTTTGCAATTTCAATGGCGGTTGCCGATCCCAGCTGGAGCAGCGCCAGGTAAACACGCGCCTGTCTCCCGTTCAGCCCAAGTTCGTTCAACTGATCGATGATGTTCATGTCTCTCCTTTCATGTCGTAAAAAAGCGACATCTTTTATTTTGCAAAAAACACTTGAAAACGAGTCGCATAACGATAAGTTACATCCGGATTGTTAAAATAAAAGCGACATCAATAAAAAAGGAGAGTCCCCCATGAAGGAGTTTCAGGATTATTTTGAAGTGAGTCCGCGCATTGTCCCCGCGGACCGGGTGTCCACGATCCGTATCACGCCCCGTTTTCCCCATGCGGAACTTCCTCCGGCGGATCGGATCAAGGTCCGTCTTTTCCCTGTGGGCGGCCTTTTCCCCGACGGCTCCTCCACGCAGTTCATCAGCGGAGAACGGGAGGATCTTTCCTTTGAACGGGAGGGCGCCTCTCTGCGGATCCGCGCTCCGTTCGCCGGAGAACAGGAACACTGCATCCTGCTGGATCTGCTGGATCTCCCGGGATTCCGCGGTTCGGATGCCGGAGGGGCCAGAGAAAAGAAGGCTCTCCGGTTCAATGTTTATTCCCTGCGCCCGGATCTCTACTCCCTGCGTCCGTTCAAAGGGGATTTCCATGTTCATTCTGCCTGCTCGGACGGGAGGGAGTGTCCGGAATATGTCGCGGCGCGCTACCGTCAGATGGGCTTCGACTTCATGGCCGTCACGGATCATCGGCGGTATGCTCCTTCCCGGCGGGCCATGGAGTTCTGGAAGGATCTTCGCAACGGATTCCGTCTCTTTCCCGGCGAAGAGGTTCACTCTCCGGGGAATCCGGTGCATATCATCCACTTCGGGGGCGCATACAGCATCAATGAAAAGGCGTCCGCCGACGAGGCACAGTACCGGAAGGAGACGGAAGAGATCCTGCGCTCCATCCCTCCGGAAGAGCTGCCCGGAGGACTGGATCCGTTCCCTGTCGCCGCCAGCGAATGGGTCTTTCGCGAGATCCGGAAGGCGGGCGGACTGGCGGTCTTCTGCCATCCTTTCTGGCAGACTTCCAAATATGAGATCTGCGAGGCTCTGAGCGACGCCGTCTTCCGGAGAAGAAAATTCGATGCCTTTGAACTCCTCGGCGGTTTCTACGACTGGCAGTGGCGCTCGAACACCTGCCAGATCGCCCGCTACGGCGACGAACGGGCTGAAGGGAACACCTTCCCCGTCATCGGAGCAAGCGATTCGCACGGGACCGACAACGGAAAACTCGCAGACTGGTTCAGCACCGTGGTCCTCGCCGGATCGGACCGGATCGAAGACCTGATCGACGCCGTCCGCCGGGGACGCTGCGCCGCTGTGGAGAGAATCCGCGAACCGGTTCCGCATGTCTACGGCGAATACAGAATGGTGAAATACATCTCGTTTCTTGTGGAGAATTATTTCCCCGCACACCGGGAACTCTGCGCGGTGGAAGGAGCGCTGATGCTGGAAGTCCTGAGCGGAAATGAATCCGCACGGTCCGCGCTGGACGCGCTGGGGAACCGGGTTGACGAATACCGGGAGAAGGCGTTCGGCGGAAAATGAGTCTGACGGCGTTCGTTCTGGTTTTCCTCTCCGTTTTCCTGCATGCGGCATGGAATTTCCTGAGCAAGAAGAGCAATCCGTCGGGAGCGTTTTATCTGATCTCCTCCACGACGGCGGCTCTGCTGTGGCTGGGGTTCTTTCTGAGCTCGGATCTTGCTCTGGGCTCTTTGCCGGGACGCTTCTGGCTGCTTCTTGCGTGCAGCATTCTCTGCGAGGTGATCTACTGTCTCGGTCTGGCGTATGCCTACCGGATCAGCGATATTTCCATCGCCTATCCGCTGGGGCGTGCCATGCCGGTCCTGATGGTTGCCGCCGTGACACTCCTGTTCGGTCTCGGAACCCGTCCGTCCGGTCTGGCGGTCGTCGGAATGGGCATCATTTTCGCCGGCAGCATCCTGCTCCCGCTGAAGACCCTGCGCGATTTCCACTGGAGGACATACCTCACCAGAAGCGGATTCTTCATCCTGATGATCGCCGCCGGAACAACCGGATACACCATTCTGGACAGTCAGGCAAGTATACTTCTGCAGGCGCTTCCCGGAGAGACCCGCGTGAGAAAATCGCTGATTTATCTGTTCCTCATTGAGTCCGGCATTGCGCTTGCCCTTGCGTGTTATGTGGCGCTGGTGCCGCTGGAACGGCGGGAGTTCAAACGGCTGTTTCTGCATTCGTTCAGTCCGGTTCTCACGGGCCTCTGCAGTTCTTCGGCGTATGCGCTGATCCTGCTTGCCATGGGATTTGTTTCCAATGTCAGCTACATTCAGGCATTCCGGCAGATGAGTCTGCCGCTCGGAGTGCTGGCGGGGATTTTTCTACTGAAGGAAAATCCGGCGAAACCGAAGCTGATCGGCGTGGCGCTGATTGTCGCCGGACTGGTCGTTTCGGTCCTGTGAGCTGCATTCCGGCTCTTGGCCTGAGATCGTTCCGGCGATCCGCGTTTCCCGTGTTCCTCCCCGTTCCGACGAGCGTCGTTTCCCGTGTTCCGGGTCAGAAGAGTTCCAGGCGAACGATATTCGCGCAGGAGGATCCGTTGGCGGATTCCAACGCCTCGAATCGGAAACAGCGGGCGGAAACCGGAGAGTCCAGTTCGACAATCTGCGCAACCGGATTGTTCAGAAGATTGTCGAACGTTCCTTCCGCAACCGGAGTGTCGATCGTCTCCGGAGAATCGCCGACAAGAAAGCGGTAGCGGTAAACGGGTCCCGGCGCGCGCTCCTTCGCCTCCGGCGGCGTGAGAATGAATCCCCGGATGCGCTGCTTTCTTCCGGTGTCGATCGCGATCCAGTGCGGATACGGAACATCTTTTCCGCTCATCCACATTTCCGGTCCGGCGGTAAGAAGATGTTCTTTTTTATGTCCTTCGTCGAGTTCGCTGTCCGCCGCGAGCACGCGCCATTCGTCGACCGCCGTCCCGAAGCGGAGGTTGGATTCCGGATTGGTGCGGATCTCCGGATAGGCGTTTTCTGCGCCCTCCCGGAGCAGGGAGACCGCACGGAGAAAACCGGCTTCCCGGATCTTGAACGGCCCCGTATAGGCTGGAGAATCCGCGGTCGGGAGGGAGCCGTCGAGTGTATAATGGAGGCGGACCTCGTCGCCGGGGGGCGTCAGCGTGATGGTCCCGTCCGACGCCCGGAAGATCGACGGCGCCGTCAGCAGGGGCGCCTGATAATACACCGCAAATTCCTGGATGCAGGGACAGACGAGCGCTTGGAGGATGTTCAGTTTGAGCGCATCGGTTTCCACGGTCTCCGTGCGGAGAATTTTCCGGAAGGAAATGGTGGTCTCCTCCACCAGTTTTTCCCAGTTCCCGGATGCGGATCTGTATTCCACGGAAAATGCGGCGACCCGCTCCCCGAGCTGCGTATATTCCTTCAGAGAGACCACATTGATCCGGTGCGTTGCGGCAAGTTCGATGACGGCTTCACATTTTGTGACGCCGTCTTCCGCAGCCCAGAAGGTGTCCGGGGATCCGTCGGTCATCCGGTCTCCGCGGAAATCCGGACCGCGCTCACTGGAGGCTTTCACCGTCGCTCCGGCAGCCGGATTCTCGGCAAAGGTCCTGTCGAGAACAAGTTTGAGTTCGTGAATGCGTTCGGCATCGTTTTCATGGATCCGTCCCCGCCGGTCCGGGGGAATGTTCAGATTCAGACACGATCCCCGTCCGACCGAATGGTACCAGATGTCGAGCAGATGCGCCAGAGAATGCACCTGGGAATCCTGCTCCTTGTGATAGAACCATCCGGGACGGATTGAAACGTCCACTTCGGAAGGCCACCAGTGTTTCCCGTTGGCATGGCCGTGCTGGAGTCCTCCGTCGCCCTGGGCGTCCCTGTATTCATTCAGCGTTGCCCAGTTCGGGGAGCCGGCGTATCCTTTTTCGTTTCCGCACCAGCGGATGTCGCGGTGGTCGCCCATGTGGCCGAAAATGACGGCGTTCGGTGCGCACTCCCGGATGACGGCGGCGGCTTTGTCGTAGTCATAGTGCTGGACTTTTCCGTTCGGACCTTCTCCGCAGGCGCCGTCGAACCAGGTGATGAAGATGTCCTCTCCGTTTTTTCCGCCGTAGGTGGTCAGCAGTTCGCGGAGCTGGTTGCGGTAGAATTCGTTGTAGGCGTCGCCGGAACCGTAGGTTTTTTCATGCCGGTCCCACGGGGAGAGGTAGAGTCCGAGTTTGAGGCCGTATTTTTTCGCCGCCTTTGCCAGATCGCCGACCACATCGCCTTTTCCGTCGCGCCATTTCGAATATTTGACGGAGTGGGTTGTGTATTTGCTGGGCCACAGACAGAAACCGTCGTGATGTTTCGCGGTCAGTACGACGCCTTTGAATCCCGCGTCGCGGATGATCCGGCACCACTGTTCGCAGTCCATTTCCGTTGGGTTGAAGGCGTCCTCCGGTTCGGTTCCGTCACCCCATTCGCGTCCTGTGAAGGTGTTGACCGTGAAGTGGAGGAAGGCGTACATCCCCATTTCCTGCCATGCGAGCTGCTGCCGTGTCGGAATGGCTCCGAACGGAGCTGGTGCGGTGTTGTCTGTCATGGTTTCCTTTCCCGTGTTTCTGTTCCTGTAAGATCAGGATACGATACATGCGGATTTTGAAATCTCAAGCCTTTCCTCCCGCAATTTCCGGGAATCTTTTCCGTCCGGAGGCGTTCGGAGAGGAGGAAACGGGAGCTGTCGCGTGGTCCGCATGGAGAAACGGTGCTTCCCGGTAAGTGCGCGGAGAGACGCCGTGATAAAGACGGAATTTCCGGCTGAAATAGTTCGGATCGGGATATCCTGTCATTGCGCCGACTTCGCCAATGCTGTAATAGCGGTTCAGCAGCAGACGGCGCGCCTGCTTCATCCGAAGGGTCGTCCGGTACTCTTCCGCTCCGGCTCCGGTCTCCCGGCGGAAGAGCGCGTTCAGATGGCTCTGGCTGATTCCGTTTCTCCGGGCAATTTCGGAAATGCTGACCGTTTCCGCGGAATGTTCTTCCATGTCATCCATCGCCCGGAGTAGGGCGGGGTGGCGCTTCTGACGGAATTTCCGTTTCTCCTCGGCGGCGAGAAGACGGCTCCAGATCGCCATCAGAAGAAAGGAGGCCTCTTCCGGCGCGTAGTCCCGGTTCAATTCATAGAGATTGCGGAACCAGGCGGCGAGCAGCGGATCGCCTGAAACATCAATGGTTCTCAGTTCCGTGTTCAGCTCTCCGCCGGAAATTTCCATCACGGCGTAGAAGGTTTCGCATTCGCCGGAGGGATTCTTTTGTGCGTGCGGAAGCTGGGCGGGCGTCACATAAACGGTTCCCGGTCCGGCCGGGAGAGCTCCTCTTCCGGCAAACTCCGTCACGCACGCTCCGCTGGCGACATAGACCAGTTCCACGCCGCGGTGCGAGTGCATCGGAACCGGCTGCTCCTTTTTGTAATGTCCCGCATAGGAAAACTGGACCGGAATGGGTTTCATGAAACAGCTCCTTCGATAAAATCATCATTTTGTGCTAGTATAACATCAGATCCTGCAGATGTCAAGGGGTTGTGTTTTCAATGGAATGTGCTAAAATAAAAGAAACTCAAACCAGAGAAAGGAATCCTTTGAAATGCAGAATCTTTCCGAGCTTTTTCCGTCTCTTGACGCGGAACGGCGCAGACAGCTTCTCGCTCTTCCGTCCGGGAAAGTCGACGCCGTCCTCGATACGGACACGTTCAATGAGATCGACGACCAGTTTGCCCTTGCATTCGCAATGCTCTCTCCCGAATCCCTGACGATGAAGGCTGTCACGGCAGCGCCGTTTTTCAACCGGCGTTCCAGCAGTCCCGCGGACGGAATGGAGAAAAGCTACGACGAAATTCTGAATGTTCTGCACCTTCTGAAATGCAGAACGGACGGTTTCGTGTTCCGCGGATCGGAATCCTATCTGAAGGACGCCGTCACTCCGGTGGACAGCGCGGCTGCCCGCAGAATCGTCGAACTGGCGCGGGAGGCGAGGGCGGAAGGGCGAATCCTGTATCTCATCGCCATCGGGGCGATCACCAACATCGCTTCCGCCCTGCTGATGGCTCCGGAGATCATCGACAGCGTCGTCGTGGTCTGGCTCGGCGGTCACGCTCTCGACACGATCCCGAACCGGGAGTTCAATCTCCATCAGGATGTCTCCGCTTCCCGGATTATCTTTGAATCGGGCGTTCCCCTGTTCTGGATTCCCTGCTGCGGAGTTGCGGAAATTCTGATGATTGCACTGCCGGAACTGAAGCGGCGCTGCGAGCCCTGCGGCGAACCGGGACGTTTCCTCTACGGGCGGACGGAGGAGTTCCTGAACCGCGATCCGGCCGTTCAGAAAGTCATCTGGGATATTGCCACAATCGCCTGTTTCGCCGTTCCGGAGGCCGTTCATTCGCGGATTATTCCCGCACCGGTCCTGAAAGAAAATTCCGACTGGGAACTTGCCGGGAACCGCCATGAGATCCGTCTGATTCATTATCTGGAGCGTTCCAGAATCTTCGATGCGCTGTTCCGCCGTCTGGAGGCGTTCGCCCGATCCTGAACACGGCGGAAACGGATGATTTTCAAGGCGCCGCTCCCCTCTCCGGAAAGAAGAACCGGAAAAGGGAGCGGCCTTTTTTATTGCGGGGTCAGACGGTAGACCCGGGTCTGACAGAGACGGAACGGAACTTGAATTCCGGAGGCGATTTCCGAGGCGCTCCGGATCGTCGCCGGGCTGCCGGGCGAGGTCAGCTCTTCCAGTTTCCAGTTCCCGGCGGGAAGTCCTCTGATGTGCCATCTCGCGGAGAGTTCCGGCTGTTTCGCCAGTTCCTCCCGGTCGAGTTTCGGCGCATGGGGACGGAAACTGTCCGGAAGCCGATGCACGATGGCGTAGTGAATCTTCCCTTTGACCAGATGATTCACCATGACGCTCGGCGTATCGGTTCCTGCGGCGCGGCGGCTTCCCGCCCACTCTCCGGCGGTCCGCAGAAATCCGGGGACCTTCGCCCAGTCGGGATCTCCGGCGACAAACAGAACCCGTCCTTTCCCGAACGGCCAGCAGAGGATGACGGCTCCGCCGTCCGCGAAGCGTCCGAACACCTGCATCCCGTCGGAGGGGGTCCAGCCGGGGAAGGGATTGTTGAGTTTCAGTTTCCGCAATGCGGCGAACGGCGAAGATGCGTCGAAGATCAGTTCGGCCGTCCGGGGACGGATGGGAGAAAAGCCGCTGTTTCCGTTTTCCGTTTCCACCCGTTTTCCGGCGCGCGGGAGGGTGCCTTTCCAGCCGAGACGGCGAAGCAGTCCGAATTCGTTGTCCGGTTCCTCGACGATCCAGCGGCCCGAGTCGGGGAAGAGAAGGATGCTGCCCCCGTTGCGGACGAACTGCTGAATGCGGTCCGCGACCGCCCGCGGCAGAACCTGTCCGCCGGATGCGGGGACGATCAGCAGCTTCCGTCCGTTCAGAATGTTGTCCGGAGCGTTTTCGGAGAACCAGTCGGGCCAGAGCTGATCGCGATAGAGCGCCGCCGCAAGACGGGTCACGAAATCATCCTGCCGCATCGTGAAGAAGCTCCGTTCGAGATACTGCATTGTGCTCCAGGCCGAGAGAACGATGATCTCCGAAGGCTCGGCGGGAAGAGCGTCGCGCAGTTCCTTCCAGAGCGGACGCCAGAGCGTCTGGAATTCCTGCAGGCCGGCGTTGCGGTCGGCGGTCCATTTCCCGGTCCGGATCGTGTCGCGCCAGTAGTAGTTCCAGTGCAGGCCGTCTCCTCCGGCGGAGGTGATCTGGAAGGTCGCCTGCTCCAGTTCCGCGGGAACAGGGGTCATCAGATGGACCTCCTGCGGAAAACTGTATCCGGTGTCGGAGACCGAGCGGCGGCCGTAGACCTGCATCTGATAATAGAGTCCGCAGCCGCCGGAGTGACGCCGCCAGCGGTCCTCCCGCGCCGACTTCGCCAGTCGCGGCGAAGCAAAGTCAAGACCGAAATAACAGACGACGGACCGCTCTTTGTCCAGCGCGCGCAGCGGTTTGACCACGGTGTCGATCATGTAATCTTCCAGAGCGGTGCGCCGGAACTCCACCCAGCTCCGCCATGCGGTCGAAAGATCCGGCCGGGTGAAATCGTTCCCCGAACGCGGAATGCCCGGGACGGTTTTCCCGTATTTCCGGTGGAACGCCTCCAGGGCAGCGGGGGAGAAATCCACCTGTTTGCCGAGCCATGGACGGTCGAGACTGGTCCAGTCCAGCGATCCGGGAAGTCCCCAGATGTGGTATCCGGCGATTCCCGGGTTCTTCCGGTAGCGTTTGACGGCGGTTTCCGTGAAGCGGCGGATCGCATCCAGCATGCCGGGCGTCTGGATCGCCGGAATGCGGCCGACCTTGTTGGTCCGCCAGATATCCGCGCGGCCGTAGCCGTCGAGCTGGGGCTGGAAATCGAGCCATGCGGGGGCTTCGTAGCGCAGTTCGAGAATCACCCGGCCGCCTTGCCGGATCACTTCGTCGATCACCGGATCCGTCCGCGAGAAGTCGTAGACCCCCGGACGCGGCTCGAGCCAGTTCCAGTCAAGACGGATGCGGAACAGATCGAATCCCGCTTTGCGCCCGTCGGCGATCCACGTCTTGAGCCGTTCCAGATATCCGTTTTCGTCCGGATGGTTCTCGTATACCGCCCAGGTGAAGTAGTTTTTCCCCGGACCGAAGAGATCGGCTTCTGCGGGAATCTTCCCTTTGGCCTGCCGGACCTGCGGAACGGCGGGAAGAACGCCCCGGACTCCCAGTTGAATTTCTCTCCGGTCAAGCTCCAGACGGCCGTCGTTCAGAAGCGCGGTGAAGCGGTAGACTCCGGGCTGAGCGGGGGCTTTCCAGCGCAACGTTTTTCCGTCGATCCGTCCGGATGCGACTGTCTTCCCGTCCGGTCCCGTGATTTTCCAGCTCTTTTCCCCCTGCCTTCCGCTCCACTCCGGAAGCGGAAGAGTCAGAATCCCTCCCGGCGCCACACTGGATTCAAACCGCGGGCAGACCGCCTGCTTCGACGGAGAGGCAACCACAAAAAGCGGCATGCGGATCTGCCGGAGAATGGTTCCCTCCTCCGCTCCGCCGTTCGGAAGGACGTTCCGGCCGTTGAGAAGCAGTTCGACATTGTCGAATTCCGCCTCGCCCGGTTTCATCGCCATCAGATAGACATAGATCTGATCGGTTTCCGGAGGCAGTTCCAGCGGAGTTTCCAGAGTCTGCCAGTCGCCGGACGGCGGGAACTTCAGCGTGATCGACGGTCCGAGCGAACTGCGGTCGCGTCCGAGCGGAACCACCCACGCGGTCGGACTGCCGTTTCCGCGCGCGCTGACTTTGAAAATTCCCGCGCCGGGCTGCGGAATCCGTCCGGTCAGGCGCCAGCCGGCATATCCCTGCCCGGATTTTTTTCTGCCGAGGAAGCTGCGGGATCCTCCGATGCCGCTTCCCTGTCCCCAGAGCGCTTCGCCTTCCGCACGCCAGATCAGCCGGTTCCATGCGGCGGGACCCGATTTGCTCAGATCCTTCGGGATGATTCCGGCAACCACCGTGTAGCTTCCGGCCGGAAGTTCCCCCAGTTCGATTTTCTGCTCCCGTGCGCGGGGATTGTCCGGAGGGAAGTCGAATTCCGCCTCGCCGCTCCGGATTGCCGGTCCCTGTTCGCCGTGGAAGAGCTCCCAGGAAAGTTTGAAACTTCCATCGTCCATGCTCATCCAGTCGGCGGGAAGGAAGGGCGGTCTTCCGCTCTGGATCAGAGAAGTGGTCATCCAGTAGCGTTCGCCGGGGAGATTCAGCGCCCAGTGGTTCGTCGCCGAGCCGAGACGGTAGGCATCGCTGCGGATTTCATCCAGAAGCCAGCAGCCTTCGGTCTCTTTCGGCGCTTCGATCCGCACGCCGGTGAACTTCAGCGGACGGACCGGAAGCGGACTGCCCGGTTTGTTCGCTTTGCCGACCAGCGGGTGCATCCGTCCCATCTCGTTGGCGTCGAACGGATAGGTGTCGATATAGCGCCAGTTCCGCGCCCATTTTTCCAGCTCGGGGAGCGGATAGGTGAAACGCGTGCCTTCCCGGTCGGTGAAGATCAGGAAGAGCTTGTTCCGGTCCATCGGCGTTTTCACAAAAAGTTTGAGTCCGGCACGCTGCGCTTCCGGTTCGACCGCTGACGGAGTCCGGAGAAGAAGTTCCACGGTCGACGGGGAGGGGGATTTTTTCCACTCCAGGCGCAGCAGTCCGTCGGGCCGGAACTCGGCGGAGACGTTCGGCGCCTTTTTCAGAATCCATGAATCCGGTGTCCGGAAATCCGCCACAGTCCGGACCGGCGAGGCCGCCAGACTCCCGAAGACAAACAGAGCGGTGCAGAGAAGTGTTGATTTCAGCATGGAAAAACCCTTTCAGTAACTTTTGCCGAGCGAGAGGTTGGGCATATTCAAAACGGGATCGAATCCTTTGGAAAAATAACCGAAATCCATGCGGCCGTACTCGGTATGGCCGTCGTAGAAGAGAACGTTGCCTTTTCCGAGATGGTTCAGGCCGAAGCTGTAGTGGCGCGCGTGGCCGAGCTGATAGTAATTTTCAAAAGAGTCATGGGTGGTGACGAAACGTGAGGGACCGTAATCCGCTTTCTGATCGCTTCCGTCCGGATTGTCGGTGACGACCGTGAAATGTCCGCCCGCGTATTTCCAGAAGGCGTCGTCGTTGGAACTGGCCTTCCGGTATCCGCGTTTCCCGTAGGCGCGCTCCCGGTGATTGGCCACAAACGGATTCACCGCCGGGCAGACTGCCACATGCTTCCGGCCGACCACCCATTCCGGAAGATAACCGAGATTGCCCATACTGGAAGCCCAGTAGGTGTTCGCCGTCCCGTCCGGATTGTTCACGGCGAGTTTCGGACCGTAGAGCCAGCCGTCGAAATCGTTGATGTACTGCGCGTCGGCGAGGCCGATCTGCTTCAGCTGACCGGTGCAGCTGATTTGTCTTGCCCGGTCCCGCGCCTTTCCGAGAGCCGGAAGCAGAAGCGAGGCAAGGATCGCAAGGATCGCAATCACAACAAGAAGTTCGATAAGAGTAAAGCTCCGTTTCATTTGAAATTCTCCTTTTGTGTTGATAAGTCGGCGACAGAATTATGAACGGCGATCTCTCCCCGGACCATGCGGAAGACCGGTCCTTCCAGAGTCATGCCGTGTTCAATCAGGTCGATGATCCACTCCGCGGCGGCGGCTCCCATGCCGCGCATCGGTGTTTCGTAGCTGGTGAGACGGGGTCTCAGAAACAGATTGGCAAGATGGTCGAAACCGATTACGCTGAGATCTTCCGGTATCCGCACTCCGCGTTTTTCCAGAGCCATGTAAAGTCCGGCGGCCATCCAGTCATTGGCGGCGATCACGGCGGTCGGCGGTTCGCGGAGGCTCATCAGATGATCCGCCGCTCCGCTCATATCGGGGAACTCCTTTTCCGGACGGCTGGAATCCGTTCCGGGACGGGTGCTCCAGATCAGATCGGCGTCAAAGGCGTCGCGGGACCGCAGGAACTCCTCGTATCCCTGAAGACGTGCCAGAAACATCCGGTGGTGATTCATCAGAATGAATCCGATTCTGCGGTGTCCCCGTTCCCAGAGGAAGCGGCAGACCTCCGCTCCCGCCTGATGATTGTCGGTGGTGACCTGCGCAATGGGGATCTCCCGCTCCAGCATGGACAGCCCGATTACCGGAAGCTGCCGGGAAAGTTCCACCAGAACCGGTGGAATCGCATTGAGCGCCTTTACGATCAGTCCGTCCACTTTTCCTTCACGGACGCAGCGGGGGATTTCGTCCACCGCGGAGGTGTGTTCCAGAAGCAGATGGCATCCCCGCTGCGCGCACACCTCCTCTATTCCGGAAAGATAGTTGATGTAGACCGAGTTGCTGCTCCACTCATTTCCCATCTCCGCCATCCACAGTCCGATGTTGCCCGTGCGGAGGCGCGAGCCTCCCCGCTGCCCCGCCAGAAGCTGCGCCGCCGAATTCTTGCGGTAGCCGAGCACACGGATCGCCTCCCGTACGGCGTCGATCCGTTCCGGCGCAATGTTCTCGAATCCGTTGATGACACGGCTGACGGTCCCGACCGAGACTCCCGCCATTTTCGCGACATCCTTGATGCTGCAGGTCATGAAAACCTCTCCTCCGTTCCTCTGGAAAAATTATGAATGAACGATCATTGAAACGCATTCATTTTATTTAATTATACCAGAGAAGAGGATTTTTGTCAAGGGGTGTATTCTTTTTTTTTCAGAAAATTTTCGATCTTTCCGCCGCGGAGGGCGGACGGTACGGAAGAGACGGGACGTCTTTCCGGGGAAGAACTTGTCTTTTCCGGATTTCCGGGGTATAGTATTCAGAAGATCAATGGGAGAACAGAGAATGGTTTTTTCAGAATTTTTTCAGGCGGGCAGATACGCTCCTGTGATTCTTGCGCTGCTTGCCGCACTCCTGTTCGGACTGAACGCGCCGCTTTCAAAACTGCTTCTTTCGGAGATTTCCCCGATGTTCATGGTGGCGTTCCTGTATCTTGGCGCGGGAGTCGGAATGCTGCTGCTTCACCGTTTTTCCGGAGAGGGACGGGCGGAGGCTCCGCTCTCCCGCAGGGAGCTGCCGTGGACCGTTTCCATGATCCTGCTGGATGTGCTGGCCCCGTTCCTGCTGATGTGGGGACTGGAGCTGACGACCGCGGCAAATGCCTCTCTTCTGTTCAATTTTGAAATGGTGGCAACCTCGCTGATCGCCTGTCTCTTTTTTCACGAGGCGGTGGGACGGCGAATGTGGTGTTCGCTGGGAATCATCACGGCGGCCAGCGTGCTGCTGAGCGTGGATTGTTCTGCGCCGGGAGCATGGAGTTTCTCCGCCGGATCGCTGCTGGTCCTTGCGGCCTGCGCCTGCTGGGGGATGGAAAACAACTGCACAAGAAACATGTCGGCGAAATCTCCGGCGCAGATCGTTGTGGTCAAAGGGATCGGGTCCGGGACGACGGCGCTTCTGATCGCCGTCCTGATGAGGAATCCATTTCCGCACACTCTCCTTCCGGTTGTTCTGGCCCTCCTGCTCGGGTTTGTTGCGTACGGACTGAGCATCTTCTGCTATGTGAAGGCGCAGAGATTTCTCGGCGCGGCGAGAACCAGCGCCTATTATGCGGCCGCCCCCTTCCTCGGCGTGCTGCTTTCCCTGGCGATTCTGAAGGAGATTCCCTCCTGGAATTTCGCGGTTGCGGGAGCGCTGATGATCTGGGGAGTCGTCCTTGCGATCCGGGAACATCATGTCCATCCGCACCGGCACGAGGCGATCCGCCACAACCACGCCCATCTGCATGATGATCTGCATCACACCCATGTTCACAATCCGCCGGTCCGCGGCTGGCATTCCCATGAACATGTCCATGAACCGTGTGTACACACGCATCCGCATACGCCGGATATTCATCACCGCCACAGCCATTCCTGAGCGGGGGATCTCTCTTTCCGCCGGATCCGTCCGCCGGGCTTTTCAAGAAGAAAGCCCCCGCGTTTCCCATGGAATGGGGGCGGGGGCTGTTGGAGGGGGGAGTCCGAGGTTCAGATCAGCAGGGCTGCGTTGTCGAGAATTTTGAGTCCGGCGGAGCATGCGGGGCAGTCGCACCACTTTCCTCCGGCGGCTTTGACCTCGCGAGCATGAGCGGCGATCGCTTTTGCCTTTTCTTTTCCGAAGATCTCCGCGGCTCTGGGAGATTCGAAAAATTCAATGACATGGTCGATGGGAGCGATATCTTCCCGGATCTCCTGAAGGAGTTCTTCCGCGGCGGTTTTTTCTGCGGCGGATCCGAGGGCGCCGAGCCATTTTTGTCCGGCATCTTTGAGTTCCTGGCAGCAGGACGGAGCGGCGATCATTTCCTTGACGGTCTGGATGAGTTCCTGTTTGTTCATTTTCAATCCTCCGGTTGTGTTTGGGATGGTTCCGGTGTTCTCCGGTAGTATAAATCCATCCGCGCGGAAATGCAAGCGGAGAGGAAGATTCTATTTTTCTTCTGGAAAACAGATTTCCCGGAGGGGCGCCGGCCTCCATTCAAACAAACAGAGGCCGGCAGTTTGCCGCTGAGTTTCAGAGAGGCTCTTCTCCCGTCACGGCGAGCAGGGCGCAAACCCCGCGGTTCTCTCCGGAGAGAATTTCAATGCGCTCAATGAAATGGTAATTCAGCTGTTCTGCGGCGATTGCTCCCGCTTCGCTGCGGTCATGCTGATTGTTCCATTCGACGACATAGAGCCCGACCGGGTGATCTCCGCTGCGGACGGCGGATGACATCTTCGCATCGGGAAGCTGGCGCGGAGTCCACCAGTCGCCGATTCCACGCCCGGAGAGAATCGGAAAGCGGAAAACTTTTCCTCCCCGGCAGTGGATGAGATAGACCAACGAAGTCGATCCGTCTCCGCTGTCGAACGAAGCCGTGTGGAGAAAATAGAGTTTCCGGAAGGTGCGGTTGACCGGAATGGAAACTCTGCGGGGGAAATCCGCACTCTGATATCCTCGGATTCCGATTGCTCCAGCATCAATCCGGAAAGGAATTCCGCAGATCTTTCTCTCTCCTGCGGGCAGACTGAGTCCTTTCCCGTTCCGGATTCCCAGAAAAAATTTCTCTCGGAGCGAACCGGAAAACGGCATATTGATCTGTTTCGCAAGAGAAATCGGAGTTGCTGTGCCGTTGAGGACAAAGTCTTTCTGGTCAGCGCTCTTCCGGTTCCGTTCTTCCCGGCAGAGTTTCATGGCCGGAGTTTCTTCAATTTTTGTGGACACCGGGACAAAAGCGGTCTCTTCCGGAGCTTGCCAGGAGTCATGATGAACCTTTACTGTGACCTTCCCGTTCACCGGACAGGCGGTCAGACGGATGCTTTTCCGGTCGGGCCGAAACTCCCATTTCTTCAGCGTGGATCCATTCATTTCGATCCGGTCTGGCTTCCGGTCAGCGTAAAGATCGAGGTGAAACTCTTTCGGAGAGGCGAATTCCATCGTTGAAATTCCGGTTTTCGGATCGAAGAAGCCTGAAAGAATCGCAGCGGGAGCATTCCAGCCGATACGCACCGGCGCATCGCGCCCGATTAAATACGAGGCGACTCCTGCGGAGAGATCCGCAAGGGAAGGACATGAGACATAATGGTTTAGAGGTTTCGGCTTGTTTTTTCCCAATCCGTTTCGCCAGTATTCCGTCAGAGTTTCAGCGCGTTCCCCGCACAGGGCATACAGATGGATGATCTGTGCCTGTAAATTCGGTGTGTTCAGGCTCAGCTTCGCCGTCGGACGGGTTTTGTGAGAGACATCGTTCCACATCGGATAGTTTTCCTGAATGCGGGAGAGGAATTCCTTCATGCCGTCCATGCAGTATCGGCGGTAGATTTGATCCTCCTCGTAAGAATAAAGACAGCCGTTGAGGGAGTTATATGCGATATGTGGCGAATTTGTCCAGGTGCAGCCGATGACATTTCCGCTTTCATTCCATCCCGCTTCGGGAATCTGCGCCGCCCAGCTCCATGTGTTTTTCCAATTCATTTCAAATTCGCGTTTGTTCATGAACGGGGTAATCAGCGGGAGGATCTGTTTCACAGTCATATAGAGGGCGTAATCGGCATCGCGGCGGTCTCCGAAGCCTTCCGCAAATTTCCACCAGGTGACACAGCCTCTCCAGGAGTCGGGTCCCATGTCGATCTGATGATTGGCGGAATCCTCCATGCAGTCGACTCCCATAATAGCCCAGTCCGCCCGGCGCGGAAGAACGGAAAACTGGCGGCGGATCGCATTCCAGCGTCCTCGGAAGGTTTCCCAGCTGCCTGTCGCATTCATCCAGAGGTAAAAGCCGGTCATTTTGAACCCGACAAAGTTGGTGACATCCGCAAACAGCTCCCGGTTTCCATGCCATTTGCGCCATCCGTAGACAAGATAACTTTTCCCGGTCCGCGGTTCGGTCCGTTCCGTCGTTCCATGGGAGCCGATATCATTTTTGAGGTTCCCGCAGTCGTCCACAGCTTTCTGCAGAAAATCGTATAGAGCGAGTCCCCGTTTGGAAATCTGTTCGCGTGAAGCGGGGCTCATGCTGTTCCACGCATACAGGATCGGCCCATAAACACTGAGACACCCCTGGGTTTCCGGTTTCCTTCCGATCGTTTTCGGAAAAAAGAAGTTCTGGGTGACATTGTCAATTTCCCCGTGTTCTTCCGGATGTCCCGGCGCATCCAGCAGAAGATTGTTGCGAAGGTCCGGAATTTCCAGCCGATAGGTTGCAGTTCTTCCGTCCGCAGCACGGTAAGGTCCGTATTTGGTGATGATCCCTGTATCGTGAAGGGGGGTGGACGACTGGAGCGGATATCCGTTGTCCGCGGCGAATGCCGCGATCGGCGGAATCGGCGCGATCTCCTTTCCCGGATGATTCCAGTCGTTTTTCACGGCAAGATGTGTATAGGTGTTGCGGATTTCCACAAACCCTTTTTCCCGGTCGATGCGGAAATCCTCGCGGCATTTCCACGGATAGCGGAGCATGATGCCGTTGATGCGCCGTGCCTGCTGAACAACGCGGTCGGGCAGTTCCCGGAATCCGCTGTCCTGATGGGCGATTCCGTACAGAAACGCGACGCCGAGTGTCCCCATTCCCTTTGAATAGTGAAAGATGAGTTCTTCCGCTTTCCACTCCATGCGATCCGGGCGTTTCTGGAGGGTCAGCAGAACCGGGAAGTCAGGAATTTTTCCGCTGTTGAGCAGAAGAAGCCAGTTCTCAGAAAGCTGATTCCAGGGAATTGATTCCCATTGCGTGCGGGTGAAAATCCGCGCCTTTCCGCCGAAGATGCCGGCCAGACGCTGCGGTGCGCCGATCTGATCCATCTTGGTCTGGATGCGGATGGATGGCGCATCGGAGCGGAACAGCGCCCCGGGAGCGGTCAGACTGCTCCGGATGTTCCAGAACCAGGACGTTTTCCCCTCCCGGTAGACCGATTCATACTCCTGGGACACCCAGCTGATTTCTTTGCAGATATTGGGGCCGGAACGTTTTCCCCGTCCCGGTTTTACAATCACCATCGGATTGTTTTTGCTGCCGTATTGGAACACCGGGATCTGCAGATAGGTTGTTCCCTGTGTATGGGAAAGAAGACCGACACCACGTTCATACCATCCGAACCGTCCGAAACTGTTGCGGTCAAGGCCGGACTGCCAGGGATTCGTTTTCAGAATTTCGTTCCATGCGGCGATCCGGTTCCGGTCGAGTTCTTCGGAGAGCCGTTTTGCCATCCGGTAGTCCCCCTGTGCCAGAGCTTTCCTGGCTTGATCGAGAGTATGCTGGAAGATCAGGCCTTTCGGGGAATTCGCGGTCCGGCGCATGTCGCCCGCCTCTTCCTGCTGTTCCAGAATCCTCCGGCAGACGGAGAGTTTCTCATAGGTTTTCCGGTAATTTCTGTCCAGATCGTTGAATTCGGAAAGGCGCTGTTTCAGATCTCCAACCGGGTCTTTCCCCAGATCTTCCCGTTTCCGTTTCAGCGCAGCGGCTTCCTCCTCCAGACCTTTTGCCGTGATCCCGTGTTTGCGGAGAGCCGCAAGCAAATCATCCATTGCCGTGAACCGGCGCAGGGAAAGATCTTTGAAACGCTTGAATTCAGAGATGTCGTTGCGCTCAAAACGCATTTCATAGAGTTCCACGGACGCAGCTTTCCGGTCCTGCGTGACACAGGGAAAGAAACGCGTGTTCCAGCTTAAACAGTTCTTCGGTCGTTTCGCGGGAATGCGTGCCTGGTAGGTGTGGATCTCCCCGTCGTTTTTCAGCGGAACGGAGACCGAATACTCCCGATCCCATTGCCAGCGGATGACCGCTTTCGGGTCCCTGCCATCGGTCCGGATGCGGAGACGGAAAACGATTCTTTCGGTCTCCTTGCCGATTGTCCCGATACTGGTTTGCAGCGAAAGCGTTTTCCCGTTTTCACTCTCCAGAAACAGACAGGGCGGATTCTCCCTGACTTCCTGACGGATGCACCCTTCAATCTTTTCATACCCCTGTGAACCGGCATCCAGACGGGGGTCGACCTTGAAATCAAAAATCACCTGCGCAGAAAGAGTCCCGCTGCATAAGAAGAGAAAAAGAGCCGATTTCCCGATGATATTCATATTAGCTTCATCCTTTTTGTTCGAGAATCAATCTTTTGAGCGTCCGATAATCCAGTTGGAAAGCGGAGCGGTTTTTTTGTAGTCTGCGATATGACCGTCCAGAAAGAGATGGGGAGATCCCGTCTTCGACAAATGAAGATAGCCGAGTCCGTAAAACATCTCTATCATATCATCTCCAGTGGTCTTGATCGCCGCTGTAAGATAATTGCTGGACCAGTAGTCGATGATCTGCAAGGCAAAGGCGTTGTAGAGAAAACGGTTCAGCCCGCGCCGATGGCAGATTTCAAAAACCGTTTTGCTCGGAGTCGGATTCTGTGTGATCAGCGGTTTGGAAATCCGGTTGACCTGGGCAACATAGGCGTTATGCACATAGGAAATTCTCATCAAGTTGTTTTTGACCCATCCGGTGGAACCGACAACACCATGATCGCTTCCCCACTTGTTTTGAATTTCCGGATAGAGGGCGTCCAGAAAGACCGGCTTGGCATATCCGGCTTCCAGAGCGGCATCACAACAATATATCTTGAGCGGAAGAACATACATCCGGAGTTTCGCATAGGCCGAATAGAATGGTTCGGTCGTTTCTCCGGTTGCGATTGGAACATAATCCTTGAAATCAAGCATGTACTGGGCAATGGCTAGCCCGTGCTGCTTCATATTATTCTTGCACGAGACGTCCCGTGCCTTGTCCTTGGCTTTCTGAAGAGCCGGAAGAAGTAGACCAGCAAGAATCGCAATAATTGCAATCACGACAAGAAGTTCAATCAATGTAAATTTCCGTACTGTTCTCAGATGCATCTGTAACTTCCTTTCTTTTGATATACAGTTTCCTGCGTGTGGATGAAGGGCGGGATTCGAATCGGTTTCAGGTCGGTGGTTTTTTCCCGTTCCATCCGGGAAATCTCCTCCAGAATTCTTGTTGCAATTCCTTCTGTTGCCACTGAAAGCGTGGTAAACGGAAAGCGGTAATTCATACGTGATCCAGTTGCATTCAAGGATATAATCTCCATATCCTCCGGAAGCCGGATGCCGAATTCCATCAGCGTGTCACACAAAAGGGGAACCCGTTCATCCGTAATATAGAATAAAGAATCAAAACACTTCGCCTTTGCAATCTGCTCTCCGACGGCAAACACCCTCTCTATGATCTCCTTTTCACTGATTCCCCGATAAAGAGGAATCGTGAAAATATCTTTTTCCTCCCGGGGGATTCCAAGATTCCGGCATTCTTCAAGGAATCCTTTCGCCCTTTGTTCATACGGGAAATAAAGGAATGAAAAATTTTCCGTCACCAGAGTAGGATTCCGGTATCCCGCTTCATAGAGTGTCCGAGCCGCCAGCCGACCGGCTTCCCGGTTGTCCAGAGAAATGACATGATCGTGCTGCCGAAGCGCATCCTCATCCGTGAAAATCGTGAACTTGCTGTCAAAATCAAATTGAAGAGATTGAAAAAAATCGTGACAGGTCACAATTAAATACTTTGCCCTGGATTCCTGAATCTGCCGGATCGCCGGGTACGCCTTTTCCCGCGGCCAGCCGACAAGTACAAGCTCGGGCTTGATCCCGTAACGCGGCGCCAGACGCGACAGCGTGAACCATAATTTCGCCCACGAACGGTTTTCCACCATGTTCCGCCCGACCGCCGCAAACAGAACCGGAATCAGATTCGCCTGCGGATGGATGATCCTCCCGTTCGGGGTCTGCCGAAGACGATCCTCCTGTTCCAGCTCTTCCAGAATCCCCCGGATCACGCCGCGGGAGCCTCCCGTCCGGACTGCCAGTTCGCGTTCCGAGGGAAACGCATTCTCTCCCTGCTCCAGCAGATTCTGAATCAGCTGTAAAATCTTCTCTTTCGTCACCGCTCTCGACTGATTGTTCCGGGTCGCCCCCATGAATCGCCTCTCTTAAAAAAAATGTACCACTTGGTTCATTCTTAATTATACAATATTCCATGGAAAAAGTCAACAGGTCAAACGAAAAAAAACAGAAAAAAAAACAGAAACGGAAAAATGCGGCTGCATTTTTCTCTGGTCAAGGACAAAATGTCCTTGTCGCGGTCCAGCGGCGAAACGCTGGTCGGGCGAAGCACGAAACCCGGACCGCATCTCCCCCCTCCGCAAGGCGGAACGTTGGATTTCGTGAAATAAAAGCCATTTATTTCTGAATATTTCAAAAATAAAAACCTCCATTTCTCCGAATTCCCTCTTGTCTTTTCCCGCCTTTTATGCTAAAATCCAATAATGAAGGACAAAGAATCGAACCCGCAAGAGCAGTGCGTTCGGCCGATGCCCGACAGAAAACACTCAACCTGTTTTCAGACAAACGAACTTCGCACAAAGGACGATGAAGGAGGAAAAAATGAAGAAAAATCGAAAGTTCACACTGATAGAACTCCTGGTTACGATAGCGATCATCGCCATTCTGGCCGGTCTGCTCCTGCCCGCGTTGAGAAGCGCCCGCGAAAAAGCGCGGACGGTCCAGTGCGTCAGCAATCTCAAATCCATCGGCTCGGGGACCCTGCTTTACGCCGACAGCAACAACGGATACGTTCCCACATATCTGGGCGATTATACCGGCTGCGCCGTTTATGCGTGGACACGGGTGCTGGCGGATTATATCGGGGGAAGATCCTCCGACGGCGAATTCGTGGTCGCCGGCAATGACAAGCGGCGCTACCGGCTGAGAGTCTATGAGTGTCCCACCTCGGAGATGGGACGGGTCAACACAGGACCCAACGTCCACTACAACAACTACGGAATCAATTACTTCATGGGCGGCCACGACACCGGCATGCAGGACAACCGGTATGGAACTGCCAACAACATCGCACGCGTGAAGAGCGCCTCCGGCCGGATGATCTTCGCCGACATCGAATGTCCGTCGGAACGCTGGAACGGCTATATTTCCGATATCGCCTGGGCTCGCCGCACCCTCGAAGGCATGACCCTGCCGACCAACAACGACGCAAACAACAACATCAGTTTCCGTCACAACGGAATGGGATATTCCAATTTTGCCATGCTCGACGGTCATGCCGAAACCCGCCGGTTCAGCAATACGCCGAAAGCCATCAACAACGACTCCCTCGGAACCGAATACCGGAACTTTTTCGGGTACGGAATGCCGTAAGAGCCTGTTGTCCGCAAACGTCATCAGCCTCCAGACAAGAACCATAAGGAAAATATCATCATGAAGAGAATTTTTGTCTCTCTGCTGGCCGCTTTTTCCGTCTCCGTTTTCGCGGCGGAAGAGGCCGCTCCGAAACCGGTGTTCGAAGGACACTTCAAAGATCTGAAACCCTTCTATCTCAGCGTCAACAAAAAAACCGGCGCCGATGCGAAAATGGAGCTGGTCACCGTGGATCAGAACGGAAAAAAAGTCCCCGCCGCGAAAGTGACCGTCCTCCAGCGCGGCCGTCTTTTCGCCGATATCCAGTTCATGCTCTGGTCCGCGCCGTTCAAACTCGTTGCCGGAGAGAAATACCGCCTCGAACTCCGGATGATGACTTCCAAACCGGTGGAGTTCACCATCACGATCTTCTGCCAGGACTCGAAGGGACATGTGACCCGTCCCAGTTCGGAAGGTTCCATGCGCTACTCCTCCGCCGGAAATCTCTGGGAGGACA
>CASFTV010000040.1 GCA_949297765.1 uncultured bacterium | reverse complement strand
GAAAAGAGCAACTCGTCATATGAAGCTTTGCTACACCTTGCCGCAACGGTTATAATTTATCGAAAACTTGCTGTTATTTAGGGATAGGTTCTTATTTTGATCCGCCGTTCCGGATGAGGCTTTCCCCTGCCCGGAGAGCGGAGGAAAAAGAAAAGAAGGGATCTCCGGAAAGGCCGGATTCCTTCCTGTACACCAATCAAACCACTTTTTGTTTTTTTTTGCGGAAAAACAAATTGACAAACTTCCGGGAAATGCTATATTAATTTATTCAACAGGTCACAAGGATAAAGAGGAGTAGCTTCTGCCCATGTTCAAAAAAGTCTGGTCCGCGGATATGGTGGAGTCGCATATTTATATGGCTCACAGCAACAAGGAACCGCTGAACTCCCACTATTATGCGACACATTATCCAAGCGTCTACGCGGCGGCGGAACGGCTCTTCGGCTCCTGGGGCGAAGCCATCACCGCATGCGGATTCAATTATGACGAAATCCGGAAATACAAAGTCTGGAACCGGAGCAAAGTGACGGAGACAATCCGCGAAATGGCCGCTTCCGGAAAACCGGTCTCCAGCCAGAAGGCTCAGCAGGATTACAAATCGCTCTACATGGCGGCGATCCGGTACTACAAGTCCTGGGGAAAAGCGGTCGCGGCCGCGGGAATCGACTATTCGACGATCCGCGAACGCAGAAGCATGTCGGTCATGGAGATCAAGGCGGAGATCATCAAGCTCTACAAGGCGAATGTCGATCTCTCCTACTGCAACATGCGCGCCAACTATCAGTATCTGCTGGCCTACGGAATGAAAAAGCTCGGCGAAGGAAGCTGGGCGGCCGCACGGAAGGTCTGCGGAATCAAGACCAACTACCGGATTCCTCCGGCGAAACGCCACAAGAAACGTCTTGCGGTCGCACCGCAGGCATAACGGGGCATCCACCGGAAAGACGGAGGAAGAAGAAACCGGGGAGCGGAAGAGAGTTTTCCCCCTCGACGGACCGGCCGTTTTTCCACTCCGCACCGGTTCCCGGAAACCGAAGAGACGCCGATTTACCTTTCCCTCTCCCGAAGTTCGGGAAAATCTCGCGCGGACGGCTTGCATAAATGAAAATCAAGGTTACATTTCCATTGGAAAAATTGAACTGGAAGGAGACCCGTTTATGACACAGGAAGAAATCAAGTCGTTCATCGCCGAAGGCATTGCCCAGGGGCTTTCCCTATCCAAAATCCAGGATGCACTGGCGGAGAAAGGAACCCACGTCACCTATATGGAGATCCGTCTTCTGGCGTCGGAGATTGAAACGGCTCAGCTGGAAAAGCTGAACAAGCCCAAACCGAAACAGGAGAAACCCGTTCCGCCTCCGGCTCCGCAGGGACTCGAAGAGGAGGACGACGAAGATCTCTCCGCACCGGAGGATGACCTCGCGGAAGATCCAGCGTCTCCCGCCAGACAGACAGGGAAAACGACCGTGGAACTCAGTCCGATCGCCAAACCGGGAACGGTTGCGAACGGATCGGTCAAATTCGGTTCCGGCGTCACGGCGGACTGGTATCTGGACCAGACCGGACGGCTCGGACTTTCCAACTCCACGGGAAAACCCACGGAAACGGACATCATGGAGTTTCAGGACGAACTCCAGAAACTGTTCAGCCGGTAAGAAGAGGACTGCTTCATGAAATTCTTCAACACCCTCGGCCGGAACATTCAGGAATTTGAACCGATGGATGCGTCCAATGTCCGCATGTACACCTGCGGACCGACGGTCTACAATTTTGCGCACATCGGCAATTTCCGCGCGTACCTGTTCGAAGATCTGCTGCGGCGGACGCTCGAATACCACGGATACAAGGTCACACAGGTCATGAATCTGACCGACGTCGACGACAAGACGATCCGCGATTCCCGGGCGAAAGGCATGCCGCTTCGCGAATTCACGGCAATCTACAAGAAAGCGTTTTTCGAGGATCTGGACAAACTCCGGATCGAACGGGCGGAAATCTATCCGGAGGCCACCACCCACATTCCGGAGATGATCGGAATGATCCAGGTCCTTCTGGAGAAGGGATACGCCTACCGCGCACCCGACAACTGCATCTATTTTTCCATTTCGCGTTTTCCCGCATACGGACGTCTTGCCAGAATCGACATGGAAAACCAGCGGGCGGGGGTCCGCATCAACACCGATGAATACGCGAAGGATTCCGTCGCGGACTTCGCCCTCTGGAAGGCCTGGGACGAAAACGACGGCGATGTCAAATGGGACAGTCCATGGGGACCGGGCCGTCCCGGCTGGCATCTGGAATGCTCCGCGATGAGCCAGAAGTATCTCGGAAAAACGTTTGATATCCACACGGGCGGCGTCGACAACATGTTCCCCCATCATGAGGACGAAATCGCCCAGAGCGAGGCGGCGAACGGCTGCCGGTTCGTGAACTACTGGCTGCATTGCGAACATCTGATTGTCGACGGGAAGAAGATGTCCAAATCCCTCGGGAACTTCTACACGATCCGCGATCTGGAGAAACTGGGGTACAGCGGACGTGAAATCCGCTGGACGCTGATCGGGACCCATTACCGCTCCAAACTGAACTTCAGTCTTGCCGCCCTGGATCAGGCGCGGTCCGCGCTCCGGAAATTCGATGCGTTCTTCCAGCGTCTGAAAACCCTCCCTGCCGGAGCGAAAGGCAGAGAGGCCGCCGAAGCCGCCTGCGAAAGCGCCCGGACTCATTTCAAAAAGGCGTTTGCCGATGATCTCAATGTTGCGGAAGCCGTCGCGGCGGTTCACACGCTGGAACACGCGGTCAACGCGCTGACAGCAAAAGGAGAGCTGGAGTCCGAAGGAGGAAAGGCGGTTCTGGACTGTTTCCGGGATTTCGACCGCATTCTCGCGGTATTCGACGTCGATGCGGCGGAGGAAAAAGGCGGAACGGATCTTCCGGACGAGGTGAAGGCTCTTGCGGAGGAACGCGCCGCGGCGAAAAAAGCAAAGGATTTCCGGAAGGCGGATGAGATCCGCGACCGTCTGAAAGAGCTGGGATGGGCGATCAAGGATACTCCGGCGGGACCGGAGATCACACCTCTGTAAACGGAGGAATCAACGGGGATGAAAAAGATCAGGGTGGCGGTCAGCGCGTGTCTGATCGGACTCAAGTACCGCTATGACGGGACCTCGAAAATGAATCCGGAGATTATTCAGGCGCTGAAGGACAAAGTGGATTTCATTCCGGTGTGTCCGGAGGTGGAATGCGGATTGTCGATTCCGCGGCCGCCGATGCGCCTGGAGGCATCGGCGTCGGGAACGCGCCTGCGGGTGATCGAGACGGGGGAGGACGTCACGGCGGAGATGCTCGACTGGGCGCAGACCAAGCTGGACAAACTCGAACGGCTCAAGATCGACGCTTATATTTTCAAATCGAAATCCCCCTCCTGCGGCTGGGCGAATGTGGAGAAGTTCAATCGGAGCGGACGGTGTCTCAGCGCCTCGGGCCAGGGACTGTTTGCGGCTCTCGTGAAACGCCGTTTTCCGAACCTCCCGGTGGTGGAGGAGACCGATTTTCCGGAACTGCTCCGCCTGATGGAAGAGTGATTCATGCGCAGACGACAATCCTATTTTACAGAAGAAGAGGGGGTTCCGGAACAAGTGTCGGTCACGATCCGCCGCCGTCTCCGGTTCAGCGAAGTCGACGCGCTCGGCATTGCGTGGCACGGACGCTATCCGGCGTTCTTCGAGGAGGCCCATACCGAACTCGGACACAAGGTGGGACTGACCTATGCGGCATTCCGGAAAGCCGGTGTGGCGGCCCCCGTCGTGCAGTTTCATGTGGATTATTTCAAACCGCTGCGTCTGGATGAAATGTTTTCCGTCACGGCCTCGCTCCACTGGTCGGACGGCGCCAGACTGAACACCGAGTACCGGATCGAAAACGAAACCGGCGAGACCGCCGGAACCGGATATACCGTTCAGATGTTCACCGATCTCCGGACGGGAGAGCCTCTCTTCTGTCCGCCGGACCTCTGGGAACGCTGTCGGAGAAGCTGGCGGGAAGGCGCGTTCCATGCGTGACGTGTTTCTCACAGACGCGGAACTCGTCTGCGGATTCGGCTTCGGGAAAAAGGCCGCGCAGGAGGCGGTCTTCCGCGGAGAAACGGCATTTTCTCCGATCACCCGGTTCCCCGCCGAAAATTTCGCATGCAGGGAGGCATCCACGGTTCCCGGACTCGAATGCACCGGAGAGGAGTCGCTCTGCCGGCCGATGGTCGGATTCCTCGCGGCGACGGTGCGGGATCTTCCGGATGATACGCCGCTTCTGCTGGCGAGTACGGTGGGAGAGATCGACCGTCTCTCGCCGGACCGGCCCGATACCCTGCATTCGCTGCTCGGGACGGTACTCCGGGAATTCCGGAAACGGAACGGGTGCATCGTCTCGGCGGCCTGCGCTTCGACCAACGCCGCACTGGACCGCGCATACCGGATGATCGCACTCGGGATTGCGGATCGGGTGATTGTCGCGGCGTGTGATCTTGTAAGCGAATTTACATTTTCCGGATTTTCCTCGCTCGGCGCGATGAGTGCGGAACGTCCGAGACCCTACGACCGGGACCGGTCGGGGCTGTTCCTCGGAGAGGCGGCTGGAGTGCTTGTGCTTTCCGCACAGAGAAACGGAGAACAGCCGATCCGTCTGACGGGAACAGGAATGAGCGGAGACGCTCAGCACATCACCGCGCCGCGGAGCGACGGAAAAATGCTTGCCTGCGCCATCCGCGCCGCCCTCGCGGGAACGGAACCGGAACAGATCGGGGGAATCCTCGGTCACGGAACGGGAACCCTTTACAACGACAACATGGAAATCGAAGCGATCCGTGCCGTCTTCGGAGACGAGATTCCGCTCGCATCGGTCAAAGGGAATTGCGGACATGCGCTCGGCGCGTCCGGAATGGTCCAGACGGTGCTGGCTCTGGAGGTCCTCCGGAGGGGCGAACTCTTTCCGCAGGCCGGACTCCGGATTCCGGAACAGGGAGCGGAAAAGATGGTCTCGCCGTCCGTCCAGCCGCTGCGCGGCCCGCGGGTTCTCTCGCTGAATTCCGGATTCGGCGGACTCAATACGGCGCTCGTTCTGGAGGGGTTGGAATGAACATCGCGGGAAAAGCGGAACTTTCAGGCACACGTCTTCTTCTGAAGAGGAGAGGTCTTGAACTCCGGGGAGCTTCCCCGGCGGAACTGCTGACGGAACTGACGGCGCTTCCGGGAGTTCCGGTTGTCCATGCGCAGGACTTCCGGAGAGGATGCCTCAAGGTGAAACTGGCGATGCTGGGGGCGGCAGCGGCGCTGTACGACGCCGGAATGGAGCCGTCGGACCGGATCGTGCTGACCGGATACGGAACAGACGGAAGCCGCACGGAGAACCTCGCCTATTTTCAGGATTATATCGAACACGGGCGCGACGGAGGACGCGGTCAGCTGTTTGTCGGGACACTGCCGACAACACCGCTCTGCGAAGCCGCGATCGCGCTGGGCCTGCACGGGCCGGCATTCTATCTGGATACGGACGGCAGACGCGAAACGCTGATCCGCGATCTGAAGCTCTCGCTCGCCGATCCGGGAACGGATGCCCTCCTGCTGTTTGAATTTGAATCGGAAACGCTTCAGGTTTCGGCGGTGACGGAATGCGGATTCTGCTGATTGCCCCCAATCTCTGCACGGATCCCTATCCGGTGTATCCGCTCGGAATGAGCGTGATTGCCGGCGCGCTGACGGAAGCGGGACACGAGGTCCTCCAGTTTGATGCGCTCGTTCACGGACCGGAGAATCTGCCGCGGACAATCCGGGCATTCCGTCCGGAAGCGGTCGGCTTCAGCATCCGCAATCTCGACACGGTCAACAGCCGGAGTGCGGAGAAGGGATTTCTGAAAAACGCTTTCCGCATGATCCAGGTCTGCCGGGAGGAGACGGATGCTCCGGTTTTTCTCGGGGGACCGGGATATTCCCTGCTTCCGGAAACGATTCTCCGTCTTTCCGGCGCCGACCGGGGAATCGCGGGAGAAGGCGAACACGCGGTCCTCGAACTGATCCGGGAACTGGAACAGGGAAAAACGGACGGGCCGAAACTCCGCTTCGGACGGCCGGGCCCCCAGTCCGCCGCGCACTATCCGGACGATCTGCTTGCATACTATCACCGGGAGACGCACCTCCTTCCGATCCAGACCAAACGCGGCTGTCCGTTCCGCTGCGCCTACTGCACCTATCCGGCGCTGGAGGGAGGACGTGTCCGGGAGCGCGGAAACGACGCCGTGCTCGATCAGCTCTCCGAACTCGCCGCAAACTGGCCCGACACCATGTTTTATTTTGTCGATGCGACATTCAACGATCCGGAAAAGGAATATCTCTCCCTTCTGGAACGGATGCACGAACGCCGGATCCATGTTCCGTTCGCCGCATTTCTCACGCCGTTGAACCTCTCCGCCGCGGACGTCGCGCGGATGCGGGAGTGCGGCATGATCGCCGCGGAACTGGGCATCGACGCGGCAACCGACGAAACTCTGCGCGGACTGGACAAATCCTTCACCTTCGCCGAAGCGGAACGGAGCGCGCGTCTGCTTCTGGAATCAGGAATCGCCGTAACCGCCAATGTCATGTTCGGCGGGCCGGGCGAGACGATGGAAACCGTCCGGCGGGGAATCGCCCATCTGCGGGCGCTCGAACCGGTCCATACACTGGTGTTTTCGGGAATCCGTCTTTTCCCCGGCACACCGCTCTGCGAAACGGCACGGCGCGAAGGAAAGATCCCGGAGGGATGGGACGGGATCCGAGAGCTTTATTATTTCGCGGACGGACTGGATCCCGAACTTCTTCATGAGACTCTTCTGGACGGCTTCCGGGGGAGTCGTTTCTGCATCTATCCGCCCGATGCGAAGAACAACGAACTCCGGATGCTTCACAAACTCGGCTACGCGCGTCTGCGCTCGTTCGGGAAAGGGGCGGACGCATGAATCTCCGGGGAATCTGGTGTGTCATTCCGGCGTACAACAATGCCGCCACCGCACCCGGCATCGCCGCGCGCGCCCGGAGCATCCTCCCGAACGTGCTGGTGGTCGATGACGGATCCACCGATGCGAATCTCGCCGAATGCTGCGCGGGACTGGATGTCACCGTTCTGCGCCACAGCCGCAATCTCGGCAAGGGCGCGGCAATTCTGACGGCGCTGAACCATCTCAGGCAAGATCCGGAGGTCCGCTACATGATTACGATCGACGCCGACGGACAGCACGATCCGGAGGACATTCCCCGGTTCTACCCCTTCCTGGAGCGGAATGATTTTTCGCTGGTGATCGGCTGCCGGGACTTTTCCGGGCCGAACATTCCGGACTCCAGCCGGTTCGGACGAAGATTCGCCAATTTCTGGATGCGGATTGAGACCGGGATCAAAGTCGGCGACTGTCAGAGCGGGTTCCGCGCCTATCCGGTCCGCTACATCGGACAGCTTCATTTCCTGACACGCCGCTACACCTTTGAAACGGAGGTCCTGACCCGCGCCGCATGGGCGAATCTTGAACTTCACGATGTTCCGGTCCATGTGCATTATCCGAAGAAAGAGGAGAGGATCTCGCATTTTCATCCGTGGAAGGACAACTTCCGCCTGACGTGCCTTCATATTCATCTGATCGGGATCCGGATGCTGCCGATTCCGAAGAGGAAACTTCGTCCGTCGCCGCGGTTTCCGTATTCGATCTTCCGGCCGCGGGAGCTGTTCCGGGCGCTGCTGAATGAGAATGCGTCGCCGGAGGGGCTGGCGGCATCGGCGGGGATCGCATCGTTTCTGGCGGTGCTTCCGCTTCCCGGCTGTCACATTCTGGCGATTCTCTATACGGCGGAGCGGCTGCATCTCAACAAGATCATGGCGCTGGCGATTCAGAATCTCTATATGCCGCCGCTCTCCCCGTTCCTCTGCATCGAACTCGGCTTCCGGATGCGCAACGGGCACTGGCTGACGGAACTGACGCTTCAAACGTGCGTGAAGGAATTGCATTTCCGGTTGTTTGAATGGTTCCTGGGGAGTCTGGTGCTGGCGCCGTTCTGGGGATTTGCCGCTGGAACGGCGGTCTATTTCATCACATCGTTTTTACAGAGGAGGCGCAATGGCGCAGACGGAAAATCTCAGTGATTCCAGAGGAAGCGCATTCGGCATCCGCTGTTTCCTGCTGATGCTCAGGATCCTCGGAACAAACCGGACCTGCGAATTCGTCTGGGTGATCGCCTTGTTCTATACCTGTTTCGACCGGAAGGCGAGAATGGCGGCAAGGCCCTATCTTTCCCATCGTTTCCCCGGAGCCGGACCCCTTGCGATGTTCTATCACACATGGGCGCTCTTCACCAGTCAGGGACAGGCCCTCGTCGAAAATGCGGCGATGATCCGGAAAAAGCTCCGCTGGAAGTTCGTCGACGAGGAACTTTCGGAACGCCTGATGGATCAGGAGAAGGGATTTATCCTGCTGACCTCCCATTTCGGAGGATGGAATGCGATCATGGGCGGACTCCATGTCGCCCGCAAACCGGTCAACATCCTCGTCACTCCGGACCGGAATCTGAATGTCGATAAGACGCTGGCGCTCTCCGGACTCAAAAACCCCGTCCGGATCATCTCCACCCAATCCGACATGGGCGGACTCATCGAGGTCTTCGACGCCATCGAACGCGGCGAAATCGTCTGCATCATGGGCGACCGCTGTCTGGAAGGAGAAGGCGTCGAACTGGAATTCCTCGGCGGAAAAGCGAAATTCCCGACCGCCGCCTTCTACATTGCCT
The DNA here is from genome assembly GCA_949297765.1 of uncultured bacterium. Classification (GTDB taxonomy): domain Bacteria; phylum Verrucomicrobiota; class Lentisphaeria; order Victivallales; family UBA1829; genus UBA1829. The sequence goes on along the minus strand of CASFTV010000040.1, from coordinate 40,430 downwards.
CCCGTACCGGCTGTGCCGTCCTTCCCCTTTTTGCAATCCGGACACGCCGCCATACGGAATTCTCCGCCTTCTACGGTCCCGAACTCCGCCCGGAACTCAAATCCAGAAAACGAACTGATCTCATTCCCTATCTCGAAGTCTATGTCCGGAAACTGGAAGATTTCAGCAGGAAGTATCCTTATCAATGTTTTATTTTTGAAGATTTATGGCAGTGAATATTTCTCTTCTTTCTGCGAGAAGGAAAAACCTTTTGAGGAAAGGTTCTTTCCTTCTCGCGCTCTTCCTTTTCCAAACCTTTTTCGATCCTCTGTTCTTCTTCCGCGCAGGAAGGAAAAATTTTCCGTTTTTTTCGTATTGCCCCATTGACATTTTCAATGGAATATGGTATAATAAAGTTAACGTGTTAAGTAAACGTGTTAAATCATGGAGATTCTGATGGGGAAGCGGAAGAGCTGTACAATACGGGAACTGGCGCGGCATGTGGGCTTGAGCACCTGTACGGTTTCGAAGGTTCTGAATTATCCGGCGGAGGAGCTTTCGATTCCAAAGAGCACGCAGGAGAAAGTGCGGAAAGCGGCGCGGGAACTTAATTATGTTCCGAACGTGAATGCGCAGCGGTTTTTCATGCGGCGCAGTTTTGTCATCGGGCTTCTGGTTCCGTCGCAGGACGAAATGGGGCACAATGTGTTTCACGACACGCATTTTGCCGAGATCATGAGCGGAATCGAAGAGGCGTTGTGCGGAACGGCGTACAATCTGCTTCTGCTGTTCAACCGTCCGGAATACAAACAGGAAAACCGGTATGCGGGGATGTTCAGCTCGGGACTGCTGGACGGACTGCTGATCTGGGGAGCGCACCGGTCGGAACGGGATCTGGAACTGCTGGCGGAGCTGAGCGGTCCGCGGATTTTTCTGACCTCGATTCCGGATTCCGGAAAGGAAAATCCGCCGCTGCATTACATTGTGAGCGATTATGAGCAGTCGGCCCGGGGTATCGCCGCCCGTCTGAAGGAGGACGGCTGCCGCTCCTTCTGCTGGCTGGCGGGAAAAGCGGACACCTCCATCATTCCGCAGCTTCTCGCGGGAATGGAAAGCGCCGGTGTCATCCCCTCCCCGGACGCCATCCGGTACAGCGACTACACGGAGGCGGATGGAGAACGGCTCGCCGCGGAGCTGCTGGAAAACGGAACTTACGACGCTCTTGTCGCAACCGCTCCTCAGCTTGCCAGAGGAGCGGCCCGATACATGGAACAGCACTCGCTCTCCATTCCGATCGGGTGTTTCGACGGACAGAAGCAGACCCGTCTCGAATCGGACCGCTTCATCTCTGCTCTGACCAATGATGTTGCAATCGGAAAAAACGCCGTGGAACAGCTCCTTGCTCTGATGGAAGCAAAAAAAGAGCTGGTTCAAATGAAAATTCCGGTTTCCTTTTCCGATGAAAGAATCCGCACGGTTTCCTGACCGGGCTGCGCCGGAGGAAACCGCGGTCCTCAGACGGCATTTTCCTTCCGGAAAACTCCAGAATCAACAGAAAGGGTGAAAATGAAACGAATCCGCAGATGGAGCCGCGTTTCCATACACGGCATGAACAGATCCCGGAAAACGGGATGGAGATTTACGCTTATAGAACTTCTGATCGTTGTTGCGATTCTCGGAATCCTTGCGGCGCTTCTGCTTCCCGCACTGGGCAAAGCGAGGGAGAAATCACGGGCGATCCGCTGCAGTTCAAATCTGAAGCAGATCGGGATCGGAATCCAGCTTTATACGGAAAATTCGGATGGGTACTTTCCGATTATGATGAAGTATCAGAGTTACTACACCACCTGGCCGCTGTTCCTCGGATACCGGTATTACGACATCAACGGGAATGCGCTTTCCGGCTTCCCGATTGCGGGGAATCTTCCGGAAAAGCTGTTTCACTGTCCGAGTACGGAATCGGAGGGAGGATCCCGGCATCTGTTCACCTACGGAATTGTAAAGTACGGAGATTCGGGGGTCATGCAGAATGCGGCGTCGGAGCAGGAATTTGTCGCGTCGTTCGGCGATGTCTGGAGACGGCTCAGCGCGGACAGCAAATTCTATCTGTTCACCCGGGCGAAGCGGCCTTCGGTTTCTCCGCTGATTACGGATTCCGGCTACTCCGCGGCATCCGCCGACTCCCTGCGAAAAGGAGCGGCGGCGGTGAAACTGGATACACCGGAAAGCAATGCGGCGATGAAACTCTGGCACAACAACTACGGAAATCTTCTCTTTTTTGACGGACATGTGGAAAGCCGTTCCAGAGAGAATCTTGCAAGGCTTCCTCTTCCGATCACCTGCACCATTGATCCGAACGGGAGACTTTTTCAATCCGGGCTCTGACCCTCCAGACGGAGGAAGACGCCGGATCCGGACATCAACTGAATCAACAGGAGGCATCCCCGATGAATCTGAAACAACGACTTCTCCTTCTTCTGACGCTTTCGTTTTCCGTGTTTGCGGAGAGCGGGAATCTTCTGCTCTCACCGGGCGACCGGCCGCTGAACGGATGGCAAACGCAGAAAAATGTGACTCTTTCCGCTGAAAACGGACGGCTCCGGATCGCGGTCGACGGGCCAGGCCGGACCGGTTTTCGTCTCCGCATTCCCCGGAACTGCAAAGCTCTTCTGCTTTCCATGAAGATGCGCGCGACCGGACTGACTCCCGGGAAAGAAGGCTGGCGGAACGGACGCATGGCAATGCGGTTCCACTCCCGGAACGGCGAAGCGGTCGGCGAATGGCCGGCGGTGTTCGGGGCTTCCGGAACGCAGAAGGAGTTTGTGAATTGTCTGCGCGCCTATCCGGTTCCGGAGGGGGCGGCGGAGCTGCGTCTGGACCCGGGCAATTTCGGGACCGGCGGAAAAATTGAATTTTCGGATCTGGTCCTGCGTGCGCTCTCCGAACAGGAGTACCGGGATTTTCTCGTTTCGCAAATTCCGTTCGACACCAATCTCCTGACGCCGCAGGCGCTCGGAAAACGGGCGATTCCGCCGGGAATGCGCGTAGAGTGGCGGAACGGGAAGGGATCGTTTTACATGGATCGCGGATCGTGCATTCTCTCCATTCCAATCCCGCTTCCGCCGGAGCTTTCCGCGCTTCCCGCCGATCATCCCGGAGCGGAGGTCCGGGTCCGGTACAGCATCCGGACCGACCGCGTTGTCCGGGGAAAGCTGAGCTGGCAGAACGCAAGACTGGATATGATGTTCCGGGATCGTTCCGGAAAACTCTTCGGCAGATATCTGGAAATTCCGACCTTTCTCGGCACCTATGAGCGCCAGGAGATTGACCGGACATACGCGATTCCCCGGGGAGCGCCGGTTCTCCAGGTCGTTCCGGCAAATTACGGTGCTTCGGGAACGGTGGCGATTGAGGATGTGGACGTTCGACTGATCCGGGAAATCCGGAATCTTCCGCCGCCGGACGGATCGGCACCCGAAGCGCTGTTCCGTCTTGACGATGCGGCGCGCGTGACAACACCGTTCCGGGAAAAGGTGTCGCTGAACGGACTGTGGCGTTTCCGTCCGGCATTTCTCGCGGCGGAGCGGGAAAACCCGCCGAACGACGGATGGGGATGGTTCAAAGTTCCGGCGGCCTGGCCCGACCGGACCAACCGTGCCTGCGATCATCTTTTCTATCTGCCTGCGCGGGAGATGAGAGGTGTCCGGGAACAGGATCTCCGCTGCGGATGGTATGAGCGGGAATTCACCGTCCCCGCGGAATGGAAGGGACGGAAAATCAAGCTGGATTTTGACCTGATTCAGGGCGTCGCACTCTTCTTTGTCGACGGGGTCCGCGCGGGAGAGCTGACCTTCCCGGGCGGAGAACTGGAAATCACCTCTCTGGTGAAACCGGGAACAAAGCAGAAGCTGCGGATCCGTCTTTCCGCCGACCCGGCTGAATTCAGTCATTTCATGGGGATGAGCCGGGAATACAAAGCCCGTCTGGAGCTGCCGAACAAGGGACTTGTCGGCGATGCGTGGCTGCTCTCGGTCCCGGCGCGGCATGAGATCAGCGATGTGCGCATCGAAACCCGTCCGGTTTCCGACGGCTCCATCCTCTTCGACACCGGATTCAACAAACTTCCCGCCGGACGCTATACGCTGGAGGCGGTCATCCGCGAGAACGGAAAAATCGTCAAAACCTTCCGCTCGGCTCCCTTCCAAACCGACGGGAAAGCAGAGTTCCGTCACACCTTCCGCTCCATCTGGCGGGATGCGAAACTCTGGGACATCGACACGCCGGACCACCTCTATACGCTCGACATGACCCTCCGGGATGCCTCCGGTAACGCACTGGACCGCTTGTATCCAGAGGAATTCGGGGTGCGGGAATTCGCGATCGAAGGACGGAACCTGGTTCTCAACGGCAAAACGATCCATCTCCGCTCCCTTCCGATCAACCACACGGGTTCCGCCGCGGATGCGACACGGGAAAAGTATGTCCATCTTGCCCGCACGGCGAAATCAATCGGCATCAACTATCTCTTCGACGGCGACCGCTGCTACAATTTCCGGATCGGCGGCAACAGCTACAACGATCAGTTCCGCACGGTCCTTTCGAAATACGGGATTCTCACCTCGCTTGCGATGCCGCATGCGATCACCGATTTCGGCGGGAATCTTGATGATCCCGCAACGGCCGCTGCCTACCGGAAACTCTGTCTCTACCGGATCCGCCGCGTGCAGAACGTTCCCGGACTGGTTCTTTACGCGGTCAACCACAACGCGCTCGGCTATGCCGACATGCAGAATCCGCTGACAATGGGAACCGACTGGCGTCCGGAAGATGCCGGACTCGGAACCGAACGCCGGGCCGCCGGACTCAAGGCGGAAGCGATCATCCGATCCATTGATCCGACCCGGCCCGTCTACCATCACGACGCCGGCAATCTGGGCAGAATCTCCGCGCAGAATTTCTATCTGAACTGGGTACCCGCCCAGGAACGCTCCGACTGGCTGGAACACTGGGAGAAGAAAGGAACCATGCCGATCCTTTTCGTGGAATACGGCATTCCGCATGTGGCGAGCTGGTCGAGCAACCGGGGACCCGCGTTTATCTGGCGCTCTCCCGAAGTGCAGGGAAGTTGGCTGGATGAATTCAACGCGGAATATCTCGGCGAGGAAGCCTACACGCTCAATGAAGCGAAAATGCGGATGTTCCGGCGGGAATACGCCGCCGCGAAGAACAATACGCCGACCCGCTTTCTGACTGCCGGGGATGTCCTGCGCGATCCGTCCACACACAAGGTGCGCTCCATGATGCTGACGCGCAATCTCCGCGATCTGCGGGCCCGGGGACTTTCCGGATTCCAGCCGTGGGATCATTCCAGTTTTCACGATATAGTCAAAGCGGTGAATGTCTCCCTTCATCCCGACCGGTTCAAAAATCTGAAGGCGCCGGGGCCGGTTGCCGACCGGATTCGTCCGTCCAGCTATCTCCTGAGCGATCCGTTCAGCACGTTCCGCGTGAATCCGACCGGAAAAGCGCTGGAGTACGGGTATCGGGAACAGCTTGGATGGATTGCGGGGAAAGCGGGAGATTTCACGGAACAGTCCTCCCATTTCCGTCCGGGGGAGACGGTGGAAAAATCTCTGTTGATTCTCAATGACACCCGGCACGATCAGACGGTCGAATACCGCTGGAAAACCGGGAAAACGGGAAAATGGATTGCCTCCTCCGTCCGGATCCGGCCCGGCGAACGGGCGGAAATACCGATCCAGTTCAGAATTCCGGACAAGGCTCCGGCGGGACGCGGACAGATTGATGCGGAATTCCGCTTTGCGGAAGGGGATGTTCTCCGGGATTCGTTTTCCTTCTCCATACTGCCTCCGCCCGCGGTGCGTCTGCGGGGACGGATCGGCGTGTGGGATCCTGAAAAAACGGCCGCGCCTCTGATGAAAACGCTGGGAATACGGACAAAAGAGATCCGGAAAGAGAGCGATCTGGACGGAATCGACATGCTGGTGATCGGACGCGGCGGAATGGATTCGATCCCCTTCCCGCTTTCCGACCGTTTGAAGAAAGGACTCCGGCTTTTTGTTCTGGAGCAGAAACTGGAACAGCTGAACCGTCTGGGAATCCGGGGAGCGGAACACGGACTGCGGACTCTGTTCCCGGTCGGGAATACAGCATCGGCCGTCCTCTCCGACTGGAGGGGTAGTTCGACTCTGCGTCCTTATTTCATGGCGGGCGCGGAGATCAACCGCCAATACCCGAAGAGTTCCTGGAACGGATTTATGAATACGCACATCTGGTACAGCGGACAGCGCGGAAATGTCGCCGAGTTTCTGCCGGAAAAGCCGTCGCGCGGAAACTGGCTGCCCATCTACCACGGCGGATTCGATCTCCAGTACGCCCCGGCGCTTCTCTTCCGCGAAGGAAAGGTGAAAATCCTTTTCTGTCAGCTCAACGTTTCGGGACGCACCCGCAATGAGCCGCAGGCGGAAAATACTCTGGCGGAACTTCTCGCTCTTCTGGAGAACTGTGCAACGCCCGAAACGCGCCCGGTCTTCTACCGGGGGCAGGATGCGCGCAAACTGCTGGAACAGCTGCGGATTCCCGCTTCGCCGGCGTCCGAACCTCTGCCCGGGAATGCACTTCTGGTGGTTTCTTCCGGAGAGGCTCTTCCGGAGAATCTTCTGCAGACGCTGAACGGCGGAGGAAAGGTCCTTGCGCTCGGATGGAACGCCGCGGAAATCCGCCGTCTTGTGCCGGATCTCGCCGTGGAAGAGGGGAATTTTTACACCGACCGCGTCCCGCAGCTGGCGGAAACGCCGGAATTCGAGGGCCTCTGCGATGCGGATCTCCATCTGCGCTATGAGGAAACGTTTGCGGCGTTCCCCGCGGACTCCGCCGGAGGACGTCTGCTCCGGAGCGTCCGGATCGGAAAAGGAACGGTTGTGTTTTATCAGATGCCGCCGTACCGGATCAATGGAAAAGAGTATATCAAGAGGACTACGATCCGCCGGGGACTTTATACCGCGTCGCGTCTGCTCGCCAATCTCGGAGCAGAAGCGGAAACCGGTCTGGCCGATCAGTTCCGCGCGGCCGCAGCGCAGACCAGTATGTCGCTCGCCCTCTCCGGCTCCTGGGAAGGCATGGAGGATCTCAAAGGGACTCTTCGCAAAGGAAACAATCTCCCGGATTTCAGAAACGTCCGGAACTGGAGAAAGGTCAATGTCCCCGGCATGTTCAATCAGGATATTCCGGAGCTGAAAGGGAAAAACGGATATTTCTGGTATCGGAAGAGCTTTGATCTCGCTCCGGCTCTTGCCGCGGAACCCCTCGAACTGGAAATCGGCGCCGTGGATGACGAAAGCTGGATCTGGATGGATGGAAAATTCCTCGGGGAAATTACAAAAAAGACCAATCCGAAAGATTACTGGAATGTCTCCCGGAAATACCGTTTCGCCCCGGGAGAACTGAAGCCCGGACGCCATGAAATCGTCATCCTCTGCAACGATATTTTCAACGTAGGGGGAATCGCAGGCTCTCCCCGCCTGTTCTCCATTCGCGATGTCTTCCGGATGCACGCCGATCAGGCAATCCCGGAGGATGATCCCTATCGGTATTATCACTGGTAAATTTCCGCCCTCCACCGCATGGAGTAAAAGATGGCGGTGGAGGGATGCGGAAAGACGGGAAGACGGATGCAGAAAGGCAGATGCGGAAAGGCGGTGCGAGAAGGAAAAACCTTTTGAGGAAAGGTTCTTTCCTTCTCGCGCTCTTCCTTTTCCAAACCTTTTTCGAAAGCCTTTTCCTTCACGGAAAAGGCGGAGGCGGAGATGGGGACAGGGTTAGGGAATATCTGGTCGATGTGTTTCGGCGGTGAAGGGTTGTGATTCCCTGTTCGGCGCCGCGGAAACCGACTCGGAATGGAAGATCAAAGTCCCATGTTTCTCTCGCTCCTGAAGGAGAGATCAGGTCCAGTCCGTCTTTGCGCCAGAGGATTCTCCAATGTTCGTCGGGGCGGGAGGAAAATGCCGCACTCTGTTCCGGCAGGTGGAGCGTCAATGTTTCCGTTCCGGATTCAAACGTGAGTGTTTTCCGCGGAGAACGGTTCATTTTGATCGGGATCAGTTTGCGCGGAGCGCTCAGGAGGGGGCGGTCCAGCTGGAGGAAAAAGCGGTCGCTTCCCTTGGTGGCGTGTTCCGAGATCGTCATGAGGAAATTCAGGTGTTTGCTTTTCCCGGGAGCCATTTGCAGAAGCAGTCGGGTGGACCATCGGTTCCGGGAAGGTTTTCCTGCGGTGGAAATTCCCGCATAATCGTAGCCGATGTCGTTTCGGAGATAGTTCCGGGATGTCGCATGAAAAAGAGAAAATCCGTTGTTCCCGGGAAGGAGTTCGAGCTTCAGATCCGGACACGCGGAAGGATCAAATTCCTCTCCGGGAAGATGGAGCGGAAATGTCAGGATGATCGCAAAAAAGAAAAGGATGCGCATGGAACGTTTCCCGCTGCGGTTCATTTCCACGACGGAGAAATTTTTTCAATTTCCAGGAAGGGGCGGGAAAATCCCTGAATCCAGCGGAAGCGTCCCACAATCCGGACCATGCGGTTTTCCCAGAGAGTCAGGTTCAAATGGAGGGAAACCAGATAGCAGATCGGTGTTTTTTTTCCGTTGATCTCAAGAATCAGTTCGTAATCGGCATTTTCGGTCCTGCGGTTCAGGCGTACCGGCATTCCTTCAACGGTGATTGAGTGAAGTTCCCGGCGGCTCTTCTTTTCCGGAGAAATCCGCCTCGGCGGGAGAGAGACCGCCGCTGCCGGACGTTTTTCCCCGTCGGAAAAGGATTGATGAATATAGCAGCGCAATCCGGGAATCGGAAGAATTTTCCGCCAGCCGCCGTCGTATGCGCGTTCCTGCTCGACAATCCGGACCGGGCCGGGGGAAGACGGGACATAGCGGTATTCCGGATAGATCACGCCGGGACCGGAACGAAGACGGGCGCCGGCTTTCAGAGATCCGTCAGCGTCCAGAAAACAGGATGCGCCCCACACCTCCGCATTGGCGGGAGCGGGGATTTCGCACCACGCCCCTGCCCTGCCGAGAATCGTCAGCGGCGTTCCCCGTTTCACCGAAGCGACAACGGACGCATCCGGAGAAGGGGCCATCCGGACATTCCAATGATCTTCCCTTCCCTCCCCTCCGCCTGCCTCTCCCCGGGGGAGAAGCAGGAAGAAAAAGAGAAGGATCGGCAGAATGGATGCCTCCGGTTTCCGCATGGTCGTTTTTTCAGCCGAAAATCAGTTCGGCGTCCTTTTCGTCGAGGATTTCCTTGCAGAGACGCAGAGCGGTCCAGATCTCCGTATGCCGCACTTCCTCTCCGTGAGCGAGCTGATAGAGCGGGCTCAGCGTTTCGATTTCGAGCATTTCCTCGTTCGTATAGCATTCCACGCTGCAGCCGTTGTCGGGATATTCCGCATCGACAAAGTGTTCATATTTCTTGATGAACGTCACGCCTTTGTTCTGATAGGCGATCCATCCGTCCTCGCAGTTGCATCCGATCTTGGCGGGACCGCATTTGCTGTCCTGCTGAACGATGGAATATTTTGATCCGAAGCGGATTCTTCCGTCCGCGAGATTCACATAGGGCCAGAGGGAGATGAACGTGTTCGGCAGCAGCGCCTCCGGATCGCCCTGCGGCATCGGGATGATTGCCTTTCCGCCGGGCGCCATCACGGTGATGCCCCATGCGGCAAGCTCCACATCCCACAGATTGCAGTTGCGGAGCGTATGGACGATCTTGAAGGAATCGCCTTTCATCGGAATGATTTCGATAGTCTTTTCGATTCCGGCGGCGGCGTCCGGACCTGTGTGGAGGGTGATGCCTTTCGCGGTATCTTTCACATCGACCTTGAAATTGTCGATTGTCTTGGTGCGGGCGTCGTCCTCGGGGGAGTGCCAAAGGCGATGGCCGCCGTAATTGTTCCATTCATCTCCTCCGGTCTGACCGGCGGTTTCCGGGAACACATGGAAAAGGTTGTCTCCGCCGTCGTAAAACGCGCCCAGAATGCGCGGTCCGATTTCGGTTGCCACGATCAGTTTCAGTTTGCCGCTGGAAATCTCCAGACAGTTTTTCCATCCCTGGAATTTCACCTTTTTGTGTGCCATTGTTGTTCTTCTCCCTGTTGGGTGTTATGATTTTTTATTGATTCAGACGTTTCGTTTCAGCAGATGCTCCGCAAGCGCTTCCAGCAGAGAGCGGAAGCGGTTTTCAGGAAGGCGGGCGAGAGATGCAAGCGCTTTTTCCGATGATTCCGCCGCATCGCGTTCCAGCGCATCGCGCGCTCCGGATTTCTCCAGAAGACACCGGATGCGCCGGCCGTCCTCCGCAGAGTAGGATGCGCGATTCATCATGGAGTCGAGTTCCGCCTGTTCTTCCGGCGGGAGAGCCGCCATTGCGCGGAGGAACAGAAGAGTCGGTTTCCCTTCGCGGAAGTCCGAGAAGAGCGGTTTTCCGAAGGTCTGTTCGTCTCCGAACACACCGAGCAGATCGTCGAGGAGCTGGAATGCAAAGCCGAGTTCCGAAGCAAACGAGGAAAGTGCGGCGACGTCAGGAGCATTCCAGTCGGGCGTATCGAGAGCGGCCATCGCGCCGCATTCCGCCGAAAAGGCGAGCAGCGCCCCGGTTTTGCCCCGGATCATTTCCGTCAGTTCCGGGAGCGACGGCCTGCCGCTGCGGTATTCGAATTCCACATCCATCGCCTCTCCGGAGATCAGTTCCCGGCCGAGAAACGACTGCATCCGCCGCGCCATTGCAAGCGTTGTTTCCGCCGAGACACCGCGATCCGTCGAACGGAGCATCACGTCGAGCGCCCAGCTCTGCTGGAGATCTCCGGCAAGGATGGCAAAATCCGTCCCGAATTTCCGTGCGCGGACCGGATCAAGGCCGAGTTCTCCGGCGCCGCGGTTCCGGAGTTCCACATGACAGGTCGGTTTTCCGCGGCGCAGTTCATCGCAGTCGATAATATCATCATGGACGAGGGTCCAGTTATGATAGATTTCCACTGCGGCAGCCGCGTTCAGCGCACGAACAGGCTCGCCTCCGGCCGCACCGCAGCTCCAGAGAGCAAGAACCGGACGGAGCCGTTTTCCACCTCGAAACGGGTAGAGACGCACCGCCTCCTGCAGGGCGGCGGGCCGCACCTTTGCAGGGAACGGATCGTCCATAAGGAACTCTTCCACCAGTCCGCGTGCGATGGCGAGCTCCTTTTCCAATTGACTTTTCATAAATCACACCTATCTTAATAGGAGCAATATACACGAAAAATGCGGTGAAACAATCCGAACAGAGGAAAAAAACATGATAAAATTTGCCGTTATCGGCGATCCGATCGCCCATTCCCTTTCTCCGGCGATGCAGAATGCGGGGATCCGGGCGCTCGGGCTGGACGCCGAATACTTTGCCGAACATGTGAAACACGACGATCTGAGGGAATTTACCGAACGGGCAAGACGCGGTCTTGCCGGCTTCAACATCACGGTCCCGCACAAGAATGCGGTCATACCGTTTCTGGACGGGATCTCCAAAGAGGCGGAGGTCGCGGGAAGCGTCAATACCGTGACGGTCGAAAACGGACGGCTCTACGGCGATACGACCGATGGCTTCGGACTGGCAATGGCTCTCCGGGAAGCCTTTTCGTTTGAAGTCGAAAACGGACGCATTGCGTTCATCGGCTGCGGCGGAGCCGCCCATGCCGCGGCGGCCTTCTTCGCCTCCCGGAAAGCCGGACGGATTTTTCTGATCAACCGGACCGTCTCCAAGGCGGAGGAGCTGGCGGAAAAACTCCGGAGCGCCTACGGGACGGAGGTCGAAGTCTGCGCCATGAACGACCGGGAAAAGATTGCGCCGTTTCTGAAGCAGTCCGACGTTGCGATTCAATGCACCAGCCTCGGGCTGGCACCCGGCGATCCCTCTCCTGTCGATCCCGCTCTTCTCCCGGCGACCCTCCGGATTTATGACACGATCTACAAGGAAACCGCTCTTTCCCGGGCGTGCGCACAGCGCGGCATTCCGTTCGCCAACGGGCTGGCGATGCTTCTGCATCAGGGAGCGCGTTCTCTCGAAATCTGGACGCGGAAACCGGCCCCGGTCGAGGCCATGCGCGAGGCGCTGTACAAGGCGTATGCGGAGCGGCAGGCGCATTCGTAACGAATCGGGAAACGGCGGCGGACATGAAGATTCTCCACACCTCCGACTGGCACCTCGGCCACCAGTTTCACAACCGCAGACGCGATGCGGAGTTCGCGGCGTTCCTCGACTGGCTTCTGCACACCATTGAGGAACACCGCATTGACGCACTGATCGTCGCGGGGGATATCTTCGACTCCTCCGCCCCATCCAACGCGGCGGTGCGGCTGTACTACGAATTTCTCCGGAATCTTCAGAAAACGCCGTGCAGACTTGCCGTTCTCACCGGGGGGAATCATGATTCGCCGTCTTTTCTGAACGCTCCGCGGGAACTTCTGAAAGCGGCTTTTCCGATCCATATTTTCGGAGCGGCGATGCCGGAAGCGGAGGAGGAGATCGCGGTGCTTCCGGACCGGAACGGAGATCCTGCCCTGATCGTCGGAGCGGTGCCGTATCTGCGCGATGCCGACCTTGCAACGCTCGCATTCGGAGAGGCTCCCGAGGAACGGGAGAAAAAACTGGCGGAGGGGGTCCGCGAACATTACCGCAGAGTCGCCGCAAAAGCGGAATCCATCCGAGCGGGACGCGACATTCCCGTTGTTCTGACGGGACATCTGTTTCTCTCCGGCGGACATTTTCTCCCCAACGACGGCATGCGGGAATACATCGGAGGGATCGGCGCGTTCGACGCGTCGCTTCTTCCCGAGACGCCGGACTATTATGCGTTCGGGCATCTCCACCAGCCGCAGAAGATCGGATCGGAGACGGTGCGCTATTCCGGCTCTCCGCTGAAGATGTCCTTTTCCGACACGGCTCCGCGGGCGGTCTGCGAAGTGGAATTCACCGGAAGGACCCCGCAGATCGAGCTTCTGACCGTTCCCGCCTTTTCGGATATCCGGCGGCTGCGCGGAAGCTGGGAAACGCTGGAACCGGAACTGCGGGAGATCGCGGAAGCCGGACATGAAATCCTCTGCGAGGTCACGGTCGACGATCTGAACGGGACCGAGCTGATGAACCGTCTTGACGCTCTCTTCCGCGGGCACATGAAAAACCATCCGCTGATCGTCCGTTCCGCGCTCCCCGGGGAACATTCAACGGAAACGGTTGCTCCGGAAGAAGTTGCGGAGATGAAGGAATCGGAGGTGTTCGATCTTCTTCTCGACCGCAAAGGACTTTCCGGCGAGACGGCCGATCTTCTGCGCGAACTCTACCGGAAGACCGTTCTTGCGGTCCGGGAAGAGGAGACCCCGGACTCCGGAGAGGAATCCGGCAGATGACAATGCGCCGCCCTTCCGGGTCCCGGAAGAGCGGCAGATTTTCCGGCAGAGAATCTCTCAGTCCTGAGAGACGATTGCACACTCGACGCCGAACGTTTTCGCAATTTTCGCGATGGTTGCGGCGTGATGTCCGACGCCGAGAGCGAAATGATGGGTCGGCCCCTCCATGCACCACCGTGTCAGGAATGTGCGGACATCCGGACGGAAACGACCGTGGGTGTTGGTGTTTCCGGTCGGGGGGATCGGCCCGGCGACCGATTCCCCTTCCGCAACGATGAATTTGAATTTCCCGTCCGCCTTCACGCCGATGCTCAGCATGGTGATCGGACCGGTTTTGATATTGAATTCCACTCCGGCGCCGCTGCCGGGTTTGCCGTGATATTTCTTCAGGCTGCGGAGAACCGGTTTACGGTCGGCAATGTTCAGATGGTGGGGTCCGTCGTGACCGACCAGAACCGTATCGCGTTCAAAGTCGATCGGATGGAACTCGGCAAAACTGCCGCCGATCTCCAGACGGTCCATGATGAGCATGGCGATGCAGGTTTTGATGTCGAACTCGCCGCACATCGGGAATCCGGCACCGGTCAGCAGGGAGTTGCCCACGATGAAATTGGTCACGAGCTTGCGCATTTCCGATTCCGGAGCGGCCTCATAATAGTAGGCGAAGCCGTCCAGCTGTTTCCGGGCGATGAAGCGTTCAAGGGCCACGGCGGCGCGCGACGCGGTCAGAAGATCGGCGTCGGTCAGTTTGGTCGTGACGGGATCGGAGACCGGGTCGGGGGTGTCGAAGAATTCCAGAATCCGTTTCGACATCGCCTGAACCGCGGGATCGTCTCCGGTCAGGGGAGCGAACTCCTGCATGATCTCGTCGGGTTCGCACTGGACCACATGGCAGCCGAACGAAGCGGTCACAGCGGCGGGATCGGTCTGCATGTCGAGCATGGCCTCCAGAACGTGCCCCATGTGTCCGAGGCGGGCGCGGCGCAGGTCGTGGCGCACATGGGCGATCCGGCACCATTCGGCGAGCGCGGAATCGGCTGTTTCGTCGCCTTCCAGCATGCCGATGATGACATCATCGACCGCCTTTCCCATCCGGAGTGCGACGCCGGTGAATTCAGGAACGGAGCAGAGATCGTCGTTGCAGAGCTGCATGAACGTGGTGCCGCGGGCATAATCCATCGCCTTGAGCGGCTGAAGCGCGACCAGGACAACCGGACAGTTCATTTCACGGACCACCGCTCCGAACGTGGAACTGGTCGCATAGGTTACCATGTCGACAAACAGGAGATCCAGGTCGGCGGCCTTCAGTTTCGGAAGGGCCTCATAGGCTTTCCGGGCGTTGTCGACCATCCCGAAATCCGTCACGGAGACGGAATGGCGTTCGAGCTTGCCGATCAGGCATGCGGTTTTCCGGTTCATTTCATCGAGGAGTCCGGGGAACTGGCTCCAGTAGGTGTCAAGTCCGACCGAGAGGACTCCGACATTGGCGGCAAGAGGTTTTCTGCGTTCGATTTTCATTCATTCACCATTGCAAAGTAAAGGGTTCCGTTCACATGTTTCAGGAGAGCGCATGTACCGGCCGGAGTCCGCTCCCACTCGAACTCTGCCGGGGTGCTGTCGAACAGCATCCATTCCATGGGCTGCGGGAGCTGGATGATCTCCAGTTTCCCGCGGACCGATTCCGGAAGGAAGAAGCGGACCTCGGCATCGCGGAATCCGGAGTAGCAGCGGCGTCCGACTTCCGAATAGCAGGGATACGCCTGAAGAAGGATCTTCGCCGAAAGGACCGATGCCGATGACTGCTTCACAAAACAGCGGCATGCCTTGTGCCAGCATTTTCCGGGATGCCAGACGGCATCGCCGGTTTCGTCGATCCGGGTTTCCATCTCGTCGAGCAGCGGCGCGCCGTACGGGGTGTTCACATGCATTTCCACCGTCGTATCCGGAGCGTAGACCGAGAAGAAAAAGGCGTTGTCGTGCCGCGATATGCAGCTGCGCACGGGACGGGTTTTCCGCTCGAACATGCGGCAGGAGATTTTCCAGCCGAACTCCGCCAGAAGATTCCGCATCAGACGGGGAGTCGGATAGATGTCATCCGGACCGCCATGATCGAAATTGCGGAACTGGGAAATATCGGCAGAAGCGGGCAGGATTGCCCGGACAAATCCGACCTCTCCGCCATTTTCGAGTTTCCGGCGCAGCGCGGCCACACGGTGTCCGCCGTTCATGCAAGCCCGGGCGCGCACCTCGCTTCCGCTTCCTTCCGCGAGTTCCTCGATCAACCCTCCGCATGCGTACTGAGGAAGGATATGGGCGGTCCGGACGAAGGTGGAAGAGAGGATCCGGTCCTCGTCCATTTTATTTTCGATCTGCGCATCTCCGGTAAGCGGCGTTCCGGTCTTCAGTCCGAGCAGGGAACGGACTCGATCCGAAGCGCCCTGAAGCGCTCCGTAGAAGAGGATTTTTCCGCCTTTTGCGAGGAATTGTTCCAAAGCCTCCATTGTAGCCCCCTCCGCGGCGGAAAGCGGGACAACAAGCACGGAAACTCCCGACAGGTTTTTTCCCGATGCGGCCAGACGGCGGAAGTTTCCAGTGCTGATGACGGTATTCAGCGGAAGTCCCTCCTGGACGCATTCGCCGATGAAAATCTCCTCGGCAAAGACCGTTTCCGGGTGCGGATCTTTTCCGCGGACAAGATCGGTGTATTCGTCAAACGGATAGACCCAGAGCAGCGGACCGGGCCGATCGGGACCGTTGTCGAAAGCGTCGTACAGCAGCGGGATCACTTCGCGCGGAACCTGATCCGGAAGACGGCCCCAGGTGTCGTCCACCGAAAGAATGGAAATGCTGTTCGTCATGGAGACCGTTCCATTTCCGTCGACACGGCCGATGCTCAGCGGCAGGAAGAGATCCCACCCTTCCCGTCCGTAGCGATCGAGCCACGGACTGTTCATGAACCATGGATCATGAATATAGAAGCGGAACGGGAAGCGGTCATCGGGCAGCTCCGCGACATGCGACATCCATGCGACGATCTCCAGTCCCGTATTGAAATTCAGCGCCGCCCACGGCGAGTTCACGGGCGGAGCGATTTTGCGGTCGTAATACAGTTCCCGGAGCGGACAGGCGTCGGTCGCGATCTCGACTCCGGCGGAGAAATTGCTTCCTCTTGTCTCGATCACGCAGTCGGGATATGCGTCGTAGAAATCCTTCCAGAACTCCAGCATTTTACCGGCGGCCTCCGCGGCCTTTTCGGGATGGAAGGAGTGTTTGTCGAAGAGCATTCCGGTGATTCCCCAGGTTTCGGTTCCGAACCCCATGCCGTTGGAGAGCCAGAGATAGTCGAATCCGAAGTCTTTTGCGAACACCCGGAACTGGCGGCCGAGAAAGGTCCCGACGGACGTCCCTTCCGGAATACCGTCCGGAAAAGCCGCGTACGGCGCCGGATCTGCATGCAGACGGGCGGTGCAGGTCACAAAGCTGTTCGGGTAAATCGTGTGGGCCTGGGCGATCTCGCGGTGTTTTTTGAATTTGAAAGGGGAAATGGCGAATTCAGGTCCGTTGTCGTAGGTCGCGCCGATCCGGACCGGTTTCCCGGTGATTTCCGTTCCGGTTTCCCGGATCACTTCGATCAGGCGTTTCAGCCAGGCGTATGGACGGGGGCCGGCATCGGAGCGGTATTTGACCGGATAGGAGTGGGTATTGCGTTTCTGGCGGTCGGTCGGATGGTCCGGACGGGGACAGTGGTTGGCGCAGCCGCACCAGTAGGCCCATTCGAATTTCTGATTCATATCGCCGATGTATTCAAAGATCTCGCTGCCGTCGGCGGTCCAGAGCATCACGGAGACCTGGTCCGCGGTCCGGATCAGGTCCAGCCATTGCGTAAACATCTTCCGACAGACGGAGTACATGGTGTTTTCCGACTCGTCCGTAAACGGTTTGGAACTGAGTTCCAGTGTTACATTTTTCAGATGCATGACTCGATCACTCCCTGTTGGTTCACTCCGGATATTATACACCGTTTTCCGGAAATCCGCTTGGACAATCGGGAGAAAACAGAAAAAACTTCCATCGAATCGTAATATTGTCCAATAAAATGTATGATTTCCGGTCTGCGGTCCCGGCAAAACCGTTCCGGGGGAGCGGGAGGAGACGGATCTCATCCGATCCGTTCTTCTCCGCGGAAAAGAGCGATCTCCGGGATGTCATCGCCGTCCCGCCAGGAGATTGTGCAGCGGTAGAGGACACCGTCCGCTCCGGAGATTTCCGCAACAACCTCTCCTTCTACGGTCGTCGAAACGCGGGCAATCCGGTCTTCCATCTCCTTCAAGTCTGTTCCGGCGGACAGTGCGCAGACCGTTTCGAAGAGGAGTTCGCCCGGCATCCGGCGCCGCGACTCGAAATCGGCGTCCGCGGCGATCACATCCGCATAGAGCGACAGCAGATCCGGCGGACTCGGCTTCTGGAGACGGATGTTCCGTCCTCCTGCCCGGACGATCTTCAGACTCGCTCCGCCGGAAAGCAGACGAACGCACACGTTTCCGTCAATGCTCAGGATCTGCGCCCCCGTATCCAGGACTTCGGACTCCTTCCCTTCGGGCATTCGAAGGATTCTGTCGAATTCCGGCGAACGGTAATGCCGCTGGAAGTTGTTGAACACGTCGTTCGGAATTTCCAGATTCAGACTTGCAATACCGTTGATGGTCGCCTCTTTTTTCATGATGCAGCGTCCGGCCGTCAGCAGGGTATGTCCGTCCGGCAGAGCCGCCGCAACGCTTCGATGTTCCGCGACGGTGTAGTGTTCCTCCCCCTCCCCCAGCGGAAGGGTCTCGACCAGATCGGTTTTCCCCGCATACAAAAAACCGCCGGGGAAGGTCTTCTGTTTGCCTTTCCGGTTTTCCTCCTCGATCCGGTTGCCGGTCACGCAGCCGTTGAGGTTGCCCTGCCATTCCGCCATGTCGCTGGCATTCAGAGGGATGCAGAGACCGGTCGGCCCCTGGGCGCCGGCTTTCACCCAGGAGCGGATGGTCTTTTCCGTCCGGATCATTGCGGCGGCGTGGTAGTCGTCCTCCCAGAGAGCGGGTGTTTCGGAATCCTTTTCCGCCGGCGCCGCGAGTTGGAATTCCCGCCGCCACCGGGCGCCGTAGGACAGGGAAAGAACGGAATCCGACTCCAGACGGCAGAAGTAGTAGTAGCTTGTCTTGCGGATGTTGTTCAGACGCTTCGCGTAGCAGGAGCCGTCATTGCTGTACGCCATTTCCTGCCGGACGGTTGCAAGCCAGTTTTTTTCAAAGCGCGCGGCTTCGTGATCGCCGAAGAGATCCGCCGCCAGCAGCCATGCAGGAATCGCATAGCACTGACAGTAGGTGTAGCGGGCGCGGGTATCGCCGCCGATCCGGAGAAGCCGTCCGTCCGGGAACGTGAAATTTTTGACGACTTTCCAGAGATCCTCCGCATGATGGTACAGCTCCGGCGGAGCCGCCTGTCCCCGTTCCCGGAAGTTGAAGTGGAGCATTGCGATGTTTGAAAGGCAGATCACCATGTATCCCACGTTCAGATAGCCGTGATGGTCGAGCGAATAGTTCGGGGTGAAATTGAATCCGCAGCTCCATTCGCGCAGGGGGCGTCCGCGGAACACCCGCTCCGACGCCGCATCCGACGGATGGGAGATCCCGTTCAGGAGAAAGCGGGTTCCTTTGTCGAGATACTCCTCCCGGCGCGGAAGATCCGGATAGTCCATGGCGGTCCGGAGAAGGAATCCGCCGTTCCAGAGATTCGATTCCGGTTTGTTCTTTCCCGATCTCCCCTCCATTCCCGCAACAACCGGATATTCCTCCAGAAGCCAGTCGGATTCGGAGATACGGAATTGTTTGTAACGTTCCCTCTCCTCTTCGCTCAGATGGGGAAAAAGGGCATTGACTCCATGGGTCATCCGTTCCGCACCGAGAACGCTGATCCAGTGATGTCCCCATGATTTCCCGTCCGTTGCTTTCCGGTCTCCGGTCAGATGCGTCCGCATGGCGTAGCGGAAAAGGTCCAGCGAGATTGCAAGGACCTCTTCCCGGGGGAGAGAGGGATTGTATGTTTCGAAATCCGGATCTTCCGCCATCACCGCAAGCGCCGCGCACACATTCATATTGCTCTGGACCGGCCAGTGGGCGCTTTCTCCCGTCCCGTACCATCGCCCGGCCTCCGACTCCCGAAGGAACTGCGGAAGAACCTTCAGGAATGGAACCATCAGCGACAGATAGGCGGAGGATTTGAAATTGGTAACATTGCACATCTTCTGCTCCTTTCATGACGATGGATAAACGGCGTTTCTGCATGGGATATGATTTAATTTAGTGTTTTTTTCTGATTTTGGAATGGCATTTCTTTCGGTTTTCATATATATTGATATGGTAAATCATGTTAAACGGTATGTATGAGGGAAATCCTGTGGAGCCTTTTGATCTTCCTGAACAGAGCTTGCGGACTCTGGAATCCATGATCGGAATGAAGATTACGATTATTGACAATGACGGGATTTTTAATTTCAAGCAGCGGCGCGCGGTCTTTTCTCCGGATCGCGCATCGCACAAGAAAAATGCGGTCTGCCGCTGCGGTTTTTCTGAGCGCTGCATTGCGCACTGTCGATTCGAAATGAACCGTTTGTGCCTGCAGGCCGATGATCCCTTTCTCTCCTCCTGCTGGAAGGGAATCTTTCAGATCGTCGTTCCGCTCAAGTTCGCATCCATTCATTACGGGATGTTATATGCGGGCGTTTTCCGGGATCCGGAACTCGCTCCGGACGAAAGTGTTATGAAGAATTTGTCGTTTTCCGGGGCGTACAGGGAGCTTCCTCTCCTCGACCGGACGGAAATTGGAAAACTCTTCCCTCTTCTTCGCATTCAGGCGGAAGGTATTATTTCTTTTCTTCGCACAGCGAATATTGTCAATGATTCTTATGACTTGCGGAAATTCCGGATTACGGAGTTTGTTGCCGCAAATTTGAAAAATTCCATCGGTCTGCCCGATCTGGCGGCTCATTTGAAGCTCTCGGTCTCCCATACCAGTGTTCTGGTGCGAAAACTCCTCGGAAGATCCTTCTCGGAATATCTGATCCTCCGAAGAGTCGATCGCGCGGCTCAATATCTCTCCGCAACCGATCTCCCCCTCCGGAAAACCGCGGATTTATGCGGCTTTTCCAGCGAATTCCATCTGAGCAGGATGTTTAAACGGGTCAAAGGAATCCCCCCAAGCCTCTTTCGGAATAGGTTGAAGAAGAAGTGGGGGGATAATGGTTGATGGTTGATGGTTGATGGTTGATGGTTGATGGTTGAGTTGGGGCTCCTCGCCCCAACACCCCCGGCAGGACTCCATGAGCCCTGCACCCGGCCGCCGGAATTTCAAATTCCGGCGGCTCTGTTCGAGTTAGAGTGTGATGCAGATCATATTGTCGCTGTCTTTGCTGAGAGAGATGGTTCTGGTGCAGGTTCCGTGATTGGTTTTGATGGTGGTTTCGTAGTCGCCGTAGAAGCCGTGGAACATGTTTTCTGCCGGGCGATGGTAGTCCAGAGAGGTTGATGAGCTGTTCCAGGATCCGGTAGGCGGGTTTGGGGGTAAAGTCGAAGTTCACAAGTCCGGCTCGAAGAGAATTTTCCCCCTCCTCGCTGCCGAGAGGGGCGTAGGCGGCGGTGCCGTCCACAAGATTCCACCAGACAATGGAGTTTGTCGCAGGGTGGCTGAACCAGAGGCGATAGAGTTTTTCGGTTACCAGTCTCTGGAATTCGTCTCCATCGCCGAGATCGCGGCGGCTGATGATGCTGACCTCTGAAAAGTTCACCGGAATGTTCAGTTTGCCGTACTGGTCCAGGCATTTGAACAGCTGGCGCGGATTCATAAACAGATTCGCCTGCTCCAGCAAACGTTCAAACATGTGATACTGGAGTCCGAGTCCGCCGACACGGCAGCCGCGATCCTGAAGCGTTTTCACCAGCAGGTAGACCGGGGTGTAATCGCCGTTGTACTGCCACCATTTGTTGTCATCGTTATAGAGGAGTGTGGCGAAAGGGAGATATCGTTCCGCGATCCGGAACGCCTCTTCCACATGGTTGTCCGGGAACGCGGGATTGCGGAAGCCCCGCCGGACCGGATGGCGCGACTGCGCTTCGTTGACGGTATCCCAGATCGGGATGTCATCGCCGTACCGTTCCGCGATTTCCCGGATGCGGCGGTCCAGCCGTTTCATCATGTCCGATTTCTTTTTCGGCGCCCATTCCGGAACAAACAGATGCCAGCAGAGCGGATGGCCTTTCGGGGTGATGCCGTTCCGTTTGCAGAATGCGACCACCTCATCCGTCGGCGGACGGCGGTATACCGGAGTGCTTCCGGAGGCGAAGCGGGGACTGCCGTCTTCAAGCTCCAGATCCGACCAGTAAAACGGCACGACCGCCTCGTTGAAGAGATTGGCAAAAACCTCCTCGTATTTCCGGTTCTGTTCCTCTGTCGGGAACTGGTTGTACATGAACGCATTGCATCCGAACAGGTATTCGTGGGAGATCTGTTTGAATGTCAGCGAAGCATCTTCGACCATGGATCCGTCCGCATACCGCAGTTCGATATGTCCGAATCCTTTCCGATACATTTCGGTTCCCGTTTTGATGCGGAAATCGACTTCCGCATCCTCTTTGACAAGCCACTGGCACAGATTCCGAGCCAACTCGTTCATTTTCAATCCCTTTTTATGAGTTTTGATTGTATGGATTCTGCGGTTTCCCGCAGGGTTTCGAGCAGAAGATTCCGTTTTGCCTCATCGGTCCGGAAGGAGGGGGAATACGCTCCGAGAGCGGCAATGAAATGATTTCCGGAGTCGAAAACAGGAAAGGCGGCGGCGTAGAAAAATCCCGCATCAACCGCCTCGCAGAATCCCTTCCGGCGGATGGCTTCCAGTTCGGCCTCCATTCCTTCCCGGGAAGCGCGCGCCCGGGGCCATTGTCTCTCCTCCGGCAGACCGTTCAGGAGAAGGAACGACTCCCGTTCTTCCGGATTGCAGTATGCCAGAAGCAGACGGGTTGTAACACGGCCATAGTTGTGTTTCTGTTCCCGTTCGATGGCTTCCGGATTCACGGAGATCACGGAATTCCCCGAAACGGAGGCCACAATCAGACGCTGTCCGTTGAACAGCGTTGTCAGAATAAAGGATTCCTCCGTCCTTTCCGCCGCCTCTTTCAGCAGTCCGACGGAATGTTCCCGAATCTGTCCGGCAAAGCATCCCGCCTTGGAAAGCATCGCACATTTTTCTCCGGGCGCATAAACTCCGCGGGCTGTCCGGCGAATGTAACCGCAGTATTCCAGAGTCTGCATCATATTGCGTGCGGTCGTCTTGCGCATCCCGAATTTCCGGGCAATATCGGCTAGTCCGGTTCCTTCGGAAATCATGGAACAGCCAAGAACATACTCCAGAACGGAAAACGCATTCGCCACCGATTGAATCGCCGGTTTATTCATTATAAAAAACCTCCGTTCATTATTATTGAACACAAGAGATAATATACCCGTCCTTCCGGTGTTGTCAAATCATCAGAAGGAAAAAACAGAAAAAACAAAACGGGGAAGGATTTTTCAGTTCTTCCCCGTTTTGTCACATCCGCCTCCTGCATCCGGCGGCAGAAGAGTTTTCAGAATCCCATTTTCCGCAGCCAGACAGCGGCAAGTTCGGGCCAGACCCGTATTTCGGAATATTCCTCTTTTGTTCCGAGTCCGAGTCCGTGATGTCCGTATGGGAACACATGCAGTTCGAAGGGAATTCCGCAGGCGCGAAGAGCAAGCGAAAACAGCAGGGAGTTCTCCACCGGCACAGCGGAATCTTCCGCGGTATGCCAGAGGAAGGCCGGAGGCGTGGTGGAACTCACATGCAGCTCCCAGGAGCAGGCGGGGAACTCGTCCCGGTTCCTTGTCCCGAGAAGGTTCTCGAACGATCCGAAATGGGCGAGCTTTTCCCGGCAGGTAATCACCGGATAACAGAGGATCATCGCATCCGGACGAGCGGAAACGGAATCCATTTCATCTCCCGCGGCGGCCGGCACCTGATCGAACAGAATTCCTGTCGAACAGGCGAGGTGTCCGCCGGCGGAAAATCCGAGAACCGCGATCTTCGACGGATCAATCCTCCACTCCGGCGCACGGGCACGGACGATCCGCACGGCGCGAAGCGCATCCTCCACCGGACCGGGATACCGGTACGGCGACACACGGTACTGAACAACAACCGCATGGAATCCAAGCGCATTGAACCGTTCTGCAACCGGCCAGGCCTCGTGATCCGCCCGCATCGTGTAACCGCCGCCGGGGAACACCAGTACGCAGCCGCGCACTTCGTCGCCCGGCAGAAGACAGGGAACCAGGTACGGTTGAAAAGAGTCCTCCGATCCCGGAGCGCTCTTCTGCTCGTTCCAGAGCATGATCGGAGTGGTATTCTTTTCCATTTCCCGCTTCTCCGGATCACAGCATTGAGAAGAAGGTGCTGTCGTTCAGCTCTCCTCCGACAAAGCCTTTGAAATTCATTGAGAACTTGAAGTTCTGCGGCTGGATCAGGAGCGCTTTATTCGGGAGCGGACCGCAGGAATTGCTGCCCAGCGGAGCGGACTTCCAGTTCAGATTCAGGATCACTTCATCGCATTTCTCAATCTCGAAGGGATGTTTCGCCTTCTCCAGCGCCTCCGCCGTGCAGCGGTGTGCGGAGAAATCGAACAGAGGAACTCCGGCGACGAGAATGCCGCACATTTTCGTGTCGTAGAACGCCGCGCGGCGCACTTCAAGGCGGTTTCCGTTTTCCTGCGGACGGGTGTAGTTTGTGGAAAGCGCCTCCAGCGGCAGCTTGTAGTACCCGACCTTCTGCGCCTCCCGGGAATCGGGATACGCTTCACCCGGTCCGAGACCGAACCACGCCGCACGGGAAACGGTTTCAGGAAGCATCATTTCGAATCCGGCGCACTGGAGCGGCGGAAGTTCAAAACCGTCGTTCTGCAGTTTCGCGGAGAAATCCAGACGGAACGATCCATCCGGCAGGAATGTGTAGCAGTAGTCGCAGAGATACCCCCACGCAAGAACGGGAGGAGCAAGACGGGCCGAAACCTTCACCTTTGTCTCGCCTTTCCGTCCGATCACCAGTGCGACATCCTCCACCCGATGCTGCATCCGGCTGTATCCGGCCTTGTGAAGTTTCTCTTTGATATTGCGGTCGTTATCCGTCGGCGCGCGCCACAGGTTGAACTTCGGGCCTTCGACGATCAGCGGAACCCCGTTTCGTTCCCAGGCGCAGAGGCGGCCCTCGAATTTGTCGAACTGGAAGAGGGAGCCGTTGGCCTCAATTTGAATCAGGGCATCATCCTCGTCCGCGATCACGTCGCGCGGCGGCATTGTCCGCACGGCGGCGGGAGAGGAAACAGGAAGCGCAAACTGCCCCCATGCGATCTCGAATCCGCCTGGCGCCCAGTTTGTATCAACAGCAAGAGTGAAGGTCAGATTGAGGAAATATTCCGCGCCGGCCTTCGGTTTCTCCGGCAGGGAGAACGGGATCTTCACAGTTTCCGACGTATGGGCTCTGGTTTTCAGCGGAGCAAGGGAGCCGGACTGAATCACCCGTCCGTTCTCGGTCACACTCCAGACGAGCGTAAGATGGGCGAGCGTAAGGAAATCGTAGTAATTGGAAACCACCAGTTCGCCTTTTTCCAGATTTCCGGCGGAGATCCGGACCGGAGCGATCACTTTTTTCAATTCGGTCAATCCGGGAGTCGGAGTTTTATCGGGGAAAACCAGTCCGTCCGCGATGAAGTTTCCGTCGTGCGGCTCCTCGCCGAAATCGCCGCCGTAGGCGTAGTATTCGACACCGTCCGCGGAGAGGGTCCGGATTCCGTGGTCGCACCACTCCCAGACAAAGCCGCCCTGCATATTTTTATTCTTGTAAAAGGTCTGCCAGTACTCTTCGAGTCCGCCGGGGCCGTTTCCCATCGCATGGGCGTATTCGCAGAGGAACGCGGGATAGCGTCCTTTGTATCCGCGGACGCATTGATCCCATTCCGCCGGCGGCGTATACATGTGGCTGATCACGTCGACGTCCATCGTTTCGGTCTGGTCGCCCTCGTAATGCAGGAAGCGGGAAGGATCAATTTTCCGCATTGCCTCCGCCATTTTCCGGAGATTTTCGCCGATTTTCTCTTTGCCGCGCGCATACCCGGACTCGTTTCCGAGCGACCACGCAAAAATGCACGCATGGTTCTTGAAAGACTCCACCATGCGTGTTCCGCGTTCGACAACCGCCTTTTCCCATTCGGGCCGGGCGGCGGGATTTCCTTTCCAGGAGTTCATGCTGAAACCGTGGGTTTCCAGATCGGCCTCGGCAAGAACATAGAGTCCGTATTCGTCGCAGATCCGGTAGAAGGCCGGATCGTTGGAGTAGTGGGATGTGCGGATCGCGTTGATGTTGTGACGTTTCATCTGAAGGATATCTTCCAGAATCGCGTCGGTTGTCACCGCGCGGCCGAGTTCGCAGTGGAATTCATGGCGGTTGACGCCGCGAATCATGATTTTCTCGCCGTTGATCAGGAAATTGCCGTTTTTCAGCTCCACCTTCCGGAAGCCGATCTTCAGAGCAATAGCCTGAAGAACAGCGCCTTTGGCATCCTTCAGGGTAATCACAAGCGTATAAAGATCCGGTGTTTCGGCCGTCCATTTGAGGACATTCTTCACCTCGGTGGAGAGCGAAATCACCGCGCGGGATTCCGGTTTGAGACTGAATTTTTCCAGCAGGGGAGCATCAAACAGCTCCTCGTCGGAATGACGGGAGACGGGAAGCGGAAGACCCGCGGGATCGAACAGCTCCGCCTCCACGGTCCCCTTCGCGGCCTTCACGGAAAAATTGCGGAACGTCAGATCCAGGGTCAGCAGGCCGTTTTTATACCGTTTATCGAGAGAGGGCTTTGCGAACACGTCGTAAAGGGAGGTCAGCGGAAGAGCGGAAAGGGAAACCTCCCGGAAAATCCCGCTGAGCCACCACATGTCCTGATCCTCCAGATAGCTTGCGTCGGACCACTGGATCACCTGCACGGCGATCCGGTTGGTTCCCACCCCGATGTATTCGGAGATATCGAATTCGGACATGATCCGGCTGCCCTTGCTCATCCCGGCCAGAGCGCCGTTGATCCACACATAAAAAAAGGAATCGACGCCGCGGAAAGTGAGGATCACGCGGCGGTTGTCCCACGCCTCGGGGATTTCGAACTCCCGCACATAGCATCCGGTCGGATTCTCACCAGGAACCCGGGGCGGGTTCAGCGGGAACGGATACTGCACATTGGTGTAATGCGGACGGCCGTATCCCTCCATCTGCCAGTTGCAGGGGACCACGATATCCTCCCAGTCGCACAGATCGGCGTCCTCCGCCTGGAAGCCATCCGTGACAGACTGCGGATTCGGAAAAAATCCGAATTTCCAGACGCCGTTCAGCGATTGATAGTATGAGGACTGTGTCGGGTCGCCGGCAAGCGCCTGATCCCGGTCGGAAAAGGGGACGAGAAATGTTCTTGCCTCCAGACGATTGATATTTGTCAGATTGCAGTCTTCCCAGTCGTGTCTCATTCGGATTCCCCGCTTTTTATTTTGTGTTTTAGGAAATAAGGTTCCCGTTGTGAATTCAGCTAATATATCCGGCCGGAACTGATTATCAAGCAGAAGTTTCAGAAAATAAGAAAAAATCCCCGGATGCTCCGCAGGAACGGAGAAACGATGCCGCGCAGAAGATGTTTTCTCCATCCGGAACGCCGGAAAATTGATATTTTCCCGAAAAGTGGTATATTACCGGAAAACACAAAAAACATAAAAGAAGGAGCTGCCGCCATGATTTATGTTCTCGCCACCTCGGAGATTCAGGAAGGATGCAAAGAAAAATTTCTCGAAATACTCAAGGCCAACGTCCCGCTGGTCCGGGCGGAGGAGGGATGCGTCATGTACGTTCCCAATGTGGATTTTGATTCCGGGCTCTCGGCGCAGAAGGAGGTCCGCCCGAACACCGTGACCATCATCGAGGGATGGGAGAGCATGGAACATCTGATGCGCCATCTCCAGTCCGCACACATGGCGGAATTCCGCACGAAAGTGAGCGGACTGCGGAAATCCTCAACGCTGAACGTGGTCACACCCGCCTGAAAATTCAGAGAATCCAAGGAGGCTGTCAGTGAGAACGGTTTTATATCCCGGGAGTTTCGATCCCGTCACAAACGGACACATCGACGTGGCGCGGCGCGCGGGCAAGATCTTCGACAAAGTCGTGATCGCGGTCGCGGTCAATGCGGAAAAGAATCCGCTGTTCACCACGCAGGAGCGGATCGACCTGATCCGCGCCGCATGCAGCGATATTCCGAATCTGGAAGTATCCAGCTTCAACGGTCTGCTCGCGCACTCGCTGGAACGCTTCGACGCGGGAGCCGTGATCCGCGGTCTCCGCGCGGTCTCCGATTTTGAATACGAATTCCAGATGGCCCTGATGAACCGCGGACTGAACGACAAGTGCGAAACACTCTTCATGATGCCCAGTCCCGAATATTCGTTCGTCAGTTCACGCCTGATCAAGGAGATCACCAAGTGCGGAGGAGACGTTTCCGCCTTTGTCCCGCCGGTCGTCGCGGAGGCGATGAGGAGAAAGTTCGGACTGGGAAAATGATCAGGATCAACACCACCCACATCGAAGACCAGCCCCTGCTCCTGGAGGGAGAAGAAAACGGAGAGTTTCTGGAGCTGGATCCGAACTCCTATCCGCACCCGAACGGACCGGTCTCCTACAAACTGACCGCATCCATGGCGGGAAGCGATCTGCTGGTCACCGGATCGGTGTGCGTAAGGCTCGCGGCGGAATGCGCGCGCTGCCTCAAGGAGCTCAAAGTGAAAATCAACGTGCCGGATGTCTGCCACCTCTACGAAGGGGTCGCAGGGCAGATCGTGGATATTTCCAACGAAATCCGGGAGGATCTTCTGCTCACGCTCCCGGTCGCATTTCACTGCAAGAAGAGCTGCAAGGGGCTGTGTCCCCGCTGCGGCGCGGATCTGAACAAAGGCCCCTGCCGCTGCGCGGAGGAGACCCCCCTCCCGCCGGAGGACTCCCCCTGGAGCGCTCTCGACAACTTGAAATTTTAGCACCATCAACACAAAACCGGGAGAACGGCAAATGGAATTTTCCGAAATTTTGAAACAGCGAAGAAGCATCCGGCGCTTCCGGCAGGAAGAGATTCCACTGGAAATTCTGAAAGATCTTGTGGACGCGGCGGCACTGGCGCCTTCCGCAGCGAACGCCCAGCCGCTCCGCTATGTTCTGATCCGGGAAAAGGAACTGCTCAGAGCCGTGCTGGAACAGACCGCGTGGGGCGGACATGTCAAACCGCGCCGCAATCCGGAATTCGGAGTGACCGCGCCGACGGCGTTTCTCGCGGTCTGCACGGAGATCCGGGAGGACGGGAAACCGTCGGTCTATGCGGAGGTTGATGCGGGAGCCGCGATCCAGAGTCTTCTGCTCCGGGCGGTGGATCTCGGACTCGGCGGCTGCTGGATCGGCGCATTCAACCGCCGGGAGGTCAATCACCTGCTCGGCTTGAAGAGCCGTACCGTTCTTTATCTGGTCGGGCTCGGATATCCGGCGGAAGCTCCGGTTCTCTACCGGATCCGCAGCGGGGAACCGACCCCCTATCATCTGGATGCGGACGACGTCATCCACGTTCCGAAATACACCACGGACGACATTCTCACCGTCCTGTGACGACTCTTTTTCAGGAGATTGCAGTATGAAGCGTTACAAAGTCAAAATCGAACCGGAGGAGTGCAAGGGCTGCGGCCGCTGTGTGCTTGCCTGTCCCCGTTCCATCCTTGAAACCGGCAGGAAACTCAACGAAATGGGCTACGCCTATGTGACCGTGGTCAAAGAGGGCTGCATCGGCTGCGGCTCCTGCTTTTATCAGTGTCCGGAGCCCGGCGCGGTCACGGTCTACGAACTTGCGGAACAGGAAGGCTGAGGTGAAATCATGGAATATCTGAACCGTCTTCTTCTCAAAGGGAACGAAGCCGTCGTCTACGGAGCGCTGCTTGCCGGATGCGACGCCTTCTACGGATACCCGATCACACCCGCCAGCGAAGTGGCCCACTCCTCCGCCGCCCTCTTCCCGAAACTCCACCGGACCTTTCTTCAGGCGGAATCGGAGATCAGTGCGATCAACATGGTCATCGGCGCAAGCGCGGCCGGGAAACGGGTCATGACAGGAAGTTCCGGACTCGGAATCAGCCTCAAGCAGGAGGCGGTCAGCTATCTGGCGGCCTTTGAACTGCCCGCGGTGATCGTCGATATCATGCGGGGCGGACCGGGACTCGGCAACATCAGTCCGGAGCAGAGCGACTATTTTCAGGTGGTCAAAGGCGGCGGACACGGAGCCTATCACTGTCTGGTCTTCACGCCGGACTCCGTCCAGGAGATGTGCGACTGCGGATACAATGCGTTCGCCCTCTGCGAAAAATACCGGATTCCCGGCTACATTCTCGCGGACGGCGTGATCGGCCAGATGATGGAGTCGGTCACCCTCCCCGAGCCGACGGACTATGTGTTCGATCCCGACTGGAAGATCTCCGGGAAAACCGACGGGAAAGCCAACTACCTGACCACGATCTATCTGGAAAACGACGATCTGGAACAGCGGAACAATCTTCTTCAGGAAAAATACCGCCGGATTCAGGAGCTGGAACAGAGCGCCGAGGAATACATGACCGACGATGCGGAACTGGTCTTCGTTGCCTACGGGATCTCCGCCCGGATCGCCCGCACCGCCGTCACCGAACTGCGGAAACAGGGATACCGGGTCGGGCTTCTGCGGCCGAAAATGGTGTTTCCGTTCCCCGAGCGGGCGCTGAACCGGATCGTTGCGGGAGGGAAGGTCCGGAACTTCCTCTGCGTGGAACTGAGTCCGGGGCAGATGATCGAAGATGTCAAACTTTCGATCGAATGCCGGATTCCCGTGCATCTTGCGTACCGCATGGGCGGCAATATTCCGTCGGTCCGGGAAATCTGTGAAAAAGCCCTCGCGCTTCTGAAAGGAGGATGTTGAAATGAACACGGAACAAGTGAAATTCGGAAAATCCAGTGTCTTTTTCGACACCTTCGAACGCCGTCCGGGGCCGATCAAGAAGAACATGCACTACTGCCCCGGATGCGGACACGGCATCCTGCACAAGCTGATCGCCGAAGCGGTGGAATATCACGGAATTCAGGACAAGACCATCATCATTGCGCCGGTGGGGTGCGCGGTGTTCTCGTACTATTACTACAACTGCGGCGGAATTTCGGTCCCGCACGGACGGGCTCCCGCTGTGGGGACCGGTCTTGTCCGCGCCCTGCCCGAAGAGTTCGTGATCTCCTATCAGGGCGACGGCGACCTCGCCGCAATCGGCCTGAACGAATTTCTCCAGGCGGCGAACCGCGGCGAAAACATGGCGGTCTTTTTCGTCAACAATTCGACCTACGGCATGACCGGCGGCCAGATGGCGCCGACCACCCTGCCCGGTCAGAAGACCGCCACCAGCCCCTGCGGCCGCCAGATCGAAACGGACGGCTATCCGCTGAAGGTCTGCGAGATGGTCAACGCGCTTGCCGCGCCGGTCTACATCGAACGCGTCGCGCTGACCTCGACGCCCAGAATTCTCCAGGCGCGCAACGCGGTCCGCAAGGCGATCGGCATTCTGAAGGAACGAAAGGGATTCTCTCTGGTGGAAGTGCTCTCCCCCTGCCCCGTGAATCTGAAAATGACCGCCAAAGCGGTCAACGCATTCATCGACGAGCAGATGTGCCGCTACTTCCCGCTCGGCTGTTTCCGCGATCATTCGGAAAGCGCCCTTCCCCATCACACCACGCCGCCGCTTCACGATCCCGAATCGGTGAAGAAGGTTCTCTTCCCGCCGAAACTGAACATCGGCGTGGCGTCCGACTTCAAGAACCGTTCGAAGATCTTCGAGCACGAACGCAGGATCAAGATCGCCGGATTCGGCGGACAGGGAATTCTGAGTCTCGGAATCATGCTCGCGACCATGGGAAAACTGCGCAACTTCAACGTCACCTGGCTTCCCTCGTACGGACCCGAACAGCGGGGCGGTTCGGCGAACTGCTCCGTGATTCTGAGCCGCGACCTCATCGGATCGCCGGTCATCGACGACAACTGCAATCTGCTGATCGCCATGACCCAGCCTGCGCTTGAAAAATTCCTTCACGAGCTCAAGCCGAACGGGGTTCTGCTTTACGACAGTTCCACGATGCATCTTCCCGAATCCATTGCCGAAACGCATCCTGTATTCGGCATCAAGGCGCTGGACATCGCGCTCGGGCTGGGCAGTCTGAAATGCGCGAACTCCGTCATACTCGGCGCCCTCTCCGCGATCCTCATCGACCGCTATCTCGAAGGCGCCGACAAAATGGATTTCGACCGGGCGTTCGAAGAAGCCATCATCGACTGCTTCAACAACAAACCGGAAGTCATCAAGCTGAATCTCTGCGCGTTCTACGAAGGGAAGAAGGCGGTCACGTTCCCCGCGTGACGGGACAACGGGAACGCAAAAAACGGTCAGCGGGCGGACGCGGAGGCGGACGCCGCGGCATTTCCGCCCGCTTCCCGAATCGCTTTTTTGACGCCGTCGAGTCCCTGCTTCCGGGCGATAGTGCGAATCCGGCGGAATCCGGTGCCGTACACCGGATCGCGGCGCTGTTCGATCCGCCGGTTCAGGTGTTCCTGTCCGAACTCCCGGTTCACGAGCGATGCCATATATTCGGCGAATCCTTCCTGCAGAACGCGATCCCGCAGATAGGGCGCGGCGTGGTACTGCCAGTGATGCGCCAGCTCGTGCGCGGCAATTTCGATGAACCGCCAGCGGGGAAGATGGTCCAGTATCAGAATTTCCGATTCAATCTTCACGATTTTGCGGAGAGAGCCGATCCGCCGTTCGAAAAAATTCGCGTGGCAGAGCCCGAGCTCAATGGCGGTATCCCCGGAACGCAGATCTGCGGTTTTCAGCAGTTCCGGGTAGTCCACCATCCGGAAACGGAACAATGCAGGGACCGGGTCGCCGAGCAGGTCTTCCAGTTTCCCGCGGACCTCCTCCAGCAGTTTTTCCGCCTCCGGAAGAGAGCGGATGGCCTGCCGGTCACACTCGTCGCAGAGATAGCGGCCGTCGGGGAGACGCTTTGTCCGGCCGGGCAGTTCGCAGGAGAAGCAGCGGGTCAGACGGGAACAGTGGCGGCAGAGAATCCGTTCCTTCCCGTCCGGAGAGGGAAAGACAGCGTAGGTTCCCGCGATCGGCTCCCCGCAGACCGCGCATTTCGGAAGAACTTTCTTCAGACACCGGATCGAACAATACCACCGGTCCTTGTACTTCAGCACCTCTCCGGAGAGCTTTTTCCGGCAGACCGCACACCGTTCCGCCGCCGCGAGCAGCAGAGGCAGAACGATCAGAAAAAGCATCCACAATCGTTTCATCATCCGCACACCATTTTTCCCCTGTTTTCCGGAAGTATACCACGCCGTTCCGGAGAAAACAAGGGATTTGAATTATTTTCGCCATTTTCCGCTTTCCCGGCTGTAAAAACAGGGGAAATGGATGTATATTACCGCATAAATAACAAATTTTCAACTGAAACGTAAGGAATGGACCATGTTTAAACCGGCCGGACAAGCAAACTTTCCGCAGATGGAGCAGGATACGCTGGCATTCTGGGAACAGAACAAGATTTTTGAAAAATCCAAGGAGAACCGTATCGGCTCCCCGGAATTCATTTTCTACGACGGGCCTCCGTTTGCGACCGGACTTCCGCATTACGGTCATCTCCTCGCCGGGACCATCAAGGATGTCGTTCCCCGGTACCAGACCATGCGCGGGAAATATTGCGAACGCGGGTTCGGGTGGGACTGCCACGGACTCCCCGTTGAATATGAAATGGAGAAAATGCTCCATCTCTCCGGCAAACGCGAAATCGAAACCTACGGGATCGACAAATTCAATGAATCCTGCCGCGGCATCGTCCTCCGCTACACCGCGGAATGGGAACAGATCGTCAAACGCATGGGACGCTGGGTGGATTTCAAAAACGGATACCGCACCATGGACCGCAACTACATGGAATCCATCTGGTGGGTGTTCAAACAGCTCTGGGATCAGGGGCTGATCTACGAAGGGCACAAGATCCTCCCCTACTGCGCGCGCTGCGCCACGCCGCTCTCCAATTTTGAAGCCAATCAGGGCTATCAGGAGGTGGACGATCCCGCCATCACGATCCGCTTCAAAATCGACGGGGAGGAGAACACCTGCTTCCTCGCGTGGACCACAACTCCATGGACCCTGCCCTCCAACATGGCACTCGCCGCGGGGCCGGAGATTGATTACGTCAAAGTCAACGACAACGGGACATTCTATATTCTCGCCGAATCGCGCCTGAGCGCCTATTACCGGAAAGAGGTTCCTCCGGTCGTTGCCCGCTTCAAAGGGCGCGATCTGGCCGGGATGACCTATGAACCGCTCTTCCCCTACTTTGCGGCGAGAAAAGCGGAAGGAGCGTTCCGGATGATCAATGCCGACTACGTCAGCACCGAGGACGGAACGGGCATCGTCCACATCGCTCCGGGATTCGGAGAGGACGACGCCGTCGCGGGGAAAGCCAACGGAATTCCGGAGGTCTGTCCGCTGGATGACGAATGCAGATTCACCGCCGAAATTCCCGATTACGCCGGAGTCTATGTGAAGGATGCCGACAAAGCCATCATCCAGCGGCTGAAGGAAGAGGGAAAACTCGTCCACCGCGGCACCATCAAACACAACTACCCCCACTGCTGGCGTGACGACTCGCCGCTGATCTACAAGGCGATCTCCACCTGGTTCGTCCGCATCGACCGCATCAAGGAGAAGATGCTCCGCTCGAACGCCGGGATGTCGTGGGTTCCCGAACATATCAAGGACGGACGGTTCGGGAAATGGCTCGAAAACGCCCGCGACTGGGCCATCAGCCGCAACCGCTACTGGGGTTGTCCGCTGCCGATCTGGCGCAACAAGGAAACCGGAGAAGCGGTCTGCGTCGGCTCCGTCGCCGAGCTGGAGGAGCTGACCGGGCAGAAGATCGACGACATTCACAAGCACTTTGTCGACAAACTCACGATCCGCTCGAAATCGGGCGCGGTTCTGACCCGTGTTCCCGAGGTCCTCGACTGCTGGTTCGAAAGCGGTTCGATGCCCTATGCCCAGAAACACTATCCGTTTGAAAACAAGGATCACTTCGAAGAGCACTTCCCGGCGGACTTCATCGCGGAAGGACTCGATCAGACCCGCGGATGGTTCTACACGCTGGTGGTGCTTTCATCCGCCCTGTTCGGCGAACCGCCGGCAAAGAACGTGGTGGTCAACGGACTGATTCTTGCGGAGGACGGACAGAAAATGTCCAAACGCAAGAAGAACTATCCCGATCCGGCTTATGTGATCGACACCTACGGAGCCGACGCGCTGCGTCTTTTCCTCCTCGGCTCGCCGGTGGTGCGCGCGGAAGACCTCAAATTCTCCGAAGAGGGAATCAAGGAGGTTCTGCGCGGGGTGATGCTCCCACTCTGGAACGCATACAGCTTCTTCACGACCTATGCGAACGTGGATCACTGGGAGCCGCCGAAAGGCGGACTCAAAGCGCCGGAACATCCGTCCAATCCGCTCGACCGCTGGATTCTCTCCTCGCTGGCGGACATGGTTTCGGAAATCCGGACCGCGATGGATTCCTACCATCTTCAGAAGGCCGCGAACCGGTTCGAGAAGTTCGCGGAAGACCTGACGAACTGGTACATCCGCCGGAGCCGCCGCCGTTTCTGGAAAAGCCAGAACGACAACGACAAGCTCGACGCCTATTCCACACTGTACTACGTTCTCCTGACCTTCGCCAAATGCGCGGCGCCGTTCATTCCGTTCCTGACGGAGGAGATCTACCGGGCGCTCCGGACGGAGGAGATGCCGGAGTCGGTCCATCTGTGCGACTATCCGGAAGAGGCGACCGAACGCGATCCCCGTCTGGAACGGCAGATGGAAAGCACCATGAACGCGGTGACGCTCGGCCGTTTTCTGCGGACCCAGCGCAATCTGAAAATCCGCCAGCCGCTTTCGAAGGCGATTCTCGTGGCGGCCGATCCGGAAGTCCGCGCGATGCTCTCCGAAACCGCCGACATCATCTCGGAGGAGCTGAACGTCAAGCAGATTCTCGTTCAGGACTCCGACGACGGACTGGTCGAACTCTCCGCCAAAGCGAACTTCAAGCAGCTCGGGCCGAAACTCGGGCCGAAGATGAAGAACGCCGCCGCGCGCATCGCCGCACTTTCCGCGCAGCAGATCCGCGCGCTGGAGAACGGCGG
Source organism: uncultured bacterium (assembly GCA_949297765.1). Classification (GTDB taxonomy): domain Bacteria; phylum Verrucomicrobiota; class Lentisphaeria; order Victivallales; family UBA1829; genus UBA1829. The sequence continues at coordinate 4,569 of CASFTV010000040.1, read as the reverse complement.
ATCGCATGAACTGGACCTCGGCGACGGGACCTCCGTCACGATCACGGCAGCCGATCTCAGCATCAACCGGGCGGAAAAACCGGGCGTCACGGTTGCCACCGATCACGGCATCACCCTCGCGCTCGACACGGAACTGACGCACGAGCTGATTCTGGAAGGCATTGCACGGGAATTCGTCAGCCGGGTGCAGAACATGCGCAAGGAGGCGGATCTGCAGGTCTCCGACCGGATTACACTGCGTTATCACTCCGCGGATGCGATCGTCCGGGAGGCGGTGGAACGCTTCGAATCCTATATTTCCAACGAGACACTCGCAACAGCGATCTCGGAAGGAAGCGATCCCGCGGCGCTCAAGTCCTCCGACGGGGATCTGAACGGACACATGACTCGAATTGATCTTGCAAAATAACGAAAGGCAACGCCATGAAACGCATTCTTACAGGGATTCAGCCTTCCGGAATACCCCATATCGGCAACTACTTCGGCGCGATGAAGCAGTGCATCGACCTCCAGAACAGCAACGAGGGCGAGTGCTTCCTGTTCATCGCCGATTACCACTCCATGACCACGAATCCGAAGCCGGAAGACCTGAAAGCACGGATCGAACGCCTCGCCGTGGATTTTCTCGCGTGCGGGATTGATCCGGAAAAGACCGTGTTCTTCCGCCAGTCGGATGTTCCGGAGGTCTGCGAACTGACCTGGATTCTCAACTGCATCACCGGACTCGGATTTCTGGAGCGGGCGCACAGCTACAAGGATAAAATCGCAAAGGGATTTCAGCCGAACAACGGGCTTTTCTCCTATCCGGTGCTGATGGCGTCGGATATCCTGATCTACCGCTCCGACCTGGTGCCGGTCGGGAAGGATCAGAAGCAGCACCTGGAAATGACCCGGGACATCGCGATCAAATTCAATCAGACCTACGGCGACACCTTCGTCATCCCGGATGAGAAGATCAGCGAAAGCGTCGCGGTGATTCCGGGACTCGACGGCCAGAAAATGTCGAAGAGCTACAACAACACGATCGAAATCTTCGGCGAAGAAAAGGCGATGCGGAAGAAATTCATGTCCATCAAAACCGACTCGAAAACCGTGGAGGAGGTGAAAGATCCCGACACGAGTTCCATCTTCCAGCTGTATCGTCTTTTTGCCGCGCCGGAACAGATTGAGCAGATGCGCCGGAACTACCTTTCCGGCGGCTACGGCTACGGACACGCCAAGCAGGCTCTCTTCGAAGCGTATGTGGAATACTTTGCCCCGATGCGCAAACGGAGAGAGGAACTTCTGGCGAACATGGATTATGTCCATGCGATTCTGAAATCGGGAGGAGAACGCGCCCGGGCGGAAGCGGTCCGGACGATGGACATTGTCCGGAAACGCGTCGGGTTGCGCTAGTTTCCAGAGGAAAGGAATTCAACGGACTTCCGGCTTCCGTTTCCTCCGCGCGGCGGGAAACCGTTTCTCCGCGGACGGGGACGGAAGAGAACAGGCCGGAAGTTTCCTGCAATAGATCCGTCGGCTGCGGCGGATGATCAGAACACAAACAAATAGGAGTAAGGAAGATGAAACTGTCATCGCTTTTGAACCAAAGCCTGATCTTTTTCAATCTTGAAGGAACCACCCGTTCCGAGCTCTACACGAACCTTCTGATGAAAATGTCGAAGGTCGTCCGGCTTCCGCTTCCTCCGTCCGTTGCGGCGAAGGAGATGATCGAACGGGAAGATGCCTGCGGCATCACATACGATTCCGGACTTGCGTTTCCCCACATGCGTCACCCGGAACTGCAGGATCTGGACATCGGAATCGGTATTCTGAAAACGCCGGTGAAACTTCAGGAGAACGACAAGACGGAAACCCGTCTGATTCTCTGCTGCATGATTTCGGAAACGACCTCGGTTGTCTATCTGAAGGCGCTCGCGGCGTTTTCAAAATATCTGCTTCTGGACCCGGAGGCAATCAACAAACTGACCTCTTCGCAATCGGCGCAGGGCTTCATCAGCGTTCTGAACGCGGACCGGGTGGAAATCAAACACACGCTGACGGCGGAAGATGTAATGCTGAAGAATCCGCGGGTGGTGAAGCCGGAAGATCCGCTCAGCGCCGCGCTGGACCTGCTCTCGGAAGAAAAACGCCGCGAAGTACCTGTTGTGGATGACGACGGCGTCATCCGGGGAGTGATCTCCTGCGAGGACATCATCCGCCGGGCGATCCCCGAATACATCATGATGCTCGACAACCTCTCCTTCCTCAATCAGTTTGAGCCGTTTGAAACGCTTCTGAAGGAGGAACGGAAACTGCTGGTGAAGGATGTCATGACCGAACCGAAGCACACGGTATCTCCGGAAATTCCGCTGTTCCAGCTTACGGTCAACATCGTCAAGAACTCCCTTCCCTCTCTTCTGGTGGTCGGAAAGGACCGGAAACTGCTGGGTGTCATCACCTACATCGAACTGGTAACCAATGTACTTCGAGGTTAAACGCAAATGCTGACTCTTTGTTCGTTCACTCCACTGCTCGCCACCGTGGCGGAAACGCCGTCGGCGTTCAAATTCTGGGCGGCGGCAGCCATTTTCGTCATTACCTTCGCCGTGATTGCGACGGAGAAAATCCATAAGACGGCCTGTGTGCTTGTCGGCTCGGCACTGATGCTTCTTTTCGTGCTTCCCGCCGGTCATGAAGCCCAGTCCCCCGATGAACAGCAGACCCCTCCTGCCATTGAGCAGAAGATCTCGGCTTCCGGGAAGGTAAAAGGTCCGTCCATTCAGGCGAACGTCGTACCGAAAGCCGCTCCGGAAATTCTGGATGCCGCCCGGAAATACAACGCTCTCGACAACTACTCCAAATATGTGAATTTCGACGTGATCTTCACGCTGGCCGGCATGATGCTGCTCGTCAACATTCTGAGCAAAACCGGACTTTTTCAGTTTATTGCGATCAAAGCCGTCAAACTGGCGCGCGGCTATCCGGCCCGCACCATGATCCTGCTGGTGATGGCAACTGCGATTCTCTCGGCGTTCCTCGACAACGTGACGACGGTTCTTCTGGTGATTCCGGTGACTTTCATCGTCGCCTCCCAGATGAAAGTATCCCCTGTCCCGTTCATCATGGCGGAGACCCTTGCCTCCAACATCGGCGGAACCGCCACCCTGATCGGAGATCCGCCGAACCTGATCATCGGATCGACGGTGAACCTGAACTTCATGGCGTTCCTGATCAATCTTGCGCCGTTCATTCTTCTGATCCTGCTGCTCTACTGCACCGTGCTCTTTTTCTATTACGGGCGCAAAATGACCGTTACCGTGGAACAGCGTGCGCGGATTATGGAAATGGATGAGAGCCAGTCGATCACCGATGCCGCAACGCTGAAAAAAGCCGGAATCATCATGCTGCTGACAATTCTGGGATTTCTGGTTCACGGGATCTTCGGCATCCAGCCCTGCGTGGTTGCCATGACAGGCGCGGCGGTCTGTCTTGCGGTCTGCCGCGTGAATGTTGATCAGATGCTTGAGAAGATCGAGTGGGGGACCCTCTTCTTCTTCCTCGGATTGTTCATCATCGTGGCGGGAGCGGACTATGCGGGCGTGATGTCGAAAGTCGGAAGCTATCTCCAGTTCACGGCGGATTGGCATCCGCTGGCGATCATCCTGACGCTGATGTGGATCTGCGGACTCGCAGTTGCAGTCATCAACAATGTCTCCTTCACAGCGGTTGCGGTCACGATCATCCTCGGTTTTCTGAAAACGGTACCCGCATTTCAGGGCAATGTTCCGCTTCAGCATCTGCTCTGGTGGGGTGTGGCGCTGGCGCTCTGTCTCGGTGGGAATTTCACGCTCTACGGTGCCGCGGCGAATCTGGTGACCGCCGGACTGGCTCAGCAATCCGGCCACAAAGTCAACTTCCGGATTTTTGCCTCTTATGGTGTTCCCGTGACTGCGTGCGCTCTTCTGGCATCGTCCGTATATATTACGATCCGCTATTTCTGCCTCTGATTCCAGGGAAACGACTGGTCGGACAATCCCGATCTCCGCATCTTCGGGGATCGGGATTTCTTTTCCGCGGACGTAGTCAGAATGAGATTCTGGACAGTTTTTCAGAGACAATCCAAAATCTTGTTTTTATTTCGATTCCTTATATGAATCTTGATACAGGGATTTGTACTGCTCAGGTGATAACGGCCGGAAAATTTCGCACATTTTAAGAGAAGGCACTTGAAAGGGGCTGTTTCCTGATTTGATTATCGAGATTTCTCCGTAATCAAAAGAAAGGAAAACATGGAGACAATATCTGTTCTTGTTCCCATTCACACCGGGCAATATTGGAGCCCCATGACAGGACCATATCTCCTATGACAAAGCCAATCAGCTTGTGTCGAGCGAATGCAACGGAAAAATCACGAAATAGGAATATGATGCCGCCGGCCGGCTTGTAAAAGAGGGAAAGCGGAGTTATAGTTATTCGTGGCTGGACAAAGTGAGCAGTGTGAAAGAGAATGGCGTGGAAGTTGCCTCGTTCACCTATCACATGGACGGGCAGATCGCGACGGCGAAAGCAAACGGCAGACAGGAAAAT